>DASPWZ010000032.1:0-96497 GCA_035637535.1 Candidatus Dormiibacterota bacterium
ATGAAATACTCGGAGCCGCCGGCTGATCCCGCCGTACAACACCGCGAATAGACCGAAGAGGATGACCAGTTGAAAGACCGGTCTAACAGGGTGATACAGGAGGAAGAACTGATCAAGGGCCAGCAACGGCAATCCCACTCCACCGGCCAATGGAATGGCCTTCGACAACGCAGAATCGATATGCGTTGAGACTTCATGGCGAAGCGAAAATCTCGCAAGCGCCACGATTAGTATCGAAAGTAGGGCCCGACCGATGGCTCCGGAAAGCGTTCCCAACGGGAGGGCTGCAAACCCCACGAATCCCATAAACGCGATAGTCGATACAAGAGTGACCACCAAGTATCGCCTGGTATGACCAACGGCTTGCAGAGTTGTGACCAACAAGACCCCTTGGGCCACGAAAATAGAAGACAGCGAGAGAATCGATAACGTCAAGGCCTCACCCACGTACGTCGCGCCATATACGATGTCAAGGGCGGTTGGAGTTATTGCAGCTAGAGCAGAACCAATCGGAAGAACCGTCAAATTGATCAGTCTGAAAGCAGTGGCTAATCTGTCCGAGACCTCTTTGGGCTCGCCCGTTGAGTGAGCCGCGGAGAGCGCGGGATAGATCGCCTGATTCACCGGCATCCAGAGCACTGACAAGAAATTCACACTGGACACTACAAGGTAGTAAGGTCCCAGAATGGTTGCGCCTAGGAGGAGATAGATTATGCCTAGGTCGCCCCACTGCTGTCCCAAAGTAATCAAGGCAGATGCAAATACGGGAAGACTGAAGACCAATATGGGTCGCAGAGGATAGTTGCCCCCTTTAGGAAGCTGGCCATGCCAGAGGTAGACGGATAGAAGTACGGTCGCGATTCCTCCAACGGCCCAGCCTGTCGCAATCCCAAGGACTCGTAAGGGAGCAAAGCCCAAGACTCCGATGCCGTAGTAAGCTAGCACGAGCCCGAGTCCACGGCTGAGAGGAACGAACAGGGCGTTTTGATAGAGAGTCTGCGCATACCGCCCAACCCCTAGGAAGAATGCCGTGTAGAGAAGCGTTAGATCAAGGAAGAAGGAAGCAATGAATGTCACAAGCAATAAGTTAGTAGGGTCTGTGGCGCCTCGAAGGAAGCCGCTGAGATAGGGCGAGAAGAGTACGGCAAGTGCAACCACAGGCACAGCTAGTGCGAGCGACAGTCTCAGAGTCACCCTGGCTACTCCGGCAGCCGCCTGAGTATCTCCGGCAACGATGCTTCTGGATATGAAGCGGGTTGCGGCGAGAGGTAATGACCCGGAAATTAGTCCCGTCAGAAGCGCCTGAATTAGGGCAAGGACCGCGACCTCGCCTACTTCTGTCTTGTTGAGAATTCGAGCTAGCAGAACGTAGAATACTAGATAGGTAATGTAGAGGAGGACCTGCTGGCTAGTAAGATAGGCTGTGCCCCGAGGAACATTGTAAACCTCCGCAGTCTTCGTCAAGGAAATTGCGAGAACGCCTACAGGCAGGCTTCTTGTGGCTTATGCTTTGGTCGAAATCGCCGGCGATACAATCACTCTCTAGAGAACCTCCTATGAGGCACCGGTGAAAGTGAAGTAAAGGAGCATTATGTTGAGCCCGATTATGATAAGAACGAAGATTCCTGCCAAGATCGTTGTTATTAGCCGGTTTGTGAATACTCCCATCAGACTCCTATTCCGAGTAAACCACCAAAGAGGTACGAGAGGGAGAGGAAGCAGGAGGCTCAGGGCGACTTGGCTGTAGACCAGGATAATGAGCGGGTTCAATCCAAGAAGGATCGCGATGGTAGTGGGGATGGTGTTAACGAATCTCGTGACGAGCCGCCTCATCCATGGATTAATCTTCTTACCGAGCATTCCTTCCATGATTGCTTGTCCGGCCAATGTGCCTGTTGTCGATGAGGATAATCCAGATGATAGAAGGGTTATTCCAAAGATAACTGCGGCTGGAGGACCGAAGAGGGGAAGGAGTGTCTTGTACGCTATGTCTATCGTCGGAACGGATATCTTGGGATAAAACGCCGCGGCAGCCATTATCATTATCGCCGCATTAACCAGACCCGCCATCGTGAACATGATGATACTCTCTGCCTGATGAAGACGCAATACGTACTTCTTGACTTCCACCCTCGGATCGGTTACTCTATCATTCGTGAGTGCGGAGTGGAGGAAGACGGCGTGAGGCATGACCGTCGCTCCAATGACTCCGACCGCAAGGAGGAGTTCGGGTACCGTGCTAAGAGTCGGTATGATTGAGCCTCTCAGAATCCCTGCCGTGTCTGGAGATGTCAGGAAGATTTCGTATAGGTATCCGAATCCGATAATTGAAACAAAGAGGAGAAATGCATATTCGAGCCTTCGGGCCTTCCCTCGGGTGATACCTAGTATCAACAGTACGTCTAAGACCGAGAGAAAAGTTCCGTAGATCAAGGGAACCCCGAAGAGTAAGTACAGAGCTATGACAGTTCCTAGAAACTCTGCCAGGTCCGTCATTGCGGCGGCCGCCTCCGATGCGAGCCAGTAGGGAATAACATAGCGCGGCGCCTTCAGGTGCAGTCGTATCATAGCTGGCAGGGAATGCCCGGTGGCGATTCCCAGTTTTCCTGAGAGATATTGGAGAAGCATGGCCATGATGCCAGCGAGCCATACTACCCAGAGCATAGTGTAGCCGAACGATGATCCTCCTACGATGTCGGTCCCGTAGTTTCCGGGGTCCATGTAAGCGACGCTTACGACGAGAGCGGGTCCAAAGTAGACGGCGAGGTTACGTATGAAGCTCCGTGACTTGTACTGCAGAGGAACCTCTAGAAGCTCAGTCATACGGAAAAACACCAGCCCGGCGCTGTTGACGGAACACAGTCGATAGTGTTTTAGTAGAACCTAATAAAGCTAGACTAACCTAAGTTTCACGGGCTCAAGGACGCCACTGTTTACGTGAAGTGCTCATACCCGCGAGGCTCAACTTTCCTAGGCTTTCCACCGAAACGAGCAATCACATCCCCGGGACCGCTCTCCACATTTCCGATCCTTCGAAGGGAAGGAATCTTCCGTCTGAGACTCACAAATCGGTCTTTCTTGATTGTCAAGACGAGCTCGTATTCCTCTCCTCCGAATAACGCAAGTTCTTCCGAGACGAGACCGTTCTCTTTAGCGAAAACTTTCACCTCTTGCGCGACCGGAATCTCTTCCAAGACGATATTCACATCGCTTAGCCGAGCTATTTCGTGAAGGCTCCAGGCAAGACCGTCGCTTGAATCAATAGAACTGCTCACGAGCCCCGACCGAGCTAGCTTGAGGCCAGTTTGCAATCTTGCCACCGGATGGAGAACCGAATGGACGAGTTTCGAGAATCGCCGAGGCCAAGGCTTCTTGTTCCCAAACAATATTCGGAGTCCAGCGCTTGTCTTTCCGAATTCCCCGGTCACTGCTACCACATCTCCCAGTCTTGCGCCATCTCTACGGAGGATCCCTCCAGTCCCCCCAAATCCGAACCCGATACAGTCGATAACAAAGTCATGGGTCTCACTCGTGTCTCCACCGAGTATTCTACATCCGTATTCGCTTGCGCCTCTCTTGAGACCCAACGCGATTTCCTTCACACTCGACAGTCTTACAGGAGGAGGCAGGCCGAGAGATACCAGGAGTCCTCTAGGCTGGACGCCTTTCGCGGCGAAATCGCTAACGGTAGAGACCACTGACTTTCTTGCTGCCTGTATAAGTGTCATGCCCGGCGGGACATCAGTGCTCCCAACAAGCATGTCAGTCTTCAATACAACGAGTCTTCCCTGGGACATTGGGAAAGCAACTACATCGTCGTCGAATCCCAGCGGGAGTTTTGGCCCTGAATCGAAACGTCGTTTGAAGATTCTGATGATCTCGCGTTCTGTGAGACCAGTCTTGGCCATGCCCGTTCTATTCTAGCCGGGAATCGTAGAGCTTTAAGTCAAGGCTGTGAACGGGGCTCGGCCGGTGCCTCGGTGGCTCAGCCTGGTAGATGCATCTCGCAACAGAGAGCATCCGCCTCGTAAGCGGAATGGCAGAAACCATGCCCCGTAGGGTCGCGGGTTCAAACCCCGCCCGAGGCTCCAATTAGGCGCTCGCCCCTATCTAGCCGCGTTTTGGGCTATTTCTCGGCGCGCCCGACGGTGAGGCGGTTCATTCCGTGAGCGAAGACTAACACGTTCCAAAGCATGATGGTAACAGCATCGAAATCAAGCCCTCCCTCGGTTATTATGGTGATGAACATGACGACCAAACGAAGTCTACCAATACTTTTCTTGACCCTAGCTTTGGTTGCTGGCTCTGTCGCCCTTGCACACGCTCCTCCGTCACAAGCACCAGTGATAGGTACACCTGTCATTAACCCGACATCTCCAGCATTCGGCGACGCTGTTACTGTCTCAGTGAATGTGACAAGCGCGCGTTCCACCATCAAGAATGTGACCATTACCTACACCACCGATAACTGGATGTCCACAAACACTACAATCGTCGCTACTTACAATGCGACCACGACAACTGCCACCGGCCGAATACCGGCCTTTGCTGCAGGCGCTCATGTTGAGTATTACATCATCGCGTTTGACAATACAGGCAACAGTAACTTAAACAACAACAGTGGAGGCTACTTTGCCTATACAGTGTCCGCTCCAACCTCGCTGACATCTATCAGCACCTTGACCTACATCCTCGTCGCGGCTGGAATAGCTGCTGGAATCGCAGCGGTGGCGTTCATGATTCTCAAAGCGCCACAGCGGAGATCGAAGCAAAGCAAGTCTTCATCAACCCAAGACCAGAATTGGACCCGCGGCTCGCCCTAAGCCATAGATCGCACAGAAAATAGAACCGATCCAAACATACAATCCACTTCCGACACCTACTCGTGCTTATTGACGGGCCGGAAGGCCACGATCAACCACCACACGAGCGCCTGACCCGCAATTGTTATCGAAGTAAGGACGAATCCGCTGATCGCGAACAGCGGAACGAAGTAGGTCAGGATAGCCGCTGTCGGAATGCTAGCTGTTCTCCTTGGAACTTGAGAGTCTTTGTTAAGCACCGTCGGCAAGCTGAAAACAGCTAACCCTGCACTCCCGACAGAGATCAAAAGATCGACTAATGTCAAACGACACAGCCCCGCTTTCTCGAACACCGTTTCAAAGAAGTTGGAAGCAATCTCAAGATCGCCTGCATGATCAAAGCCAGGAACGTTCTGCCAGTGCGTCTGTTACTGTCATTATGTAACCACAGTCCATACCGATGAGGTAATACTGGCGACGTTCAATAAGAAGTAGACCAGATTTCCTTCGAAGACTATCGCAGCCCGATTATGAGTCACTTCATGAAGGGGTCGGCGGTAACGACCAGCAATTTGCCAACCCCTCTCGGCTATCATAAGGTCCAATGGGAGGAACGGTCAATTTCTCAGACGTTTGTTCTAGATCACTTATCGGGGAGCTGTCCAGCTGAAGGGGAGCCGAATTGACGGCCTGGGAGGAGCCAAAGGAGCTCGACACCGACAACGAAGCAGTTATCAGCCTTTACGATGGGATTCGAAAAATACTCGACAGGCAATCCAGCCCGAATCTAAAGCAAGAGACGAAAATTCCTAGAGCCGCAAGACACGTCTTGCAGTGTGGGAGGATCCTGAAGGTAGATGTCGAGCGCAAACTCGTTGTTGTCACGGTTATGAAATCAGACGGTGAGCTTCACGAACTCCGAATACAAGCAAGTGAGGATTGATTAACGAGAAAGAGTCGTGGAGCCGCCAGTTCAAGGTCATTACACTACTTTCCGGTCGAGCACTCCCAGTCTTCTCGCTCTTCTCTCAGCATACCTGAAAGCAAGGAGACCTATCGCCAAAAGTATCGACCCCCCAACGAAACTCAGGGCCAGGTAATAGAAGTAGGAGCTGACACTTCCTAGTGGAAGCAGGACCGCGCGAGACGCCCGAATAAACTCGGTAAACGGAAGAACATTTCCGACATCCGAGAATGGACGAGGCAGAAGACTTACTGGGAATAGTGCCTCAGAGAAGACCATCAGCAGCCCAGAAACGTAAGTTGGTAAGGCCCATTCGAACTTCGACGCGAATATGGCATACGCTCCCAGAAGGAATCCCAGTCCCATGGAAGCGAGTATGTTTACGACGAGAGCTACTCCGAACAGGGAGATCGAAAGGGGTGTGATCACGAGAGGTATCGCAACCCCGAACAGCAGCGATGAAAGCACAATGGCTACTGCGAGCGACGCGACCGAAGTGACCGTGGACGAAGCGAATGCTGCAAGGCATCTTCCAGCCAGATATGGAGGAGACGATTTCGGAGACACGTAGACTTGGGGAAAGACGAATGTCCACTTTCCCTCGGCGATAGCCAGAGTCGGCACCCAAGAATATGCCGAAATATGCGCATAGAGAGTTGCGCCAATCAGGATGAATCCGAGCAGCATAGGGAACTGGCCGGACGCGATTGAGGTCCCGTTCCTGAAACCTATGTACAGGACAGTGACCGCGGTCATCGTGCTTGCGATAGGTGCGATTGTTTTCAACGAGAAACCGAGAAATGGATTAGTCCATCCAAAATCTCGAGACCATCCCACTCGAATGGACGCTATGATCGAGCTAAGATAGCTCATTTCTGTCTCACCGCGATAGTACCTGCTCGACGACCCTTCTCTTCCAAGATTTTCAACGCCTTGGAGGCTGCGAACAATAGCGTGATGCCCATTATCGCGAGCAACCCCAGGTCTCGATAGACGGGTGTGAGATCTGTTGCCCCGGTGGAGTTCAGGCTGAACAAAGTTCGTTGAAGTGCATCCATCCCGACGGCGAGAGGAATTATGAGAACAACCGCTTGCAGAGCTGCGGGAAATGCAAGGCTCGAAGGGAAATACACTCCCGATAGAAACGAGACGGGTTCATGCAAGGCTTCGTTAACCGAGTCGGCTTCGCGACCATATACGAGATAGAGCGACGACAGGGCCATGCCCATCGCATACAAGGAAGCGAGAGTTAGTGCAAACGTCAGGGCGACGAGTGGCCATAAGGGGGTAGCGGGTGGGGCGAAGAGAAGCCAGCCGATAATGGCGAGCGTCATTGCCGAGGGCGCGGTTCCGAGAATCCCGCCAAGCGACATTCCGATGAGGATGGCTGATATCGGTGCGGGGGAGGTGACGTAGAGTTCGAAGAGGCCCTGTTGTTTGTCCCAATTGAACTGGGATGCCATCGACCAGAGAACATTTCCCCAGAACGACACCATGACTCCGCCTAGGAATGCAAAGCCTATTCCAGCCTTCAGACCAGCGCTGCTGTAGAGTAGAGACAGGGCTAGGGAGGTGAAGAAGGGGAAGCCGACATTGACGGCGACCCATAATGGTTCTCCGTAGATACTCTTGGTTCGGACCCAGGTTCGGGCGTATACTGTTTTTAGCCAGAGGCTAGCTCGGGGATTCATGTTCTCTCTCTCTAAATCCTCGTCCTACCAAGGCGACGAAGACCTCCTCCAAAGTAGTCTGCTGCCTCCAGTTCGAGATCAAATTCATCCCCGACTTTCTTGCAAAATCTAATGCTCCTTGCGCAGATTCGTCGCTATCCACAACGACTTGGACTCTGCCTACCCCTCGCTCTTCATCAATGGATGATGTGAAGCCCTTCACCCCCTCAAGTTTACCTAATGGTTCGAGACTCGCCGAGTCTGGCGCAGGCGTCATTTCCATTACGAGAGCTGGGGCGCCAAGAGACCTTTTCAGAGCCATCGGAGTGTCACAGGCAAGAATCTTCCCCTTGTCAATTATTCCGACTCTATTGCAAATCGCATCAACTTCAGCCATATTGTGAGTTGCCAAGAGAATCGTGCGTCCGGACTCTTTCGCCTGCTTCACTAAAAATTCCCTAATTTTCAATGCAGTCATCACATCCAGCCCGATAGTGGGCTCGTCAAGGAATACGACCTTTGGATCGTTGATGAATGCTCTCACAACAGTCACGCGTTGACGGTAGCCGGTCGAAAGAGTGTAGAATTTTCTGTCAAGATAATCCGTCAGCCCCAGGATCTCCGAAAACTCATTGATCCTTTCGTGAGCAAGCTTTGAGGGAAGCCCATAGAGTTGCGAGAAGAACCAGAGATTCCCGCGGGCAGTAATGTAATCATATCCCGCCCGCTCTGCCCCACTGGCAGTGCTGATCAAGGGCCTAACCTTCTCCGGCTGCTTAGCAACATCCCACCCCATCACCCTGGCGGACCCAGACGAGGGCAAGAGTAAGGTCGAGAGTATCCTAATCATGGTAGTCTTGCCGGCCCCGTTCGGACCGAGAACACCGAAAACTTCGCCCTCTCTGACTTTTAGATCAACACCATCAAGGGCCAGCACTCTGCCTTCTTTGCCCTTGAATTCTCTGCGTAAATCTTCAACCTCGACGGTTGACCTTGCATCTCTAAAGCTCATAAACGGGGAGACTCGCCTGATTCCTAACAAGCGAAACCCGGCGTCTCATTTAACAATTCGGCCGCAAGAGCCTCTTTCTCGCGGATAGTCGAACTGGGAATGCGAGAGAATCGACTGAGTCCCGATACTGAGGATGCCGAGAAATTCCTGCCTCACTTAGAGAATAGAAGCTGACCAGAGCTAAAA
This sequence comes from Candidatus Dormiibacterota bacterium, assembly GCA_035637535.1. Taxonomy (GTDB): domain Archaea; phylum Thermoproteota; class Bathyarchaeia; order 40CM-2-53-6; family 40CM-2-53-6; genus 40CM-2-53-6. The sequence goes on from DASPWZ010000032.1 coordinate 8,635, forward strand.
TCCCACGATGTCTCAAGGATTAAGGGGTGAACCCTCTCGGCCAGAGAAACTGCCTCATCAAGTGCATTTGAGTCTGAAATTGCACTAATCATCAAAGATGACGCGGCCCATGTTAGGAAGGAGTTGGCCGGCATTCGCCGGATCCTAGAGTATGACCTTAGGCCCAAGCCGCCACTAGTCATTTACGACACATACTACGATACACCAGAGAAATCTCTGCGACGAAGAAAGACCAGTCTCCGGACCAGAAGACTTGGTGGCACTTTATTGATCTCAACCAAGTCGGACGTCCGTAGAATCTCGGGGAATGTTATTCGGAGGAGAGAGACGGAACTGCCATGGTCATACGACACAATTCGTCTACTTGCGCGAACGCTCGAACTGAAAACGCCGTCAATGTCACTCTCAAGATTCCAGAGTATCACGCCTTCTAGAACGCTCAAAGCTTTGGGTTTGCAGACAATTCAAGAAAGACGAACACGAAGAGAGGCCAGAGATGTAGTCGGGCGAAGCGAGAATCCACCTTCAACATTGGCCGAACTGGCGATTGACAGGGTAACCTACAGCTTCCAAGACGTCACGGTAGGATTTTCAGAGGTCGAAGTTGAAGCAAAATCTCCCAGAGGTCTGGCAAATGTTCAGGCTATCGCAAATACCCTCGTCTCAAAGTATCAACCCCTTCTACAGCAGTGGTTTCATGGAAAATTTGTGACTGGTCTCGCAATAGGGAAACTCTTGAAGATCGACGGACTCCAGAGCTACTTGGTGAAGGGCAACCTGGGACCAAAAGCATTCGAAATAGTCGATCGGACCATACGAGCGCGAAGATTCTAGGCACCCGAGTCTAGGCTCGCGAAAGAAAGACAGGTTGACACTCCTTCATGGATGAGCAAGATCGCGTTAGTTTGGCTTGAACCCAGCACAGGCCATTCCATAGTAGCTGGGGACTTGATACGATAATAGTTGAGATCGTAGTGGAACTACTTCGTTTATTCCAGCTAAAATCACCATCTGCCAGAGGCTATCCGGCTTTGCATCTTCAATGAATTTGGGCTTCAGTCTCAAGATTCGTTTCAGGTTATTGTCTCGGATCGCTCTTAGCACAAAATCATCATACTTGGCGGCGGCTGGCCTGAAGCCATAGGGTCCTGTACGAGAGTGCGCGTGAGCCTGGTCCGCGCTGGCAATGAAGACAAAATTCCTTTTCCGGTCCTTACTCATGAGACGACCGAGTAGTTGGCCCAAGACGAAGTTCTTCTGAAGAGGGATCTCCCGGGAAGGCGTAACTATCAAGATCTTTGGCTTCAACCTCCGTTCCTTTAAAATAAACCATAACGGGACAAGTGTCCCCCAATCCATTTGCATGTCGGAGGAGGATCCGGTTGCAGTCCCGTAATTTGCTCCGACCACCGGCAGGCCCTCCTTCGCAGCTTGTCGAAGCAGGATCCTCCCAAAGTCTATGTCGCATCGGGCGCGAAGGGACACCGACCGATTTGAAGAGCCCCTCAAAGTTCCCGAGGAGTTTTCAGAAACCACGACGGCGATTCTCGATACCAGCCTGAGATTGTGGGGACTAGCAATTACAACCGTCTGTGGATGGGTTTCTGAGATTCTCTTCGCGAGAACCCGCATCGCTATGCGTGTTTCCTCGAACTTAGGCAACATCGCTTTCGAAGCTAGTTCTGGAATAATTTCTCCGCCATGAGGAGCGACACAAGCGTATACGAGCGTCATGGTTAGTTGACGGTCTTGCGGATCGTCGGGAAAGCGGGAATTAAGCTATCGGTAGAGTCGAATGTTCAACGGTTAACCTCGATGCTTAGGGGAGAGTGTGCGGGCGCGCACCGTCAATCTCTAGATATCATTATCTTGCAGAAGATCTAAGAATCCGCTTTCCAGGGGAAAGGATTAATCAGTCGGACCATGCGAAATCACTTCAGAACTAGGACGCTGAGCAAGATAGTGACAGAGAACGCTCCATTGCCTGCCTCGGTATTAGTCGAATCAGAGAGTCAAGCTCGCGCCGAGCCACGTAAGAAGATACATCTCGCATCACCAATCATCGACGCTGAGATGAAGGCGGCGGCCCTCGCCGCCCTCGAGAACGAGATGATGGTCATGGGCGAGAGTGTCTTCAAATTTGAGGAAGAGTTCGCTAAATACTGCGGCACGAAGTATGCAGTCTCTACTGCCTCCGGAACCGCAGCCCTCTCAATTACATTTCAGGCTCTGAACATCGGACATGGCAATGAAGTCATTACGACCCCATTCTCCTTCATCGCGACAGCAAACTCAATTGTTCACGCGGGAGCGGATCCCATTTTCGCTGACGTTGAAGACTCAGGAATGAACTTGAGCCCTCGCAAGACCCGAGCAAAGATCGGGTCCAAGACTCGTGCACTCATGCCTGTGCACCTGTACGGACACCCGTCTCGAATTGATGAATTCCAGGACATTGCCGCCGAGTCAGGCCTTAGCCTGATTGAAGATGCTTGCCAGGCTCACGGCGCCGAATTCAAAGGACGAAAGATTGGTTCTGTCGGTGATGCCGGATGCTTCTCATTCTATCCCGCAAAGAACATGACCGTAGGAGGTGACGGGGGCATCATAACAACGAACAATGAGGAAATGGCCGATGCTGCACGGAGCATAAGAGATTGCGGCCGGGACAAGAATAGCAAATACTATCACGGTCGAATAGGCTTCACATCAAGGCTCAACACAGTCAACGCTGCCATTGGGAGAATCCAGCTTAAGAGACTGGAGGCTTGGAACGAGGCAAGAAGACGGATATCCGAACAATACAGAAGAGAGCTCGAAAATGTGCGAGACATCATTCTTCCACCTTTAGAGGCAAGTTTCGAGAAGGCCGTCTACCACTTGTTCGTAATCAGGACGAAATTCCGGGACCAAGTGAAAAACCGTCTGGCCGACAATGGTATCGAGACAGGCATACACTATCCCAGACCTATCCATCTACAAGCACCCTACAGGCAGAAGTACGGATATGCGGAAGGGGCGTTCCCGCTGAGCGAGTCGCTCTCAAACGAGGTCTTAAGCTTACCAATGTACCCGACCCTCGCCGAGAAAGAAGTGGTCCGGGTGTGCGAGGCTCTGAAGAAATCTCTAGTAGCCTAGTCCCTGAACCTTTCCAAATAAGTACTCTTTTCGAAATCTGCCGAGAGATCGTGGTCTACTTCTTCCTCAACAGGGAGGATGAGACTATTATTGAGGGGAACAAGATCCCCGCACCGACGAAGAAGATCCACTGTACGCCGAACTCCGATACAAAACCGCCTAGAATATTGCCGATAGCCATTCCGATGCTCAATATGACGCTGTAGAGGCCATTTGCCGATCCCCGTCTCGCTTTGCCGGAAATGTCACTGACGTAGCTGAGTATCGCGGGAGCAATTGCGGACGCCAAGAAAAATAGCGGAGCAAGAATCAGAGCGTATGTCAGAAAGTTGTGTGTTAGAAACCATGGGAAGGACAAGCCGAAAATGACTAGAAAGCCAAACTCTCCGATAGCCCCGAGCACCATTATCTTCGTCCGGCCGACTTTGTCGGATATGTGACCAAAAACTATTGCACCAAGAGCAAACAAACCTCCGATCGCTCCGAGAAAGATAAGCAACTCCCCAGTGATGGTAATGTTTGCGTCCTTGAACGCTTTTGGCAAGAGGAAATACATTCCAAGAATAATCGTCTGACCAAGCCATACAGGCAAGACGGGCCGAATCTTCGATCCTATTCGACGCCGGCGCATCCCAGGCTGATTAAGCTCATCGCTCCTGACGGGTTCTACCAGGAACTTTGTCGCGAGAATAGACGTGAACAGGAATATTCCTGAGGTTACCCAGAAAGCATAGGACAGCCTTGATGCGAATGCCGTGACGAGAACTGAACCGACGCCGAAACCTAGCCCATATCCGCCCAGGTTGGCCAGGTCGAAGCCTCCCATCTTCTTTCCTCGGTTAGTTTGTTTGGTGGCATCCCCAAGTAACGTGAGAGATGTCACTGCCGCCATTGCCGCGGAAACACCCATTAGAGCGTGGAGTACGGAGACGTTCAGCAGGTTTCTTGTGAAACCTATTGCGGCGGTCAGAACTGTGATGAGTGTCATACCCGTTAGGTGAAGCTTCTTCCTACTCATCCGATCTGCTAGTCGACCGACAGGCATAGCGGAAACAGCCTCGGCGATAGGGTAGAGCGCTAAGATTAGACCAACCTGGAAGACTCCAGCGGGCAAGTATAATGGAAATAGTATCGTCACCGAGCCGAATCCTATGCGAGTAAGGAACACTGCCAGGTACAGGTACAGAATCATCCGCACGCCGATCTTCTTAGCCATGGCAGCATCCGAGGGGACAACTTGGCAAGGCGGCTCCCTCTCGTAATAGGCTAGATGGTCCAGTGAGACGTTTGGAACGGGAACGGACCGCTGTCGCCTCCCGCGTTACTCTCTCTGGGACTTCTAGAATTTGCGGGGTAACTGAAGTAGGTTAAGCCCGACGTCTTTGTCCTTGGCCTTCAATAGTTTCCCAGGAAGCTTAGTTACGTACACCTCGACCATGTTTGCGAGGGATTCTTCCTCGAGATGTCCTCCGATAACCGAGAAATCTCGGCGTCCCAGAGTGACGTGTGCGTGAGGCAGAGCTTGTCGATTCATCGTCGAGACGTTTCCAGATAAGGTGAGGATCTCCAAGTCTTCGCCGAATGTTTCATACTTGTACGTCTTCGTGTCTTTGAAGTCGTAGTGGCCTAGTACGGCCTTGTACAAGGAGCCTATGCCTTCAAAGAAGCATGCGTGGAGTCTTTGCGCGTTCGCGAACTCTCGCAGTGTCTTGAGTATGTCGTCGCCTTGTTCCAAGCGGAGTACAAAGCCCGGGCCCAGTTTCTTGTAAAGCGTGCTCCACACCCCGATATTGATAGCTTCTAGGAAATCCCTACCGAATCCTGTTCAAGCTCAGGAAGAGACTGGAACTGTAGAAGATCCGTATGGGATCAAGGCCACGTCCCGTTCGTACAGCTTCGAGTCCATCGATCTCAATGCGTCATCGATGGTCCTGTAGAACTTTATTCGGGTCTTGCCGAGGAATTCCTCAACTACGGTCGGTGCCTTGGGAGAAACGACTGCAAAGTCCGTCTTTGCATCGTCGAGCGCTAGCCGGTTCGGTTTCTGCGAGGCTTCAGTAACTTTGCCAGCCTTTGCCCTTTTCTTCAAATCTTCAACTATGTGTCCAGGTTCCATTTTGCCGTAGGTCTCCATCTCGGTCTTGAATGCCTCACTGCCTATCCCATTCTCCAGTGAGGCGAGGAGAACGACGGTGGGCTTTGGCGATTGGCCTGACGGCACGAGCCCGGCCGCGAAGGTGGCTGCCTTCAATGCCTGGTAGAGGTTTTGTCCCATTGGCCCGTCAGCCCTCGTGAGTACTAGGGGTGAGGGTCGTGATTGGACGGTGTGTGCTCGCCTGGAAAAGTTCTCAGCTAGCTGTTGATGCGCCAGATTCGGATCGCCATAGGCCGCTTTGACAAGGCTGCCGTCCTGGTTGAGGACGAAGTCTAGAATTCGATGCTCGATCTTCATGTATTCCTTGAGAATGTTCGGGACCTCGTTCATGTCTTCGCGCATCGGGTTGCCTTTCACTACAAGCTCGCGGCAGCTCGGATTTCCTATGACATAGCCGTGGTTTGTCGTAATTGTCTTGAATCCAGAACATCCAGGGAGAAGAGCCTTGGCTCCTCCTTCATAGCCTGCGAAGTAGTGGGGCTGAACGTTCAGTGTCGAAATTAACAGGTCCCGATCGAATAGTTCCTTGTTTAGCTCGACGGGTGTTCCTCGACTGGTGACGCCTATCCACTCGTACTTGCTTGCGGGGTTCTGGGTTGAGCTTACTTTGATACTTTTCTCGTAGCGCTTGTAGATGTCGTCCCCGAGGACTTTCCGGATGAATGACTGATCAGCGGGTAGGTGAGTCCCGCATGCGAAAATGAACTTGATGTCATCAGTCTTCGGCTCGATCAGACTGATCAGTTGCTTGATGAAGGGTGATTGTTTGCGTGTGGAGTCTGTGAGGATTATTGCGGGACTCCAGCCCTTCTCTCTCTCGAAGGGCCCAGCTCCAATAGGAGATGCAAGGGCCTCCCTAAAGGCCATGTCGACGGGCTTGCTAGGAAGTGGATTCGCCTGGACATATCGTATCTTGTCTGGGGTGAGGAGCTTGCTGCCTCCGAATTCATCCAAGATTGAGAGGCTAATGGTGGTCGTCAAGGAAGGATGGTAACGGCAATGTCAAAATGGTAATTTAAGCATTAACTGATTTCAAGGAATGGTCTGAGAAGGAGGCTGAAAGAAAGGGGTCCGCCCTGGTGATTAGGGCGGGGTATAACCGCGGCTAGAGCTGGAAGTATTGGTAGTGTTTGTGGTAGGCTTGTAGCTGAATCCTAGGAATCCTCCGATGAGGCCTAGGATGAGGCCGATGAAGTTCATGGATAGTATTGAGAAGACAAGCACTAAAGTGCTGCCTAGCTTTCTCTGGGCCGCGTTGTTGTACAGCAGCCAAGATCCGACGAATGTCAGTATACCCGCAATGCTACCCCAAATGAGTAGCATACTGGTTGGGAATCCTGGTACTAGAAGCGATGAGATTGCAGTGATGGAGATAATCAGGGTGAATATCCCTGCGAGTATCGATAGCGCGAAGGCTGCTGTTGGCTTTTTCTCAATGTTTGCTGCCAACGTTCATCCTTACAACTACGCCCCCTATCGGAACTATCAATCCACTGTAACCCTTACAGGTGAATAACACGAACCATCAATACTGTGCCCAAACATAGGGCAGGCATAACATCCCGTGGATAGCGTGGGCTTTCCAACACTCTCCCCTTTTTCCTTTTGTCTTTCGGGAGATTTTTGGCAACCCTGGGGGCTAGATAAGAATGCTTTTTCTGTTTCAGTAAACGTATTTTTTCGCCTTTCCCGGACGTCGGAATACGCTGTGTGGCACTTCGTGTGGAATAGCCCGGCCCTGGGTGAGACCGGAGTATCCTTTTCGCGTCGCCCTTGATATTGTCCGGAAGCAATTTAGGACTGTACGACCTCGCCTCGAAAATATACCGCATCGCTGATTGGGAGGGGTGGTTGCCTGCCCCAGTCTTCTTTTCCTTCGAATTAGGCAACTTCAGACTCTCCACGCGAGTTTCAGCACGGCTATAGGGGCTTGACCCCTTGGAATCGTGGACCCCTAGGGTCCAAGAGAGTGATTCATCGATGCTGGACAAGTCTGACGAGAGTCTCACGAGAGTCTACAATGCTCTCGCCAATCCGATCCGGCGCCAGATCGTCCAGATTCTGAGGGAGAGGGGAAAGGCAGGTTTCAAAGAGCTCCATGATACTCTGAAGATAAGCGTAGGCGCGCTCTATCATCACCTGGATAGTCTAGAAGGGTTCGTGGCTCAAGGGGCTGACAGGAAATACGTGCTGACGGACGACGGAAGAGCCGCCATCAGCGCGTTCAGCACTGGCGAGGAGAGAATAATTGCAAAGGCGGCCCAGGCTTCTCCTGGAGAATCGCGCTTCGGCTTCTTTTCGAGAGAGCTTCTGTTTGGCAGAACGGTATTCAACTATCTTAGCCAGGAGCCGTTGAGGAGCCTCCCAATTGCAGCCATGATCCTAGCTCTCGGAGGAGCAATATCCTTCCTGACAAACCTCGAACCGATTCTCCTGTTCTATCTCAATCCGACTCAAGGAATCGCAAAGACTTGGTTTCTCTTACTGTTCCCCTTGGGATGGTTCATCACATTCGCGGTCGCCGATGTCATGTGCAACTTGTTCTATCATAGAAGTGGAGGGGAACTTAGCCTAATCAATGGAACCGCCTTCGCAATGGTACCACTTCTCCTGGTCCCAGGCCTGATTCTGCTGGTCCAACCTTTTTCCGCGGTGATACAATCCGCGACAGCATTCACGATTCTACTTCAGGTCGGGGTTCAAGTCTGGGTTGTCTGCCTGCTCTCAAGCGCCATTTCAATATCTAAGGGTCTTAAGATGGAGCGGACGGCTCTGATCAGCCTCGCCGTGATGTACCTGAACATCACCGCAGTCATCTTCGCATTATCGCTCGGATTGTTCTAGGATCCCAGAACGTTCCAGTTTGGACCCGTAGAACAGGTTCTACTAGTGTAGAAGCTGTAATTTCGCTCCATTTAGAAGAAAAACGCCTAAATCGCGTCTCAAACATATGTCTAGGTTGAAGAAACGGAGATGATTCGAGAACAATGAAAAGAACCATGACGATGCTGCTCGGAGTCATTGCACTCGCAATCTCAGTACTCGTGGTCCCAGCTGTAGCGGGAGCCCCGCCCACAGGATCGGTCGACTCCTCGAACAGGGTCATCTTCAACAGCGGATCTTTGACGGGAGTGTTCGAGGGAAACGTCCCACACATTACTTTCTATGCGACAAACGAGCTTGGACGAAAAACCTACCAGCTCAACTTCAGGTCTCTCATAGAATTCAGCACTAGCTCTGGCGTGAGCAGCTACGAGAGCCCTGCGTTGGTTGCAGTGGCCGACTTCGACTCGGCCTCCTGGACCGCCAGCAACTTCTACCCAGTCAAGGACAAAACCACTGGGACTACCATCGGAATGGGTTTCAACTTCACCCTCAACAATCAGATGACCATCGTTGAAAAGACCCCACCGCCCCAATCCCTCAAATCAGGCGACGTAGTGCTCGTTGTGAAAGCTTACAACAACACTAGGACCATCACTGTCAATGGACAATCAGTAACAATCAATACTGCAGAGATCAAGATCGACTTCGTGCTGAAAAACTGGCCCTTCGTATCAACCAGTGACAAACTGGCTTTGCAAGTGAACATGCACAGCGACTACAACCATTTCGATCTGGATCAGTCTACCGGCACGACGACTGTCGACGCAGCCAATGACGAGGGTGCTACAGTAATGGAGCATCCCTACACTGAGACCTCCAAAACGGAACAAGATGTGCGATATGCTTCTGGACCGGCCACGTCAAGCATGAACGTTGGGTTCTTCCACTTCGTCAATACCGCTACTGTAACATCGGCCAGCGGCACTTCACAATCGGTACCAGTAGTCGCCGCGTACAAGGCGGAAAAGGACGGACCAGAAACATTCCTGAAACTATACCTTGTCTATCCCTACTTCGCCAGCGGATCAATCCTAGTTCATGACCCGAGCTTCGGCCTTCAAGGCGGACTGCCAACCCTCTACATCATTGCGGGCGGCGCGGGAGTCGCAGGACTCGCCGCGGTCCTCGTGATTAGACACCGCCACCTTCAAGTCCAGAGGTTTCCGCAGAGCAATTAGAAAATCTGAAGCGGAGCATGTCTCCGCTCCCCTTCCTTCCTTTTATCACATTAAGCTTAATCAGGCGAGACTGAGGTTGTGCAAGTTCATTATTTGAAACGCGTAATGTTTGGATAGACTCCTATCATGAAATACCGGACCCTGGGAAAGACAGATCTCAAAGTCAGCGAAGTAGGATTTGGGGCCTGGGCGATAGGAGGAAACAATTATGGGAACAGCTACGGACCCACAGACGACAAAGTCTCGCTCGCTACGGTTGAACGAGCCTTTGAGCTTGGATGCAACTTCTTCGATACGGCTGATGTCTATGGACATGGACATAGCGAAGAGATTCTCGGCCACGCTCTGAAGGGGCACAGGAACGATGTTATCTTGGCGACCAAAGGGGGGGGCGACTTCTACCATGATCCTCCTCGCATGAACTTCAGCCCGGACTATCTAGAATTCGCGTCAGCGAAGAGTTGCGAAAGACTGCAGACAGACTGCATCGACCTCTACCAACTGCACAATCCACCTATCCAATTGCTCAAGAGTGGGAAGATCTTCGAAGATCTAGAGAAACTGAAGGATTCTGGAAGAATCCGACACTACGGCGTCTCCATCCACGATCCGCAGGAGGGACTTCTAGCTATAAAATATGGACAACCGGCAGCCATCCAAGTTGTCTTCAACGTTCTACGCCAAGAGGCGAAAAACCAGCTCTTCCAAGCAGCTAGAGCACAAAATGTTGCGATCATCGCGCGAGAACCGCTCTCGAACGGATTCCTCAGTGGCAAGTTCACCATCGACTCGACTTTCCCATCAGGTGATATTCGGAGCAATTTTCCCAGTAACTATCAAGTGGGCTTGGTAAGAGCGGCTCAACAGCTCAGACTTCTCGAATCGAAGACGAGAACTCTCGCGCAAGCTTCCATCAGATTCGCACTCGATCATAAGGACGTGTCAACGGTGATACCTGGCGCGAAGACCCCACAACAGATAGAGGAGAACATGAAAGCGTCGGACCTCCCTCCATTGACAGGCGAAGAGCTACTGAGAATCAGAATTCTAAGAGAGCAAGGATTCGCATAGGCTGAGGTCGAACAGCATCGGCTAGGTACCTTCTCAGAATCTCCAACAAGGACAGTTACACTCCGAGAGATGTTCAACAGGTCTCCGCTAGTATCCGGAAGATTCTCGGCTCCCGGGAGAGCGCGAGCCACTTCCGGGTAGGTACTCATGCAGTCGAGTTCAACATATTCGCCGATAACGAGAAGGAGCTGGAGGAGCAGAAGAGGCTCCTCACAAAGGGCCCGTTCGAAATAGTCAGCCTGAGGGCTCTCGATACTGCTCCGAAGCTTGTCAGCAAGGAGGAAGCGTTGGCTGAAGGGATAGAATTCTTCAATGCGGAAAGGTTCTGGGAGTGCCACGAAGCCCTCGAACAGGCGTGGCACATAGCGAAGGGTGTTGAACGGGATGCTATCCAGAGTATAATCCTGACGGCGGCTGCATTCGTGCATTATCAGAAGGGTGAAGAGGAAATCTGCTTATCCATCATGAAACGGGCACGAGCGAAAATGGCTTTGGTCAAGAGCTACCAAGTGATAGACTTTGAGGATCTTGAAAGGAATATCGATGGCATCCTAGATTCTGAGAAGGTTCAGCTGTTCAAGCTGCGAACTAGTCGCCCCTAATGGTACGATTTCTATTAGCCGACGACTCTGGTATCCCTATCCTTTTAGCTGGAATCCCGAAAAATTCTGAGGGACCTTAAGGCTTGGCCATTGTCAACATCGATAATCGGTATTCGACCGTACTAGCCATGATCGCCGGCGTCATGATTACCGCCACCCGGCTAGCAATCCCCCAGTTCTATCCATCCCAGGCTACCAACGGCTGGGCGAATCTCTTCGCCGAACTATCTAGCGGTGGTCTCACTCTATTCGCGGTGCTAGCGGGAATCATATCGTTCCTCGTACAGTTCGGAGGAGTCTCGATATTCATCGGCGGCTTGCTATGCTACAAGAAGCATCTACGATCTGGAAAAGAATTTGTTGGAATCGGAACAACTTTTGGTTTCGCCGATCTGCTGCTGGCAATACCCTCGCTAGGGTCCAGTAGCTCTGGCCCAATCTACCTTGTAGTCGTCGCCTGGACGAGCCTCCTTCTCGCCGTCTTCGCGGGACGCCACATCAAAGGCCCCAAGGGAAGCTATGCAGGTGAGGTGAGGAAGCTGATGGGCGGGATACGTAGCAGGATTCTTCGACAGGAGAAAAGGAAGAGAAGGGAGAGGCGCATTCGCCGAAGGCGCGCGCAATCGAAAATTACGAGAGGAAGCCTACCCTCTACGAAACAGTACAACATCAGCAGCGACAAAAACAGTGAGAGCTAAGCTTCCCGCGAGAAGAACCCCTGGGACCGGATAGCGCCAGAAAGCGGCGATGGTGAAGACCAGAATTACGAGAATTGCGAGAATATCACTCAAAAGTCTCCTGTCAACCTGGTCCAATCTGGACCGACTCTTTGAAGCAGGTTTCTCAGCGCTACTCACTTCCGAGACTCTCGCAGAGAGCCAGCTGAATTTGTAGATAAGTCCTATCAGAGATTTCTGTAGCGTTACGTCAGATTAGCCCGTTATGGATCTGATGAGGAGCAGGATGTTCCTCTTCCTCTCCCTCATCCTCCTCTTGCTGTAATTGTACCATTCAGGACCATATGGAATGTACTCGCTTACTCTGAATCGGTTTGCGAGGAGGCTCGATTTCAGATCATCCCTGATCCCTTTCAACAGTTGGAACTCGAAATCAGCCTTGTGATCACGGCTAAGATTCTTGGCTTCAGTGATCATTTTCTCATCATGCGTGCCAATCGCAAAGAACCCATTCTGTTCAAACAGGATGTGCATTAGTCGTAGATAGTTAGCGTTAAGCTCGCTTCGACGTTTGAAAGCAACCTCCCCATTCTCTGGGTACGCACCTTTCACGAGCCGTATTTTTCCGCCTCGCGGCAAGAGATCTCTCAGATCACTTTCTGTGCGCTTCATGTTTGCCTGTAGACACAACCCGAGATCCTTGTGCGTACCGAGGAGTTCGCGGTAGATCTCTACTGTCGACTTTGTGTAAGGGGAGTTTTCCATGTCTATCCAAACGAAACGTCCTTCCCCCTCGGCCGCCGCTATTATCTTGAGGAGATTTTCTCTGTACAATGGGATCTCGGCTGCCAGCCCTATCTGTGAAGGTTTGACCGATATGGTGGCTTGAAGGTTCTCGGTCTGGATCGTCTCTAGAAGTTTCAGGTATTCCTCCACGTATTGCTGTATCAGCTTCCGATCAGGAGTATGTTCTCCAAGACGGTTGAGGATAGCGTGTATCTTTCTCTCGTTCGCACTTCGGGCCGCATCCATGGCGTCTTGTAGAGTGTAGCCGGCAATCCAGCGCTTGGCGATTCGGTAGAAGAGTCGTTCAGTGATTCGTGTCATCGTTGAAGGATCTCAGCCAAATTTCGTCTAAGGAGAAGCTCTATTTGTTTCCTGTCGATAAAAGGCTTCGAATGGTTATTCACCAAACCTTTTCCAGAATCCGGAGAGCATCGGCCGATTCATGACTATCCACGTCTCGCGCAATTTTTTGCAAATCATCTTTTCTCATCCCATAGTCCCTTAATCTCTTCGACAGGCCGAGTCCGCGAACCAGGTCGGCGACTCCATCGGCAGCTTCTAGCGCGGCTTTTTCCGAAGGAACTCCCTCTATGTTCTTACCTTCGGCCTTTGCGATGAGGGCCAGCCTCTCAGGGTTTCGGGTTGCTTCCATTCGCATGACTTCTGAAAGTGTAATGCAGGAAGTGATACCGTGAGGAATATTCCAAGTTGCTCCAATTACCCTTCCTATTGAGTGGCTCAATCCTGTTCCAACGCTGAAAACTCCGGCAAACGACATCCAAGCAGCCAGCTGACAGTTCAATCTAGACTTGAGGTCCGTAGGATTCTCGGTCGAGACTTTCAGGTTTTGGAATAGGAGATGGATCGCTTCGAGGGCAAGTGTGTCAACGTATGATTGATGGTTTGGCGAGTACACAGCCTCTACAGCATGATCCAGACTTCTGATCCCGCTCGAAGCCCACAGCCAGCCTGGTGTGGGAATGGTTAGCTCAGGGTCGAGAAAGATTGATCGCGGAACCATGCGCAGGTCTCGGAACCCTGTTTTCCGATTCAGTTTCTCATCGGTCATTCCGGCGACGTGGGAGAATTCGGCGGCGGAAAGGGTCGTGGGAACGGCAATGTGAGGAATGGCGGGATGCTGAAAATCTTCGGACAATTCTTTGACGATGATCTTTGTTGAGTCGATCGAGCTGCCTCCACCTAGGCTGATTAGGCTATCCGCCTTGGCTTCTCTAACGGCAGTTGCTGCTCGCCTGATTCCACTTAGTGGGGCGTGTTGCCTGATTTCCGAGAAGACGCCAGCGAGTTTCGTTTCCGCGGCGTTTTCTATTTGTGCGATCAGATCTGACTTTTGTGCGATGCTTTGTCCCGTTAACAGAAAGGGTCTCTTTGAGCCTATTCTGTTGAGTTCGTTTCGAAGCTTGCTGATTGATCCTGATCCGAAATAGACTCGTTCAATCGGAAGGTAGGTGTACTCGCCTGAAGCTAGACCAGTCTCGATGGCAGACAAGTGTTCTGTTATGGTACAGTTGCGCCTATCTTGACAGGACTCGTCCAGCTGAACGGATAATTTGGATCGTCCAACCTCTCCGCATTGCTAGTGACTCTGAGCGGCTTTTTCGTCTCTATCATTATTGCCAACTCATTAGTGGAGTCTTTTCCGAGGCTCGCCTCTATCGCGCCCGGCTGGGGTCCGTGGTGGATTCCTCTCCGGTGCAGTGTGTAGGAGCCTATTTCGATCCCTCTGCGGCTTCCAAAATCGCCGCTGACGTAGTAGAGGATCTCGTCGCTGTCGATGTTGCTGTGATTGTAGGGGACAGGTATGGCTAGTGGGTGATAGTCCAGTTTTCGCGGGACGAAGGATAAGACGTCGAATCCTGGCGCTTCAAACGTTTGATGTATCGGTGGCGGCTGATGGACCCTGCCGGTGAGGGGTTCGAAATCGTTGACGTTAAAGATCCACGGGTATAGGTAGCCGTCCCAGCCTACTACATCGAGAGGATGAAAATCGAACGTGTACGACATCAGGGAGTTGTCAACTTTCATGCGCACCTCGAATTCTCCCCTCTCATTGTGAATGGCTAGTTCCTCGGGTTCTCGAAAGTCGCGGTCGGAGTAGGGCGCCAACTCCACCAACTGTCCGTAATCATTCCGGTATCGACGTGGTATCTCAATCGGACCCGCCGACTCAGTTATCAAGAATCTGCTCTCCTTCGAGTCCAGCATGATCCGGTAGGTTGTCCCCCTCGGGACTATGATGAAGTCGCCCTCGTGAAAGGGGAGGAGCCCGAATACGGATTCTAGGGTTCCCTTCCCTTCGTGGACGAAGTAGAGCTCGTCGCCTTGGGCGTTCCTGAAGAACGACTCCATGGATTGGGTTGGACGAGCTGACGAGATGAACACGTCATTGTTGTAGAAGAGGGCCTGTCGGCCTTCAACCGCGTCTTTCGTGGTTTCAAGGTTCTTCGTGCGAATGTGGTGATGGCGGTGTTCACTTGGTTGCCATTCGGAGATACTGAGATCTCTGAGTTTCTTGATGTGCGAGACCCGAGTCGGAGCGTATTCATGATAGAGGGTTGAATAGACCCCAGAGAAGGCCTCCGTTCCAAAAATTTCCTCATGGTATAGAGACCCATCAGGCTTTCTGAACTGAGTGTGTCGCTTCTGAGGAAGCTTTCCAAGGCGCTGATAACTTGGCAAGTTCGTCTAGCGCTACGACTTCGCGGTCTCTATAATTCTGTTCCTCAAGACGCCTAACCGTTCGATTTCCAGCTCCACGTGGTCTCCGGGTTTCAGCCACGGGTGGACTTCCTGCCCTAGCTCCAGCAGAGAGCCAGTTCCTACTGTCCCCGACCCGAAGATCTCTCCGACTCTCAACTCGACTGATTGTGAGGCTCTGGCGATCATTTGCGGGAAGGTCCAATACATCTTTTTCATGTTCCCGTCCGATAGTTGTTTCCCGTTGACCATTGCTTTCATTTGCAGGTCGAATTTTCCGGGCCCTATCTTCTTGTCTTGTAGCTCATCAGGAGTGATGAGCCAGGGTCCAATTGAGGTTGCGAAGTCTTTCGCCTTTGCCGGGCCTAGCCCAATTTTCATTTCTGGCTGTTGGATGTCCCGTGCGCTCCAATCGTTCATTATTGTGTATCCGGCGATGTGTGTTTCTGCTTCTTCTTCTCGAATATTCGTCCCACTTTTTCCGATGATGCAGGCGACCTCAAGCTCATAGTCGAGCATCTTAGTGTACGAAGGGTATGGGATTTGGTCGTCTTGACCGTTTAGCATGGCGGGATTGGAATAGTAGAACGCGGGGAACTCGTACCATTCTTCTGGCATCTGAAGGCCTCTTCGAGCTCTTGCTGCTTTTACATGATCCTCGAAGGCGTAGAAGTCCCTGATAATTGGAGGGCGAGAAATGGGGGGCCGAATTCTCACTTCACTCAGTTTCTCCATTGTTCGGGGGATTTTTTCCGGGTCGATTCGGTTGAAAATCCGCCAAGATAGTTTCTGAAGATCTTCAAGGACTTTCGGACCCTTCGCAAGTACATCAAGAGTTGAAGAGGCGTTTTGGGACAATGTCTGTAATGTGCGCGGGATGCGAATGCCAAGAGGAGCGGATACACGTACTAGCTCGTGAATGTCTAGAATCCATTCTCCCCAGAGGAGTGCTGGCCGGGTCCTCAGCGGGGTCTTAGGCTCGCTGTAGGTGACCAGCTTCATGCGTCGTTAGAGATTGCCGCGCTTTGCCTGTTCCTGTTCTATCGACTCGAAGAGGGCTTTGAAATTGCCCTTTCCAAAGGACTCGCTACCTCTCCGCTGAATCAGTTCGAAGAAGAGGGTAGGCCTGTCCTGGAGAGGCTTGGTAAAGATTTGAAGCATGTAGCCCTTTTCATCCTTGTCGACGAGTATGCGGAGTTTCTTGAGATCGTCAATGCGCTCCGAGATTCCTCCAATTCGCTTAGGCAGTTCTGCATAGTATGAGTCGGGAGTATTCAGGAATTCAATGCCTCTCTGCTGGAGACGCGACACAGTCGCAATCAGGTTGTCAGTTGAAATGGCAAGATGTTGGACGCCGGCTCCCTTGAAATAGTCGAGATACTCTTGAATCTGCGACTTCCTCTTTCCAGCGGCGGGCTCGTTGATAGGAAACTTGACCGTTCCGGACGGATTCCGCATCACCTTGGAGCGGAGAGCTGAGTATTCGGTGCTGATGTCCTTATCGTCGAAACTGATTAGCTGTGAAAAGCCGAAGACCTTACCGTAGAACTCAACCCAATAGTCCATCTTACCCTCTTCGACATTTGCCACGACATGGTCAACGCGTTGAAGTCCAACTGGCTCAGCATTGCCTTTGATCGGCACAAACCCCGGAGCAAACACGCCCTTGTACCCGTCTCTTTCGATAAACGTGTGAACTGT
The DNA here is from genome assembly GCA_035637535.1 of Candidatus Dormiibacterota bacterium. GTDB lineage: Archaea > Thermoproteota > Bathyarchaeia > 40CM-2-53-6 > 40CM-2-53-6 > 40CM-2-53-6. The sequence goes on from DASPWZ010000032.1 coordinate 25,547, forward strand.
GTCCCCGTAGGCCGAGATAGCCGAGCCCTTGAGGACCCCATGGTCGTCCTTCAAGCTAGTAGGAGCTCTGATTCCCTTTGCTCCTCTCTTGATTGCCTCGTTGTAGGTCCATTCCGTGTCTTTTACACGGAGTGCAATATCGGCGACGCCATCGCCGTGCGTCAGAACGAACCTTGAGATTGGATGGTCAGGGTTTAGGCCTGTGGTTAGGAGTAATCGAATGTCTCCTTGCTGCATCAGGTAGGAGGTCTTGTCCTTGACCCCTGTCTCGGGTCCGGCGAACGCGATAGGTGTGAATCCAAAGCCGTTCTGATAGAAATAGCTCGCCTGCTTGGCGTTTCCAACGTAGATCTCTACGTAGTCAATTCCTTCGATCGGGAGAACCTCAGATTTCATGTCGTCTCAGCGAAGCTTCTGGTTTGGACTACTGGCTATTAATTCATTCCCCCCAGAATGTGACGGGGTGCGAGGGGAAGTGGGCCATGGTCCGCAGAGTAAGCTACAGATTGTGACTTTCAAGAAAATTCTGAACGAGTTTCTCGACTTCTTGAGGTGAATCCTCAGGAACGAAATGTCCAGCGTTCACTGTCTCGAGCTTCGATTCCGGAATCATCTTGGAGATTCGTTCAGCATAGGTCGTCCCTGATTTTCCTGTGCCCCAAATTATCGTCGTTGGAACCTTCAGATGAGTGAGACCCTGCTCGACCTCCTTCAGCGGCTTGAAGCTCGGATGATAATTTGAATCGGGAAACATTCTCGCAAACGCTTGGTAGGCTTGTTTTGACTCGTCATCAGGAAACGGAGCCCAGTAGGCCTTCATAGTCTCCTCGGATATTTTCTCAGGATGCATGGCAGAATCTTTGATTATCGAAGGAGTAATTTTCGAAGCAGCAGCAGGTGGAATGCGAAAGTCCGTTGTGAGAAATGTGTTGAGAATGACCAGCCCAGCGATATTCTGAGGGTTGCGCACTGCATATTGCAACGCGAAGGGAGCCCCCCAATCATGAACGACCAGAACTATATTCCTGAGTCCCAAGGACTGGATTAGCCCAGAGACTATCCGGGAATGATGGGGAAAGTCGTGGAGCAGAGGGTTTGGCTTGTCAGACTTACCGAACCCCATCAGGTCCATTGCGATGGCCCGGTGACCGGAAGATATTGCGGGTATGAGACTTCTCCACATATAGGACCAGGCTGGATTGCCATGGACCATTACGACCGGCCGGCTCCCGTAGCCTTCGTCTACATAGTGAATTCCGAGACCGTCGATTTGGACCCAACGCTCCTGAAACGGCCAACCCTCAAAGTACGGCCACCCCTGCCTTATCATCTGGTCAGATGCCCTCGGACACTAACGATGAGTGCAATGGGGTCCGAATCTCAAACGATATAGGAGTGTTGTAACTGCAAAAAGAAACCATAATATTTCGTTGTTCTACTTCCGTCAATGAGGTTTCCATATGGATTGGGGAATGAGAAATCGCCTATCACGAATTATCAAGCCATCTACCGGTCACGCCGTGATGTTAGCAGTAGACCACGGCTACTTCATGGGACCGACTCACAAACTGGAAGAGCCACGCAAGACGATCGAGCCGCTACTGCCCTACGCAGATGCCATCATGTGCACTCGAGGAGTCCTCCGCACATCAGTCGACCCCAAGACCAGCGTCCCGATCGTGTTGAGGGTCTCTGGAGGCGCAAGTGTCATTGGGGAGTCGCTGACGAACGAAGCGACTACCACCTCGTTCAAAGACGCGATCCGGCTCAACGTCGCCGCAGTTGCCTTATCGATCTTCGTCGGGACCCAGCATGAACATCAGACTCTGAAGAGTCTGGGTCAACTAGTGAACCTCGGAGAGGACTATGGGATTCCGGTGCTCGCAGTTACAGCTGTCGGAAAGGAGTTGGAGAAGAGGGACGTGAGGTACCTGGGACTGGCTTGCCGAATTGCTGCCGAGCTAGGCGCTCACTTCGTCAAGACCTACTTCTGTGAAGATTTTGGAAGAGTCGTCAAAGGCTGCCCTGTCCCCCTTGTCGTGGCGGGGGGACCGAAGCTAGAAACAGCACTAGACGCGTTCGAACTCGCCCATGACGCCATAGCGGACGGGGCGATCGGTGTGGACATGGGACGGAATATTTGGCAGTCAGAACACCCAGTTGCCATGATCACAGCCATTCGCGAAATAGTCCATAACGGAGCAAGCGTGAGGGAAGCACAGCAAGCATTCGAGGAAGCCAAGACAACGAAAACTCCAGTCTTAGCAAAAACTCCCATCACGTAAACTCTTTCTCAAAGCATGAATGCTGATCGCACGACTTTTTCGGTCTTCTAACTCTATGGTGACATTCGCTTGACGAAGAAGCTCTACTGGGAACAGCCCTACTCACAAGATTTCACAGGGAAGATAGTCGGGTCCGATGGGACCCGGGTCGAGCTTGACCAGACCTTGTTCTACCCCAGGGGTGGAGGCGTATCTTGTGATACCGGCGTCTTGGGCGGTATGAAAGTAGTGGAGACTTCGAAGGAGGGAGACAGGATTCTTCACGCCTTAGAATCTCCTCCCAACTTCGCTGTCGGACAATCCGTCACCGGTAAAATAGACTGGGACAGACGTCACCGACTAATGCGTATGCACACTGCAGGCCATCTGTTGAGCGCTCTCTTCTATTCTGGCGCCAAGTGTCTCATTACTGGTAATCAGATTGACGTTGACAGATCTCGGATGGACTTTAGCCTCGAGGTATTCGACCGGTCTCAGATCGAGGGATTCGTAAATGAAGCTAACAAGCTCATTGCCAATGACGCGCCCGTCAAGTCGTACTTCTTAGAGAGAAACGAAGCTCTGAAGATCCCGGAGATGGTGAAATTGGCGGAAGCGGCTCCCGCGGTTGAAGCTCAACTCCGGATAGTAGAAATCGCAGGGATAGACCGACAGGCCGACGGTGGGCTACACGTAGCGCATCTGAAGGAGATAGGACGGATCGAACTCTTGAAACTGGAAAACAAGGGAAAGACGAACCGGCGACTGTACTACGACGTCACGAACGCGTGATAAATTCAAGACCCAGGGTTTCTACCATTGCTCAACGCTAACACTTGATTGAGATTTCTGGTCAATATGGTACTGCAAAATCGGGTTTTTATTTGGGTCTTCTGACTCCGTGGAATTATTCGGGTTTCAGGCGATCTCACAAGCTGTGAAAGAACTCGCATCGTGTTTCAGGGGAACACCGCTCTGATTGGCTTCGATAAGGCTGGCAAGAGATTCGGCACGCTTGATGCCGTCAAAGAGTTCTCGATGACTATTCAGGACGAGGAGATTCTTGGACTTTTGGGTCCGAACGGAGCAGGCAAGACGACCCTGATGCTGATGATGGGCACAGTCTATCGCCCAACGAGCGGCAAGATTTCTGTGAATGGATTGGATGTCGTTCAGCATCCGAACGATGTGAGAAAGATGATTGGAATTGCCTTCCAGGATCCTCGAGTCGACGGAATACTGGGAGCGTTTGATGTGCTCAACTGGCATCTGAAGATGACGACGAACCTCGACAAGGTGGAGCGCGAGGATCGTGTAGAGAAGGTCCTGCGGGCTGTCGATCTCTGGGATGCGAGGAACAAGAGAACCTGGTTGATGAGTGGTGGAATGCGGAAGAAGGTTGAGGATTGTAAGGTCCTGGCGCAGCGTCCGAAGATTGCTGTGTTTGACGAGCCGACCGCTTTCCTCGACGTTCCGAGTAGGTTGCTGATGTGGAAGATGATTCGGGAGCTTAGGGACGAAGGCTCTACTGTAATTGTTGCGACGAACATGATGGACGAAGCTGAGAGACTCTCCGACCGAGTCGCAATCGTAAACCTCGGCAAACTCGTCGCCATCGACACGCCTGAACAACTGAAAAGCAAGACGAAGGGTGGGGAAGTCCTAGAACTTACGGTAGGAAACGGGCAGGAGTTTCCACGCGAATGCCTTACACAGTTTACCGAAATACAAGACGTGAATCAGGAGAATAACAGAGTTATCGTCTACTTGAGCGGGGGTAGGCTGCTCCTACCGAAGATTGTCGAGACACTGACCAACCGGGGAGTGAAGATCGACAGCGTTCATCTAAAGGAGGTCACCTTGGAAGATGTCTTTCTCAACTACACAGGGCACAGACTCGAGTGACCTGTCAGGTCAGACAACCTTCCGGCTATTCCTCCAGATAGCCCAGAGAGACATCGCAACTCTCTTTCGGACCCCCTGGATCATAATATCTAGGAGTCTTGCCTTCATAATCCAACTATTCGTTTTTGCCTACCTGATCAGTAGGCTCGTAACAAGTTACCCTGGCTACTTCGACTACTACGCCGTGGGAGCCGTAGTTTCTACCGTTGCGTCGATCTCTTTCATAATCGGTTATGATATTTTCGAAGAGGCTGAAGAGGGTCTGTTGGATTACCTGCTAACACTGCCGATCCCAAGGCGTGAGTTCATCATCGGCCGTGCCTTCGGGGGCGCGGTCCGTTCTATGATATACACGATTCCATTGTTTGTCATAGTCGCAGTAGTGGAGAACTTTGCGAATCCGCTCTCTCTACTGGGGGCAGTTCTTGATTTGTTTCTCATTGCATTTGGCGTGACAGGGCTTTCGATAACTGTAGCGGTTAGTGTTCGTAGCGCGAACAGGTTTGATGTAGTCCTGGCTTTGTTGGAGTTGGCGGTGACAAGGGCAAGCACGGCGTTGTATCCTTTGGTCGCCCTTCCCTCTTATGTGAAGATCCTAGCGCCATTTTCCCCCGTTTCATTTGCTGCCGATAGTGCTAGACAAGCATTGATGAAATCCAGCCTAGATGTTCTAGGGCTGGCGGGCCTTGTAGCTTTTGTCGTTATTTTCCTTGGTTTAGGAGCCACCTTCTACTTTCGCCGTTTAGAGGGAGGAGTCTACGCATGAGTTCGATTCATCTCATCCCACGAGTGATCGAGAGAGATGTTAGGATTCTATTTTCGGACACGTTCCTGATAGGAATAATGTTCGCCAATTTCTGCATAGACTTGTTTGTCACCGCCGCTACGTTCGGAAATCTCATTGGTTCTAGCTTCTTCCTCAGAATTGCTCCAGGATCCAACCTCATAACAGCGATGGTTGCTGCTTTTCAATCTGGCCGGGACATTTGGAGGGAGAAGTACATCAAAGATCTCGCCTCGTATCTCTTGACTCTTCCAGTTTCACGCCGATTGTTCGTCCTTTCTAGGATTGTCGGCGGAGTAGCACGAAGCCTAGTAGTTACAATTCCAGGCACGCTCGTCATATCATATCTATACGGTATACTCTTCAGCCCCCGCCTTGTCGAAGCATTTGTTATCGTCGGAGTATTTTCCCTGGGCATAGTCGGCCTCTCGATAGCAGTGTCGGCCTTCGCCGCGACCATTGAGGTGTTCGCGACGGTGAGAAGCGCGATACAGCTCTACCTCTCATTCCTGAGCACAATATTCTACGATGTCAGTCTCTTCCCCGCAGCGGTGCAACCGATTGTTCAGACGAACCCCATGACTTGGGCGATGGCGGCGTTCAGAGCGCTTCAGAGCCAAGGGTCAACATTGTATCCGATATCAGTTCTCGTTGGACCGTCACTGGCGTTTGCGTTGCTGGGGGCTCTCTGTTATCTCTGGTACACCAGACTATGATTAGAAAGAAGCCGATGTCAGAAACCTGCCTAATCAAATCCCCTCATCGAGAGACCTGAGCTAGCGGCTAGTTCGATCTAGGAATAGCCTGAAATAACCAGAATTGGGACTTAGCGTATGCCTAACTGTCCTGTGTGCGGGAAGGAAGTCCAATCAACGACAACCTACTGCCCGACGTGTGGTACCAGTCTCAAGCAGACCAGTCCCGGTTCATCCGCGCAGAGCGGAACCTACTCGCCTAACTATTACTCTCCTCAGCCGGGCACCGGAATGCCAGCAACAGGTCAGCCCCCTCACAGCCATCGGAAGTACATTCTTGCACTCATCATTGTCGGACTAATCGGTCTGATTGTTGGAGGGCTCGTCACCAGCACATTACTCATAGGACCCGACGTGACCGACGTAACAGGAACAGTCTCGCTTGGAAGTCCCTACTTTGATCAGTATCATGGCTCCCCGAATCACATACTTTTCACCAGCGCGATAACCGGCAATCTAAGCTCGGGCGTCTTCCCCGACAAATCCTACCAGGTATACCTCCCCATTCTCTCAAGTGGAAGTTACGCTGTCACAATACAATGGACGAATGTCACAGCCGGGGCGGGTTCATTCTATAGCTGCACACCTAATCCGAGCACATTCAGTTCATTCAGCCAGAACGCTACGCAGAACTTCTCGTGCTAAGCGGGTTGGAGCACCCTTAGCCATCCAGCCGAACCCCTCCGTCGGCATGTATAAGCTAGATCGACCCCATAAATTCAGCTCCTGATGAACCCCGATGGACTCTCAAGACGAAGACATCGAAGTTAGAGCGCCCGGGTTCGCCGTTGATCTCGTAAGAGTGTCCAAGGAATATCTCCTGAACGGAAAGGCTGTCAAAGCCCTTGCGTCGATAACCCTTGATGTCAAGGAGGGAGAGGTTGCGGCTATCGTCGGACCATCTGGAGCTGGCAAGACTACTGTTCTCAACCTAATCGCCGGACTCGAGAAACCTTCGAATGGGGATGTGAGAGTCTTAGGGTTGGACTTGACCGTTTCCAATGAACACGCTCTTTCAGCCTTCAGATCCGCAAACATAGGCTTCATCTTTCAATCCTACAATCTCGTCTCGACTCTGACCGCGGAAGAGAACGTGGAATTGATGATGGAACTTGCCGGATGGAGTGATAGCGGAAGGAATGAGAAATTGACCGCGGAGCTCATCAGCATGGTTGGGCTCACTGAGAGGGCAAAGCATCTTCCGGCTCAGCTTAGCGGAGGAGAGCAGCAACGTGTTGCGATTGCACGTGCAATTGCCAATGATCCGCCTCTAATTCTCGCCGACGAGCCGACGGGAAACCTTGACCAGCATACTGGGCTGGAAATCGTCAAGCTTCTCGCGCAGGTGAAAGGGGAGAAGGGCAAGACCATTGTTGTCACGACGCATGATGATCGGATCGTTGAGATGGCAGACGTGATCTTTCGTCTCGAGAATGGAAGGTTGGGAAGCGTTGATAGGCCCGCTAGGGTTCGCAGTTAAGAGCCTGCGACGGCGAGGCTTTCACTCCTACCTCGCTTTCCTAGGACTGGCTCTCACTGTTGCTACGACGACGTTCCTTCTTCTGCTTGGTCAGGATCTAGCTACGAGACTCGGGATTGATTCGTCGATGAGATCAACGTTCGGGATTTCTTGGCTGATCTTCGCTTACTTGGTCCTCGCTGTGGGTCTCATTGGCATCGTGGGACTGCTATCCACGTCCTACTTGGTGTCATCGATGATCAGCCAGCGGATGAGGGACATTGGCGTGATCAAAGCTGCGGGCGCTCTCCCTAGACGTCTTCTTTCATACGTAACATTCGAGGCTCTTCTCGTGATAGTTTCGAGCTGTCTGGTAGGGGCGCTCTCGGCCCTCCTAGTCTATGCTTCTTGGTCCTGGCCATCAATTTTACTATTCAAGCAAGTAGGGCCAATTGCTAATGCTGGTGCAACTATTCTGATTGTGGTCCCGATGTTCTCTTTCTTGCTCGCCTACCTAGTCGCGAGCTTTCGAGTAAGAAGAATTGTCGGGTCCAGCAGCGTCAACGCTATTTCAAAACAGCTCGACAACTTGGATCTGAAGAGTCTCGGAAAACCCCTCCGGATCAAGAGGTTCGGCTCCGCCTTCAACTTGGCAACAAGAAACGTTTCGCGGGACAGAGGGTTCAACAAAACTCTCCTCAGTATCTGCGTATGTATCTGTCTCAGCATGGTTGTCCTATCTGGAGCGCTGGTCTCGGCTGATACGTCAGCGAGCTACGTGGTCCGCGCCATGCCTCCACATGTCCTAATCGTTGCGAACAGTAACATCTACAACCAGTACGTTAGCCTAGCAAAGTCCTTTTCCCGAATAACCCCTCTTGCTTCGATAAACTATGCGAACGAATCATACATCATCTCTTCCCAGAACTCATCCGCGTTTAGAGCGATTCCAGGGGTCGAGACGGTCGACACCCGACTGATAACGATGAGCTCGATAACAGGCTACGTCAAGGCACATTTCGCGAGCAACCAGGACACCGGGGAGAACATCAACACCCAGATCATTCCTGAAGTGGACACTGGTTCAACCGACGCGCTCATAGTGGGAATCAACGCAACCAGTGCCATAGGTGACTGGTACACTTCTGATGGATTTCTGCAGGGCAGTGATGCACAGTACACTATGATCGCTGGCGACTCGCTGGTAGGAAATATCGTCCAGACGCCCTTCAATCTTTCCCAGGTAAGCGCCTTCGGCTATCGGTATGACGTCAAGAGCGCGCTGGTAGATCCCCTCAACGCTGGACGAGTTCTGTATGCACCTGTCCAAACTCTTCAAAAGAGTCTCGGACTAACCGGCTTCAATGTTCTGCTCTTGAAAGTGAATAATGACCCAACAGTCTTGTCGGCAGTGTCGCAACTGGCAAGCTCATTGGGGTTGGCAGTCGGTTCCCAAGATCCAATTCTGAACTCAAACTTGGCATTTCTGAATGGTACATGGTCCTACATTTTCATCATCCCGATTCTATCTCTGGCCCTGACGTGCGGGATATTGCTAAGCTACTTAGCAACGAATTTCTCTCGCAGGTTCAATGACTACGTAGTTTTGAAGGTGTTAGGTGCAAATGTCTGGTACAGGCTGAGACTATTGCTATGGGAATCATGGGGAGTCCTCGCGATCTCCATGTTGATCGCAATCCCGGTCGCATGGGCCGTCTCGATCTTCTTCCTTATTCCAGATCCCATCGTATCGATCGCGAATCTTGAGCTTTCAACGATTGTTTCGGCATCAGCTCTCAGCGGCGTATCTGTGGCTAGCGCCGCGATTTTATCAAGGAGGATTGGATTAACGACTGTCAAGGATCTGAAACCGTGAATCCGATCTTACGAAAAATCGACACATCCAGTGACTCCAGCTAGGCGATGGGAACACAACTTGGCAAAAGACGAGGTGAGGGATTTGCCCTACCCATTTGAAAGCGTTTGGGATTCGGCCCTGATGATCCTTCAGCAACCGGGGTGGAATGTCGTTAGCGCCGACAAGGGAACAGGTGGTCTAGAATCGAAGATTGTCATGGACCTCCTCACTTGGACAGAGACTTTCTATGTGAACATAGTCAGAATCGACGAAAACGCTACCCGCGTACACATGGGAAGGATCGGCGTTTCCCAGCCCCTCGACTGGGGATTAGCAGGTCAATACATTGATTCATTCCTCAACAAGCTTGCTAGCGCCCTAAAGGGCGCAAGTTAGACTGTCGATTTGATCTATCGCGCGGTAGAATTGGCATCTCGCACAGATCCGCATGTCACAAACGACCAAGTTTCCTCGGGCACGGTGCCGTACGCCCATCGCCGTTTGTATGTACCGGCAAGAAGTGGTGCGGGGGGTGGGATTCGAACCCACGAAGGCCTACGCCACGGGATAACACACCCGCGCTCCCAGAGGCATCAAGAAGTCCTCGACACCTCTCTTCATTCGGGTCTTGAGTGTAGCGCGCGCATGCTAAGGCGCGACCCGCCCATATGGTCAGCGTTTGACCTGACTCTGGTACCCCCGCTGTGAAACAGGCTCCTCTTGCTAAGCAAATATATCTTGAGTGGACGACAAAGATGACCACAGAGCCTAGTCATCGTATGATTAGGTCGGAAGGAACGACTGAATATCGATCTAGCTCATGATATGGGCCAAGACCCTATTAGCGAGTTTTCCCATGCAGAACTCTTAGTTCTAATCTACATCCGCGTCGGTGGGATAATGATGAAAAACAAGATGCTTGCAATCATCGTTATCACCGTGGCCGGAGTTCTAGGTGGAGGCATCATGACATTAGTAATCAGCCTTCCCAGTTCACCTTGTGCTGGGATAACAAGCGTCACGCATAACTTTACTATCATCGAAAACTTGAACGGGTACAACGATAGCGCGTACCACCCGGGATCGTGGCTCACGAAACCCTGGCCGGTGATGAATGTACGTCAGTGCGAGATGGTGGTCATCAAGATCATGAATACTGACATCCAGACCCACGGCTTCGCGGTGGACTTCTACGCCACGCGAGGAACCGAAGTCCAGGGCGGTCAATCTCTGACCGTCCAATTCCTAGCGTCAAAGGTAGGTCAGTTCAGAGTGTATTGCATTGTCCCCTGCAGCGTACATTCCTCGATGCTATACGGATCGTTAAACGTCACTTAGAGTGGGCTGTTACGAACCGCATCGGACCCTTAGCAATCTCGATAATTCTCTTGACGATTTCCTTCCACTTCGCAGGAGCCCCCCTAACTGGATCGGTTAATGTTTCATCGCCAGTTCTCTACCGGAATAGTCCAGCGGGAACTAATCCTTATGTGACCACATTTCCTATTTCGAAGAACTCCTCGGACTTTACGCCGTTTGTCCTCTATCCAGCCAGCAACAAGACCGTCTGGGTTGTCACTATAAAGGAGGGCAATATTGTAAATAATGTCGTTGAGCCTCCCCAAGCACAGATAGTAGACTTCACAATTGGCGCAAAGCCGCATCCAGTTTTCAACCTCACGAACGCGATTCCGTCCGACATTTTCTACGATCAGAAACGTAACAGGGTATGGTTCCTCGAAAATAACAGCCTCGCCTACTACGATGCTACGAAGGGATATACGACCATAGAGCACACATTTCCCGGAGGTAGCCCTCAATACATGACGAACGATACCTACGGAAGGATATGGATCACTCTCCTAGGAAGCAACCAGGTCGTTGCATACGATCCATCAGGGATTGTGTCTCCACAATTTTTTGATGCGCCAGCATCAAGCGCGTCGCTACAGGGAATTACAATCGGACCAGACGGCACAATATGGTTCGCGGAGACGACCGCAAAGAGGATCGGACACATAATTCCCTGCCTGACAGGGTCCTGCAACGTTACTGACTACGGTCCGCCGCCCAGCGTTGAAATTGCCTTCCCTATCCAATTGGCAGTCGACCGCGGGGGCGCAGTCTGGTTTACCGATCATGGCCGCGGCCAGTTCGGTAGCTTCAACCCTTCGACTGGAGAGTGGAGAGTATTTGGCATCGGGTATTGTTCAGAGTCATACAATCCAGACTGTCCTGTCGGGCTCCCTAACGCAATATCTCTCGATTCCAACGGCATGGTATGGTTCTCTGAGCATTTCGCCGGAAGAGTTGCCAAGTACGATCCAACTACTGGATCATTAACCGAGTACTTCGTGCCCGCGACTACGATCCCTTACATTTGGTGGATGTGGCCTGGACCAGGAAATCTGGTCTGGTTCACAGCATTTGGACTCGGGGCCGTCGGATACGTTAACGCCAGCTTACCTGTTCCCATCTCTATCAGCGCAGGAGTCCAGCCTGTCAAAGTTGAACAGGGAGCATCCCAAACCATACCTGTATCCATCACGGACCAAGCGGCCGGTCCCGTCTACCTGAACGTCTCAGCTGACGGCCACGACGCGCCATTCGGGTCCCCACCTTTAGTATACGGATTCGCAGTCCCGAGCGGGATCGAGCCGACTGGGAACGCAGTACCGGCCACGTTCAGGGTCTCTGCTGCCTGGACCGCGGACCTTGGCGAGAGGTACGTTACTCTGACAGCCTACAACAGTAACGTCGCAGTGAATACCTTCGTGAATGTCAACGTAACCCAAACAACCATTCCCTTCATCTTCCGGACAAGCGCGCCATACGTATCAGCAGGATTCGCGTCCAGCATTGGTGTCGGAAGCCTTGCGCTCTACCTGTTTAGCTTGCCAAAGAACTCCCAGAAAGACCAGGATAGGAGAAAAGCGGACACTAAAACGAAACTTCGAGACGAAGGCAGACGTGCAGAACATATCCTGAGGACTGGGGCCGTCCAGACAGAAATCCCCTAGAGGATTGGTCACTTGCTTAAGATGCAATTCTCCGCGATGGACAACAGATTCAAATAATATTTGGCTCATAAATATGCTGAATAGTATGAGCGTACCGTCGAAACCAGTAGCTGCCTTCGCTCTCAGCCTCGTTGCAGGGGTCTTCATTCTTTTGGGCTCGGTTGTCATGTCCATGTTCGCGCTCGGCGTCCCAGGAACAATGATGGGTGGGACGGAGGGTATGCAAGTGGGGACGGGGATGACCGGTAGCGTGATGGGAGGCATGATGGTGCCTTGGATGCTAGGTTCTGTCCCGGTTCTTGCGGCGTTCGGAATAGCCTCTGGGATAATGGTGATCTTAGGCTCTGTTATGCTCTACACGCGCTCCGCAGAGAACCAACTGTGGGGAGCCATCATCCTCGCCTTCTCGGTCGTAAGCATCTTGGGAAGCATGGGCGGCCTTCTGGTGGGACTGGTCTTGGGAATGCTCGGTGGAATCCTCGCTCTTACATGGACCGATGCCGGGAAGCTTAGAGAGCAGACCCGCGTAGCTCTCTCGACTAGTGCCTAGTTCCGTAGCGTGGTTTCTCAACCGAGCGGACCGTCCAGTACCGGTAGAGCTCTTCGAGACCGTTGCAATTTCTGGTGCGGGTAGAAGATCCAATAGATACATCCCCTAGATCCATGTTACCAGAGAGCTGTGAGGAATGACTGCAGAGAGGATTCTTCTACGTGCCTAGCCTGAGAGCGTCATGGCGATCTTCTCGCCGTCCTTGAGAACTACGTCTCCTTTAGCCGATGCTTGCTGGACTCCGTCCACTGTAACAGAAGTCACCGGATGACCATCAATGGCGCTCCCGTCACTTGGCTGACCCCAGATCGCGAGAAACTCGTGGAGGGTAAAGTCTCGATGGGATGTGTTGACCTCAACATGGATGGTTCCTGACGTGTCATGAGTATGTAGAGCCGCCGCCCCACTTCCGTACTGGTCCAAGGAGTGATCTTTCCATAAATTCGAGTTTATCCCTATATCTGTGGGTACCGCGTAGGGGCTTCCGTTTAGTGTCACGGACAGGTGGGGATGCCAGTGAACCCCTCTGTCATAGCTAGCCGCCGCTACTGACACTCCGATGACAACTAACACCAAGAGACCCAGAATCGCGAAGTTTCTCTTCCTATGGCTCCTGAAGACTGAAACCGATTTCACGACTGGTTGTCTTTCAGCCACAAAGCCGGCTCGCTTCGAGTGGAGCCGCTCCAAGTGTCCCTTCAGATTCTCTTTCTTGACAGAAGCCCCGCAGACAGGACACTTCTCAGTCTCCAATGCTACCTTTGAATCGGCCGAGTCTCACAAAAACCTATCGGCTATGTCGCCACTACGGAGCCATTCGATTCGCGTCCGGTCCGTAAAACTCGCATCGGCATTACGGCAACTCTTGCGGCGTCGACTCGGCAATTAACTCTGGCTACATATTCATCGGGACGGGTCCTCGCAGCAATCTTCGAGGTTGATGACCGTGACGACCTGGTCGTTATTGCACCCTATAGCATTATCAGCGTCTTTGCCAAGGATTCAGCCTGTGACAGATTCTACAGAGGGGACAGTGACGAGAAAGGTCAGATGGGGATAGATTGAGCCACCAGGCCCATCTCAATTCATCCTCATAGGGCCGGTACCGGTACCACAGCACGCTTCGAGGTCATTGACATGAGCGACCTGTTGTGCAGTGTATCCGTATCTGACAATCAATATCTTGGCAAGTCCTTCGTGCTGATACCAGCTCCAACACTGGCAACAACACCAATTCTCCTTTGATAAGGTTGCAGCACTTGCGAATACGGACTGCTGGTCAGTGGTGAGATTCAGTTTTTGCCCAGCAATGTCAGCCTTTGCTACCGGAGCTGGGATGTTGTATGGATCTTTAGCAATCAGCGAAGATAAGGAAGTGTAGTTCGAAAGTTCGGAAATTTGATTCTGATAATCCGTTGCGACCATAGGGTTACAGCAGGCTCCCTGAATGTAAGTATCGTCTGCCAAGCTGTTCATCCAATTCGTGTAACCCATCTCGTCTCCCATGTTTGCGCCCCACAGACAACGGCTCACTTGTTGGTTCAAATAATTGAACTGTTCAATAGACCCAGGTGAGGCTGGACCTGGATTTGTTCCTGGCATATTCATGTTCTGCGCTGAAAAAACGACAAAGGCAGTCACGATAACTGCCAGCAGCACCAAGGATGGAATCGCGATGTTTCTCTTTCGATGGCTGTGAAAGACAGAGCTAGTCTTGACAACGCTAGGAACATTGGTCGGGGAAGTAGGACGACCGGAATGAACCCTACCAAGGTGTCCTTTCAGATTCTCTTTCTTGACAGAAGTCCCGCAGACAGGACATTTCTCGGTCTCCAATGCTATTCTTCGATTCGGGTTCAGTCTCTAAAGAACATAATGGTTACGTCCGTAAGGTTTTTCGTGCCCGGAGACCGTTCGTACAACCGCATCGCTAATGCTGTCTCCTTGGAGTCTACGCCGATTACGCTGCAATGAATAAGAGAGAGGTCGGCACGAAGACTATACGAGTTCAATCTCGATAAAAACGTCGTCCGGGGCGCGAATCCTCATCAGCCGTTTCAGGAAACGCTCGTTGGGGTCTACATCGATTAGTCGTTTATGAATCCTCATCTCCCACTTGTCGAAGGTGTTTGTGCCTTGGCCTGCCGGAGATTTTCGGGTTGGGACCATCAGCTTCTTGGTCGGAAGGGGAATCGGACCCTTTAGCTTGACGCCCGTCTTGTCCGCGATCTCTTTGATTTCCGCGCATATTGTGTTGATATCTTGGGGGTCCGTGCTGGACAGCCGTATTCTAGCTTTGGAGACCATTCCAAGATACCTTCATGATTCTACGTTTCTCGCGGAGTTCACAGCCCGCCCCTGTACTGTTAAAAACATTGGTATCTTGAGAGCAACGATGATCCGTTTGCTCAGGTACTTGTTGATGAAATAGCCGCTGCGCTATTCTTGAACAAATGACGAAAATCCGTTTACCCAAAAATATGGAATGGGAAGTGTTCGTGTTGGATTCTAGGCTTTCGGAATCTCGCCCTTTTCCTTGATCTCCTGAACGACTCCTACGCCAACCGTAGCTCCCATGTCGCGGATGGCGAATCGTCCAAGTTCAGGAATGTCCTTGAAGTTCTCGAGCACCATTGGTCTGAGTGGCCTCATCTTGACGAGAGCGCTGTCGCCTACTTTGAGGAATGAGGGCTTCTCCTCAACCACCTGGCCGGTTCGCGGGTCCAGCTTGCGTATCAGCTCCTCAAAGGTTACCCCGACCGTAGCCGTGTGAGCGTGTAGTACCGGAGTGTATCCGGCTGCGATGGCGGTTGGATGGTAAATGACGATGATTTGGCCGACGAACGCCTTTGCGACGGTGGGTGGGTTGTCCGTGTGGCCCATGACCTCGCCTCTCCCAATCTCATTCTTTGCAACACCACGGATGTTGAACCCAATGTTGTCTCCGGGTTCAGCTTTGGTCATTCTAACATGGTGTGTCTCGATCGTCTTGCACTCGCCGACTTTGCCAGACGGCATGAAGATCACTTTGTCTCCGTCCTTCAATATGCCCGTCTCGACGCGTCCGACGGGAACAGTCCCGACTCCGGTAATGGTGTAAACGTCCTGGATTGGAACTCTCAATGGCTTGTCGAGAGGCTTGGCCGGTGGAACGATAGCGTCCAACGCATCAAGTATGCTGGGACCCTTGTACCATGGAGTATTGGAGCTCTTCTTGGCGAGGTTATCTCCTAACCATCCGCTGGTGGGGACGAAATTGATCTTGGAAACATCATAGCCGACCGTCTTTAGCAGTCCTTCCAGTTCCTTCCTCGCCTCCTTGTAACGCTCTTCAGTGTACTTGACCGTCTGATCATCCATCTTATTGATGGCCACAACCAGTTGCTTAACGCCGAGGGTCCTTGCGAGGTACGCGTGTTCCCTTGCCTGACCTCCGGGCCCAATGGCTACTTCGAACTCTCCCTTCTTTGCGGAAATTACGAGTATAGCAACGTCAGCCTGGCTGGCACCGGTAATCATGTTCTTGATGAAGTCACGATGTCCCGGCGCATCGATGATCGTGTAGAAGTTGTGAGGAGTTTCGAACTTTTGGAATGAGAGGTCGATGGTGACTCCTCTCTCTCGTTCCTCTTTGATCGTGTCTAGGACCCATGCGAACTTGAAAGTGTCGCCGGCTCCAGTCTTCTCTGATTCCTTTGCGTAATTATCGATCGTTTTCTGATCGATGTATCCGGCATCGAAGAGCAAGTGACCTGTCAAGGTGCTCTTGCCGTGGTCTACGTGACCCATCACGATTAGGTTGAGATGGGGCTTTGCGGACATTGTCTAGTTCACTCTCTCCTTTCGTGAAACAGAGAGATGAAAGTCTGAGGTCTTTATAAAAAGCCTTGTCCATCTGCAAAAACGTCCAACAATTTTTCCGTCAAAACAATTTACGCCGTCGGTGAAGAAAGGTCTAAATGGAGAATTTCTCGGTGGCGTGTCCGATTTAGAAGGCTCGTTTGTTGCTGGAGACTACATCAAAACACGACGCCGCCCCAGTTAGCATGGGGATGCAGAAGACTCAGTATGACATGGCGCTGGAACAATTCCAAAAAGCCGCCGACATAATGAAACTAGACCCCAACGTTCAGGAGATCCTGCGAAAGCCCAGACGAATTCTTAGCATCAACTTTCCAGTCAAGATGGATGATGGCCGAATTCTCCTCTACCAAGGCTTCAGGAGCCAGCACAACAACGCCCTCGGACCCTACAAAGGGGGAATAAGATTCCATCCTAACGTCACGATAGACGAGGTCAAAGCACTCTCGATGTGGATGACCTGGAAGTGTGCGGTCGCGGGCATCCCATTCGGCGGAGCCAAAGGAGGAGTGACAGTCAACCCCAAACAACTCTCTCACTCGGAACTAGAGAGACTGTCGAGATCATTCTTTTCCTTGATCAGCGAGATAGTTGGTCCCTTCAGAGACATTCCCGCACCTGACGTCTACACAGACTCTCAGACTATGGCGTGGTTCATGGATGAGTACAGCAAGAATGAACGAAATAATCCCTTTGCTGTCGTCACCGGGAAACCGTTGATAATCGGCGGATCGCTTGGCCGAGATTCTGCCACCGGCCGAGGCGTGTCCATCAATGTCGAAGAAGCGGCTCGGCACCTCAAGATGGACCTGAAGAAGGCGACGTGTGCGATTCAAGGCTTTGGCAATGTTGGATCTTTTGCTCACATGTTCCTTGAAGAAGCGGGCGTAAAGGTCGTGGCGGTCTCCGATTCTAAGGGCGGAGCCTACAAGAAGAACGGAATCTGGTTCAACGAAGTCTCAGCTTACAAGAAAAAGACTGGCAACATCGTCAACATGCCAGAGAGCGAACCCATTACGAACGAAGAACTACTAGAGCTCGACGTCGACATACTCGTCCCAGCCGCCCTCGAAGACGTTATCACAGAAAAGAACGCGTCCAAGATCAAAGCGAAGCTCGTGGCCGAAGGCGCCAATGGTCCGACTACGCCAGAGGCGGATGAGATTCTCTTCAAGAGAAATGTGACGTTGATTCCGGACATACTGGCGAATTCTGGAGGTGTCAGTACAAGTTATCTCGAATGGGTCCAGAATCTCCAGCATCTCTACTGGAGCGCGGAGGAGGTTGACCAGCGCTTGAAGGCGATAATGAAGAAGGCTTTCGCTGAGGTCTACAAGACAAGCCAGGAGAACAACGTGGACATGCGGACCGGCGCTTACATCTACGCTATTGGCAAGGTGACCGCCGCGATGAAGATTCGCGGATGGGTTTAGAAGCTATCGAACACTGCTATTCTACTAGAGCAGAGATTCTCTGTTCGTCCCGGGCCTCTTCGGCCATGACATCCATTGCCATTC
Organism: Candidatus Dormiibacterota bacterium; assembly: GCA_035637535.1. GTDB lineage: Archaea > Thermoproteota > Bathyarchaeia > 40CM-2-53-6 > 40CM-2-53-6 > 40CM-2-53-6. The sequence continues at coordinate 43,520 of DASPWZ010000032.1, forward strand.
TGTAGGTTATCAGGTCGCTGTCTCTGGTCTTCAGAGCTAGCTTCTGGAAGAAGTCAATAGAAGCCCTCTCCAGCTTCAGACTATCCTTGATTAGAGCTTTCAAATCGTTTCCTCTCCTAGGAGGCTCATAATATGGAAGAAAACTTCTCTTCTCCCATTCTGCCGGCCTTGCAAGGGGAACGCCCCCTAGCTGAATGATTCTTCCCATAAGAGTCGATGCATGAGCCCACTCTTCCTTCGCGATCTCTTGGAAGATTGATGAGAGATGGGCAGAGTTGATACCGTTAGCGATCTTGCTCAGGTAAAGGTACCGGAAGGCGGCCAGGGTTTCCCCCGCCAGGGCCTGGTTTAGGTCTTCCAGTAAGGTGGACTCTTTCTTGACGGACATATGTCGATATCGGCATGTGCCTCGCCAGTTTATTTAGGCTTATTCTGAAAGAATGTAATTGTGGAAACCACAAATCCCTCAGATGAGCGGCGACTGAATCCGCCCAGCCCTGCATCCTCGTCTCGACTAGCTCCTTTCCTGGCGCTGGTCAGAATTCCCAATTGCCTCATGATCGGGTTGGCTGTCCTCGTGGCGGAGACGATAGGCCTTGGTACCCTGCCTTCCGTCATACAGGGAGTCTTTGGCTTCCTCACAGCGTTCTTGCTTCTAGCTGGGACGATGGTGTATAACGACATTCAGGATGTTCAAGCGGACAGAGTCAATAGCCCTGACCGGCCAATCCCCTCAGGCAAGGTGACAATCCGAGAGGCTTACGGATTGTCGATCGTTTTGTCGGCCCTTGCGCTGATATCGTCACTGGTTCTCGGTATCCTGACCTTTCTGACGGCGCTGGTTGCCCTGGCCCTGATGGCGTACTATAACACGCATGGAAAGAAGACTGGGCTGTTAGGAAATGTCGTCGTAAGTTTCAACGTCGCTCTGCCTTTCTTCTTTGGCGGCTTAGCGGTCAATAGCTTGCGCCCATTGCTCTTCATTTTCTTTCTCCTCGCCTTCTTGGCTAACACGGCTCGCGAGGTTGCGAAAGGGATTGCGGATGTTGCGGGTGATAGTTCCAAGGGAGTCACGACTATCGCGGTTACGCAAGGACCGAAGCGTGCCGCGGAACTTGCAGCTGCATTCTTCGTAGTAGCTGTTCTCTTGAGCTTCCTAGTTCCTGTTTTCGATCAGAGAGTCTCGCTGTTCTACTATCCTATAGTCGTCGTTGCGGATCTTGGTTTCTTGTACTCATCCTACAGGCTGATCCGTGATCCGACGGCGACAACCGTTCGTAAGGTGAAAAGTCAGGTCTTAGTTTGGATGCTTCTTGGCCTGGTGGGGTTCTTTGTGGGAGGCATCCCGGCTCTTTGAGGACCCTATCTCTATGACTAGCTCTTTCGCTCGGTCCAGTCTCACCTTCTTCTCTTCTACCATCGCTGCAGCGACCTCGTCGATCATGTCTCCTTCAGCTCCAGCCATGGCGGCGATGTTTCTTGCATGGAGAGACATGTGACCTCGCTGGATTCCCTCTCCGGCCAAAGCCCTGAGTGCCGCTAGGTTTTGCGCTAGGCCGACCGCTGCCATAACTTCTCCTAGTTCCTTTGCGGTCTTAACTCTTAGAATCTTTAGGCTGATCCTTGCTGCTGGGTGCACGGAGGTTATTCCTCCTACTATCCCAACAGCAGCGGGTATCTCTATGAATCCTTCAAGGTCACCATTCTCATCCTTACTCCAGCGTGTCAGAGGCGAATAGTGCCCTGTCCTAGCCGCGTAAGCATGTGCACCCGCTTCTATCGCGCGAGTATCGTTTCCTGTCGCGAGGCAGACCGCTGTGACCCCATTCATCACTCCCTTGTTGTGAGTGGCACACCTGTACGGATCCGCGGCCGCAAAAGCATAGGCCTGCACGATTCCGTCCACAACTTCCCCTCCACCTAGATCATCTTTCGAGAAGTGCGCAGTGGCTCTCGCGATTCGCCTATCTGCTAGATTGGATATGATTCTAAGATTTGCATTTCCTCCAGAGAGCTTCTCCAACATGGGAGCTACTGCTTCTGCCATCGTGTTGACGACGTTAGCCCCCATAGCGTCTCGACAATCGACGAGTAATTCAGCGATCACCATTGTGCCTGCGAGTGAGGGGAGTATTCTGACGCGTAGATCCTTTGCGCCCCCGCCTTTTGAGACCAGTGTCGGGTCCTGTTGGTTCGCCTTGTTCAGGATCTCCTGCTTGGAGGAGAGAATTGCTTTCTCCGCATCTCTTGGTGATGGGCACTTTACAAGTTGTACTTGCCCGATCATGATCGGCTCAGTGCTACTGGTCTTGAACCCGCCCTTGGCCCTTGCCATCTTGGCGGCGTGACTGGCTGCCGCAACAACTGAGGGTTCCTCGATGGCCATTGGTATGAGATAGTCCTTGCCGTTGACAAGGAAGTTCACGGCGATCCCCAAGGGTATTGGTAGAACTCCAACGACGTTTTCGATCATTCTCTGCGCCGAGGGACCGGGCAGAGCGCCAGTCTTCAGCGTCTGAACTTCTTCGTCGGAGAGTCCTGAGAATTCTTGGACGATACGCAGTCTCTCTTCGGTCGACAGTTTGTAAAATGATCCAATGTTCGATCCTCTCTCCACACTCTTCACTTCCAACCTTGCAGTCTCCTGAAATCAGATCGTCGGAACAATTATGCGCGAGCATTTGTGGTTATAGCTTGCTCCTGTTTCGCTGGACCAAACCCTCGAACGCTGGCTTCAGCCAAGGAGTATAATGGTCAGGATTCTGAGCGAGATCATTCCTGAGTTCACTCGGAGTGACCCACTTCCAATCGTCAATTTCCTCAGGATTTGGCTTTGGAACACCGTTGTACTCTCCAATGAATACGTGATCGAATTCGTGTTCTGTTAGCCCGCTCTTCGGGTCCTTTGCTTTGTAGAGGAAACTGAAGACCTCCTTCAGTTCTGTATCAAATCCGAACTCCTGCTTGAGTTTTCTATGGGCTGCTTTCTCTAGCTCCTCACCTTTCAACGGGTGGCTGCAACACCCATTGCTCCAAAGACTTTGAAAATGGTGTTTTGCGTTAGACCTAAGTTGGAGCAACATTTGATTCCTGGAATTGTAAATGAAGATAGAAAACGCTCGGTGTAGCTTTCCTCCGTCGGAATGAGCCTTCATCTTCTCCTCGTAGCCAATTGGATGATCTTTCTCGTCTACGAGGACAACGATTTCAGACATGCTTCAATTCACTTTTTCGAGGCGATAAAACCTTTCTCGGCTCCCCTCATCGCATTAGAAGAGACGTAGAATATTTCCGAAGTTTAGCGCCCCTAGTTTCCTACTTTCCTACTTTTAACAACCACCAACCCCTTTCGAGATCTCTTCCCATCATCATCTCCCCGTAGAAATAGTCGAATCCGCTACCCCTTCCGCCCCCCGACTATGACGGCTATGAGCAATGTGCAATGTTCAATTATGGGTCCGCACCACCACGGAGACGTCATGTCTTACATCGTCCCCATGAAAGCTTTGATTATTCTCCTATTGACCGCCACTGGCGGGTCCCTCGGAGGAGTTGCCTACTACTACCAGGCACGAGCTACATCTCTCAATAACCAGGTCTCAAATCTCAACAACAATGCCAGCTCACTCAGCGACCAAATTGCCGCCCTCAAGGCCGAGATCGCAAATCTCACAAACCAGATCTACCACCTTCAGACGATCAACTCTCAACTCAACCATACGTCTCTTCAATTCCAATCGCTCGAAACCCAACTCGCAACAGCAAATGCGCAACTCCAGTCGCTGGAAACTCAACTCTCCAACGAAATCAGCAAAGTCCAATCGCTAGAATCATCATTCAGCACTCAACTTAGCGCGCTCAGTGCACAGCTGGCACTAGACCAGACCGAAATTACCCAGCTTCAGGCTCAAATCTCTCAACTTCAGATTCAGCTTCAACAAAAGGGTAGCTTATGCCTCTCAGGGCAGACCGTCACCATCGGTGAACTTCTCGACCTTTCAAGCGCACTTGCAGCACAAGGCGTGAGGGCCAAGGACGGTTCAGCACTGGCGATAGATGACATCAACTCCTTTCTCGCCGCGGCCGGTTGCAATCTGAAATTCGCAGCGTCGGTCAGCGACTATTCTCTAGATAACTCAAGGGCACTCTCCGAGCTGCAGGCCTTTGCGGCGGCAGGAATCCATGTTGTCGTCGGTCCGTTGAACAGCGGCGCCATCCAATTCATACTTTCGTTCGCAAATGCTAACCACATTGTTCTCATTAGCCCCTCCTCAACTTCTGTTGCTCTCGCGATTCCGAATGACTACCTGTTCCGAACTGCTCCAGACGACAGGTGGCAGGGTCAAGCCGATGCAGCCATGCTGAAAGCGGAAGGAGCAACGAAGGTGGTTATTCTCCAAAGGCATGACAGCTATGGCGACAATTTGGCGAACGCCACGGCTGTCGATTTCGGCGGCATAGTCGATTATGCGGGATGCATTTCCTCGGACAGCGTCTGCGTCATTCGTTATGATACTTCGGCTACAACTTTTGCCAGTGTAATTCAGCGGTTGTCTGTTGAATTCCAGGCCTTGAACGCGACGAGCCCAAACAGAGTCGGAATTGACGCGATCTCATTTGAAGAGTTTGGGGGTATAGTATCTGAGATAAGTCAGAGTTCGTCTACTTCAATCAGAGCTCTTCTTACTGGTAAGCTTCCCGGCACCGGAGGCGGCCCGACCTCTGTTTGGACCGGCACAGATGGCGAGGCACAAGACACCGTCCTATCCGCTGACCCAACTTCGGGACCCATCATATCCAGCATCAGGTTGCCCTCAACAATCTATGGCTTCCTCAACAACACCAAAACCGAACGACTCTACACAACCGTTGCCAGCACATATCCGGGAGCATCATGCGATTTCTACTGTACGGGCGCGTACGATGATGTCTGGCTCGCCGCCCTTGCGACGCTACAAGTAGGGTCGTATAATGGGACTCGCATAGAAGCTGCGATGCTTACGGTCGCAGACAACTACTATGGGGTTACTGGCTGGACCCAGCTTGAACCAAGCGGCGATCGAGTAGCTTCGATCTACGAGATCTGGAAGGTCATCACACCCAGTGGCGGAGTCCCAACATGGGTGTTCGCTGGTTACTGGGACGCAAGCTCGAACGGATTCTTGGGCTTTAACCCGTACTAGCAAATCTGACCGGTCAACAGTTGAGGACCAGAACAACAACCTCACCGAATCACTGCTTACCGTCGACATGCTATAGTCCGACGTCAAACAGTCGAGCGCTCCGCTTTCAGATTCGACGATCTGTTAGTACCTTCCAGCCCCTTGTGAGCCAGGGTGCTGCTTTCTGGGATGAAGCAATCGCGTTAACTTCGTCTCTTGTGTGAAATGATGCTCCAGAGGATTCCGTTGGATCAATCTTGATAGGATCATCACTTCTGCAGGAGAATACTGCAACGATCTCGTTCTCGGGCGGGATGTGGTACGAGAACTTTCCAAGATAGGTGAGTGGTGCCGAGATCCCCGTCTCTTCTTTGAGTTCACGTCTTGCTGCTTGTTCGTAGGTTTCTCCGAACGTGACATGGAAGGAGCTTGATGAATCCCAGCAGTCTGGGAATATCGTTTTGTTGGGGCTCCGATGCTGAAGCAGTATTCTGCCATCGAAGCGAGCCAGGAAGATCATACCAGACCGATGCAGGATCTGGTCTCGATGAGCCGTTGATCTTTCTACAGATCCAAGAACAGAATCTTCCTTTGTAACATGATACAATAATTCCAAGTGTTGCCTCGAGGCGCTCTTCGAGCTCTGGGCGTGTCTGCTTGGCTATGATGCTAGGCTTTGGATTTTTCTCATCGCAATTCAACAATCCCTCTTAGGCAGACTGTGATTCGACGCCAGTGATATCCATTGAAACCTTGTATGGCGTCCCGCCCTCCCTTCTGAGAACGCGAGACATTCTATCTCGATCCCTAACACTCCGGCAGAGGACCATCATGCAGCCTCCTCCTCCAGCCCCGGTAAGTTTCGCTCCCAAGCCGCCTGAGCGCCTTGCTACCTCTACCAAGTGGTCGAGTTTGGGATGGGAAACGCCGATCTTTCGAAGAAGATCGTGATTCTGGTACATGAGCACACCGAGGTCTTCGTCGTCGCCCTTCCTTAACGCCTTGACGACTCCATTGGAAATGTCGCGAACTTTCGCAATGTAATCACGAAAGTCCTCCTTCTCTCTGTGAGATTTCCGAACAACACCTCCTACAAGTGTCCCAGTTGCATGGTGAATGCCAGTGTCACAGACGACGATTGCAGGCTCTTTCTCCAGTCGAACGGTTTTCACATTTGACGGACGATTGAACCGAATCAAGCCTCCGTAGATACACGCAGCTTGGTCTACTCCCGAGGGTTTGCCGTGAAGGAAGTTTTCCGGCACGAAGGCGAGCTTGAAGATCTTCTTCCTGCTCAGTTCTATCCCCCTCGACCTCGCTACGGCCGAAATTATTGCCACGGTTGTCGATGCTGACGAGCCGAGGCCCGCCGCGACAGGAATCTCACACTCCACATTCACCCGAAGTCCGCGGTCTTTAGCGCCAACCTGTTTCAAGGTGGCTTCAGCCGCGAGCTGAAGAGGGCGTAGAAGCTGTCGAGGATCAGGAACCCCCGAGTTTCGATTCTTCCCAGCGAGAAATCGAAGCGGAATGTCCGCATCGACATCTACTCCTGAACTATTCTTGGGTGTTACCTGGACCTCAGAGTATAGGTTGATGGCCATAGCTACGGCGGGCGCGCCGAGGACTACGAAGTGTTCTCCGGCTAGGATTATCTTGCCTGGGGCTCGTGAAATTGCGGGGGAAAGATCGTCGGTCGGCCGCGAGGATTCTTCACTTCTCAAATGAAGCTGCGGCATAGCCTACCACTGCGCTCTTGTTCCCGGTGACGTCTCCACTAGTCTGATAGGAGAGTAGATTCCCACTCTTTGCTCCGCGGAGCTTTGCCGCGTGGATCATCGCGGTAACTGGACCGTATCCGCAAGCCGAGACGGAGCGTTCCTCGATTATTTCCTGGAATTTTTTCTCGTTCATTTGCAGCGCTTCTTCGATCGCTTGCTCGTCCTTGGATTGAGCTTGCTCTTGTGGTTCGTAATGGGTCCAGTCCGAGGAAGCTAGGACGATGGCCCGATGATTCTCCGCCGCTTTTGCTATAGCCTCGCCGACTTCGATGCTGGTCTGAAGGTCTTGGAGCATCATGCAGATGGGAACGAACTTGAATCGTCTCGGATAGATGAATTGCAAGAATGGCAGCTGAACTTCGATGGAGTGCTCGTTTCTGTGAGCCTCGTCTTCGACGTCTACCAAGTGGGAGCTGTCGACGATTTCTTGAGCGAGATCCGTGTCTATGGGCACGTCTCCTAGAGGGGTGCTCCATTCGCCCTCAGTCATTGTCGATACTCCGCTTCCAATCCCTGTATGGTTGGGTCCGAGGATGATTATGGACTCGAAGATTCCAGCCGACGCCAGGAGGTAGTAGCTGTGTGCCGCGACGGGTCCAGAGTACCTGTAGCCCGCGTGTGGAACTATCAATCCTAGTAGGTTCTGGTTTCGCGTTCCAGGAGTCGTCGGTATGGCTCCTGGTCCCAAGGGATGGAGGAACGACTGTTGGATCTGGGTTCTTAGGGCTCCTTCAGTGTCCGGGTAGAAAGTTCCTGCTTGAGCTGGAAGGCGCCTTTTCACGCCTCGCCACCCGAAGCTCGTCCCACAGGCATGGCGGCGAGCTTCGTCTCGAAATCGTCTATCGTCAACGGGATTGTCCCTTCCTGTGGGATTTCTCCTCTCTCTCTGAGAATTTGGCGGGCTAGCAACCAGTAAACCACCGCCAGTGCTCTCCGTCCCTTGTTGTTTACTGGAATTACTAGGTCAACTCCCGAGAATACGTTGTCTGTGTCACAGAGTGCGATGACTGGTATGCCAACGGCTGTTGCTTCTTTGATGGCTTGCCAGTCAGCCCTCGGGTCCGTTACCAGTACTACTTGCGGTTCGGCATGTTTTGGCTGTAGTGGATTGGATATGAGACCAGGCATGAATCGGCCAACAATCGGCATGGCCTTGGTCAGCTCGGCAAATCTGTCTATCGGAGTCTTGCCATAGAGTCTTGATGATACGGCCAGTACTCGGCCCGGTTCGAACCGCGCCATGAACTTGGCGGCTACTCGGATCTTCTCATTCGTCTCTCCGATGTTTAGTATGAAGAGCCCGTCGGGTCTGACTCGAAAAATGTACTTCTCCATATCCACCGTTTTGATCCGGGTTCCAATGTGGAGACCCGCGGCCAAGAGCTCTTCCAGCGAGAGGAGAAGGTTCTCCGCTCGGGGGATTGCTTCTCTATCCTCAAACTCTTGGCTCTCCATTCGACCAAGATCCTAAGCGAGTTCAGCCCGTCTCTTCGCGGTCACTTGCGGATATTTCAGAAACTCGTCGATTAGCTCGACATGAGTTATGAGCATTCGTCTACAGCAGTATCGCCTGATTCCTAGTTCGTCGAGGACTTTCTGGGGCTTGTCGCCTGCTCTTACCCTCTGATTGAAGGTTTCCCACCTGTCAGCGATCTGCTTCCCACAGGTAAAGCATCTTACTGGTATTATCATCGCGCAACCATTTACCTGTACGATTTCTGTTTTCTTCTTCGCGCGCTGGGTCCGCCGAACTTTTTGGGTTCTGCGACTCTCTGGTCTCCAGCTATCATGACTCTATCGTAGGCGAGGAACGTCTTTCTCAACTCACTGCCCTTCGTCCAGCCTGCCAACGCCCGGGCTATAGCTATGCGTGCAGCTTCTGCCTGAGCCATCACTCCGCCACCCTCGATGCTGACTCTAATATCGACGCCCTTCGACCTATCCCCGGCGATCAACAATGGCTCCTCGATCTTCATTCTTGCAACTTCTGGATACATGTGATCGAGCGATTGATCATTGATGTAAATGCGTCCCTTCCCGGGTCTCATTACTGCTCTCGCTATTGCAGTTTTCCTCTTGCCTGTTTCAAGCGAGAGTTTCTTCTTCTCGCTCACTGTGGATAGCCTCCAATCTCACCGGATAATTGGGCGATCGTGATGTAAGGAACTCTCAGTCTTGAGGCGTCAGCGTCAGCGACTCTGGTTGCTGGACGATCCTGATATTCGCTCGGGGTCCCGATGTAGACTTTGACTCTATGGAAAGCGTCTTTGCCTCCTGGTTTTTTCCAAGGTAGCATTCCCCGTATGACTCTTCGGACGTAACCGTCAGGCTTGCGCGGATGCGTCGGGCTTTTTTCCAAGTTTCCGAGCGTTCGAGTCTTTAGTTTGAGCTTAGCTCTTGCGACAACTCGCTGTTTGGTCCCGGAAATGACTGCGCGTTCTGCGTTGATGACCACCATGCTTTTTCCGTCAAGGGCCTTCTTGGCAACGTAACTAGCCATTCTTCCGAGGATAAGATTGGAAGCGTCAACAATCTCTTCGGGTTGGGCGACGGCTACTGTCTTTTTCACTTTTCAGAAATTCCTCCGAGTCCTTCCTCGAATCCCAAGGTTTTCGCGCTGATGAGCCGAGCGGCGTCTAGAACCAACTTCTCGGGCGGTAGGGTTCCAGTTGATTCGACAAAAAAATTGAAAGTCTTCGCCTTCGGGTCGTAGCTGTAGGTGCATGCTGATGCTGGTTGCCACTTTGCATGGTCTCTTCCCCTTCCAAGCCGCGCGTATGCTTCAAGCTTGATTCTCTGGCCTTGAGCCAATTTAACGATCGGGACCTTGTCGGAGACTGGTTTCACTTCGGGGTTCTCAGGTTTCAGGTTTGAGGTGTACACAACCTCAACAGGGTCCGAGGCCTCGACTTCTAAAGAGAGTGATGCTCTGCACTTTTCGCACCCGAGTTCGCTCTTGCAAGTGCATTCCTCGGGAAGATTGTAACTCTGATCGGTTGTGATGGGGATGAGTCCGAGGCGGTGGGCCAGAATCTCATCGTACATGACCGAACTGTTTTCAAGAATCATGACGTCCTCGATCGCCATCACCGGGACTTCGGCGAGGATTATGCGGCGAAGCGCGTTGGCAAATGCCGGGGAGACATCAGAGAGGACAAAACGTATAGTGTCTTGTTCTTTGGTAAGGAGCTTTATGTCCATCTAGTTATCATGCTTCCAACGCGAAGTGTCCAGCCGAACCGGTCGGACTTTATTTAAAGCTGACGAGTTTTACGAGGATTTTGAACGCAATTATCCAAATTCTATCATGATCGTAGCACTTGATACTGCTCGTCGTCTTCCCGGCCTCGCTTCACATCATGCTGCACGGAGCCATGCTGGGAAAATGAAGGAGGGGCCATTGCAGTTTCGGTTGATCATGATTGACTAGGCGACGCCGGCGACGATTCCAAAGTATACGCTTACGAGGCCTACGACTATGGCGATGGGTGGGAAGGCAAGGATCGAGCCGATCGTCTCGAGAATGTCTTCCACAAATCTCAGAAGGGTGTAAAGGATCAGAGTAATGATCAGGAAAATTATGCCCAGTTCAAGATTGTTCAGCAAGCCCGGAAACGCAACTCGGAGATAAGCCGCGACAAGTATTCCGATGCCGAGGGAGATCAGTGATGCCCAGCGCAGGTTTTTCAGAGGACGGGAGATAAGTAGTATTCCGAGGACTGCCATGATGGGGAGATAGTACTTGAGATATGGATAGTTCGAGTTTGTATTTGGCTCGAATACTATCCCGAATATGTTAGAGAGAAAGTTGAGACCGAGTGCCAGATCTATGGCCACTATGATTACAGCTATGCCTACAAAGAAGCCGATGATCGACAGGAAGCGCGCGAGATCCTTTGATGCGCGTTTGAAGAGCGGTGCGGTTGCGCATACTCCTCCGACTATGAGGAGGATTGCTGTGGAGACGACCATTGGTACCGAGTCTGTTTCGAAGCTTGAGGTTTAAGCAGGTTGCTACTGTTTCTCTGTTCCGGGCTCCGCAGGTGCTTCCTCTTCGGTCTCGGTCTCTGGCATTACGAGGGGTTCTTCGGCCAAGACTTCTTCCTTAACTTCAGGTGGGACTTCGGGAAGAACGGGAGCAGTCGGGGGCGCTACTTCCTCTATGATTCTAGAGATTCTCTTGCCTGTTGCCGCCGCTCTGGCAGGGTGTTGAGCATTGCTGAGGGGGCTGCGGGCGTGGAAGGCTATTCTGGATTCTTGTTCGCGTTGAACAATGTAACTTGGCACAGAGACAACGTCTCCGGCGATGCTGATGTGTCCGTGAGTGACGAACTGGCGTGCCTGGTGGATTGACTTGGCGAGACCTGTTCTATGCACTATTGTCTGTAGTCTGCGTTCCATTAGATCTTTGACGTTGAGGTCTAGAATGTTGTCGACGGTTGCTGATTCTGGGAGGATTCCGAGTCTTGCGAGTCGTTTCAGGTACTGGCTTTCGAGTGGGCCTCGTTCCCCTGCTTCTGCGCCGAGTAGTGTTCTAGCGATACCTCTGATTTGTGAGAGCTCGGTCTCATGGCCGCGTAGTTCTCTCTTGTTTCGTAGTCCGTATTCGCCGACTAGGTGGAGTTCTTCCTCAAGCTGGTCTTTTCGCCATGGGTGGCGCGGAGTCTGGTAGGCTTTTCTAGGCTTTCGTGGATCTCCCATGGCATTACCCTTGTCTACTTTTTCTCTTCTTCTTTCTCCTTCCTCCCTGCAGCTCTTGCTGCTTCCATGAGAACCTTCTTCTTCACTCCTACTGCCTTTCCTGATCTGCCTGTGGTTCTTGTTCTCTGGCCTCGGACTTTGAGGCCGAGGGAGTGTCGGATTCCCTTCCAGCTCTTGATGTCTTTCATGAGGTCGATGTCAGATTTGATCTTCAGAGCCAAATCAGCCCCAACAAGATGCATGTCTCGACCGGTCTCGATGTCCTTGCGTCTGTTGACCATTCTAGGGGGTATGCCGTGTTTCAGAGGATCTTTGATTACGTCTTCTACTCTTGACAATTCGCCGTCTGAGAGGGCTCCCATGCGGGCTTCGGGGTTGATCTTTGCTGCTCTGACGACTGCAAAGGCAAGGTTGGGTCCTACGCCGCGTATCTTGCCGAGACCGTAGGCTACTTTCTTGGTCCCGTCTATGTCGGTTCCCATGAAGCGGAGTATGAGCCTGAACTCTCGGGACATGATTTCACTGTGAGACTAGGAATCGCCAGTCTCCTCGCGTAATTTAACGTTTCCACTTTGCAGATCCCTCTTGACTCTGTCGCTTAGCTTCCAAACGATATGCTGGAAGCTGAGACTCTTAGTCGATAGGCATCTCGATTGTCCGCAGTTATTTCCTGGGTCGAAAAGGGTTGAACATTGTTAGGAAGTTCAAGCTTCTCAAGGATTTCCGAGAGTCCAATAATCGTCGGAACGATTGACGACTCGCACGTCAAATTGTCTAGGTGAAGGGCAAATTTGTTGTACACGAGGCGCCCGAAGAACTCGGCAGCGCCGACTTTGCTACAACTATGTGTGTTTGTCTCATTCCGATGTCAGTGCACATCTAGTTGTCCGATTCTGCCGTTGTCTGCGGAATTTTTATCTACGATTTCTTGCTCGCAAGCAACCGGATGATCTTTTTTCGGTGAAAAAGTTCGTGGAGAGAAAATTTTCTCCGTTGACTGAAAAAAATTCTCGCGGAAAAAATTACTGTCGCGATCGATCTGCGCGCAAACAATTCTTAAATACGCGTCGAGCAGCAATTGTTATCATCCGGAAAATTCGGACTAGAAAATCTTCCAGAAATGTTTGGACCACACCTTACGCTTGATTTGTCGGAATGTGACCGTCGAAAGCTCTCCGACCTCTCTCACATCTATGATCTCTTAGATGAGCTTCCCGACGTTATCGGGATGCACAAGATCACCCCGCCCTATACTTTCATCTATCGCCCAGGCGACAATCCGTCTGAATGGGGAGTCAGCGGCTTCGTCATAATCGCTGAGAGCCACATCAGCATTCACACCTTCCCGGACAGAAACTCAGCCTTCGTCGACATCTTCAGCTGCAAACAATTCGACATTCACAAGGCCGTCGACTACATCGTCGCCAAGCTGGACGCTCACAAGGCAGACAAGAAACTCTCCGGGCGAGGAAAAGAATACCCCCGACAGGTTGAAGCTGCTAGAGAGATTGTAATACGATCCCGCCCCAGCCTAAAGCAGTAGGCTGAGCCTGGAACATTCTCTCTAGATCTTCTCTTTCTCTTTTTCTACTAACTATTTCTCGACCCCCCTAGGGGTATGTCTGAACAAAAAAAGTCCTTCACACTTTACAGGCGAGAACTGTATGGTGCGGGAGGTGGGATTTGAACCCACGAACCCCTACGGGACAGAGTCCTGAACCCTGCGGGTTCGGACTGGCGCCTTTTTCTTGCAAGTTGGTTCAGTCATAGGTACCTACTAAGGCATATATGGTTTTGGGTACCTACTGATCTCATATGCGTACCATTCGCCTACAGAAGCAGTTGAACCGTAGCGAGAACGGGAAGAATTACTACAAGTATGTCGTAGTAGTTCCCAGTGAGGCGATAGAAATTTTGGAGTGGTTTGAGGTACGCGAGTTGCATTATCAAGTTAAAGGACACAACCTAATTCTGAACCCAGCTATCCAATAACTCTCCCATACTGAGAGGTTATTACGCGATAACCCGGTGATATGTCCGTATGACCAATTTTTTTTTCACCGAGATGTGTCGCTACCCAATTCGCTTATTAGGTGGGGAAGCCCCATTTGATCACAGAAACGCATGATGGTTTTCATGAACGACTGAGGAAGCGCGACCCAAATCCGTTTGCCCGTTTTGTGGAAGTTCCGTCTCACCGGACTACGAAGACGAACTATGGGAATGGTTCGAAGGCCGAATTGATGCCATAATAGGAAAAGCGCCTTTGGATTGTGACCCATTCGGCCCCCTCGTCGCGACCAAACCTTGGCATTGTATCCGACAAGCTATCATCGCCGAGTACCCCCGACGAGCCCTGATGCTCTATTTGACGCTCAAGATCGAGCGCGTTGCAAGAGAAAGGGGCATATCGCGGCGAGCAGCTTCCAACTGGCTCAGAAGACACAAATTCAATCTTCCGCTGAAGGACAAGTGATGACGCGATGTGGTATATGCATACAGCAAGCGTGTGTCATCATTGTCCTAATCGTTTGCAATCCTTCCGGTTCCGTGTGATTTGAAACGCAGATGAGCGAGAATGAGTGACTAGTTACTCGGTTGAACTTCAGGATGTGATTAGCGAAGTCTTGAGCAAACACCAGCGAATGTTAAGCCCCGAGTTTATCGTTAGAGAGGCACGAAGAATTTTCCATGAACGATATGGGCGCTGGATTCGAGGATCAAGCATTGATCGATGCCTCCGCTGGATGGCGAATGACCTTGACACAATAACTTCGACCAGGAACGGACGTCACATATTCTACACTCGTCGGAGGGCCCCGAGCCTCCTAGAATAAGGGCGGCTGATCCTCGAAGTTAATCAAGATAATGATGAACCATGACACCAACATGTCCGCAATGCAGGAGCGCCAACCCTGATGGCTCGAAGTTCTGCGCTTCCTGTGGACATATTCTTGTGCTTCTTACTTCGCCTCGATTCGAGCCGCCCATTCTGTGGAAATGTAAGTCAACACTTGGACCTGATGGCGGCTATGTTGTAGATTGGAGCGGAAGTCCTACCTTTCGAGTAACGTTCGGAGCAATCGGTCAAGACTATTCGGAATTGCACATGGTGCCAGTTCTGACAGGAGTCGGCATCGCGGTCCCGGCTGGAAGTTGGTTGTTGGAGCGTGTCTCATGCCTGGATTCTTTGAACTGCTACGTGATTGACCCCAAAGAGGTCGCAGTGAAGTACCAAGTAATCAGCAGTAAGCTAAGTGCGGACGATGTGATTGTTGTTCGAGTTCACTAAAAACCCCTAGAAGAAGAGCTGCCTAGGCAGTTCAGCGAAGAAGATGTGTGAGACATGAGAGACCGCACTATTGTCATTGCCTTCTTTGGAATATTTGTCGCAGTAGGACTGTTCGTCTCGGGTACGATACTTGGATTGGTGTTGGGACTTGTCGCCTTGTTACTCGTCGGAATATTCGTGTCACTAGAGCCGAGAAAGGACTATAATGGGGAAGGTCCACTTGCACCGGAAGCGCTGTCAGTCTATCGGTAGTCGCTCAAGGTCTTTTTTCTGGGTCATGTCTGGGCAGTAGCCCTTTCGGCACCTTCTTGGTGGTTCTGATGTACTCGTAGGATGGAGGCAATCCCACCTTCAGTTTGTGTCCAGTAGTTTTTTCCACTTCCTTCCACACTATCTGTTTCTTTCGAGGATTCCTACTGGCCTTTCTGCCAAGGGCGCTACCACT
The DNA here is from genome assembly GCA_035637535.1 of Candidatus Dormiibacterota bacterium. Classification (GTDB taxonomy): domain Archaea; phylum Thermoproteota; class Bathyarchaeia; order 40CM-2-53-6; family 40CM-2-53-6; genus 40CM-2-53-6. Next base: position 58,901 of record DASPWZ010000032.1, read on the forward strand.
AAGTTTTCCCATTTTCGTATCTGGAGTCATACTTCGAGCGACTGATACAAAAGACTGTTTCCCCTAGCAGGGTCAAAAATGCAACCATTGAGGTAGGAGGCTGTCCATCATTCGTCGGACTATTCATCCAGTTTTCTCAATATGTGTCTGGCGCTTTCTAGCAATCGTAGACTCTTCAGACCTGCAAACACCACCTTACCACTCGCAAAAACCAAGACCGACGCTCCCTCAAGTTCTTCCGCATAATATATTGCTCCTGAGAATTGCTCTGGCTCATAGAGAACGTTTGGTCTGGTGGCAAGCCGCTCAATGTCTATGGGCTTTCCAAGTCCGCCTGTTGCCACAATATTTCGGAGCTTTACGACTAGCTTTGTTGGTTTAATCAGCCTGAGTTTCGCAACCTTTCTTGCTGCATATTCAAGGTCAAGCCTAGCATCTTCTAGACCCTTCGCACCCACACAAATCATCCTTCCAGTGGAAAAAATGGAGACTTTGCCCTTCATTTCCGAATCTTTGAGATACGCACATCTGTACACTGTCGGGTCATAACGGAAACCTTCGATTCCAACCAGCATCTGTAAGTTGACGAGTTGATTGAGGTCTGCTGTTGCAACTAGGTTCACAATGTTGAGCTTTGGAAGCAGTTCTTGCAGGGCTTGCAATCTCCGAAATGGTCTGGGATATGCTTCAACCTACATCTCAGCGGACGACTAAAGGTCTTATTCCCTTCAAAACAGCGGATGGCGGACCATTGGCTCCATCCAGAGACTTTGAGAACCAAGTTGCAGCCTCACTAGCTGGCATTGTGAAGCAACTGGCCACGGGACCAACTCCCCCTTCGGGGGAAGGCAAGGAAAGAGTCCTGCGAACCCTCATCCGAGACAGACTTCTGATCGACACCCTTGGCTGGCCAAGAGAAAAGCTCCTCTTCGGAGAAATTTACGACATCTACGGGTTTGACCTTCTCAACTATCTTGTAACTTACGTAGAGACAAAGACACCCAATCTTCCAAGACTCAACGCCGACGCGATTAACCAATTCGAAAGAAATCTGAAGAGACTTGGGACCTGCGATTTTGGATTCATCACAAACGGCCATCAACTGATTGGGTATGATTGCACAACTGGACCTTCTGGAATCAAAGTTTCCCAGAATGAATCAATCGATCTGGAAGACGTAGCTACACAATACCAATCCGGAAAAATCAACGAAAGAACAATCGAGAAGCTCTTAACCATCTTTCGACCTCTGAAAGCGAGCCGTTACTTAACAGCGGGACCTTCCTCTTATGAAGTGGAGTTCGGGAAAGTTCACCCAAAGCCTCAGCGTTCTGACGAAATTCGGATTCTTAGCACCCAAATGAAGAGTGCACTGGACGAGCTAACGGACATGCTTGTGGATGTACTCAGAACATTCCTGGGGACAAGCATTCCGATCGGCTCATCAAACGGTACCGGATTTACCATATGGGCCCCACTCGATGACTGGAGCACATACTCGGGAAGAGTCCCACCTACCACTATCGGCAATTACCTTGATGACAAAGTTAGGAAGCTAAGCGAACTTCGCAAGTCCAGTAAACTCAACAATGCTACATTGAAAAGAGAAGCAAGGCTAGCAAAGAGGAATCTAGGAATCGAGGCCAAAGAGGAATTGCTGAGCGAATTAATCGCCAGCTTCGTAACGGATCAAGATGGATTCGATACTCATCTAAGAGATGAGTTGCTTGAGTTAATCGATGCAGACCATGTCCAAGTTTTCGCGAGGCAAACCGCTCACGTCATCCTCAGTCGGATCTTGCTGTATCGAGTCGCCGAAGACAAAGGCCTTGTCGCAAGAAAACTGTCGGGAGCGAGCGTAGACCGACGTCTAAAGGACGTCGGAGGCGGACTACTCGATTGGTATCAGAAGGCGACGGCCTTCAGAAACATGGTTGATGAGGCTGAAAAGTTGATGGCTGATGTATTCTATTCTCACCTCTACCTCCATGGACTATTTGATTGGTGGGTAGTTCCGTCTGAAACAAAGGAAGAATATGATGAGAATGAAGAGGCCATCTATAGACGGGCCGAAAGATCAATTGACATTTCCCTGGAAAAATGCATCCGAATTCTCAACCGATTCGATCTCTCTGAAATTGAAAGAGATATTTGGAAAGATGTGTACCAAGAATATCTTCCCCCGAAAGAGAGAGCCAGACTTGGAGGGTTTTACACCCCGGATGAAATTGTCAACCTCATTCTCGATCGAGTCGGCTACAACGAAGCCGCGCCACTTTGCAAACTCAAGGTACTTGATCCTGCTTGTGGCAGCGGTACCTTCTTAGTTGAAGCGGCGAAGAGGCTCAGAACCCACCTAGAAACCAAGAAGATTTGCCATTCAGACCTATCGGAAATCAAGGACAATCGAGAATTGGCATGGCGGGTTTTGAACAAAATCGTCGCGGGTTTGTTCGGGCTAGACATCCATCCATTTGCTTGTTTCTTGACCGAAATGAATGTCCTCTTTTACGTCGTAGACCTGTTGTTAGTCGCGAAGAAACTTGAGCCGAGCCGCAAAGTCCGAGAACTGAGCATTGGTTGCGACGATTCGCTTCGGCCTCCTGAACAGGAAGTACAACTTCAGCTGTCCCAGTTCACACAAACGAATTCTCGTGCCGAGAGCCTCGTGAAAGATCGTGAGAAAGCGCGCCGAATCAAGGGTACGGCTTTCGACATTGTGGTAGGGAATCCGCCTTGGAGTGGTGTGTTGCGAGGTGAGCTAAGCCCGCTATTTGATGAGGCAACTAAGGCTCTCTACAAACATTACCCGAGTGCGACGGACAAGTACGACATATACGTCCTGTTTCTTGAGAGAGGCATTCGGTGGCTACCTGCTAAGGGACATCTTGGCTTTATCACGCAAAACCGATACTTGAGAAGAAGATATGGTCGCGGAATCCGGCGGTTCATAAGAGAGACCTGTTCTATGATAACACTCATCGATCTCTGGCCGGCGGGCCCTGTGGTATTTCCAGGACGGACCAATTACCCATGCATAACGGTATTAGAGCGAATGTAATATGGCCGGCAATTTTCCTTTTGTCGAGGTAAAACAAAAAGCCCGTAAACTCGACTTACAAGCGATTGTCAAAGAAATTGAGATGGGTCTCGCAACCGCTTCCTCCGGAGAGATGGTTGACAACGAATACATCAGAGCTTACTCCCTAGACCAAACCGTAATTCAGACCAACTCCGGCGAACCATGGAATCTCGCAGCCCCGGAAGTGTCCACGTTGAAGAAACGCATCCTATCGGTAAGCAACTGCGACCGATTGGATTCAGTGTTTGAAATGACTCAAGGGGTGACTCCTGGAGGAGGGTGCCTCGACATCTTTCTGCTCGATTCTGCCGAATCTGTCGAAGCCGCACTCATGTCGCCGGCAGTAGAGGCTGAGGATATTGCAGATTGGAGAATCGGACTTCCTAGGAAGTGGTTGCTGTATCCTTATGCCGCTGACGGCAGGCTGATTAATTTGGGTAAGTTGGATTATGACTTGGAACAAGCAGATGCCCAAAAAAGAATAGATGCACTAATTGCTACAGGCTCAATAAAATATCCAAGGGCCTCGCGTTACCTCGTTAGGTCTTACGACAGGCTAGTTGCCCGTGAGGCTGAAAAGAAAACGTGGGACGACTACGGCAAAGAATGGTATGAGTATCACCGGCCGCGAGATCCAGCTGTAATGAAATCCTCACCAAAGATTCTCACGAGAAGGATGACTCATGACATGGAATTTGCCCTCGACGACCGTGGCTCCGTGCCCACGGATGGCTGTATCGCTCTCACATTCAAAAAGAACAATAGGTGGCTAAAGCAAGCTCTTGAGCAAGGTCTGACAAATAACGAAGCGTTTCTTTTTTGTGTTGCAGTGTTGAATTCATCTCTCATGAAACTCGTATTGAAGTCGAGTTCTGACGCTTGGCAGGGGAACTTTTTGCAAGTGCGGGAGGACAGTATTGGTCTATTCCCGATCAAGATACTTGCAAATGGAGTAATGAAAAATGTCCGTCACATAGTATCGCTCACGAACGGTGCCCTGGCAGATTCTGAGAAACGCAAAGACGTGGACAAGGCAGTCATTCAATTATACGGCTTAAAATCCGATAGCGACTCGATCGTCTCTCACTCCGTCAACTCATGACCCCAAGGTTATGAGTTCTCGGTTTACTTGTCCGGAACGGATCCACGGGCTTTACCTGCCCGTTTGAGGCGACGGTACTCGGTGAGTCCATAAAACCAGTCGTTGATGATTTGGCTTTCATTTTTCGAAACGACGTTTCTTAGAACTTCGTCAGATGAGGTCTTGGCAATCTTCGCCAACGATTCGAGTCGATGCAAAGGAACACCTCTTGTTCCCTTCCACATCTCGCGAATTGATCCGTTTAGTCCATCGCCAGATAAGTAACCCATAGCCAATGCTATTGAGTGCAGACTTCCCTCAGCTTCATAGGCTCTTGAGAAAAGGCTGTTTCGAAACTCGGACCGGAGAAAGACTACTTGGTTTTTCTTCATCGTCGAAGGCATTGTTTCCCCGATCGACGGCAAGTCGCAGGACACTTGAGTGACGTTTAGGAACCAAGGGCCAATTATGTCTTCGCAAGAAAGGTAGCCGATGCAACGCCCGAATGACAACCTCAATCCATTCGTCTAAAGTTAGCATTAGACTGGAACCTTAAGAGTGAATGGACGGGACTAAGCAATCCGATGCAGTCCAACAATAGAGAAGACTTTGCGATGATAAGGTAGGTTTTGACTGGTGACGGTTATAGCTGGCTTGACTACTGTCTTCGGACTTCCGCTATGATCTCTTTCAGGCTCCCTAGCGGAATGGGTGGGCTCGCCTCAATCTTCTTGATGAGTGTATCAAGAAATTCCAGTCTACGCTCAAACTTCGCGTTCTGACCTTTGAGCGTTATCCAGACGACCACCTCGGCTGCAACGCCGATAGGCGAGAATTCAATTAATTCGAGTTGTTTGGCGAGAATCGCTGCAACGAGAACGGCAAAGCCAGCTACAAGAGTTGTCACGAGAAAGATAGCCATATTCAGGTATGCGCTCGTGATGTAATTAGAGACAAGCTCAATTCTCATGCGTTCGCCTTCTTTGCTCATGAATTATCAACTAAGGGCATCCAGCTTAGAGTTTTTCCACCACGATATTCGCGCATTCCTTACACATGAAGCACCTTCCGCCCCAACGGAATGTAATCTCATGTGCCGTGACCTTGCCGCATGTCCAGCACCATACTGATGAAAAGCGGGCGAAGAAGTCGGGATTCTTCTCTAAGGATGGCATGAAAGCCTAAGCTCTGTTAGAGACTGTTAAGTAAGAGATGGGTCCGAAACTCTTCACCGTTGGAACAAGGTTCTAATCTGGAATCGAGGACATTATTTCAGAATTCGAAAGAGGGTGATGGAAAGTTGCCCAATGATTCGGTTAAAGTGTACTTGCCCGAGGAAGCACTCCAAGGTGAAGAGATACCGTCGTTCGCGTTATGGCATGGAGCTACCTTCGAGGGGATACAGGTACGCATTCCTCGCGGGTTGAAAGTGTCGGAAGTGTACAATGTGGCAAACGATGATTGGACTCTCTCTGAAACCGAATTGTCGGTCAAACAGGTGGAAGTAAACGGTTACTTGGGGCTCGTAATCACCTCTGAACAAATGGAAGAGACATCGAAAGAGGTCGAACTCCATTGGGATTTCTTTCATAAGGATGGAAAGTTTTCGGAGTCGAAGCGAATTCATGTCTTCCGGCCGCTGATTGAAGTTGAAGTGCCATCCGAGGTTCGGCTTGAGAAATCTCCGAAGGTTGTCGCCAACCCGTTGCGAATAGAAAACAAAGGGCTGGGAACTGTTATCATCGGAGTAAGAGCATTAGATGACAGCAAGGCGACGTTGGAAGAACCAGCAGTAGTATCAGATTTCGTAAAGTCGTTCAACGAAGATGTCAAAGCCGGTTTCGGTGAGATGAAGACTCGATTTCCTGACCTTCACCGTCTCATTGGCGAAGTCGCCCGCATCTTCAGCGACCCTCCGAATCTGTCAGAAAAGGCAGGCGTGCAAAGGCTTCAACGAATTGGAGAGGAAGTGAAGCAGACGAACCAAGAGTACACGGACTTCGGGAAATCGATTGGAGAGGTTCTCGGTAGCGCCCTGCTGGCGAACCTTCAGAAATTCAACATATTCCAGCAACTCGCTGAGTACATTCACTCAGTTCAAGGTAGAAAGGTCCTCGTGAGAGATCCATTGAACACTGTACATGTTGGACCTGGAAAATCCAAGTTGCATTTTAGAGTCGAGTACACTGACCTTGCGTACGGGTACTATCCGCACGTCGAAATCAAGACCATGATTCAATCAGATGAAGACAAGATTTTCCCCCTTTACAAGCTTTTCAGGTGGAGTGGGACGAGATGACCGTTCCAATCGTCGCCCAAGAAGGGAAGGCAGCGCTCAAGATAGTAGAGAAGATCGGTAAGATCCTAGACACTCTAAAACGGTCAGTAACAAAGGAATCAGAGGTCCTCTCCTTAAGGTTGCCCGACCACACTGGAGAGTATTCCGTAGTGCTGAAAGTTAAGTCGGGCTATTACGGAGGAAAAGTTGCCTTTTCCATCCCTAACATAATCAGACTGCAAGCCGTCTGTTTACCCGCTTTTCGTCGTGAGGAGGCTGCTGTCTCTCGGGAAGGCGACACCTTCCAATTTGACCCGGGCAAACTTTCCGCCGGCGCGGAAACTGTATTGTTGAAGTTTCTCTTCCAGATAGAAGAAAGAACTGTTCTTGAGAATCTTGTGAAGCTAAACTCCCAACTTGACCCTTTGGGGTCGGACTCTTCTGCCGAAGACAAATACTGGCTCACTGCTCAAATCAAGTTTCCAGCCTCTCTTCAGAAGCTATACAGCAGTTTGGAAGTGCTCGGGGTCGATTTTCGAGTAGATGTTGGTGTCCATCAGCAGATAAAGACCGTTCCTAGCGAAATTAGGGGAATTATCGAAAGGACAGCCGACTTCAGTGGCACTGCGGACCGAGAGAAACTCCTTAGACTCGTCGGGGAACAACGCAGGGCGGCGAAGTTTGCATCAAGATTCAGAGAAGACTTTCGCGAACTTGCACTGTTATTCATGCCTACTCGCTTTAGCCGCTACATAGTAGTCCAACAACCTTTCAGGTATACAGAATGTGAGCCCGGACTCGAACTATTCGAGTCTTCATTCGCCCCGTTGCCGAAGTTCATGACCGTTACCTCTCGAACTGACCTCAGCCTAGAGGAACCTGCTAAGGAGGGGGTTCTGGTCTACAAGAAGAAGGAGGTAAAAGACGAAATTCAACGCATATTTCCCGCGTCAAAGGACTACAAGTCTTCCTCAAGCTGAATGAGTGCTGTCCCAGCTGTAAGTTGCTTCGGGGGCGTCACCTGCCCCGTTTGTTCAGCACATACCGCTACTTCCCGGGCCTCAAGGAACGGAGTCCGAAGGGCGGGGCTTTCGACTGAGATTGTTAAGTAAGAGATGAGACCACGCACTCTGGGGTCCAAGATTGGTACTGCCAGATTACCAAACCCTAATGCTTCCGTTGATGCAGACAATCGGAGACAACCAAGTGCACGATCTGCACGACATTATCGAGTCTCTCGCCAAACAATTCAAGCTGAGGGACCCGGATAGGGTCGAAATGCTTCCAAGCGGTAAACAGAGAACGTTCGACAATAGGGTTGGTTGGGCAAGGACTTACCTCAAGAAAGCAGGGCTTCTTGAGACTCCCAGCATGGGAAAGCTCAAGATAACCGCCCGTGGATTAGATATGTTGAAGAACAATCCGCCCAATCTTGACCGAAAGTTTCTCATGCAGTTTCCCGAGTTTGTCGAGTTCCAGAAGGTTCAACAAAAAACACTCTTGAAAAAGATTGAAACCGACGAGGACAAGAACCTGTTTAAGAGATTTCAAGCTATCTCGGATTTTGCAGCGGCCTCTACGCCTACTGAATTGTTAGAAGCAAGTTATCAGGGTCTACGGGCCGCGTTGGCAGAAGAACTCTTAGACCGTGTTAAGAAATGCTCGCCACGGTTTTTCGAGGATCTTGTTCTGGACCTGCTTGTGCAGATGGGCTATGGTGGGTCTCGGAAAGACGCAGAGCGTGTTGGACGAAGTGGTGACGGTGGAATAGACGGCACCATTAACGAAGATAAGTTAGGGCTGGATGTTGTCTATGTTCAGGCAAAGCGGTGGGATAAGGGAACGGTGGCGAGGAAGGAAATACAGGCATTTGTTGGCAGTCTTGAACCGAAGAAAGCTAAGAAAGGGGTCTTCATTACAACTTCCCAGTTCTCCGAGGACGCCAGAGACTACGTGAAGGGGACTGAGAAGAGAATAGTGCTCATAGACGGGGAAGAACTCGCCCAATTGATGATTGACCACGGGATTGGGGTCACCTTAGAGAACCGCTATGATATCAAGAAGGTGGACGTGGACTACTTCAGCGAGGGATAATTAGGAAAACTCTGCTCGGTCTCACGATCTGTGACTTGAATATGCTGGTTGCCCCGTTAGAAGGGCGATTGTAGGTGTTGTCGGTACCTGTTGTATCCATATATCACATCTACTCCCTTCACTAAGAATTCGTAGATCCACTAAGACGGCAAAGCTTGTGATTGAGGAGCGCCAAAACTTCTACCTCCTTTCGCGACCCAGCGCGAGTAAGAGACCTTAGAGGCGACCCCATCTCGGCATTATGCCCAGGAATTTGGGGTGGATGAGATAGTGCTCAAATGATTCCAATCATTAGCAGGAACAACACGGTAACTAGGAGTGCAGCGTAGACTGCGGCTACGAGTCTGTTCTGTAGAATTGTTCTCGCATGCTTGGTTGGAGTCTTGATTTGGACTGTTGGCACGAGGCTTAGTCCTTTGGATCTGGGAACGAACATCATTCCAGAACCATTCCTAGACGCCCATCCAGTCCATCCAAGCTCGCTACGGTTCACGAGTGCCCGCTCTTCTTTCTCGCGCAATTGGTTGTAGACCGAATCGCCCAGCATGCTTCGAACAGTTCTCGCATCGAATGTTCCCGGCGTACCCGTAGACCGAACTAACAGAAGGTCCGCATCAGCCCTCAGGTCGATTGGCGTCGAGTAGAATCTATGAACTGCGCTAAGAACTATCACTAATCCCTCGGTCATGCCAGCACAGCGCTTCAACGCACCGCGGATATCATAGAGTGCCCCAAGCAGTATTCCACGAGTCCTGCGGTCAACGTTGTCGAGCGCCTTGGTCATGTCGTCTAAGAATAGCAACACAGCCTTGTAGGGACGGGCTGGAAGATTGTCCAACAGGGCTACCAAGTCGCGACTTGAGCGGACCGCATAGACTGACCCAGCGCCATATCTTGAAACAAGATATTCGCAGATAGAGGACCCAATCGAGGTCTTCCCAGTGTTTGGTTTGCCGAATGCTACGATATTCAAGTGGTGTATCGCATTGTCGTCTATGCCTTGGCTTCTCGGCAAGGGTTCTGGGATTAGCTTGTCAAGTATGCTCGCCAAAGTGGCCTCTGGATTTGGTTGGAGAATGGCAAGTGCTGCTCGTTTCAATGAACGCTCATGCAAGTGCGTTGAGCCGGAGGCTTTTTGTTTGGATTGGCCGCTAAGGTCTTTGCCGGGTCTACCGATCGCCCAGTGACCGAAGCCCAAGAATTCTAAGGCTCGATCAATCCAGCCGCCTTCGAAAAGCTCGTACGCCTCTGGCTTGTTGCCATCCCGCAAGCCACTTTGGAACCGTGATTGCTGGAACATGCTTTCAGCTTGGGTCAGAACGGCTTGCGCGCGCTCGTTGCTGAACTGGGCTCTGAGTCCGCCGAAAATCTTGGAGTTCAGCTCGACTAGGGACGCCATCACTTACGCCTCCTAAAGACTTGGACACCGTCCTCTAGTTTGCAGACAAATTCGAACCCGGTTTCGACCAGAGCTGTGACCTCTGAGAGAGTTCTAGCCGCTTTGCAATGGAAGGCGTCATCTTCCGTAGTTTGGAGTTGGATGTAGCGTAGCGTGTTCTGGATTGATTTGTGTCCTAGGAGTCTAGAGACGTGGACTATGTCCTTTGTTCGAGCATACTCCACCGTTCCTCTCCAATGGCGAAGAGTATGAAAGTGGATTGACTGTATCCTAGGGTTTCCTAGTTTGGAGGCTATTCTCTTTCTCTGCTTCTGGAACAGCCTGCCGAAGTGGTTAAGCGTTCCATCTCCCCAAACCTTCTGACTATTCCTAGGCAGCGTGCCCAGTCGCTCGGTCAATCTCAGACTTAGCTTGAGCAGTCTAGCGTTGGAGTTCTTCTCTGGTGTTACTCTTACAGTTCTCTGCTCAAGGTCTAGGTCCGTCCATCGGACGCTCCAAGCCTCACCAGCCCTAGCCCCCGTATCTTTCAAGAAGAGCAGGAAAGAGCCTACCCTTCGTGAACATCCTCCAATCAGTTGATCTATCTCTGCTTCAGTTGGTAGGAAAGGTACCTTGTCTATTCTGCGATATCGTGGCTTGGTGAACGAAACGCCTCGAAACTTGTAGAAACTGTATAGAACGTTAGAAGCAATCTCCTTGGTTCCGAGAGACCAATCCAGTTTCGAGAGATAGCCCTTGACAGCTTCACCGTCGGCAAGGTTGCTGTGCTGGGACAGTCGTCGTAGGATTCTGATACTTCTATCGACGCTGGATTCTCGGTATCCTTCTTTCTGTAAGTGGAAGCCGTATTCCACTATCGAAGGTTCGTAGGTTGGAACATGGTGCGGGAGGTGGGATTTGAACCCACGAACCCCTACGGGACAGGCGCCTCAGGCCTGCGCGTCCAAGACCCTACGGTCGACGGGTCTCTTTGACCTGGCTTGGCAACACGAGCCGCCCACATACAAGGCGGACTCCCGCAAACACCAGGCCCGCTCCCGCAAAGACCCAAACCTAAACGACGCCCCTAATTGGCTTTCGCCAATCAGACAAAATCATCAGAATCCTGATAATGTTTAATTCAAGCCCGCCCCGGAACCCAACACAACCGAAACCCTGCTTGTCCCATACAACAGGAAACATGTTCCCATGGCCACCCGACGCAGAAAAACCCGACGCCTACGAGGCAGCAGATGCCACGGTTGGGGACGATCCGGACAACACCGCGACAGCGGAATGCAAGGAGGACACGGAAACGCCGGCTGGAAACGCCACCGATGGAGCAGCGTCATACGCTACGGCTGGGAGATCGGAAAAACAGGCTTCACACCCATCAACCCTAAACACCAACGAACCATTAACATAGACCAGCTCAGCCAGAACCTCCAGACACTATCCGAACAGGGCAAGACAAAACCCGCTGGGAACCGGATAGAAGTTGACCTAGGCCAGATAGGCTACACCAAATTGCTAGGCAACGGAAGAGTCACTCAACCTCTCAGAATCATCGTCGCGCAGTGCACCGAAAAAGCAGCCAGTAAGATATCCGAGGCAGGCGGCGAAGTAGTACTGCCCAAGCCCGCTGAAGCCAGTAAAGAAGGCTGATCCCAAACGGTCCGCTTCATCGAAATCTTCAGACCCCTAACCCGTATTCTCCCCAGCGTCCGCCCCCCCGATCGCGAAGTAGGATTCACGGAGAAACTCATCTGGACAGCCCTAGCCCTAGTGATCTACCTCATAATGGCCGAGACCCCGATCTACGGCGTCCCACACACCGGAGGAGTCAACGATCCCTTTGGACCCCTACGAGTCATCTTCGCCAGCCAGAGAGGCACACTCGTCGAACTCGGAATCGGACCAATAGTCACAGCGGGACTCATACTCCAAGTCCTATCCGGCTCCAAGATGATCAACGTCGACTTCAGCAACCCAGGCGACAGGGCACTCTTCACCGGAGCAAGCAAAGTACTCTCCGTATTCATGACCCTGTTCGAAGGACTCGCCTTCCTACTCGGCGGAGCATACAACGTCACCAATTCCGCGGGACAACCGATCCCGCCCAGCCTACAGAATGAATTCTTCATTCTAGTACAACTCGTATTCGCAGGAATAGTCATAATCCTCCTAGACGAAATGCTCCAGAAAAAATGGGGCTTCGGAAGCGGAATCAGCCTCTTCATAGCAGCAGGAGTCTGCCTCCAAATAGTCTGGAGCAGCCTCGGACCTATCTCCCCCGTCTCCGACGGAAAATACCTGGGAGCGATAATCGCCTTCTTCCAATCCCTCGGACCAGTAATCGCCAGTCCACTCAGTTTCACATCATGGCAGGGCGCACTCTACAGAGGCGGCAACCTTCCAGACATGCTCGGATTCATCACAACAATAGCGGTGTTTCTAATCGTCATTTACCTTAACGGACTCCGAGTCGAAGTACCAGTCTCCTACGCTAGATATCGAGGATTCAGAGGCCGATTCCCCATCAAATTCTTCTACGTGTCAAACATACCCGTCATCTTCGCAGCCGCTCTCTTCGGAAACATATTCTTCATCGGCCAACTCATCTTCAACAGATACAACCCCGGCTGCTCCAACACAGGAATAAACTTCTGGCTAAGCCTAATCCCCGGATGCTACCAGTCCCAACCACAGACTGGACAGCTGATCCCTATCAAGGGCCTAGCATACTACACGTTCGCCCCACGCTCGCTAGGAGTTGTGCTTGGCGATCCGATAAGAGCAGGGGTCTACATGCTCATCTTCGTACTTGCATGCGTATTCTTCGCCGTAACATGGGTCGAAGTCGGAGGAATGGACTCGAAAACCGTTTCCAAACAACTCATCGACTCTGGAATGCAGATAGAAGGATTCAGAAGATCCGGCTCAACCATCAGACAAATTCTTGACAGATACATCCCTGCGGTTACAGTGATAGGTGGAATCACAATCGGAGTAATAGCTGCCAGTGCAGACTTCCTCGGCGCCTTCGGCACGGGAACAGGAATCCTGCTCACCGTAGGCATTATACAGCAATATTATGAAATTCTTGTAAAGGAAAGAATTACTGAGATATACCCGGGAACCAAGGGCCTCTTGGGATAGTGAGAGGCCAAGCCTTGCAGGCAACAATCATAGTAGCCGGTGTACCGGGGGTCGGCAAGACAACAGTCCTCCAAGAGCTGGAGGCTGTGGCCAAGGAGAGAAAGGTTCCGCTCAAGATTGTCAATTTCGGAAACGTCATGAATGAGCTTTTCAAAAAGCATGGGGTTGAGATTCACCGGGACCACATGCGCAAGGAGGACATTACCCTCCAGGCGAAGATACAGGAACAAGCCGCACGAATGATTTCAAAGACCCCAGGAAACTCTACCCTCGTCGTCGACACTCACATGTTTGTAAGAACAAACGATGGCATATGGCCCGGCACTCCCCGGAAGGTCCTTGAAGCCTTGGACCCGAGCATGATTATCCTGATAGAAGCAGACCCTGAGGAGGTCGCTCGAAGAAGAGCCGCCGACACCACCCGTTACCGAGACAGTCAGAACCTGGAAGATGCTAAGGCCGACCTGCAATGGTCGAGGAACATGGCAAGCGCAATAGCCGTCCTGGCCGGAGTTCCAATTCAGATATTGCAGAACCAAAACGGCCAGCAGCGACAATCGGCTGAGGAACTCCTCAAGATTATCGAGAAGCGTAACTAGCATGAGCTTCATAGACGACATCATCCACTTCCTCGGCGGTCCAGTTCAGGACCTCTGCAACCCAAACCACGTCTCACCCGCCCCATCCTGTGCACCCCTCTCAGCCTTCATTGTACTCACAGCCGCGCTCATTCTCTCCCTCATCGCTATGCTAGCTAACCGGTTCCTTGTGAACTACAAGATGGTCGCGAGCTACAGACGAGAATATATGAACTGGATGAACGCCGTAAGAAAAGCCCGCAAAGACGGAGACGAAAAACAGCTGGACAAACTAATGAAACGCCAATCAGCAGTCATGAAAATGAGCTCGAGAGCGACACTCGAACAGCTGAAAACGTATCCAATCACTATCGTCCCCTTCTACCTGATTTACGCAGTGCTAGGCTACGCCCTATCATCAACCCCATACACGGCCTACGCCCCCTTCTTGTTTCCCTTCGCCACAATCATCGGAACCGGAGTCGCCGCTGGACTACCCCTCTTCTTCTGGTACCTCGTCTGCTCATTCACAATCAGCATCCCCCTGTCGAGAATCTTCGGTGTCTCAGCCGCGTTCTCGATGGCACCGACCACGGGAGACACGAAATGACAAACCCGCATCAGAGGACTCACGGCCGAAGAAGGCTCCCTGTAAGATTACCTTCAGGGAGGAGAACTTTGCATTTTGAGCCAAGAGCCCCCGCGAAGGCACAGTGTTCCCGCTGTGGAAGGGAACTGCATGGAGTTCCAACGTTAAAGCCGTTGAGATATTCAAGGAGCGCTCGCGCCCCATCAAGGCCATTTGGAGGAGTATTGTGCCCGAACTGTCTCTCGACAGAGGTTCGTGCCCTGGTCCGTTCTTCCAGCGTTTCAACATGATCGTTACCGTCAGCGGGCCGCACGGCACAGGCAAGTCAACCTATGCTGCCCGACTGGCTGAGGCGTTGCGCATTCGGCATGTCTCAGCCGGGGCCGTGTTTCGACGAATCGCGAAAGAGAAGAAGATCTCTCTCGAAGAATTGGGTGAGAAGGCTCTGGACGATCCTTCCGTTGACAGACTAGTTGATGAGCGAACTATAGCTGAAGCCGACAAGGGTAATGTTGTTGTTGACGGTCAACTCGCAGGCTGGATTCTGAGGGACAGGTCGGATTTGCGGATCTACCTCACCGCTCCCGAAGATGTCCGTTTGGAACGAATTGCTAGGCGGGACAAAGTAAGCCTCCAGGAGGCTCGGGCTCAGACCGAACAGAGGGAATCTGTTCAGCGGGAAAGATATCTCAGACACTACGGGTTTCAAGTTGAAGATCGCTCCCTCTACCATCTCATTCTCGATACGAGTCTCGGTTCGATTGAGGATACAGCCAAAGTTCTTGTCTCGGCGGGTGTGATGGTTCGAAGAGCGAAGAGAGCCCGGCGGAAATCGACGAAACCTTAAATGAGGATTTCGACCGCGAAAGCCTTCTAGGAAGATCGTCCCGATGCCCACCATCGAAGTCGGACGCGTCTGTGTGAAACTCAACGGTCGGGAAACGGGACAGAAATGCGTCATAGTCGACGTGATCGACAAGAACTTCGTCCTCGTCACCGGCCCCCAGAAGATCTCGGGTGTACGCCGTAGAAGAACAAACGTGAAACATATCGAACCTACCGAAGACTCCATCGATATCAAGAAAGGAGCCTCGGACGAGGATGTGACAAAGGCCATCGGCAAAGGAAAGAAAGCCGACACCTTCAAAGAAGCCGTTCTACCGAAGCAGGTTCTCGTAACAGCCTGACAGATACCCGGCAAAAGCTAGGATCTATTTCCTCTCGGCAACCGTCTGCTTTTCGGTTGAGATTCTTTAAGAGACGCCGGATTCCACTGTTGAAGTGGAGATGATGAGTGTCTCAGCGGGCTCCCTGGGAAGAGCAGAGAAAGCTACTGGTCAAGCTTGAAGAGGAAACCGATCCCGCCCTAGGCTGTCCACCGACGAAGAGGCCTCTCGATCAGCATCTTCGTTTCGGACTGATCAACCTGGACAAGCCTTCGGGGCCGTCCAGCCACGAAGTTGTGGCTTGGGTCAAACGAATGTTGCGGATGAAGCATGCTGGCCATGGCGGAACTCTAGAGACCTTCGCCAGGTTGGAGCAATCCGATGGTTACAGGCGTGCTTCCTCTAGCTCTTGAAGACGCAACAAAGACAATACAGGCGTTCCTGCTTACCGGCAAAGAGTACGTCTGCCTGATGGCGCTCCACGGTGACGTGGAAGAAAAGAAAGTCCAAGCAGTTCTCGAGGAGTTCGTCGGGGACATTCTTCAGAGGCCTCCTGTCAGAGCAGCAGTGAGGAGAGACGTGAGAAAAAGGAGAATCTACTATATTCGAGATGTCGAGATGGGTGGCCGCGACGTTCTGTTTAGGGTTGGATGTCAGGCAGGAACCTACATTCGGAAGCTCGTCTACGACGTTGGCGAGGTGCTTGGGGTTGGTGCGCACATGCGTGAGCTTCGGCGGACCCGGGCGGGAAGCTTCACTGATGAGGAATCATTCTCATTGTACGACCTGATGGAGCTGTCTGAGGCTAAGACTGAGGAGAGAGAAGTGTTGGCGAGGCGAATGGTGAAACCGATGGAGTCAGCCTTCGAGTACGTCCCAAGGATCTACATTCGTGACTCGACCGTCAGCTCAATTTGTCACGGAGCAGAGCTGGCTGTTCCAGGAATTGTCCGTCTGAGTGAGGGTATTGTTCCTAAGATGTCCATTGCGTTGTTTACATTGAAGGACGAACTTGTCGCCTTGTCGAAGGCGCTAATGTCGAGCGACCAGATGATGAAGGAGGATCACGGACTGGCTGCGAAAACGGTGAGAGTAATAATGCCTGCTGAGGCCTATCCGCGCATGTGGAGAACGAAGACCGTCACAGTTCAGGCCTAGAGCTGACCCGCTAGTGACTGAGAGTCAAGTCTCGTTCGTCTGCAACTGTGGAGAAGAGATCGTGATGGAAGTTAGGGCGGAAGAGGAGTACAATGTTGCATGTCCCAAGTGCGGCCAGGAGTACCG
Organism: Candidatus Dormiibacterota bacterium; assembly: GCA_035637535.1. Taxonomy (GTDB): domain Archaea; phylum Thermoproteota; class Bathyarchaeia; order 40CM-2-53-6; family 40CM-2-53-6; genus 40CM-2-53-6. The sequence continues at coordinate 75,590 of DASPWZ010000032.1, forward strand.
TTTCTTTGGTCAGAGTGTCTTGAGATGGAAGTCAGAGTAGCTAGGATAATTGGAGAATGAGCGCAGCCGCGGTTGCCAGCCAGAGGGGAATCGTGACCAGTGCCCAGATGGCTCGGTTCCAAGTTAGGACTTTCTGCCCGTCGAGTATGAAGAAGGGTATCATGTTGAAAGCTCCCAGCCAGAGATTGACGAAGATGGCCCATGGAAGGAAATTGAAACCGTTGATGACGAATGCTCTGATTCCAGCAGCTGAGAGCGCGGTGTACGCTAGACCGAAGATGCCTGCGGCGGCTATGTTGACCAGTGGTCCCATGAGAGAGATTATGCCGTTGGCTTTTCGATTCGTCGAATCGCCAATGTAGCTGGATCTAGACGCGATGTAGACGGCGCCTGGGGCGGCGAATACGAAGGTTCCGGGTGGTATGGCTGCAAAGACAAGGGCCATTATCGCTCCTATAGTCCAGAGTCTGAACTCTGCCCACGCGCCATATCTCTGCGCGGTGAACTTGTGCGCTAGCTCGTGGCCAAGAAATCCTGTTCCAATTACGAGCATGGTGAGGAGGAAAACTTCTAGAAATGCGATTGGAGTTGCGAACCAGCCTGAGAACATGTATCTCGTCGAGAAGCTTATTCCAAGAACAATCCATGCAGTAGTGAGGGCTACGAGCTCGCGTCTGGGCATCATGCCCAATCGTGGGGATTGAAGGAGTCTTAGAGTCGTTCCTGTCCGACGGCGTTCCATCACGATGGGTTGCTTAGGGGCGCGGGCCTGCTGGATGTTGGGGCATTCATGGTTCTCAGGTAGGCGATGGTAGACGCAGTGTGTACGGCCGCAGTACCGGCAGACGTATGGGATGAATTCTTCTGCTCCGCATACTGCACAGCGTTCCAAGATTGCCTCGTGTTAGAGGGTCTTAGTCACTTAAAATCGTGCCTCCAAAGGAGTTTGTGATAGTTACGAGCGCTTGGGAATCCGGGTAACGCCAGGCTTAGAATCATTATTCCTCACGTTAATGTTTCAAGGGTGGCGTCCCCCGGGCGCGAGCACTGCCATTCGCCCGTTAAGGGTTGTTGGCTGGCTCGCTCCCATCGCCACTCTCGTTAATCTTCTCAAGAAACATCTCATGCTTCCATCCTCCAAGGGCGATTTTTGTGGGAGTTTCGCATACTGATTTCCTTGGGTTAGCGTCTTCTGGCGCGCTTTCCAAAAGGGAAAATAGTCGGTGAAACGTTGCCCAGTTTAGCCGGGATTCCGGAGCCTGGTACCGGGCAGTCTGCCTAGCACGCGGGCCCATGTCTGGAATAGGCTCTACTGTCAGCCTGTGCCCCTTCGGGGCGCGTGGGTTCAAATCCCACTCCCGGCGCCAACACGCTATACGGTTCTAGCTCGTAAAGTGTGAAGGAGTTTTTTTGTTCAGACATACCCCTAGGGGGGTCGAGAAATAGTTAGTAGAAAAGAAAAGATAACAGATCCTAGAGAACTCCCAAAGCGCTGTTTTGTGTCGCAGGAATTTTTTATTTTCTAAATTCTAGAAGAGGGGCTGCTCGCTGCCTGGAACGTTTCTGGGCGAATTTTCCGATTTTTCTCGCAGAATGGCCGAATCAGCCATTTTCAACTGGGCATTTGCTGAATCATGCAAGCGTGAAACTGGGCTCCATATGGAACCCCCTCCTAGATTCCGGATCAGGGCTGATTCTGAACGATTTCTCTTAGGATCGTTCTGTGTGCTGAAAACCACGCTTTTGGATCATCCTGACTACGGGCCGGCTTTTGTCGTGTGAGCCTTCCTAGTCTTTCTTCTTGAAGTGTTTTTCCCAGAAGCCTTGCTTTCTCTTTGCGATTCTCGAGAAATAGTTAGTAGAAAAAAGAAAAACTGTTGAATGGTTTTCGAGATCGCATTGTGACTGAACCGCTGACAAATTCGAAGCTGCGACGTCAAGGATTCAGCTTAGACAATCAACCTGTTTCGGTATCATGAAGCGTCTAGTCGTGAAACCCTCGCTCTATAGACGTCTTTTTGCGAATTCTCCCCGGTATAGCCCCTTATACTAGGAAGGCGAAACCTATACTGTTCCAGATGGCAAACGGTCTCGACCTAACCACCATAACCTCCGTGCTCTCCGTTACAACATTCATCATCGGAATCCTACTAGGTGTGATTATCAAGAGAGCGATCAAGCTCGCCCTAGCTATCGTAGCCTTGGTCGGACTGCTCGTGGTCACAGGCTACCTCAACTTCGCCTGGAGCATGCCCTCAGCAAATACAATCTACTACGTCTTCAACGGGGCACAACCAGTAGCCGCCCAAGCAGTCGGACTCGCTAGCCTGTTACCGATATCCTCAGTCGCATTTCTAGCAGGGGCCGCAATAGGACTCTGGAAAGGCTGACCTTGTCCTACGGACTCTATCAACGATAATTCCCAACTCGAGAGCTCTGGAAGTTTCGGCCACTGGAGGAATTCTACAGAAAGACTGAGAGCCCACCTACTGTTCCTTATCTAAGAAAGGGCCAAACGTACTTCCAGGCCAAGAACGCTATGATCAAGACACCCGCAACCGCTAGGACTATTGAAACACGGCGGCCCCGTTTGCTTCTATGCTGTTTGGGCTGAAGATGCTGTTTTGGTTGAACGACCGATTTCTCCTCGACGGCTGCTTTTCTCTTGGGCTCAACTTCCTCGAGAGCTGATTTCTTCTTAGGCTCGTCTATCTCGACGGCCAATTCTTGGAAGGTCTCGACAGATCCAACATTTCGCATCAGCCATTTCGTGGAAACTGAGGGACGTGGGACACGGAAGACCCCTGAGCCTGTCTTTGCCACGAAGGCGGTCCATGCAAGTTCTTTCCTGTCCCGTAGCGCGTCGACCTCATGCTGGCGCATGGCGTAGTAGACGACTGAGCCGAGCATCTTCTCGACCTTGTTCGCGTCAAATGTGCCGGGTGTTCCCGTGCTTCTGACAAGCAACAGGTCCGCATCAGCCCGCAGATCTATATCGCCCCCGTAGAAACGGTGGAGACCCGCAACCATGACCACCAACCCCTGGCGCATGCCACGCTTGAAGAGTTCGCCTCTAATGTCGTACCACTTGTCCAGCCAGTAATCGATCCTCCGCATCTTCTCCAACTGTCCATTGGAGTTTTTCACCTCGACGGTCCCAGAAAGTTTTCTCAGCGCCTTCGTCATATCATCAGCAAACAAGAGTATCGCCTTCGGAGGCTTCCGGAAACGGCCGAAGAGCTTGTCGATATTCTGAAACAAACCTGGAAGGTCACGCGAAGCGCGCAGTGCTTTCACATTCCTCTGACCATATCTACGCGCTAACGCTTGAGAAATCGATTCCGCCAACGTGGTTTTGCCAGTGTTTGGCTTTCCAAAGATTATGATGTTCAAGTGATGAATAGCATTGTCTTTGCCGCCCGATTCCGGAAGCGGATCAGGAATAAGCCCGTCAAGGATAGTGTCAAGGTCGAGCTTGTAGTGAGTAACTTTCGCGAGCGAGTCCTGGCTTGGGATAGCTGGCTTGGCAAGGGATGAGTTCAGAGTAGTGATATCTGTAGGCGCCCGTACGATACTCGTTGGCGCAGGAATAATGTCAGTATCTTCCGATTCTGACATGACTATCCTACCTAACGCTTCGAGGCCTTAACCGGGGTAGTTACGCACATCGTCGGCCCCCGCCATATCAGACATCACGAGTACTTCTTTCAGGTCCATTCGGGAACGAAGCTCCCGACAAGAATCACGATGAAAGCCAACCAGAACAGATTCCAGTCGAATGAGATAACTGAAAGCGTGTTTAGTGCGCCAATAATGCTGAGGAGCGGAAAGAAGATCCCGTCTATTCTGCAGTGGACCCTCCCGCAAGATCGACCGTTTATCAAGCAGCCGGTCCCCGCCCACGCGACAGCGATTACCCAAAGAGCTCCTCTAGCCGTAAGGGAGATTATCGAAGCACCGTAAGCTGCACTCGCTCCTATTACGAGAACAACAGGAACGCCCCAAAGCAGATAGCACCAGGGAGCCTTCTCGAAGTTTCTTCTACGTGACGAGTGTGCCGTAGGCTGGACTGGGAGTTCCATGACCAAACTATCTCTCGGAGACTTCGCGGGTGAGGATTTACGCTGGACGTGCTGATAGTGTTTCCGGATTATTGAAGGATCATGGGTCGTTACGCTGAAACTATTCCGGCAAGGACGGGGAGAACTCCCGAGAAGTTTCTGGAAAGTGTAGCGAACAAACAGTTCTGCGCGAAGATGAGAGTCCGCGGAGATCGCATGGGTCTTGCTCATCGCCCATGCCATCGGTATGTCCAATAGGCTTATCATGTAAACGTGAAATCAAGATACGATGCAGTCCTCTTCACCGAAGCCTAGGAGACCAGTCGGTGTCACGATAGTAGCGATTGTCGCTGCCGCGGGAGGTTTGCTCTCTCTCTTTGGGGGCGCGTCGGTTCTTGCTGGAATGGCTTCGGGACCTCTCGCCCTTGCAATCATAGTCATAATATTCGGAATCCTCGTGCCTAGCACTCGGCGCCGGATTCTTTACAGGAGCAAAATGGTGCTGGATGGGGGGCATCATGATCTACGTCATCTCGATAGGTCTCGGAATCGTTGAGATCATTTGCGGCGGCAACGTGGGCTTTATCGGAGGCATCATCAGAACCATTGCTGGAATAGTCATCCCGGTTTATCTTACTAGACCTGGTCCGAAAAGCTTCTTCGGCAAGGGCGCAAGCTCGCCCAGCAAATAGTCTGACTTTACGGACTTCGGTCAACGCGGGGATTCGGCTACAATCCAATCGAACTCTCTAGGCTTTGTTGAGCTGTCATGGAATCCAACTATAGAGGATTAGTGTTAGCTAACTCTCCGACATTATTCATCTCAATTTTCTCATCGTCCCAGTTGAGGAAGTCAACCGGAAGAGCGAGTGATCATTATGACTGAAATGGATAAAACTCGGTCAGCAAATACGGCGTTTTCGTCGAAGGGCCATGGAGACCTTGGAACAGACTAACGAAAGCGTCCTACAGCCAGCCCAGCACGTCCGTCTCATCTTCTCACTAATCATTATGGCCTCTTTTCTCGACATCATCGACTTCTCCATCGTTCAAGTAGCTCTCCCTACTATTCGGACCCAATTCCTAGCTACATACGCTGACCTTCAATGGGTAATCGGTGCCTACGGGCTGACCCTAGCCGGCTTTCTCATGCTCATGGGAAGAGCAGGCGATGTCTACGGTCAAAAGAAGATCTTCATTGCGGGAATTGTCCTATTCACCATCGCTTCGATGGCCGGCGGTCTTGCCCCATCGCTCCTAGTTCTGATCATTTTCAGGGCATTGCAAGGAATCGGAGCCGCAATGTCAACGGTTACGGCCTTCGCGATTTTCATTCGAATATTTCCCGAAGGCCCCCAAAGAAACAAGGCGCTCGGGGTTCTAGTAGCTGTGCTCTCGGCCGGATTCGCAGCCGGGGCCGTTGCGGGAGGAGCGCTGACAGTTGCTTTTGGATGGCGTTCAGTAATGTTCGTCAATGTTCCAATTGGGATTGCGGCGGCCCTTCTTAGCCAGAGATTTCTCCCAAAAACCGAGGGCTGGCTCAAGAATCAACGTCTCGATGTGCCCGGCGCCATAGCCGTGACCCTTGGAACGATCCTCCTAGTATTCGGACTGACCATTGCGGCGACCTCGGGTTTCAACTCATTAGTCACAATAGTCTCGCTGGGCCTATCTGTGCTCGTCCTTGCATCATTTCTTGCCATTGAATCACGATCTAAGTCGCCGTTGATACCGCCAGCATTCCTCAAGCGCGGGTCCGTACTCACGGCGAACACCCTTGCCCTCGTCCTCACTTCGACTGTAGGAGGAGTCTCGTTCATAATCACGATCTACCTTCAGAACATCCTTGGCTACTCACCCCTCTACGCGGGTCTCGGAACCCTTCCTAGCGCAGTAATCTTCTTCCTTGTAGGCGGCTGGGGTGCCTCCCGAATCATGAATCGACTCGGTGCTAGACGAACCCTTCTCATGTCAACAAGTCTTGCGACGGTGGGGATTGCCCTTCTAACCGTGATATCAGCACAAGGGAGTTATTTTCTGGTACTACCCGGCATGATAGTCTGGACCCTCGGCGCGAGCATTGGGTTCCCCGCTGTCAACCTCGCAGCAGTTGCCGGAACGAAGCCGGGTGAAGAGGGCCTCGCTTCCGGAGTAATCAGCACATCTTTCCGCATAGGCTTTCCCCTCGGCTTGGCCGTACTATTGACGATCGCCGGAGCTTTTGACCCTCCTGCCGCTGCTGGCGTCGGATCGTACGCCGCCCTGGAAGGCGTAGTGACTGGGTTCCGCTACGCCCTATTTGCTGCAGTGCTATTGAGCCTGCTGGGCTTGGCACTTGCCTCCCGCATCAAGGACGTAAAGCCGCCCTGGCAGAAGTAATCATCCCGGTGCATCTCATATCATCCAGGCGGAATGAAGTTTGTTGGTCTGAATTACTTGTTGCCGAGTTTCGTTCGACGAATAGATCGACTATGGTCTGTAGGGACTAGCGTCCGGTCCTCGATGACCCCGACTAGGTCACCATGCTGGGTGTTCGTAAGCTTCTTGATGTTCTTCCATTCTTCATCGGCCCTAAACTGTCCCCAAGCTCGAAGCATCGCCTGCTCATCGGGCCACGCCAATAGATATACAAACTCTGTGCGGTCATTCGTTTTTGATTCCCACGTTGCGATGATGTCAAAGCCGTAGGACTTCATAATCCGCGCCGCGTGGTCGCGAAATCGGTCATGAAACGCAGCCTTGTTGTGCTCGAAAATTTCGTAAATTCTGAGTTGATGGATCATCTCGGCACCCTCGTTACGATTCATGCTTGGCCTCATTAATGAAGCGTGCACCGCACTTCCCTTCTGGAGAATAGCATTTATATGCACCATCATGCATATGTATCCACATGCATACTGCCGTGTTTGAGATACTGGCCGACCCGACACGCCGGCGCATCGTCGAGGTGCTCCGGAACGGCGAACACGCGGTGAACGACATCGTTGAAGAAGTCGGCATCGACCAATCGGGCGTCTCCCGCCACCTACACATCCTGCGAAAAGCAGGTTTCGTACAGGTCCACCCCGACGGCCCCAAGCGCCTCTACTCTCTCCGACCGGAACCTTTCGGGGAGCTAGAAACATGGCTGGGATCATACAAGCAGAACATGCAGGAGAGTTTCAGCAGACTCGACGCCCACCTCGATCGGATGAAGAAGAAGGAGGTGAAATGATGCAGAAGGAAAAGATCCGACACAAAGACGACATGACCATAGCACTCCCTTCCGACAAAGAAGTCCTCATCACACGCACCCTTCACGCACCGCGCAAACTCGTCTTCCAAGCCATGACCGAACCCCGCCACCTAAGACAATGGCTGGGCCCACGGGTCATGACAATGACAGTCGCTGACGCCGACCTCCGCGTGGGAGGTGGATGGCGCTTTGTACATCGAGCTCCCGACGGTACTGACCACGTCTTCAGCGGAGTAATCCGCGAGTTCCGACCACCCGAACGCGTTGTAAGGACAAGCAACTACGAGAATATTCCCGCGCAGAATCGCTCGAAACAATGACGCTAGAAGAGCACGGTCCGACAACGAAGGTGACGATCCGCGTTCTCTTCAAGTCACGCGAGCAACGCGATGGATATGTCGCCTCAGGCGCAGAAGGGGGCATGCGTGAATCCTACCAACGCCTCGACGAGCACCTGGCCAAAACGTAGGGTCAGTTAACGCGAGTCGAGCCCTCCTTTTTTTCTCCGATAACGGAGCGCATATAGAATGATATCGTTTTGATATATATCGAAGTTCGAAAATTTCGAAAATCGAAATTATCGCCTCCCGGAACAATGATTATCTTTCCAACGACCACGCTGGGATTTCGATGAAACCTATTCTCGAACTATCAAGAAAAGCAACAACAATCCTGCTCTCAATCCTAATGCTAACCAGCACGCTAGTAATAGTCGGTACAGCCTTCCATCCTGCCAATGCCGCCAGCCCTAGCACTCCAACATTCAGCAATTACGAACTCGCAGGCAACCCGTTCAGACATGGCTTTAGCGTCGGAGTCACCTGTCCAAACGGCGCAGGCACATGCCAGAACACTGAAGGCGAACCAGCAATAAGAGCCGACCCATCCGGCAACTTCTACGGATCTTCGGAAAACGTCTTCTGCGTCATAGGCGGCCTCTGCGGCGGAACCTTCGCCTGGAAATCCACAGACAACGGCAACCACTTCACAACCTTACAATTGCCTGACAGCGTCTCAACCGGAAGCGTTGGCTTCTCGCCAGCAGGAGGAGACACCGACATTGCAGTGGCACCCGCGCTGAACACCAACGGCCAGTACAACATCTATGTGGCCAGCCTCGCCACAACCCCGCCGCTCGCAAACGTATACGTCAGCACCAGCCACGACGGAGGCGCCTCGTTCACCCTCAATCCCACAGGAGCAACTATTCCGGTCGACGACAGGGAATGGATCGCAGCGGACGGCGCCAACAAGGTCTGCGTCTCCTACCATGCCTACGCCACAACCAACAACCTCTTCGTAACATGCAGCTACGACGGCGGCACAACATTTGCCCAAGTCGCGAACGCGTTCGATGCTAACCATCCATGGCATGCCCCATACCAGAACGAGATCGGAAACCTAGCGATCGACCCCAACAATCACCTGATCTACCAATCCTTCAGCAGCATCGCCAACGCCGGCGAAGTCTCCTGCCTAAGCTGCAGCACCCACGCCGTCTGGATCGCAGTCTCCATCGATGGAGGGCTGAGCTTCACTGACTATCCAGTATACATCAATCCCAACACGGCAGTAGGTTACGGACACCAGTTCGTCAATGTCAGCGTTGACCAGGCCGGCAACGTCTATCTCGTCTATACGGATGACCATAACATGTTCTACAGTTTCAGCACCACTTTCGGCCAGACTTGGTCTGGGCCATACCAGATCAATAAGACACCGTCTAACACTGCTATCTTTCCGTGGAGTAGTGCTCTCGGCAATGGAGCCCTAGACGTGGTCTGGTACGGCACCAGCTACTACGATGGCGTCAACACGCCGGACAGCTATCCAATGACGGCTTCCTGGCAGGTATACTTCGCCCAGAACCTAGCCGCAACGACCCCTGGCAGCAAGTTCGCCCAGAGCACAGCCTCAGGAATAATCCATTACGGTGGTGTCTGCGAATCAGGCGTTGCGTGCACGGGCAACAGGGACCTTCTAGACGACTTCGGAATAGCAGCAAGCCCTACAACCGGATTGGCCGCCATCATCTATACCAACGACCAATACCTGAACACAGCAGCGGAGCCAGCTACCACCCGGACAAGCGGCAGCGGGGTCTGCACCCAAGCCCTTAGCAACAGCGTAGACTGCTCTCACACGGACATTACAATCCAAACAGGCGGCTCAACCCTCCTGAGCACAAAACACCATGTCACAGCCAGCATCGACTTTGAGCAGCTAAACCAGGCACCCAGCCTCACATTACAAGCCTCTAACACGGGAGACCAAGCAATTACATCGCTTTCGACCCAGCTCTCCGGACAATTAGTAACACTGTCCTGGAACCCGAGCCTTCCAATCCAGCCAGGCCAGACTGCCACGGCCACAACGACCAACATCCCACTGGGAGTAGTCCTTACGGTTGGCGGCATCTACCAAGCAACCATCACCGCTACACTATCCGACGGGACTACAGACAGCCAGACTCTGAACGCAATCTACACTCTCGGAGCAGGAATCGGACTATAGGAGGCTAAACCTCCTCCCTTCCTTTTTTCAATCCTACAATTAACCATCTCACTCGGATAAGCGCAGCGATGCGCTTGGTCAATAAATGATCGAACCGACTCTGAAACTGCACACACTCTTACTCTATGGAATCCTATGATTGAATAGGTTCTCTGCAATGTCCTATCGCAGGCACGCATGGTCTCACTTTCTGGGATCTCACTAACTTGAAGTAGTGGCCCTACGTGCCCGACAGAAAATAGCGACTCGAACACAATCGATCTTTAAGCAGCCAAAATAGTGTCCACGATTTGACTGAACTAACCCAAGAGCCTCCAAGAGTAGAAACTGTAACGAGAACTGGGGCCAGCAGAGCCGCCCTAGCGTTCATATTTGCCACAGTCCTCTTTGATACCCTCGGATTCGGAATCATAATTCCAGTACTCCCCGGTCTGGTTGTCAGCTTCGTCGGGGGAGACCCGGCTAGAGGCGCTGAGATCTTCGGGCTGTTTGGCACAACTTGGGCGCTAATGCAGTTCTTATTTGCACCGTTGCTAGGCGCACTATCCGACCGCTACGGTCGACGACCCGTCCTCATCCTTTCGGCATTCGGCCTCGGAATCGACTACATGATCATGGCCCTAGCACCCAACCTAACATGGCTCTTCATCGGGCGAGTCGTCAGCGGCATCACAAGCGCTAGCTTCACCGTTAGCTTCGCCTACGTAGCCGATACTACTCCAGGCGAAAAACGGGCTGGTGCCTACGGTATGATAGGCTCGATCTGGGGAGTAGGATTCATTATCGGACCCCTCGTCGGAGGAATATTAGCGGGAATCGGCCCACGCTTCCCATTCTGGGGCGCAGCAGCACTCTCACTAGCGAGCGCCGCTTACGGACTGGTCGTTCTACCAGAGTCGCTCCCTCTCGCGCATAGAAGCCCGGTCTCGCTTAGGAAAGCCAACCCGATCGGCTCTCTATCTATGATACGAGCGCGAAAGGGACTCGCCGGCTTTGTTACTGTCAACTTCCTAAACTTCCTCGCCTTCCAAGTCCTCCCTAGCGTCTACGTACTTTACGCCGCTTACCGTTACGGCTGGGGATACGCAACGGTTGGAACAGCACTAGCGTTAGTTGGTGCTTGCAACATCATTGTTCAGGGACTTCTCGTCCGACGAGTCGTCGGTCGGTTCGGCGAACGCGTAGCCCTGCTCATCGGAATAGTCTCGGGCACAGTAGGGTTCATGATCTGGGGCCTCGCACCCAACAGCCTGCTGTTCCTGATAGCAATTATCTTCTACGCGCCCATTGGGTTCGTCCAGCCTGCATTGCAGGGTCTAATGACTCGACGTGTTGGCCCTTCTGAACAAGGAGCACTGCAGGGGATCAACGGCAGCCTCATGGGCCTCACTGGCGTAATCGGACCCACGCTATTCACGCTAATATTCGCATTCTTCATCGGCAGCCAGGCACCCGTCAATCTTCCAGGCGCACCGTTCCTGCTCTCTGCTTTTTTGATGATCGCATCGCTCCTGTTGGCGTTAAAGGTCACTCGCGCCATAGAACGAGTCACGCCTAGTGAGCAGTTCCAAACTGTAATTGAATGAAAGCATCACCGTCCAACACTTTACGCTACATTAGGAGTTCGGTAACGAGACAATAGCAGACGAAACCCTGCAAGAGTAGCAAGTACTGCACCGCCGGTGAGTGTGGCCCAGATCGGCAGAGATGCGACCAGCAAAAGACAGCCGAGCAACCCAAGCCAGGAGAACAATGGGGTCGTCAGTCGCTGTTCTTTGCGCAACTGTAGGGCAGAGAAATGAGTGATAATGTACCAGGTAAGAGTGAATATGCTGGCAACGGCCAACAATCTTCGAAGGTCGAAGCTCAGGGCTAATACTAGAACTATCAGACCTATGGTCAGAACGGCGTTTCGAGGAATTCGAAATTTCGGGTGGACCGAGCCAAGCCAGTGAGGAAGTTCTTTTGCCTCGCCCATCGTGTATGCGACTCGCGATGCGGTTAGAAGATCTCCAATTAGCTCGCTCAGAGATGCAGTCCAAGCCGCTGCCAGAATCACTAATCCTCCCCCAGTCCCGACAGCTTGTATTGCCGCTCTGAAGAGCGGCACATCGTCTGTCCCCATCGACTGGGAGCCTAGAACTCCAAGGGTCGTTGCCGCGACAGCGAGGAAAACCACTGCCGCAACTGCAATACCACCGACGATGGCGACTGGAATGGTCCGTCGTGGATCCTTGATTTCGCCAGCCATGATGGCCGTTCGCATGAAGCCATCCCAAGTCCAGAAGAAGATGGCTGCTCCCGCAAGTACGCCGAAAGGCCCGTTGTCTCCTAACAGATTCGAGAAATGAACGGGGTTCATGGCGGGGGCGGAAAATGCGACAAAGAGTCCCAGCAGAGATACGTTCACGACCATGAGAGTGATCAACACTTTGGTTGTGAGTTGGACATGGAAGAGATTGAGGATTACAACGGCAAGGATCGCAACGCCGGCGAACAATTGTAGAGGTAGACTTGGCATTATTTGGACTGAATACGCGGCAAATGCGAGCGAAATGACACTTAGAGAAAAGATTCCCTTACCGAGGTACGCACAACCGGCAATGAATCCAATAGTCTTATGGTTGAACTCGCGTGCCCAGGTAAAGGCTCCCCCTTCCTTCGGATAGTTCACCCCCAATTGTGCGGCACTAATTCCTGTTGCCAACGCAATGAGACCTCCCAGAACCATTGCGATGAGAATACCACTACCGGCCTTTGCTGTAGCTGACCCTACCGCTCCAAAAATACCGGTGCCAATGATCATCGCCGCTGTCATGAGCGTCGCCGTGCTACGCCCGAGCGTGCGGGCCAACGACGCTGCCGATTCGGGCTTTCCAGACTGTTGGCCCGACACAGGCTCGGGGGGAGTTGGATCCTTCCTCATGTTCGAGCCACGCACCTCGGCCCCGTCACGTAAGAAGAATTATCGGACACTTTAGCCCACGACACAACGCTCTTGGTCATTGAACCTTAGACTGCTGGCAACTTCCCGAAAACCTTCGTAAACTCATCGTCGTCGAAGTTCAAGCCTAATGCCCTTGTAATTTTCACCATATTCTTGTAGGCGATGCCTAGGCATCCGGACGCACCGGGAGACGGCGCCATATTTGCACAGACATTTACTCCATTTTTAGGAACCTCTGGGAGAGTAAACTCACCGAGCTTCAACTCTCGTGTTCTCTTGTTGATACCCACGGTGCGTACTCCTCCAAATTCTGGAGCTGGTTTCAAGTCAGCGTACGGAATCGAGGGCACGATTTTTCTCGCCTCGTATTTCCAGAAGAGATGCCTTCCCACACCTGATATCGAATATGCGATATTCTTGATCATGATGTTTCGGATTGCTCTCTTTGAGATGACGGTATCGAGAAGTGCGGGGTCAAGGTTGTCGATGAATTCTTTGATATCTGGCTTGTTCTTTTCAAACATCAAAGTTGGTGTTGCCGTGGGTCCATATCGGGTTACCGCGCCGTCCCACTCTCTGTCGGCATGGGTGGCCGCGAAAGGCACGCCTTCCTCTTGAAACGTGTACACCTTTCCGTTAATTACTGAGGGGGAGGTGTAGAATTTGCCTTCTACGGGAAAGGCGACGAAGTCGCTGCCTAAGCCAAGTTGTTTCGCGAATGAGAGAGTGTATGAGCCGGCGGAGACCACGAGATATCGGGCCGAGAAACTTCCACCGTTGGGGATGTGGATTTTGTAGCCGTCTGAGACATTTTCAATTTGTTCCACTCTCGTGTTGAGCTTGACATGGATTTTCTTGTCTTGATGTTTGCGTGCGTTGTCCTCAAACGATCTCGCCAGCTCGCCAAAATCAACCATGTCTGCCTGCAGTTTGATTATTCCTATCTCCTCGTCCTTTTTCCGCCCTCTCACAATATACGGTTCCAGTTTCGCGATCTCTTCCTTGTCTTCCATTAATTCTGCATATGGGAAGACTGGCTTCACGGTGTCGTGGAATTTTTTCCTTAGATAGTCTTTCTCACTTTTTCCCACTGCAAGGACCATGCCGCTTTTCGTACGCCTGAGAATGTCGTACCCATGCCCGTACTCGCTGTTCGCGTAAGACGGGATCATGTCAGAATATCGTTTTATTGCCTTCATCACTTCAGGAGTGTAGTTGAGTTCTCCGCCGAAGGGATGGCGAGTCTGACTGTTTGTTCTCCTATCGGAGGCTATTCGGCCCGCACTGTTTTCCTTTTCCAGAAACAATAGACTCTGCACGTTAGTGAATTCTGCGAGCAAGAATCCCGTGGCGGTTCCTACGGCACCCAGTCCTATGATTGCGACGTCGTAAACATCTCTCATCAAACATCACGAGCTTACTGAAGACCGAAAGAAGATGGCTTTTTTTAAATTGGGTCGACTCAACAAACCAAGTAATTTAGCAAGAAGCACTATCTTTTGTGCGGTCAAAGAAAGAAGAGGTCAATGAGTGTAGAGAGCAATCCGGCGATCCGCTGCAACTACGACCCGCCAAGCTGTCTCATTTCTATCGGTCAACAGACCTAGAGCGATGACCGTCGCTACAAAGGCAACTACGCCGCTACCGACGTCAGACCAGGTCATTGGGAAGACTGGCCAGTCAATATTTAGCAGAGGGTCAGCGCCTGTCGCGTTTTGCAACAAGTTCCATGCTCTGAAGCAGAGAAAGGAGCTCAGGGATAAGATTGCGAACCGGAAACGATCTTTGGACCATTTCCAGAAAAAGAGAAGAATGAACACGAGTATTGCCGAGCCGAGTGCTGACAGTAGAATATTGCCTAGCTGAAACATATCACATCATTTCCGCAGGGGCAGACTCGGAACGACCTTGAAGATAAGACAAGGTAGATTGTTCATAAGTCCTTGTAGATTGCAGCCCGATGACTTGCTGGAGTGAAGGCGTATACTTTGTCTGTCTCTGGGTTGTAGGCGATAGTATGTGCTCCCAGCTCCGTCTTCATCGTCTGATTGATCTTCATTGCTTCAGTGTCGAAGACATCGATCACCCCAGGCTCTCCGATAGCCACGTAAAGGTGGTGAAGCCGGGAATTGTAGAATATCACATCAGGCGGACCACTCAAGTCTGAAACGTGTGATGCTCTTCCCGATTGCAAATCGACGGTGAATAGGCCGCCTTGGTCACAGGCGCAGAAGAGCCTTCGATTCTCCGAGTCAATGTCGAGCCCATGGGGACCTATGGCGGGAATATCGTAGCTGGCTGTTATTCTGTCAGGATCTTTACTTTCGATGGCGACTATCTGTGGCGGCTTGGAAACGTTGACGTAAAAACGGTCCATCTTGTTATCGAAGACCGTCCACCGTGTTCTTCCAGGCACAATAATGTCGGCAGTTAGAATTTTCTTCTTCGTCTCAACGATTGAGACGGTGATTGGATTAGGGTCATCCTGTTTGGACACGTTTGCCGCGAGAAGGTTGTTCCTAGAAGGATCGAAGGCCAATCCGTTAGGAAAGCCTCCCACTCTCACCTTCTCCAGCTTCCCCTCTCGACCAAATGGAAATACTGCCACGGTCTTCTCGCCACGGTTGGAGGTGAACACCAAGTCCTTGTCGTTAGAGACGAGTACACCAGCGACTCCGGGAAGGCCAGGAATCGAATGAAGATATTTGTCGTGCCTTGAGTCAATTACGTCTACCGCGTCATTTGAGGTATGAGCAACGTATAGCGTCCCTGATTTGACGTGGACGGCGGCGTGGTCGAAGCCGCCCTTCGTCTGGTGTGTTGGTAGTTCTACGTAGCCGAGATGATTGAGAAAATCAGGGACCTACCTTGCAGGCTGCGCGATGTTGTACTCTAGCTTCTGGGTTCCTTCCGTCTTGAGTTGGCAGTACTTGTACAATGCGTCGTAGGTTGGGAACTGTAGTCGCATATTGTCAAAGTCGTCCTTTGCAAGGTTTCGAAAACCATGCGCTACAGCCTCTAGGCCCGCGGACTCTGGTGGTGGGTTCGGAATCTTCGCGTCTGCTCCTCTCACTATTTTGGCGAGTTCCAGGAGCGCGGGGTCTGTTAGCTTGTACTTTTTGATGATGGCGTCGAAGCTGACGCGCTCTTCGCCGTTCTGTTTGTAGTGGGTCAGTTCTACGCCCTTCGCGTCATAGGCTATTGCTCCAGTGTCTTTGACAACTTGCGGAATCGTCTCCGGTGGGACGAATAGGAATTCTGGGTTCTTGTCCACGAACTTCTTGATTAGCCAGGGACAGGCGATCCTATCCACTTTTGCTTTTTCACGTGTCACCCATTTCATAGTTTACTTCAAAACGGATTCATTCACCTCCACACTTGACGTATAAACCTGACTAATCCTGATTATCCGGAGAGAACGAAAACATCCCATTGCTCTCTCATCCCCTTCTCTTAATGGCGATGGGGGCAGAATTGTTTTCTCACCTCCTGTTCAGGTAGCTGTTTTCAGAAATCTTCGAAAGCAACAACTAGTAGGCCCACTGTTCATTAGCCCAAGCTCTAAGTTCGGATTATAGACTTAGTTAACCATAGCCTAAGACTCGAACTGTCCGACTGTTGGTTAGCTTTTCAGTCTCGCGCGCACAACTGAGTCTTTCAGCGCGTTCTCCCATTCTTTGATTTTCTCGCGGATCAGCGAATGGAAAAAGTCCTTTGCAACGAGTAGTTCTCGGTTCAGGCTTACCTCTACAGATTCGACTCCCGGCAGCTTCTTGGCTGCCCGGGTCCGGTTTGTCACATCGGCGAAGTCGTTTGCTCTGCACAGCAGATACTTCATTGGCGGCTCGTGAGTCTCTCCCACTAGGAAGACCTCTCCGAGTGCTTCGCGAAGTTCGCTGAGCTTGACTTTCCCTGTGACTGATAGGTGGTATACGACTTCGCCGGAGTCTGAAAGGGAGCCGAGGCGCGGCATCACGAAGATGGTCTCGTCTCTGATCATCGACTGAAGATGCTTCGTCACGGTTTTCGGACTGAGACCAGTCTTCTCTGTCAACGCCTCGAATGGGATCGTGGGATCGTCAACGAGCGCATCCATTATTCGCCAGTCGGCCGCGGAGAGATTGTGCTTGGGCTGAGGCTCAGTTCGGGTTTGTCCTGAGGGTCGGACTCCGAGGACTGAAGCGAGTTCCTTGGCAGGCTTGCTTCGATCTCGAGGCCATGTCTGTACTGACAAGCCTCCGTCTAGCTTCAACGTCACGAATGCTACGTCTTCGACTTTGAGGGCTTTGAGAGCGTCTTCTCGCTTCCAGTCGCCCCGGTAGAACACCATCAAATCCTGACGATCAAAAGCAACCGGGTCCACGTAGAGCCAGTATCCCTGCAGGATTCCACGAGCTTCGAGACGTTTCAGCCGGTCACGGACTGCGGGAGCGGAAAGTGAGACTCGTTGGGCGAGGGACCTGTAGCTCTGGCGAGCGTTCTCGTGAAGTGCGACTAAGAGTCGGAAGTCCTTCGAGTCCACGCATTCAGTGGAGCAGGGGTCGATAGTAAAACTTCCCTGAATCGGATGTTTGGATCAAAGAAGGGATAATATTCTGCCGCTAGAAAGAGAACGATAGTGTTGAAGAAAGTGGACTCTGGTTTATCAGAGCAGGATCTAATATCATTGAAAATGATTGAAGAGGCTTGGAAGGACATTGAACATGGCAGATATCGTGTAATGTCGAAGCAGTCCTTCCTCAATGAGCTCAAAGAATGGTAGAGATCGAGCGAATATTTGGCACGGAAAGATTCGAGCCGACCTTCGAGTCTTCGCGATTACTCCCTGAATCGAAAGTCGGGCCTAACACGAGAGTAAATCGAACCGCCGAGGCTCAGTGCCCGAAGAAGAAATGAAAACAATATTCCTCTTGGCAATGGCTCTACCACTACTGATCACACCACTAGCGCATGCTACTCCTCCTACCACCGCGACTGGAACCTTCACAGCGTCATTCACTGTCCTCACCGTTACAACGGCTGGTGAGAACACGATCATCACGGTCAACGAAACAGCTACCCTGACAGGCAGCTTCGTCGGAACACGTATCGCGCAAGGCTCCGAGATAATTCACCCAGACGGCTCATTCGTCGCAATGGACACTGGAACATTCACAGGAACCTTAAACGGAGTACCCGGGACCCTGGTCATAACCGGTCACAGCACAGGCACCGGCGCCACAGGCGCCGGTAGCTTTGTGGTCAATCAGGCAACTAGTGCGTTAACAGATATGCATGGCTTCGGACCCTTCGAGTTCAGCGCTACCGGTCCCACCTCGACGACGGGCACCTACTCCATCACCCTACACACCAACGCTTGATCAACCGGCCTAACCTGGGCTAGGCTCCTCCCTCTTTTTCATCAAATCATCTTGGATGGTTGGAAGACTGATGAATCTGCCTTCTCCCCAAATCGAAAGTCGAGCCTAACACGAGAGTAAATCCAACCACGCCGATCCGTATTCCATGATAGCCAAAATCGATACGAGAAAAGGATCAGCAGTTCCTGATCTCCCGCTCTATATTCCATTGTTCAACCACGCGATTCGGACATTCCTGCGAATTGGAGTCCCAATGGGATACGTGGGCCTTCTCACCGTCAAAGGCAGAAAGACTGGGAAGACACGAAGAAATCCTGTTGGACTCTTCCTGTACAACAGGAAGCGTTACCTGTTCTCTACTTTCGGCGATGTGAACTGGGTTCGCAACCTTCGAGCAGCAAGGGAGGCGTCGGTCAAGAAGGGCTTCCGCTCCAGAAGAGTGGTGCCGATCGAGCTCTCTCTGAGCGAGGCCGCGGAAGTGTTGAAGGGGGCGATTGCTCCAGCCTTTCTCGGGTTAGGGGGAAAGGTCTTCGGCTCTCATTTTCCCCTTAAACCGGACGCGCCGACGAGTGCGTTTGTCGAGGAGGCCGGGCGCCACCCGGTCTTCGAACTACGAGAGGCTGAGTAAGAGACTTGGAAACTGTCAGCATGAACATGCACGAGCGTCCAGTCTGGGTGGATGACGATCTCTATC
This sequence comes from Candidatus Dormiibacterota bacterium, assembly GCA_035637535.1. Lineage (GTDB taxonomy): Archaea > Thermoproteota > Bathyarchaeia > 40CM-2-53-6 > 40CM-2-53-6 > 40CM-2-53-6. Next base: position 94,401 of record DASPWZ010000032.1, read on the forward strand.
CCTTCAAGGACAACTGGATAAGCATCGACGGGCATCGTGTGCATTACGTGGACGAGGGTCCCCGAAACGCTGCGGTTCTTCTTTTTGTGCACCCGGGCGCAGGTTGGAGCTTCACCTATCGATATCACATCGAACAGTTGAGGAGTAGGTTTCGATGTGTTGCGCCAGATCTTCCGGGCTACGGACTTTCAGAGGCCAGAGAAGGCTATGGCTATACTCTCCAAGAGCAAGCAGACGTTCTGGAACACTTCATCGAGGCTCTTGACCTGCGAAGAGTTGTTGCTTGGGCGAATGATGGAGGCGGACCCACTGCTGTGCTTGCGTTATCGCATCATGCAGACCGCGTTCTAGGGCTCGTCGTCGGAGGAACTTTCGGCTGGTCGATCAAACCCTACAGAATGGTTGTCTGGCCTCTCCGGATCTTTACTAGTCGAGTCTTCCGCGCGGTGAATAGGTACACGAACTTTCTCGCGTGGTCGATGGGATCCAAGATGGCGCTCGGAACTCGAACTTTGACGAAGATCGAACGAGGCCATTACACTAGGCCCTTCAAAGAAAAAGACTCGAGAAGCCGGACCCTGAAACTATACGCTAGCTTCCTCGACCCTGCGGCCCAGGAAGCGCTCGACAGGGCCCTCCCTGCATTCCGCGACAAACCAGTGCTGATCCAGTTCGGAGAGAAGGATGCGATGACGAAGCAGCAATGGCACACGCGCTGGGCGGACGAACTGCCCCACAACCACACAATCCTCCTGCCAGGCGTCAGGCACTTTACTTTCGAGGGAAACCCAGAGAAGACAATCCAAAACTTTCATGATTGGTGGAACGAAATTAGTGAGACTCTAAACGAACCGGCACTAGCAGCGGGCACTGCATGACCTGAAACCTCCTGGTTTCGCAATCGCAAGACGTAGTGCCCGCGTACAAATGGTGACCTATGACCAGTAGGGTCTGTTTTGTGTACGTGACGCATAAATGGCTGGATGCTCCCGTTGATTCAGGAGCAAGTCTAGATGATCGGCCCCGGCTCGCGCCGAATGACGGTTGTCGTGCTATCGCTGATTCTGCTCGTGACCTGTGCTACGGCAGTTGCGAGACCAGCACGGGCATCAGGTCCTGACTTTGCCCTATCGGCGAGCCCGAGCAGCGTGGTCATGCCCGAAGGTTTCTGGGTGGACACAATGCTGACGGTATCGAGCGTGAATAGGTTCCAAGGCACGGTTCAGATTAACGTGTCATTTGGTACGAGTGTTGCTGGACTGGGAGCGGGGTTCAGCACTGGCATGTACCTCAACCCCGGAGACCAAGTGAACACTGACATAATGCTAGCAGCCGAGGAGACGCCTGGAAACTACATGTACACCATAACAGCGACAATTGGTTCGGTATCGCACAATCTGACATTGCCAATAAGGATCGTTCCTGTTTCAAAGCCGGACTTTATCACTCGCCTCTGGGGCTCGTATTCGATTCTCCAAGACTGGAACGTGACAATCCAGGAACAGTTGACCAGCATCGACGGGTTCCAGGGTGATGTGAGCTTGGTGGCGAGCGTCTCGCCGAGTCTTCCAGACGCGCCTTCCGTGACTCTCCAGCCGGCCAACATTCATCTCACGCCCAACAACGCCATGTATACGGTATCTTTCTCTTCAAATCGAGAAACGCCCGTAGGCAACTATATCGTAACGGTCTCAGCGGTAAGTGGCACGTATGTTCATACTTCTCAGGCCCTCCTCATGGTTGGAGAATACAGGCCGCCCTCTGGAGGTCAACCTAGCAGCAATTCGACAATTACGAGCTCTTCAACCGTCTTGTCCTCTTTGCGAACTGTCTATGGTAATATCGTCTCGTCGGTTTTTTCCGATATCAGATCTTTATTGTTGCTGGGAGCATTGATGGGAATCGGGGGCGTTGTAACCCTAGGCATCATCAAGCGATTATCTTGGATGAAACATTCAGACGGTCAACCGTAAAGTTAATCCTCAGAGCCTTCCTCAATCTCGACAATCTAGACCTGAACAAAATCTCACGCAGCTATCGCTCGACACCCTCTGGATTGGGAGAGTCAGCATAGACCTCGACGACAGCTCTCCGGTC
>DASPWZ010000033.1:0-42046 GCA_035637535.1 Candidatus Dormiibacterota bacterium
GCTTTGGACAAATATCCTGATTCTCCCGCTTTCCTGCTTGCCTCTTCTACCATTCCCTCGGCTCTCAGTGAAGGAGCCTGAACTTTCAGTTCGCCTTTCTCGCTGAACATTCGAAATCGAAGTTGAGGCATTGTCCCCGCGGACAGTTCTTCCTCCACGGCTCTAACGGAGTAGGCTTCTCCTGCCTTCGAAGGGTTGAAACCCATTATGAAAGCGGACGTGTCAAGAACGAGCACTGTCAAACATTCTCCCTCTCTGAGGCAAGCCTCCTGAGGCCACGCTGGAGAAAGGTATCTCCAAAGCGGACAAACCGCGCGCTAACAGATGACTTCTTCATCTCTAGTGGTTGTCCCCGGCGTATTTCTTTCACAGGATTACCATCCATAACAAGGGTCGCGGTGGGTCCAGGTTCCTCTAGGCTGACTGTAATTCTCCTGTCTGCTGGGACTACTATCGACTTGACAGGTTGGAGAGGGGCGATGAGAGTGAGAGCAAAGACATCCAGGGATGTTTCTAGAACAGGTCCCCCTGCCGAGAACGAGTGGGCAGTTGAGCCTGTCGGGGTGGCGACCATGAATCCGTCCGCCCTCGCCTTGATGATCCGTCTTCCGCTCTGAGAAACGTCAAAGTTCAGCATCTTGTCCGGAACTGTTGGCAAGAGGAGAGCCTCATTCAAGCAGTTTCCGATGAGGCGATTATTCTGGGAGACAGAAACGCACCACTGTGCCTCCATCTGAAAATCGTGCTTGAGCCACCTAGTGAATGACTTTTCCAGATCTTCCGGTTCGATTTCAGTAAGATACCCTCTGCGGCCGAGGTTCACCGCCAGTATCGGAGTCTGAGGATTCGGCATCTCCTGAATGGCCTTCAACACTGTGCCATCGCCTCCCAGTGTGATCAAAAGATCGACTTTCATTCGGTTGAGGGGTCTGCCACCCGGCAGCTTCGCAGTCCGAGAAAGTTCTGCTTCCGGGACCGGCGTCATTCCAGAATCCGTTATGACTCGGTAAGCCCTCCTAGCCGTAGCCAACGCTTCCTTCGACTGCGTCTTGGCCAGGATTCCAACTAGCTTAGTCATGAGAGTTCCGTTTGTCTCAGCCTCAGGTGATCTGATTGCTTGAAAAGAATTCCCCTAGCCTCTTTTTCGCGGGAAGTCTTTTAGATGGACTCTTTGACGATTAGTTTTCGAGTCAGAATTTCATGAGCAAGCCTGTCTATGTCGGCGAACTAAAGATCGGGCAGTATGTGATCATTGACGGTGAGCCCTGCCGAATTGTTGATTTCGAAAAGTCGAAGCCAGGCAAGCACGGATCCGCGAAGGCTCGGATTACTGCGATCAGCGTCTTCACTGGTCAAAAGAAGACGCTTCTGAGTCCCGTCGACGGCAGAACGGAAGTTCCGATGATCGATAAGAGGACTGCTCAGATTATTTCCATCTCCGGGAATAATGTCCAGATGATGGATATGGAGAACTACGCCACTTTCGATAGTCCCTTGCCTGACGACGCCGAGCTCAAGGCCTCCTTGGCCGCAGGCGTCGAGGTCGAATATTGGGACGTTCTCGGGCGTAAGATGATCGTTCGCAGAAAGGGCTGACACCCCTTCTCGTCACGAGAACCGGCTACCGTTAAGCATCTCAAACTGCGTCCAGGGATGACTCTGGATGCTCTAGCCCGCGAGATGAAAGCAACTCATGTGCTCGGAGCAGGGCGAATCGGCGAGGCCGTTGATGTCGTTTCAGAGATGTTCCATGTTCGCTCTTTCACGAATTTTCTGACAATTGCGGGTCCCATGGTGCCCGCGGGTTTCCGACTGCTATTCGGGGACCTGATTGATCGAGGCTTCCTAGATGCGATTGTAACAACTGGCGCAAATCTGACTCACGACGTGATAGAGAGTCTTGGACTCCATCATTACCAAGGTAGCTTCCAAGTTGACGATAGAAAACTGATCCAGCGCGGTTACAGCCGGATTGCAGACATTTTCGTCAAGGAGTCATCTTTCGAGAGACTCGACATAACCGTAAGAAAATTGTTGCGCAAGATTCCTGTCGCAGACCGTCGAAACATCGCTTTCTCAGACTTGTTATTCAGACTTGGTGGGATGATCAAAGATCGAGACTCCATCCTTCACAAGGCAGCAAGCAGAAACGTGAAAATATTCTCGCCCGGACTGCTAGACTCGATACTTGGACTGAGTCTCTGGAGCTTTGCCCAGACCGAGACGTTACAACTGAATCCGTTCAGTGACGTGACGAAGATGGTGAACATGGCCTTGGATGCTGACAAGATTGGCGTCCTAATTCTTGGCGGCGGTGTTCCGAAGCATCACACCCTGCTAGCGAGCGTTCTCCGTGAAGGAGTAGACAGGGCTGTCCAAATTACATCAGACCGTCCCGAACCGGGTGGGTTGAGCGGAGCGCCCTTGGCGGAGTCGATAAGCTGGCGGAAAATAAGGAAAGGCGGGAAATTCGTGGACATTTACGGGGACGCGACCATATGTCTTCCGTTGATTATTGGAGCTGTTCTGGACAGGGTTAAGAAGCGCGATCGACGACTAGTAGAATAGTATGGAAGCCGTAGGGCGATCCCTCACCGATGCGGTCCGGAAAATGCTCCGGATGCCCAATGTTGACGAGCGGGCGATCAAGGAGCTAGTGAAGGATCTCCAGAGAACCCTCTTACAAGCAGATGTTAACGTCGAACTAGTTCTCGAACTCTCCAAGGCCGTAGAAGAACGTTCGATCAAGGAGAAGCTTCCGCCAGGAATCAATCGTCGAGAGCACGTCGTCAAAGTCCTCTACGAGGAGATGGCCAAGTTTGTGGGGCAAGACCCAGCGAAGGTCGAGATCCAGCCGGGCACGTTCCGGAAGATCATGCTGGTCGGGATCCAAGGAACCGGCAAGACGACCAGTTCGGTGAAACTTGCACGCTTCTTCAGCAAGAGAGGCCTAAGGGTGGGGATCGTTTGCGCTGACACCTATAGGCCCGGTGCATACGATCAACTGTTACAACTAGCGACCAAAGCAGAGATTCCTGTCTACGGGGAGCCGGGAAAGAAGAAGCCAGAAGACATCGCAAAACATGGCCTCGAGCATTTCAAGAAGGAAAAATCCGATCTCGTAATTATCGATACAGCGGGACGCCACCGGAACGAGAAGGACTTGATGGACGAGATGAAACGCATCGCGTCCGCGGTCCAGCCGGACGAAATTGTACTGGCCATTGATGCAACGATAGGTCAACAGGCGATCCACCAAGCCAAGGCATTCCACGAAGCTACCCCGATCGGCTCTGTTCTGCTGACCAAGATGGACGGCTCTGCCAAGGGCGGAGGCGCTCTGTCAGCTGTAGTTGCAACGGGCTCGAAGGTGAAATTCATCGGATCCGGAGAGCGAGTCGAGGACCTGGAACTCTTCGTCCCAACGGACTTCGCGGGTCGACTATTGGGCATGGGAGACCTGAATGCCCTCCTGGAGAAGGTGAAGGAGGCCGAGGTCAAGGTCCCCGAGGCGAAAGTTCGTCAGTTCATGGAGGGACGGTTCAGCCTCAAGGACATGTTCGATCAGATGGAGAATCTACGGAAGATGGGTCCACTTCGAAAGGTATTGCAGATGATCCCGGGAGCAGGAAACTTGCCAGAGGAACAGCTGGGGGTCGCGGAGGAGAAGATGACTGCATGGCGAGTAATTATTCAGTCGATGACACCGAAAGAGGTGGACGAGCCGCGACTAGTCGATAGTTCACGGGCGAAGAGGATCGCGCATGGGTCAGGCAGATCAGAGAGAGAAGTTCGAGAACTAGTAAACCAGTATTTCTCGATGCGAAAGATGATGAAGCAAATGAAACGGCGGGGACCAATGATGAAGGGAATGCCGTTCATGAAGAAATAATTATTGAAACAGTTAGCAGGAATGAGTCTTCGGGTCCGAGTTCTCATGCTCTAGTCTGTCTTTGACTCTTTCCTCCTTCTCAAGATAGCGCACTCCTTCCTTGAGAACGGACCCAAACAATGGGCCGAACGTGAAAGTTATCGCTGATATGGCTGCTCCGATCGAGAAGAAGGCCATGATAGCGGCAAATATCTTCCCTACGTCTGTGGCTGGAGTGGCGGCAGGCCCCTCCGCAGTGGCGAGTAACGCCATGAAGTAGAAAGATGCGACTAGACCCCATCCTTCGATTACCCTGAGACCCAGAGTGCCAACGGCCATCACAATCGCCAGCACTACGATTGCATAGAACGCTCTCTTTGTGAATGGAGAGAGAGGATGATGAACGATCTCCGAGAGTCTACTTGGCAATCCTTCCTTCTCGCAGCTCAGCAATCTCATGGTCCGGGTGATTATCTCTTTTGATACTAGTCGAGGCATCGCTCAGAATGGACCCTTATTGTCGGAGTCTGCCGTCTCTCTATAGGTGAAGGCTCAGTCAGGAAAAGGTTAACCTATCAGTCTAGTCCAACTGCCAACGAATAGAATGGGGCTACCGAAGCCTACGGTGCAGCTGCTGCTTAAGGAGAATCAGGATCATGCCTGCGCAGAGGCTCCTGAGATATGTGTCAAGGTGATGGCTATCGCTGAACTCCCTGATATGTTTGGCGAATTCCAGGTGGTGGCTTTCTGGAATAATTTTGACAGAAAAGAGCATGCTGCGCTGATCCACGGGGACATTTTCGAGAAGGAGGATGTCCCGGTAAGACTTCATTCTGAGTGCCTGACGGGAGATACGCTTGGGTCTCTCAGGTGCGATTGTCGTGAACAGCTCCAAGAGTCCCTGAGGCAGATTTCGAAAATGGACCGGGGCATTGTGCTCTATATGAGACAGGAGGGTCGAGGAATCGGTTTCATCAACAAGATCAGAGCCTACCAGTTACAGGATGAGGGATACGACACGTTCAAGGCCAATGAATTGCTCGGCTTCAAGCGGGACGAGCGCGACTATGATCTGGCAGCTCACATGCTAAAATCTCTCCACGTCAAGTCCATCAAACTAATGACGAACAATCCGGCCAAGATCAAGGACCTCCAGTTACACGGGGTCCGAATAACCGGCCGCATTCCAGTCGTCGTTCCTCCAAACAAGTACGACAGATTCTATCTAGAGACTAAGAAGAGAGCAGGCCACCTTCTCGACAAGACCCAGCCGGAAGAGTTTCTCGAACAATCAGAGGAATTGCAGGACAACCATCATTGGGAACAAGCCGAGTAATCTCTCGAATCCATTCCCTCAATGTTACCATCCACCGTTACCGGACCCGTTACCATCCAAGAAATCTCGGAAAAAGATGATCTTCGCGACACAGAACGGCGGTTTGGAGAGATTTCTCTTTCTTGAAAATCGCCAGGAATAAGCCTAAATCAACAATCTGGGAAGAGGTTCCATGTGGTGCCGAGTTCACGCTTGAATGTTTCGGTAAATGCCCACATTGAAAATGGCTGATTCGGCAGTTCTGCGCGAGAAACCGATAATCTCGCCAGGAAACGTTTCAGCCAGCGGACGGACCCTTCCTAGAATTTACAAAATAAAAAATTCCCACGACACAAAACCGTGCTTTGGAGGACTCTCTCCACAGCGCGAACCTTCTCTACTTATGCGCGAGGTCAAGCCTCATCTCCCAGGTACGCTTGAAACCTAGCTGACTGTAGACTCTTCGACCCATCTCGCTGGCATGCAGCATCAACCGCTCGTACTTGTTCTTCCGGCACCACTCTATCGCCTCCTTCACAACCATCGACGCGACACCCCGTCGGCGAAAATCAGGCTCAGTATACATCGACAAGAGATACGGCTGAACCATCGACGCTCGGTGAGGCCTCGGCTGAACCTGCTGAAGCCACACACAACCTCCACCCGCAGTCCTACCATCATCGCTCTTCACAACCCAGGCCATGAACTGATGATTTCTCAGACGCGCCCGCGCCCATCGTTTGTAGACACGGTCTCCCTTTTCATGCAGCTCATTATTTCTGACTCCGAGCGCCTTCCACATGGCCTGACGTTGATGAACTAGGGCATCAAGATCTCTCAAGCCTGCTGCGTGCACTGACAGTTTCGATCTCGCAATTCTACGATGTCTAGCCGGCATGTCTCGACGATGCTTAGAGGCGCTCGTTAGCCGTGGTGTCGAGATTCCTAGCTCAGCTTCTTCGGATCGAACTTGTTCCCGTATTTGTCGATGAAAGCCAGCTCAGGGAGCGGCATACGATTCTTCCTCCCAACGATCCTCTTCACGGGATAGCCGAACCCGACAACCGCTACGGGCTTCAGTGTGTTGGGAATTCCGAAATCCTTCCTCATCTTCTCATCCTTAATCCCCGTGTAGATTCCCGAGATAACCCCGTGGTCCCACGCAGCCAGCTCCATGTTCTGGACGGCCCGACCAGCGTCAATCAGGTGAAAGCCAAGGGTAGGATCGGAAAGAACAACCACCGCAAAATTAGCCCCCGCTACCCAGCCGCCAGAGGTGCTATCCTCTGCTAACCTCTTCAGCATCTCCTTCTCTTGGACCAGAATGAACCTCCACTCTTGCTTGTTGTTGCCGGTTCCGGAGGCGCGGGCAGCCTCAAGAACCCTCGACTTCACCTCTGCCGCGACCTTCTTCGAATCGAACTGGCGAATATCCAGCTTGCTCATAATGACCTTGTAGGTATCCATCTTCTTCTCTCCGTATCTATGTTGGAATCAGTACCAATCTTAAAGAATTCCCTTGACTCGAACTGCTTTGCTATCAGGGAAACGTGAAGACTTTGGATCAGCTGACAGTCAACCAGGTTACTGTTCAAGAGACTAAGCTCAAGGAGTTTTGCAATAGCGTCTGGACCAAACTCGGGGTCCCAGAGAAGGACGCCCAAGTGACAACCGACGTTCTGGTGCTCGCAGACCTGCGAGGAGTCGAATCTCACGGAGTCGCAAGACTCCCAAGATACTACACTGATTTGAAGAATGGCTGGACAAAACCCACAGACCAGAGCAAAATCATCAAGGAGACGAAAGCAACCGCGCTCATCGACGGCGGCCAGAGCCTAGGTCAAGTTGTCGGACGCAAAGGAATGGAACTCGCAATAAAGAAGGCAAAAGAGACTGCAATAGGAATCGTTTCGGTGCGAAACTCGCACCACTACGGAGTCGCCGGATACTACAGCCTCATGGCACTGGAACACGATCTTATCGGAGTAAGCATGACCAACGCCGCACCACTAGTCGTCCCCACGTTCGGCCGAGCAGCCGTTCTCGGAACAAACCCAATAAGCCTCACAGCCCCAGCGTCCAAAGAGAAACCGTTCGTATTAGACATGGCGACATCTGTCGTCCCCAGGGGAAAATTGGAAGTCTATGATAGGCTGAAAAAGAAAATGCCTCTCGGCTGGGCAGTAGACGCAACTGGGAAGGGAACGTCCGATCCCCACATTGTTCTTGATGCACTCTCAAAGAGACTCGGTGGAGGAATCCTTCCACTGGGCGGAGAGGGAGAAGAACACTCTGGCCACAAAGGCTACGGATTGGCCCTAATGGTCGACGTGCTCTGCGGCGTCCTCAGCGGCTCAGCCACCGGGCTTGGAGTGGATGTCGACAAGGCAAAGCCCAACGTTGGCCACTTCTTCATGGCTTTAGATCCGTCCGCCTTCCGTCCACTGGACGATTTCAAGCGAGACATGGACCAGTTGTCGCAAGAGCTGAAGAACTCGCCGAAAGCTCAGGGACAAAATCGGATCTACGTCCACGGCGAGAAGAGCTATGCAAGGATGGAAAAGCACCGGAGAGAAGGAGTTCCACTTGGAACAGCGGTAGTCGAATCATTGAAACAAGTAGCAACCGAGTCAGGTCTTCCATTATCACTTTAATACATTACACGTCAAAATCCGCGGCACGCCAGAAATACCCAGAGCTTCCGTCCCGACTACGACATGAGAACTAGTCACGTGTGAAGTGGGTCATTCGGCATGGAACCCTGGGATGTTGTAATCATAGGCGGCGGGGTCCTAGGGACATCCGTTTCTTACTGGATAGGAAACCAGTACGAGGGACGAGTTGCAGTCTTAGAAAAGGAACAGGACGTAGCGGTACACACATCCAGACGGAACACTGGCGTGGTTCATCGTCCCTTCTACCTTGACCCAGTCAAGCGACGAATCTTCGCCGGATGCTCACAGGCCGCCTACGGGATGTGGAAATCCTACGCCAAGGAACGCAATCTGCCTTGGAATCCCGTCACGACCCTAGAAGTGGCTACTCGACCTGAAGATTTGAAGAGAATCGAAAAGTACTATTACTGGGGGATCGAGAATGGAATGGGTGAAGACGAGCTTGAAGTTCTTTCAGCCGAAGACGTCCGAAAACTCGAACCTCACGTTCGAGGCTATGGTGCTATCTGGTCGAAGACAGATACATCGGTAGATTACCACGCGTTCACGAAATCACTCAGGGCAGACGCAGAAAGCGAAGGCGTCAAGTTCCTAACTGGTGTCGAGGTAGGGTCCTTCAAAGTTGATGGAGATTCCTTGCAGATCTCGCCAAGAAGTGGAGGTGAACCGATTCGGGCCCGATTCCTCATAAATTGTGCCGGGGGTAGCTCACTACATATTGCTCACATGCTGGGGCTAGGAACAGAATACTGCGACCTGAACTTTAGGGGCGAATACTGGGAAATCGGAAGCAAATGGACCTACCTAGCTTCGAGGAATATTTACACTGTAGCGCAACACCCCGAGCTTCCCTTCCTGGATCCTCACTGGATTGTGCGAGCTGACGGCAGGAGAGAGATCGGACCGAACGCGGTGCCCGTCGCGGGTCCCTACACGTACAAAGGGTTCTTCAGAAATCCGACAGAGGCGATAAAGAAAATATTTGAGAGCCCAATCGCCAACAAGCTAGCTCTGCTCTATAATCGGGACTTCCTTGAACTTGCCGGGCAAGAGTGGCTTTCTTCAATATCAAACGGGGAGATGGCGCGACGGGCCCAGGAATTCATTCCCGAGCTGAAAGTGGAGCATCTAGCAAGACCCGGAATCGCAGGCGTAAGAGCCCAGGTTATAGACCGGAGAGGAAATTTCATCAAAGAAGCGATCGAGCTTGAAGGCTCACACTCGTACCACATCACCAACTACAATTCTCCTGGAGCAACCGGCTCTCCGGCCTTCGCGGCTTGGCTCGTCAGCAAACTGGGCCAGAATGGTCATCTCAGTCATCTAAAGAGTACTCTAGGCAAGAAGGGTGTCTGGGATTTTGCGATGATAAGCGAACAGATCGATACGAAGACAACCTGACCGCTAACATCTAAATCCTACGTCACTGTTTTCTACGCTGCCGGTTATCATTAATCGTCTCGTTCTTTTTTCCTCGCATCCTTGCACGCTCCCTAACAACACCAAGAGAGGCGACGAGCCTCGGAGCAACGAGCACGACCATTGGGCCAATCACTAAGACCGCGGCCATGACAATCCAAACTACGAGTGTCGATACTAAGCTACTGACTCGACTCTGAATTAGAGCATTCCAGTCCAAGTATTGCAATCTCGCTCCATAGACGGGGTCAGCGCCCCCAGCCTGGGCAGTCGCTTCGGGTAGGCTTTTGCCGGCTGAGAGTAACTGTACGAGGGCGACTGTTGACGTGTCGGTGTGTATTATGCTGACAGAGCTGTCCCATCCAACGAAGAGGTTCGCTCCCTTGTCGAGGAAGGCTGAGGCTATGTCTTGTGATCCCTCCAACGCGGAGCAGCCCATGAGTATTATTGTCGATTCGGGGAAGCTTCCCGTCATGTCTTGGCGTACGAATTTTGGAGTTATAGCGAAGTACAAAGGTCCGCCATTAACCTGAGCTGGAACGAGCCTGCCCGCTAACTGATCCGCTGCATGTTGACTCGGTGAGTATGGGTCGGAGGTAATGATTGATTGGCCGGACCCGGTGTGCGCTCGTATGATGATCAGGTCGTATCCCTGGCTTGGGAGTTGCCTTAGCGAGTCTACGACGGTTGGAGTGGGTCCAGAATAGTCAACTGCGTACCCTGCGGCGTCTAGAGCGTTCGTTATGTTAGTGGTGAATGAAGGGTCGGGGTAGTTGAGTGAGAGCTGATCCGTTACAAGGGCTCTGGGATGAGGGTTATTGTGAGATGCCGGGAGTCTCCAGAGATAGTTTTGGGTGCTCAGAGCCGTCATTCCCATTATAAGGACAACAGTAATCCCAAGCGAGAGGAAAAGGTTAGCTCGCCATCTGTGTTTCTTCGGCTTAACCTTCTGCGACTGCGTGCCTCGCATCTTGCGTTAGATTACTTGGTCTGGATCAGGATATAGCTTTAGGGGATTGTCGGGTCTCGGGATTTATGTAGTCTGCTGGAATCGTCTGGAGTGTGTGCAGGCGGATGGTCTATCGTATTATGGTGAAGGCGAACTGGTTGTTTCGCTGGGTGATGAGTGTTATTGTGTAGCTGTTTCCAGCTTGGAACTGGAACGAGTTTCCGGTATGGGTGCAGCTGAGGCATGCAGTGTTGATGAAGAGGAATACCCCAGTCCCATTTACTATGCTCGCGGGAGAGGTAGCGGGCACTGACCAGGTGGTTCTGGCGTATTGGTTGCCGTTCTGGTCTTGTATATAGTAGCTGGCGAGGGTGGTTGGCGTGGAGCCTGTGTTTCGAAGAAATAGGGTTAGCTTCATGTTGGTCGTGTCGAAGCCCTGGTTTTCGATGGTTAGTATTTCTCTTCCGGTGGGTGGTGTGGGGAGTATGGCTCCGAATACGCCGAGTGACCATGAGTAGACTATGACTGTCATGACTACGACTATGACTACTAGTAGGAGGGTGGCGATGATGGTGTCGAGTCCCTTCCGATCGTAGCGTCTGTACAGCATGAGTGTCCGCTGGCCTCGTTCGAGCGTGTCTATCCGGTCCGTCTCTCAAGCCTGTGTCGTCACCTTGTGGGAACTGGACGGGTAACATCAACGGACGAGAAGGATGAGCTAGTGGAATATTCCTCGTGGTATGGTGTTTTGTATGATGTGTCTTGATGTTCGAACTTCTTCTTTCAGGTCAACTCTTCCGAAGACGCGTTTTGCGTCGCGAGAAGCAACTGCTTTTGAGATTTTCCAGAGGGGGTCTCGCCAGTTGAAGCCGTCCGGGCGAGTCTCACGTTTCAGAGCGCAGAATAGAACCATCGACCGTTTCTCTAATCGCAGTTTAAGCGTAGAGATCAGCGTGAAAAAGTCGCGACCTCAAATCGCATGCCCCGATTCCGGATCAAGGCTTGTTCTGCGCTTGTCCTGTTTCAAATGGAACTGGTTTGAGGATTTCTCTCCCGGAAGAGCCCGGCGGAAAATAAGATTACTGTTCGTTAATTCCCTCGCAAAGTAGAGTTCTGCGTCGCGAGCACCAAGTGCAATTGACATTTCTTTGCTGGTAACGGGTCTGGTAACCGTGAATGGTAACAGGGAGCCTTGGGGGGCTGGTTCTTTCCCGATTTCAGGCATGCAAAGGGAATCCCCTGGACCCTTGAGAGTTCATTTCTCTCACTATTTTCCCAACTCTCGTTGGTGTCGGTCAATTATTCGACGTTCGACTGAATCTCATGAGTTGACATTCAGCCGACCGGATTGCATTAAGATATGGATAGAACAGCCTATGTTGCATTGCACCGCGAAGCTTCCTGCAAGGTTCGCAGTGAACTTGACATCATAACACTTCCCCGGCGCTAGTCCTCCTAAGATTCCGCTGTCGAAGTAGTGGATAACTTGGAAACCGTGCGCTTGCACTGTATCGTTATTGATGACATGGATGATAACGTTCTGTCCGAGTGTGACGTTCATGACCGGCCAGGGAGTCGGATGATAGGCACTTCCATTGAAACCCACGTTCGCGCCCTGGTTCGCCATCACGACGGTAAAGACAGACGTATCGGACCCGTTTGCGGGACGGGTCCAGCAATTCGGAGTTTGCGATCCAAGGAACTGAAACGCGTAAGCGCCAACGAAGAAACCGGCCCCAACTATTACTAGGGTCGCAGCCACCAGGTATACTCTTCTGGACTTTAGATGCCAACGCTTGACGGCTGCGCTAGAGGCTCCTCCCTCCTTTATTCGAACGGTCGACCTTGCCAAAGTGGATCCTGAAGAGTTATGAAGATTAGGATATTGAAGTATTCTCTAATCACTCGTTGTGCTGTTGCAGTCCTTTCTTTCTTGGTCGGGTCGTGTTCAGGAGTGAAAAAGGGCTGACGCGTAGAGAGCCATGATTCCGAGGATCCAAGAAACAGCCACTTTGATTGGCTCTCTGTTCGTCGTGACTTCGCTAGGAATGAACAGTGGCCCGGCTAGCCTGAAGACTACGTAGATTGCGACACCGGTCCCGAGGGCGAAGAAGTATGTGGTGTCATAGGCGAGCACGTAGCCTGTCGCGGCTCCGATTAGAGAGGGAATTACGAAGACGATGCTCATCAGGAAAACGCTCCTGAGCCAGCTGCCGACAGTTCTACCCTCTGGCTTGCTGTACACGGAGTAACAAGCTCCTATCATCATAGGTTCCAGAACTTTATGCAGAATGTAGGCCACGCCTACTGTCAGTCCCCCGAACGCATTTAGAAGAGACGTGCTCGACGTCGAGTAGGCAGTAGCGCCGAAAGCTGCCCCTTCACCCAGACCATGAATCCCTAAGGCGATGGCCACTAACAATGGAATGGTCAGGCCGTACTTCCCGATAGCCGATTGTGGTGACAGGATATCGCGATTACGATCGACCCAAAAGAAGAAAACCACGCCAATGACGAATAGGAGCACCACACCTACCTGAGCCACACCTCCTCCAAATCCGCTGTTGACATCGAGAACTGCTGAACCACTTATAGTATCCACAAAAAACCAGAACAGGATGCCAAACGCGAAAGCGACTATGTATCTTGCAGGAACTTTCTTACTCGCCCAAGTAATTAGCGACAGGCCTACGAAGGTAGGTAGGATTGTCGAGGCCAGCCAGGTGAGGAAGCTCTCTGCGAATCCGATCATGGCCGTGAGTTCTAAAGGTGAAAGCTTTGAGGATTATGGCTTAACCTTCTGAGTCGAATTATTCTAAAGTCCGATTACTCTTATGCGTAGTCTAAGAGCGTGGCCTTCCGCTTCAGTCTCGGGCCTCTGTTCTTGACGGTCGCTAGGTAACGGTGCATTCGTTCTTCCTTTCGTAGACTGGTCCAGTAGTAAGCTTCGTCTATGGTTCCTTCAGTCATCAACACCGTTGTCTTGCCCGGCCTCGTTCTCCCAGTTCTTCCCCGTCGTTGTATCATTCGAATCTCTGACGGCACAGCCTCGTAGAATATCACATGGTCAACATCTGGCACGTGCAAACCCTCCTCTCCTATACTCGTGGTAACCAGAACGTTGTGTTTGCCATCTCGGAAGTCTTCGAGAATCTGCATCTGTTCACCTTGACTCAGACCCAAATCCTCACTGTTTCGACTGGCCTGACCCACAAACCGAGCTGGCCGGACGGTCTCAATCTTAGTAAGGTCCTCGACGATAACTTCTACGCTGTCTCTAAACTGTGTGAATACGATAACTTTTGAATCCGGATTTAATTGAAGGTCAGCGGAGATTAACTCTCGAAGTCGCTTCTGTTTTGGATGCGGGATAGTTGAGAGGGAAGCAGATAATTTCTGCGCTTCAACTACTCGAGGATCGCGAGCTAGACCACGAGCCGATCTCGTGCTGGCCCTGTCTAGCTTGGAGAGAAATCGGTCGGCACTCTGCGAGCCCTGAGTCTCCAACAGATCAATAGCATGATTAAGCGACATCGCTTGCGCTTGGAGTTGCACCGCCCCGAATAATGCGCCACCTCCACCTCTTCTCAAACTGTTGTGAAGCTTTTCGCCCAAGTCTAGTAGGATCCGTTTGCTTATTCTCACATTGGCTGGGAGCTGATGCATGGTTCGTAGTTTGTTTATCCTCTCATCAAGAGCCGTGCGCAGAACCTTGCTCACCTCTTTGTATCTCTCAGGCAGGGCTAGTCGCTCATAGCTGAGAGAAACGTCTTTGACATATGGTGTGACGTCCTTGTCAGATTCCGTTCGTGTCTCAACATTGGTTATGGCGAGTTTTTCGCAGATTTCTTCGACCCTGCTCTTCTTCGCACTCGGAGACGCGGTCAAGCCTAGAATTAACGGGTTTGTGGCCTGTAGCTTGTAGGACTGGGCTACCTCAGAGTAAGCGTAGCTTCTGACGCATCTGTGAGCCTCGTCGAACACGATAAGGGAGACATTTCCCAGATTGTACCGATCAGCTGAAACGTCGTTTCTGATGACTTCAGGCGTTGCAAAGATTGTTGTTGAGTCGTCGAAGGCTGTCTCCCTTAATGGGGCCGGGGTCTCGCCGGTGAGGACGGTCGATTTTGCGTTTTTATCTGGGAAGTGTTCCTTGAAGAATTGCGCGTGTTGGAGCACTAGCGGCCTAGTAGGTGCTAAGATCAAGATCTTGCTTTGGGGATAGGCGGATAGGCGGTCAGTGGCTACGAGCATTGCCACAATTGTCTTCCCGAGCCCTGTCGGCAAGACTACGAGAGTGTTAGCGGTCAGGGCAGATTTTGCAATGGCTCTCTGATACTCTCTGGCCTCAATACCTCCCTGCTGCAAGGTCTGCAATATCGGAGCTCTTTACTAGTTTCTAACGGTTCGGAGATGGGTAGTTGAGCGGAGCGTTCCGGAGAAGAAAGAAGTGTCTGCGCCCATACTTGGTTACTAGTATAGCACTGGACAGCCAAGCTCCCAGAGCGGTTGCTTCGACGACCATTCGGACTGGCCTATCGAAGAAGAGGAATCCGGTTAAACCGAGCAAGAGGCCGATGAGGGCTAAGAATTGGTATCTGTCGACGAAATGGAAATCCGAGAGCCCAGCTCTCCAAGATTTCAATGCAGTGGCTAGATAGAGGAGGAGCCCTCCCCCCGCGAAAATACTCACGGATATGATATTCCAGTAAGATAGTTTCAGGATCAGTAATCCGATTTCGTCCGCGATAAGTCCCAGTCCTATACCTGCAACGAGAGCGCTGTCCCATCTCGCTCTGGCGTCTGAGGCGTAGATCATTACGCCTAATGAGACGAGTAGTAAGAGAACGCCGTAGTACATGTGGTGAAATCTGAATCCTTGGACCCTGATGACGGGACAGTGTTGAGTGCAGACTGATTCGAGAGTGACGAAGAGCCGCGCGATTCCTACGGCGGCCGTGTAGCCAAGTGATACGAAGAATAGCCCTACTGGGCCAACGAAGGATCCGGCCCGTTTCATTCTAGCATCGCCATGGCGTTTTCATTCTCTTTAACCTATCCCGTAACATTATCGATTCTGGTATTCGAGAAGAAAACCCTCATTTAGAGGCTAAGCAAAAACAAAGTTCTAAAAAAAGGCGAAACCAGCTATACTTCTCTACCGTCTTCAGTGAAACGCCTGTGACTATTGGGATCTTGCAATGAAGTGGAAGGAACTTAGGCACAATGGTGTCGCGTTTCCGCCAACCTATGAGCCTAAAGGCCTCCAGATCATCATGGGAGGCGAGACAGTCCGACTGTCGCCCGATGCAGAAGAGATGGCTTACGCGTGGGGAAAGAAGAGAACAACACCCTATGTTCAAGATCCGGTCTTCCAGACTAACTTCCTTTCCGACTTCGTGAAAGTACTCCCCGCCAAGTTTGCTGACGCGAAGTATTCTGAGGTCAACTTCTCACCAGTCTACGAAGATCTGTCGAAGGAAGAGCTTCTCAGGTCTGACAAGGAACTGAAGAAGAGGGTGGCCGCTCAGCGGAAGGGGCTTCGCCTTCAATTGAAGGAGAAGTATGGCTACGCTGTTATCGATGGGACGAAGACTGAGTTTGCAAACTACATGGTAGAACCTCCCAGCATATTCATGGGGCGTGGAAGTCATCCTATGCGGGGCCGGTGGAAGCCGAGAATATTTCCTGAGGATGTTGTTCTGAATCTTTCGGAGGATGCGTCAGTCCCACCGGGGAGATGGAAGGGGATTGTTCATGATCACGAGTCTATCTGGCTGGCCTACTGGGTCGATAAGCTGAGCCAGGTTAGGAAGTATGTGTGGCCTTCGGATATTTCGGATCTGCGCCAAGAACGGGATAAGATGAAGTATGATAATGCGAAGAAGCTTCGCAAAAGGCTTTCCGATGTTCGCGAGTTTATCGAGAAGAACCTTCGCTCGCCGGATGTTAAGGTCCGGAAGCTGGCGACCGTCTCTTACCTGATCGATAACTTGGCCATGAGAGTCGGTGATGAGAAGGAAGAGGATGAGGCTGACACGGTAGGTGCCTCAACGCTTCGGGTCGAGCATGTCAAGTTCCTCCCAGGGGGCGTCGAGTTTGACTTTCTCGGAAAGGACAGTGTGCGATGGCAGAAGACGCTCATGGTAGATGGTGCTGACAGTCCGATACGGAGAAACCTTCAGGAGTTTGTGTCAAACAAGAAGCCTGAAGATCTCGTCTTCGACGGGATCACTTCCGCTCACGTCAATCGGTTTCTCGGAAAGGCTGCGCGGGGTCTAACGGCCAAAGTCTTCCGAACTCATCATGCCACTGAGACAGTGCAGACTTACCTCGGTCGACACAACGGGTTCAAACCTAACGACCCCGGATTCGTTAAATTGTACCATGCCCGGGTTGCGAACCTGGAGGCAGCGATCCGCTGCAACCACAAGCGGACTCCTCCTAAGACCTGGGAGGGTAGTCTAGACAAGAAGCGAGAGAAGCTGGCCGAGCTGAAGAAGAGGCCTCCGAAGACCGACAAGCAAAAGGAGAGGCTAGCGGAGAGGATGAAGAAGCTCAAACTCGATATTGAACTCCAAAGGCGGACCAGAGATTACAATCTGAATACTTCTCTCCGAAACTACATCGACCCGAGAGTGTACAAGAACTGGGCTAACAAGGCAGAGTTCGACTGGGCATCGATATATCCCAAGACCTTGCAGAGAAAGTTTCTCTGGGCAACCAAGAGCAGAGCCCAATAGCGTCTGAAATAATGCAGAAGGACCCGTTCTCCAAACGGGCATCATTTTTTCGCTTAGAAGATTGATCGTGTCATTTCCATTATCTTTCCGAAATCATTCAAGAGCCCTGCGTAGTTCTCGTCAGCTCCAGCCCAGACTTGACGTTTACTCGTAATCGTATTCTTTGCATCGGCCGCTGACATTCCGGACTGCATCAGATAG
Source organism: Candidatus Dormiibacterota bacterium (assembly GCA_035637535.1). GTDB lineage: Archaea > Thermoproteota > Bathyarchaeia > 40CM-2-53-6 > 40CM-2-53-6 > 40CM-2-53-6. The sequence goes on from DASPWZ010000033.1 coordinate 17,174, forward strand.
GCAGCAGCACAGGTAGGGCTTCTGCCCCTTCCCTTCAGGCAGTGGAGAACGACTTTCTTGCCTGAGTCGACATTGTCGCCGATGACCGCGGACACTATTTTGAGACGGCTTATGGGAATCGCCTGTCCCGACTCTGGCACTAACGGAGTTCTTTCATCGTACACTACTCCGAGTTCACGGCACCAAGACTTCTCCTCATTGCTTCCAGTTAGGTCCATTATCACAAGCTCGCTTCCTAGCTTACGCTTGAGTTCAACTAGGTCGTCTTTGGAGGGAGCTGCGCCGACCCAGAGTCTCTCTGGAATTATCTCCGTAAAGTCCAACTTGAATATCCTTCAAAGACTTACTTGTTATTAGGATGACGGTTTCCCAGATCGTCCTCCGCCATGACGAGGATGAATCATAACGTCCTGGTATGCACAGATGTCGTCGACGACAAGAGTATCAGGACTCTCTCAAAATACTCCAAAGTCGACAAGCTCGCCGATCTGACAGAAGATCGCCTGGACGAAGTTCTGCCCTCGATTGATTGTCTCCTCGTATTCTCTTGGCCAAGCCAACTGACGAATGAGAGGCTCCAAAAGATGACCAGCCTGCGTTTCATTCAGAGCATTCTCGCAGGCGTCAACCACATCCCCTTCGCCAGTCTCAACAAGAGTGTTATCGTGAGCAGTAACGCCGGGGCGTACTCGGACGAGGTTGCCGAGTATGCTTTGGCCTTGTTACTTTCAGCTGCCAAGAGAGTAGTAGAACTCCACGTGTCACTTCGGGACCAAAAATGGACGCTGAAACGTACCCTGGACGAAGGGAGTGAGATCACGGTGCTGAGAGAAGAAGTTCTCGGAATACTTGGATTCGGCGGAATCGGGAGTGTAGTTGGACGAATCGCAAAGGGATTTGGAATGCAGATTTACGCTTATTCCAGAAAGAAGTCAGCAGCAAAGGGCGTCAAGTTCTTCACAGGACCAAGCGGGCTGAGTGAGCTTCTCAAGAAATCCGACGGAGTAGTTCTGGCTCTTCCTCTGACTAGTCAGACCGCGAGGATCATGAATGCTGAGCGATTGTCCGAGATGAAGAAAGACGGGATCCTCGTTAACGTGGCTAGAGGAGAACTCGTTGATGAAAAGGCGATGTACGAGCACCTAGTTGCCAACCCAAATTTCCGATATGCTACAGACGTATGGTGGTACAGGGAAAATCGAGAATCCCTCAAGACGGACTTTCCCTTTCTCTCACTGCCGAATTTCATAGGGACCCCGCATGTCTCGGGCCCATCGGGCCTCGCTACAGGTCAGCCCGTCAAACTCGCAGTAGAGAACACTATCCGATATTTGAAACGGCTCCGCCCTCGCAACATAGTGGACCAACAGGAGTACAAGACAAGCTACCCATACTAGCTACCGGTCCGAATGAGCGCCTACGAGAGCAGTCGGTCTAGAAGACTGAGAGAAACGTTTCCTCCAGAAATAACCAGGACTACTCTGCCTCCTAGTTTACTCGACTTCTCGACTTTTGAGAGAACTGCCAGCGGAGCTGATCCTGATGGTTCTGCGAAGATGTGAGCTTGGTGTATCAGTAATTTCATTGATGATAGGATCTCATCGTCAGTGACACTGAACATTCCGTCTACGTTTTTCTGACAAGCCTCCAAGGTAAGCTCCCCGACAGAAGCCGGGATTAGGCCGTCGGCGATCGATTTCGGCTCCGCGATTATAACGATCTTCCCGGCACTTAGGGACGCTTGCATCTTGGCAGCGCCGGTTGGTTCAACTCCATAGACCCGTGCAGATGGTTTGAGCGATTTGATGGCGATGGATATTCCGGAGATGAGCCCTCCCCCTCCAACCGGAACTATGACGGAGTCGAACTCGTCGAGCTGTTGCGCGATCTCCATCCCACAGGTCCCTTGGCCTGCGATAATGTCGCGATCGTTGAACGGAGGAACGAAGGTTGCGCCTGTCTGGCTGGCGGTCTCTCGCGCCTTCATTTCTCGATCAGAGTGGTACTTTCCAAACTTGACTACGTCTGCTCCGTACTCCTGTATTACATCTAATTTTTCTTTTACTGCTGCCTCTGGGACAACTACTGTGCATTGTTTTCCTAGCATGCGTGAGCTGTATGCTACTGCAATGCCATGATTCCCAGATGATGCAGCCACGATCTTCTTGGCAGATATCTGCGAGATCTTGTTGTAGGCACCGCGGATCTTGAAGACGCGTATTGGTTGGAAGCATTCCAGCTTCAAGTAGACAGTTATCCCGAATCTTCGTGAGAGTGCAGGCGATTCGATCAGTGGAGTTCTAGAAGCGACGCCGGATATTCGCTCGGCCGCAGCCTCTATGTCAGCTAGTCTTGGAAGTCTTTCCGGTGGCAAGTCTCAAGGGTACATTTCTTCGGAAGTTCTTTAACCTGTAATGAGTTGCTTCAAGCGTATCACGAGATGCTTCCAACCGCAGGAGTCAACAGGGTCTTTGGTCTCCTCGACCTGCTGAGAGCGTACAACGGTAAGACTGACGTAGCGAATCTCACTATCGACTTGAGGATTGCCCTTGACGAACTTCTGCCGATAATCGATACGGCGGAATACTTGGGACTCGTAGCCGTTCAACAGGGAGACATTTCGCTGACAGACCTGGGGAAGAAGGCCCTTAATGGTAAGATACCAGAGCGGAAGAAGATAGTTCACGACAGGCTAGTAGGACTTGAGCCATTCGCGGACCTAGTTCGTATGGTTCATGAGAAGAAGCAGCTGAGCCGGTTCGAACTGGCCAGGTTTCTAAGTTCCAAGTTCGGCTATACAACGGATCTTCCGACTATTATCAACGTGCTCATAAGCTGGGGCGTGTTTGCCGGGCTGTTGAGGTACGATGGGCAGTCCGAGAGTCTGTTGCCTAGAGAATAGTCTTAGCTGATCTTGGAAATGATTCTGTCGGAATAGTCAAACATTGCTGGATCCCTCTGATTCCGAGGCCTCTCTAGTGTTATCTGCACGTCATCGACGATCGTTGCTGGACGATGATTTAGAACTATGACCCGGTCTGCCATGTAGACCGCCTCCTGCACGTTGTGCGTCACCATCACGACGCAATTAGTGGCATAGACCGGATCTCTCCATATCTCCAACACTTCCTGTCGAAGGTTCTCGGCGGTAAGAGCGTCAAGACTAGAGAAGGGCTCGTCCATCAACAAGACCTCAGGCTGAAGCGCCAGTGCCCTCGCGATACCCACCCTCTGCTTCATCCCACCAGACAGCTCCTTGGGATAAGCGGTCTCGAAACCCTCCAAGCCCACATCTTGAATGTACTTCTTGGCAATTTTCACCTGCTCGTCTTTCGGAACCGTCGTGGCCTGAAGGGCCATCTCCACATTGCCGAGGACCGTCTTCCAGGGGATCAAAGCGAAGGTCTGGAATATTACTCCGATCTTGGGGCTAGGTGCGGTAATCGGTTGGCCGTGGAATAGGACCCGGCCCGAAGTCGGCTGGTCAAGTCCATCAATTATTCGGAGAAGTGTGCTCTTCCCGCATCCTGAAGGTCCCACAATACACAGGAATTCTTTGTAGACATTGAAGCTGATGTCCTCAAACACTGTAGTGCTCTTCCCTTCCCCAGGGTAGACCTTGGCGACATCCTTAATTTCGAGGAGGGGCTGACTGGACTGGGACACGTTCTTGATGTCAAGTAAGGGTTCTGTAGGCTGGGTCAATAGTTCTACGCCTCGAACTTGTATCGGTCAGCCTTTCTGAGCAATCGTCTCCAGACGAGTCTGTTGATGGTTAGGACTGTTGCGGTCATGGCGAGCAGGGCTGCGAAGATCTCCACCGAGGAGAGGAGGACATTCGATAGGTTTGAGGCTTCCACCAGAAAAGAGCCGAGCCCAGGCACATTTGCGTTCGGGTCAATGTATTCGGAGACTATGAGTGCGTTCCATCCTCCTCCCCATGCTTGTATGCTACCTATGAGGATCGCGGGGAAGGCGGCCGGAATCAGAATCTGTTTCACGTAGCGTCCACCCTTGACTCCATATGCCTTGGTCGCTTCGTTGATGTCGTTTGGAACACTGTTAACCGCTCCGACTATGTTGAACAGAAGATACCATTGCATGCCCGTCAGCAGGAGGATAATGGAAGCGAAGTTGAGAGTGACACCCAGATAAGGAGTGTTTCTGAAAGGATTGACCAGTATTATCACCACTAGGGGAAACAATGCTGTGGCGGGAATCGATTGGCCGATATCGAATATGGGAACTAGCCACCGGGAAAGTCTCTGGCTCCTCGCGATTAGTATTCCTGCAGCAAGGGTCCAGCCAAGTGCGATAAGGTAGGCTGTGACGAGCCTTGAGAGGGAAAAGAGAGTAAGCCCGATCAGCTGGAAAGCGGTCACATTAGCAGCGAGGATGGTGAGAGCGTTTACAATCGACACGGATCTAGGCGCGATCAGAAGTTCGAGGCCGAAGGCGACCAGTCCGAGAAAAATAGCGTAGCTCAAGAGTCTTCCCCAGAACGGTATTCTGCTGATCCGTTCAGGAAACCTCAATCTCTCAGTGACATGGAGTAGCTTCGTAACTCTTACAACTTCGAGAGCTCTTGTCACGATCGATCTTTGTGACTTGTAGAAAGTACGGACTGGAGATACGATACGATCTTCGTACCTTTTGACTCCCTCGGAAACGACGCTCCTTGGAGTTGCAGTTGTTCTGGGTGCGGCGACTGATTCATATTTGTATTTCTCAGCTCTCGCCCCTAAGGGTCTCCAGACCAGTTGGTCGATCGCGTAGATTATGCCTACGAGTATGATTAGTCCAAAAAGAGCAGAGGCTAAGTCTGAATGGGCGGAAGCTTGAGCGATGTATGATCCGAGGCCCCCTGCCGAAACTGGCGAGCCCATGAACGGGACGTACTCTTCAATTGGAATCAGGTACCAACCTGATCCCCAAGCCAATATACTTGTCCAGATGAGTTCCGGGTAAACCGCAGGGAGCACGATTTGTCGAAGATATCTTACGCCTCTCAGTCCGTAGGCGCGTGATGCTTCTTTGATATCGGCCGGGATGGCGTTTATCCCTGCTATCACTCCGAATGTAGGAGACCAAGCCATTGCGGTGAAGATCAATATGATGGCGGCGATCTGAAGACCGAAAGGATTCGCCTGTGTACCGCTTCCGAGGAATATTGCAAAGACGATTGGAAGGTACCCAAGCACCGGGACAGACTGGAAAATATCCAGCAAGGGCAGGAGGACGTGTGATGCTCGATGGCTCATCGCCGTCGCGATTCCATATGATAGGGCGAAAGCGAGGGCTAATGCATAGGCGATTGTCATTCGGCCCAGAGTGAAAACCGCAAACAGAGGAAGTTTCGGTGTGAGCGCATTATTGGTGATAGAATTCAGGCCGCCGTTCACGATTACCTCGACAACGAGCAGAAAAATGGCGGTGACGATAACCACTCCTTCTACGGTTCTGATGATGCGAGGGTTCGAGCCTCGGGCCCAGAATCTAGGCTCGTGGATATTGAGAGAAGAGTGTCTTAGTGGACTCATGAGGCCTGATCCACCATCGTTTCGGAATCGGACGGTCGCTCCATCTTATAAAAGGGCAATTCAGGCCGACTCCCCATCACTTCGCTTCTTGAAGAAGGAATTCTAGGGAAGAAGGCTGACTGGAGTGTTCCTTTGGCCGACTCGGGTTATCAATCGAGGATAAGCAGGGCCAGAAATCTTGGGTATTTCGCGGGACTATTTATTGGAGAAGGTCATCGAGCAGCCGTGGTCCCCACGAAGTCTTCCCTTGAAGTCTAATTCGAGAGCTTCAGCAGCTTTCTTGTAGCTGCCTATGCATGTGGCGCAGAAGATCGATCTCGCTTGGGGTTTTGTCAGCCCGTATGCTTCTGCTTGTGCGACAACGGATTCTATGCATCCGCACCTGTCCAGCCTGACCGTTCGGGACCCATCTTCCGCTTCAATTTCATAGTCGCTATTGAAGGTCTCGCCCATGCTGTCAGCTAAGTTCTGGGAAAGAGCCTCGACTCTACTCCCTTGGTTCTTGCTTTTGATGTCCTGAACTTTCAGATTTGCCTTCATATCGGTCAGTATATTCATCGCAGGCGCAATTGCGTCAAAGCCTGCCGCAGTGACGAATGTGCCTACTTGGAGTAGAAGGTAGTGAGCCAACGTCTTCCTAAGCATCTCGTATCGTTCCTCAAGGGTCCGGGTCTGCTTCGCATGAATCAGCTTGGACATACCCACGTCGATGCACCTTTCCCAAGTGACCGGTTCTTAAGTTATGCCGAACCATGCCGCAATGGGATGCCTAGTCGCCGGCACCGTGTCGTCTAAGGAGCTCTGCAACTCTCTCGTTGTTGTGTTCAGTAGCCACTTCTAGTGGAGTTCTGCCTTGAAAATTCTTCGCCCGAATGTCCGGTCCCGCATTGTCAAGTAGCCATTCGATGATTTCGTAATTCCCCCTCATCACGGCATTATGTAGCGCCAAGGTAGCGCCAGATTTCGCGCCTCGTTCGAAGACCAGTTGAACCAGGCGGGGGTCTTCGCTCCATACTGCGTGGGGCAGCAGTGGTATTCCGTGAGCTCCGGTAGCGTTGGCGTTCTGAGGATCATCATTCAGTCTACGTTCCACCTCATCTCGCATGCCTAGCATAGCTGCTGTACAGATCTCTAAGGGAGCGCCTTGTTTGAGAAGAAATTCGGCGACATTAGCGCTACCAACTTGAGCTGCGGCCTGCACGGCTGTTTCCGAATCGTTCTCGTTCCATCTATGGCATGCATTAAGGAGTTTAGGATTCTCTGCAAGCATCTGTCTAACCTTCCCTAGGTTTCCGTGTCCAGCGATGACGAATTCCCGGATCTCTTCTGTGGAAAGCGGCTGTTCCTGGGTCTGCACAAATCGCTTTTAGCCACCGGCAAGTATAACCTTTGCTTGAGGTTAGCTTAGTTTCCCAGTCACTTGGCTCTTGACTTCTCGCTCGGGGTTTCGCGGCTTACATTGTTCTAGCCGAGTGTTGGTTTCCCTGTCAGCTCGACCAGCCTCTTACCTTTCGTGAGCCGGGAGACCCAGAGGACTCCGGCGAGCTCTAGCTTCATCAGTTCCCGATTGAGTTCTCTGAAACTGACCTCCCCGAAGTTTGACTTCACCTCTTTTTGCAGATCAACGTCGCTCATCGAGCCCTTCTTTTCCAAGATCTCCACGATGGCCAAGGACATAGGCCTAGGGCTCCATATCTTGCTCAACGCCAGGTCACAAGGAGAGATTATGATGGGAGAGGTCTATGCTACTGCGACGGGGGCTCTCTGCTTCTTGAATCTCTTCGTGAATCCCTGATACCACTTCTCCATGTCACTTGTCATCGAAGGCTTGATTCGATCCAAGGCATCACGAAAGTCCTCCATCGTCACACTCTTCGTCTCGATATCTCGCCTCAAAGAGATGAGCCCCGCCTCTCTACAAACACCTTCTAGATCAGCCCCCGAGTAGCCTGCGGCTTGACTGGTAATCTGGTCCACATCAACATCTTTGGCTAAGGGCATGTTTCGAGTGTGGATCTTCAAAATCTGGAGACGGGTGGCGTGATCCGGTGCTGGCACAAAGATGAGCCTATCGAACCTGCCCGGTCGTAAAATGGCTGGGTCAATCATGTCCGGCCGGTTGCTCGCGCCTATGACGACCACGTTGACTAGGGCTTCGATGCCGTCCATCTCAGTCAGCAACTGACTTATCACGTGCTCTGAGGCGCCGCCGTCATCGGAGCTCATTCCTCTGCTAGGAGCAATCGAGTCGAGCTCGTCGAAGAAAATAATGGATGGGGCAGCGCTGCGACCTTTCCTAAAGACCTCGCGGATGCCCTTCTCTGATTCTCCAACCCACTTGCTGAAGAGCTCAGGACCCTTGATCGAGATGAAGTTAGCCTCGCTCTCAGTAGCAACTGCCCTAGCCAGCATTGTCTTCCCGCAGCCCGGGGGTCCAAAGAGTAGAATTCCCTTTGGTGGTCTTATTCCAATTCTCTTGAAGACTTCAGGCTTCTTGATTGGCCATTCGACTGCCTCCTGAAGTTCCTGCTTGACGTCGGTCAGCCCTCCTACATCCGCCCATTGGACGGAGGGTACCTCGACGTAGACCTCCCGCATCGCGGTGGGAGTAATTTCTCGGTAAGCGTTCATGAAATCGTCCAGGTTCACTTCCATCTTCTCGAGCATCGCGCTCGGGATTCTTTCGTCTTCCAGGTTGACCTGAGGAAGGTAGCGTCTCAGTGATTTCATCGCGGCCTCTCTGCAGAGTGCTGAGATGTCAGCGCCAGTGTAGCCGTGACTAATCTCCGACAACCGGTCTAGGTTCACATCTGAGGTTAGTGGCATAGCTCTCGTGTGGATCTGAAGGATCTCGTGTCTGCCTATTTTGTCAGGGACTCCGATCTCTATCTCCCTATCGAAACGTCCCGGGCGTCGGAGCGCCGGATCAATCGCGTTGGGCCGGTTGGTAGCACCTATCACGATGATGTTTCCCCTGGCACCCATACCGTCCATCAGGGAGAGGAGCTGCGCCACAACCCTATGTTCCACCTCACCAGTCACTTCTTCTCTCTTGGGAGCGATGGCATCCAATTCGTCGATGAATATTATGCTCGGAGCAGTCTCCTGCGCTTTCTGGAAGATCTCGCGGAGTCTAGCCTCGGATTCGCCGTAGAACTTTGACATTATTTCTGGGCCGGAGATTACGTAGAAGTTTGCGTCTGACTCGTTGGCGACAGCCTTGGCTACCAGTGTCTTGCCGCAGCCTGGGGGGCCGTAGAGGAAGATTCCTTTGGGCGGCTCGATGCCTAGCCGCTGGAACAGCTCTGGGTGTCGGAGTGGAAGTTCCACCATTTCCCGTATTCTCTGAATCTCCCCACGGAGCCCACCAACGTCCTCATAGGTGACGATGGGTAAGCCCTTCTTCTCTGGTGAGGGCTCGCTCATCACTTGGAGAACGGTAGACTCTGTGACCTTGACGGCACCGTGGGGACGCGTCCTGGTTGCGATAAGAGGTACGGAGCTGCCGAATATGCTCAGAAGGGTCATGTCTCCTTCCATGAAGGGCATGTCCATGAATCGACGTTTGACAAAGCTCACGAACTCGTCGTCTACGCTCAAGCGGACGTCGGTGGGTGCAAAGACAATTGTCTGCGAGTCATGTACCTCCGCCTTCTTGATAGTGATGAACTCGTTGAGGGCTACTCCTGCGTTCCTCCTGAGAAGCCCGTCGATCCGTGCGATTTCCTGAGCCTGGTCTTCGGCATAAGCGGGCCAGGCAATGGCGACTGTGGTGCGCTTGCCGCGTACTTCTATGAAGTCACCGGCCGTAATCCCGAGCTTCTCCATTGTCGCATTATCGATGCGGACTTTACCATGCCCAACATCTCGCTGCTTAGCATCAGCTACTCGGACCTGTACTTCTTTGGCCATCATTAATGGTTCAACTCCATGGTTGTGATGGGAAGACTGAGTTCAGGAGAAGACTGGCGACTAGCGCTCCGCATTGCTCCTGACCTCTCCCTTCATAGTTCTATTCGACCACAATAGGCTTTATCGTCATTATTAGTGATGTGTATCTGTTTCAGTCGCCTGAGCTTCGGACCGGGCAGAAATAGGAATCGGCAAGCCCCACGGGGACTCCCATGGCACTTCCTATCCCAAACGACAAGCTTCTTCCTGCGTAATTCAATATTCGTTAGGACAATCTCAATTCAAAGATGCCCCCATGCGACAATTTCGCGCAGTCAACCGTTTGTAACGTCTTTATCGGTCGTTGAGGTTAGCAGGTAGAGGATTCATGGGAGCTGGGTTCGAAAGTTTCGGCCTGGAACTTCCATTGGTCCAGGCTGTACGAGAAATGGGCTTCGGTCAGCCATTCCCCATACAGGCTATGGCTATCGCGCCTCTTCTCGAGGGCAGAGACCTGATGGGCCAGGCTCATACTGGAGCAGGCAAGACTCTTGCCTTCGCACTGCCCATGCTTCAGAAAATAGATTACCGAATGCCGGGAATTCAAGGGCTGGTAATAGTTCCTACAAGAGAGCTAGCTCTGCAAGTGGCGCGTGAGTTCGAGAAGCTTGCTAAACACCTCCGCGTCAGGGTCGCGGCGATCTACGGAGGCGCGAGCATGAGGCTTCAGATAGAGAGGCTAAGGAATCGCTCTTGCAGTATCATCATCGCGACTCCGGGCAGGCTGATCGATCATCTCGACCGGCGAACCGTGAGTTTGGACAAGACGAGCTTCGTTGTTCTAGATGAAGCTGATAGGATGCTGGACATGGGCTTCATTGACGACGTAAGGCTCATCCTAAGTCACGTTTCCAGAAACCACCAGACCGCCCTCTTCTCGGCAACCATGTCCAATGAGATAGTCAAACTCGCTCAGCGGTACATGAAAAACCCGCTGAGAGTATTCGTTGATACAGACGAGCCCACCGTGGACTCTGTCCAGCAGAAATTTGTCAGAATAGACGAGAGCGGAAAATTCCCTACCCTCCGTGCACTCCTAAACCAGGAGCACATTACAAAGGGCTTGATTTTCTGCGAGACAAAGGCAAGAGCTGGAGGGCTGGCGCAGGCCTTACAGGATGAACATTACAAAGCCCTAGCTTTGCACAGCGATCTCTCACAGTTCCAGAGAGACAGCGCTGTTCACTCTTTCCGGATTGGCCTGACAAACTTGCTGGTAGCCACGGAGGTAGCGGCTAGAGGCTTGGACATACCAAAAGTGAGCCACGTCGTGAACTACGACATGCCGGAGGAGCCCAAGATGTATTTCCACCGAATCGGCCGAACGGCTCGTGCAGGAAAGCCCGGCATTGCCCTCTCTCTGATTACACGTCAAGACGAAGACGGCTTCAAGCGAATAAGAAAGATGACATCATCTGACCTCCGCGAAGTCGCCGATGGCCTCTTACCTGAAAATCGCGTCGGTTCGAAGTTCTTGCTACCGGCACGCCCCTCACAAGGACAAGCTGCCCAAAGACTGTCTTCAGGAAGACGTCCACAACGATACAATCGCCGGGAGAGGTCGTTCAGGCGAAACCGTCGGCGTTGAGTATGGTCAAGGCGATTTTGCGACCTAGCATGTTTGGCTAAACTTCTTAGTCCTGGCGGAAGACGGCTTGGTCGCACATTCGGAAACATCCGAGATTCGACTTCCAGTAGTAACCCCGGGCATACCCCTTGGCCAAGTTGAAGGAGACAGCAGATGGCTAACCCTGATTCAGAATAGCACTCTTGTGATTGTTGTTTGCTCGGGCCGTTGAGAACGTGGCTTCCGGTTTAAAACACCCGATTTGAGAATCAGGCGCGTGGGTTAGGATTGCGATAGGTGTTTCGATATCGTACTGGAGAGGCGGACCTTGGACGCTTTGAAATTCGCCTAGAGTATCTTCTCGCTAGGAAGTAAACACAGACTCCTATACCTGTGAGAAGACTTCCTAGAAAAACGAAGGATATTGGGGGGTTGAGTCCGAAGAATATCAATGAGGGTGATCCGCTGAAGGCCTGGACGAAAGCGTTTTGTGATACGGTTCCGGCTAGGAAGAGTTCTCCTGCTGTGTAGGCGACTTGGAAGGGTCCGAGCGGGCTTATGGGAGTCTCGAAGTTCCATGCTTGATTGTGATTCGAATCATACTTCGCCACGTAACCTTTCGATGTGACTTCTGATTCATAGGACACGTATATCCCGGAAGGGTCGGCCCAGAGCAAAGCGGAGATAACCGATGTCTGGTCAGGAGAACTGAAACCTTCGGTCCAGATCATGTTGCCGTCAAAGTCGTACTTGCTAACAAAGCCGTTTCGTGGACTATAGTTGCCTCGGCTAATGGTACCTGAGACGTACACTCCTGAATTATCCTCAGAAAGTGCTTCAGGGCCTCCAAGAGCGGCATGGGACCAGAGTCGGGTACCGTCCAAGCTGTACTTCAGAAGTGACGTTTCCGTTAGAATGAACAGTTCGGAAGAGTCTGCGTGTATTCCCACGACCCTTCCATAAGACACGTTTGAATAGTCGCTAGTCCAGAGCCGATTCCCATTAGAATCGTACTTCTGAACTAAATCAAGATTACCAAAAATACCCGCGTAGTATACGTTGTCAGCAGTTGTTGCGATTTTCCCTTCAATTAGAGGGAGTGTATCTTTGCTCCATAGTCGAGTGCCGTTGAAGTCGTATTTTAGTAGGGTCGTGTTTTGCGAAGCAGATCCCGCTAGATAGGTCCGGTCTGGTCCAGCCGAAATGGAAAATGGCAGGAAGCCTGGAATGTCCGTGATCATGCTCGTCCAGAGCACTCTGCCGTTGGGGCTATAGTCTCTGATGAACGGAGTACCGAACTCAGTACTATAATTGAATCCCGGTCCTCCAATGGTCCCGTTTAGATATCCGGTCGTTTCAACTGAGTTGCTTTCTACCGTGATGTCGATTATTGTGTTGTCAACATACGGCCGCGTGGGCCCAAACTGGTCTGTCCATAAGACTGGCGGTCTCCAGAGAATCCATCCTCCAGCACCCGAGAAGAGTGCGAGAAATATTAGGAATAAGAAAATTACGGGGCCGAGCCCGGCCAAAAGAACCGGGCCGAGAGAGCTACCCGTCATTTGTTATGCCCTCTATCGCGTTTGTTACACATGAGTTCTCCTCGGCCGAGACTGGCCTGAGGCCAGGATTTCCTTCCCCCGGCACAGACATCTCTCTTTCGTCTTCCGTTGCTCTTCCTCAAGAAGAGATTCCCAGTCTATTGCGGGCGCTGAGTCTCTGCCGGTCTGTTTCTTGAACGATAATCGATGCTCGAAGAGCGTGGTCGAGCTTTCTTCTCATATCTTTTCCTCTGCCATAGAACAAGAAGTATCGATGCTCCTGCTATTGCAGCTACAGCTAGGAAGGAATAAGGCGGGTTCATTCCGAAGAGTATGAGAGAGTTTGATTGGTCAAAGTCTGCGATATAGGCGTCGCAACAGTACCCTGCATTATTACTAACACTGCCACCAACGTACACTCCGTTCTGTCCCACGGAGAGGGTTCCGATCGCTGGTATCTGAAAGGACCAGACTTGGTTGCCATTGCCAGCGTTATACTTCATGAGGAACGTGTTATCCTTACTCGTAGTCGTCATCAGGTAGACGCCGGACGTAGTAGCGGAGAGACTTATGTCGCCCAGGCCGGAGAAGTCAGGAGCAGCAATCTGAACTGACCAACCCTGCTTGCCGTCCCAGTCGTACTTTTGGACGAATCCAGCGTGGGTTCTGCCGATGGCGTAGTTTCCCGCAACATAGATTCCCGTAGCATCTCCGGTGATACCTGTCGACCTCCAACCACCGGTCGAGTTGGACGAATCCTTGATCTGGCGAGTCCATTCGAGAGTACCGTTGAAATCGTACTTCGCGATCACGGAATTGCATCCGGAACAAGAGACTTCCGAGGTAGCGTAGACTTCTGTGGAGGCAGCAAACACGCTGGGACGAGACCCAGTAGAGTTGCCCCACGTTTTGGTCCAGACAACATTACCGTCGAAATCATATTCTCGCAAAGAGGTGCCCGCTGCTGCAAAGAGGCTACTCGGTCCGACAGAGAGGGACATAGCTCCCACTCCACTGCCTGTTTGAAACTGGGCCTCGCTTCCGTTGAGGTCATATTTTCGTATGAAGGTGCTTCCGCTAAGATCACCAGCAACGTATATGCTGTTTGACCCTACGGCGATTGCACTGACCTCTGAAAAATTCAAGCTCCCCAACTGCTGGGTCCAGACCTTGCGCCCACTGAGGTCATATCTTGACAGGAACAAATAGCTGGGAGTCGGGTGAACATATTGGCTACTAGAATATCCGACATAGCCCGCAGCGTATAGGCTGGTTGCATCGACGGTGAGAGCTGTTACTTCATTAATGCTACTAGGTGTTCCAAACTGGTCTGTCCAAATGTTGGGGGGCTGCCACTCAACTAGACCAAAACCGGTCCCAGTGACTATCAGAGTTAAGACTAGCAATGGTGCAATTCCTGCGACTAGGACTGCAAGAAATGTTCTTGCCATCAATCAGGAATATTACCCCTCGTCCTAAAAAGGATATGTATCTCCCTGTCAAACGCGTCCCAAAAATGTTAAATATTTTCTCAGAGCGCGATAATTGGTTTGTGCGGCGTCAATCCTCCGGCCCTAAATGGATGATTCTTTGGGGTTCTTCAGTACGCTCCATTATGGAACACGTTTTTCAGGAAGAATAGAAAACTGATCAAGTTCTCATCGCTGAGATTGCTCGCAGTATTGACGATAGCCTTCTCGCTATTCCAGCTACCAGTACCCGAGCTGAATAGTTTTCACCTGCCGCCAGTCCACTGGGTGAGGGCGGATATTGCTCCGATTGAATCATGGGTTCCAGCCGGACCGGCCATGGATACTGTCCTAGTATCGATCTTCAGCGATCAAAGTGCGGAGTTCATCAATATGGCAAATCCGCAACCCTCGGAAGACATGATGGACCTGCCTCTGACCGGGACGCAGGTTGACCAGGTGAAACAGTCAAGCCAATACTATGTGACCTCAGGCGACAACGCAGAGGGAGGGACTTCCGAGATCGAGTTTAACTTGGCGCAGAATTTCTGGGGCTGCTATTTTGACCTAGGTAGCAATTCGACACAACAGAGTGGACTACCATCGAACTGCGGCCAGCAGATCCGCAAGGGAATCGCGCATCTCATTGACAAGACAGTGTTCTCTGCACGTGAGCCCGCTGTTTCAGGATACTCTGTTCCTATTGATAATCCTCTCCCAGGCGACAATAGTGGATTACCTGCTCCAAACCCTTGTAGTTGGGACTCGTCGTTCGTCCAGAATGACTCTGGCTGTAAGGTGGGAGCGTCCGGCGGGGAAGCCTATCATCTCGCCAGCGCTACCGGAGTCAATTATGCGTGGCAATCGTCCCTAGGTAGCGCCGACTTCTGCGCAGCCGCACAACATTTCGTCAACGCCGGTCTAGCTACGGGCAAGGATCACAAATGTGTTCTTACTGGGATTTCCTCAAGCGTTAGCGTTCATCCCGTGAAGTTCTGGATAGCTGATGACAACTTTGCGCTGCTGGACCTTGGAGACAGCATGGCCCAGGAGATTTGCGCTCTTTTTGGAAACGGATTCGCAGATCCTTGTCCGCAACTTTCTGTTAACAAGCAGCCAGCGAATGCGCTCTTGGCGACACGAACCTTCCCGACTGTGCTCAACTTGGACTGGGGAATGTTCACCTCTGGGCCAAGTGGCTTTGCTGGTCTTGACGTGTTCCAAGAGGTTGCGAGTCATCTGACGAGCTTGGGATGTCTTCCTTCTCCCCCTAGTTGTAAGGATCCTTTTGACAGTGCCTTGTACTTCGCGTTCAACAGCAGGTTCACGTCTGTACCTCCGAGCTATCGAGAACCCAATGGTCCATGTTCTAGTTCCTCGCCGCCCAGCTACGCGGCGCCAAATTACATGTATCTCTGTAGCCCTGGTTATGACAATATCAGCGCGCTGATGGAGTACGCTCCCTGCGTCAGCGCCTCGGGCGATCCAAGTTCTGGGCAGATAACGCCCACCTTCGCCAATTGTTCCGGGCAATCGGTAACCGGGGCTTGCTCTCCTTCATCGGCATGTACTGGTGTAAGCGCTGGATACCAGACTGAGGACATGTTTGGAAGAAACGTGTTCACTTTGCCAGTCTTCGACAGCAAGGGTCAGCAGTACGTGTACTTGCACTACACTCCTGGAAACCCCGTCGCAATCTGGCAACGTGTAATAACTCACATGGTCTCCGGGCCCACGAACTATTTCACTTGGCTCAACGCCTACAACTCTGCCCCTGCCCAGCCTAGCACGATACGACAGATGATGGCGGGTTCCACCTCTTCCTTGAATCCGTATATCGCATCGACTCCCTATGATATGGGGATTCTGAGCGCGATCTATGACAGTCTCGGAGCCACAAACCCACTGGCGGACACGCAGTACATCGATTGGATGAGTATCAGCTCACTGCCACAGACAACACTGACATATTCACCACCAACAGGTACTGTCTTGAGCTACCGGTTCACCCTCCGCCCCAATCTCAATTTCCAAGATGGAACGCCGGTGACAGCTTTCGACGTGGCCTTTAGCTATCTTTCACTATTGGCCAATGGCGCCTTCCAGAGTGCGGGAGCAGCAGCCATGACAGGAATCACCATTCTTTCACCCACCCAATTTGATATCAACATTAGCGGTGACAACGGATTGTTTACAAAAATCGCACTCGCCTCGCTTACAATTCTGCCCGGACGCTACTGGACCAAGGATGGAGTGCCAGACATTGCTTCAAAGGGTTCGTCCACGTGGGACAGTAAAGTCGCGACGTGCACTGCAAATGGAAACTCCTGTTATCCAACCCAATACGTTCTTCAGCCGCCACCTTCCACATTACCCCCGGGCAGTCCGCTTCAACCAAAATGCACCATGACTTCGACTTGCATGGTCAACACTTTCAATGAAACAGATATGACTGCGGACCCGAATAAGGTCGACGCGTTTTATGACCCCATCCACAATCAGATACTGATTGGGTCCGGTGCCTGGACTTGTGGTACGGGAACTATTGCAAGTGGCCTCGGCCGGGCCTGTGCTCCAGGGAACATTCAGAATCCGGGTGTAGGCCAAAGCTATACACTCCAACGCAACGGCAAGGGTACTGCGCCTGGATTCCTAGGAGACTACTTCCGCAGTAGCGGCTCCCTTGCCACATGGCTCTGGTCCGGTGACATTAATCCCGGTCCCTATAATTTCAGTATTGCAAAAGCGTGCTTCGGTGCGGCGCCAGTGCCTCTGGGCCCGACACCTGATGCCAGTAGCTGTGCCCACTGGCAGCAGGGTATCGGTACCAACGGCGCGACAACGCCTCCCGGAACGGGCGGTTGTCCGGCTGGATCTAGCCCATGCGGAATAGCAGTGGGCTCAACTCAGCTATCCATTGTGAAACTATTCATCAACATCGACTGGGTCTACCCTTATGTCTGGAACTCTGCGAATCCGCCCAACGGTATCGTTGGATTAGATCCAATACTCTACGCAGGTAGCGGTGGAACTCTATACCCAGCAGCAGGCAACGGGAGCGTCGGATGTGCATCACCCTATCCCACAGGCGGATACGACTGCTAAGCTGTAATCCGCAAAGTCAACCCGATTCTGATGTTCATCTTTTCATTCGTGTCCTTTGAGTAGTTTCCGAACAAGCTGACGGCCTAAGCAACACCGTCAAAAACAATCCAGTAGCCCAGAACGCGCCGTAATCTGTCCAGATTCGAGACACGAAGTGGTGGGGCCGGTGGGATTTGAACCCACGACCTCTGGCCCCGATCTTCTCGGAGTCACCAGCGCCCCAGGGTCACCGTCCATATCTGGACTCTGGTATCCTCTGGGCGGGGTAAATCCCCTGGACCAAGCTAGACGACGGCCCCCGTTGTTCCGAGTGAATTCATAGGTATTCTACCTTTCCATCGGCCAGAGGATCGTGGCCTGATTGCGAGTGGAGCCCCACGATCTCCAAGGGGGAGACACGAACAGCTGTTCCAAATCCTACTGGTTCTAGCTCTCAAGGGTAATACCTTAGTTCCATCAGAACTTAACGGGGACCAGGGTCATTTTACCTGAGTAGCGCTTCCCTCATAGTATTCGTAGAAACAAGAACCAGTCAGGCATACACTTCTGGTCTCGATACGAGACATGATAGCGGGCTTCTTCTTAGCGTTGTTCCAAGTCTAGACTTAGAATTCAAGCCAACACTGGCCAGTCTTCAATCGTGGACTGCAGCTCTTTTCCCATTACGGTAGGTTGCTAGGGCTCCGAGTCCACTAATCAGCAGAAGAACCGCTATTGGTAAGACTGGGACGATTAGGAAGGTACTCACTATCCGGTCGGTCGCTAAGCTCACAGTTCCAGTGTAGACTCCTGAGAACTGCAATGGTAGCGCGGCTAGGTTCTTTGATTTGGCAGCATCAGCAACTCCACTGGAGAAGTAGACTCCTATCAGGAAGGTCGATAGGGCTCCGAGAACATTGATTATTCCACCAGGGAGCGTAAACCTCGCGAGCATGAGGCCGCTTCCCAAGAGCATAATGAAAGATAGGCCCAACTGAATCAGCATCAAGTTCTGCGACTGTGACGAGCCCACGTTTACTGCGCTAGGGAGGTTGTATGCCCACAAGGCCCATCCGATCGCGAGCAGGCTAGAGAAAACTCCCAAACCTCCGGAGAGAAGGGCTCTCACGTGCCTCGGCGTCTGTAATGCTCTTTGAATCTTGATCGTCGACATGACTCCGCGAGCGTCAGCCTCGGATCTCTCTATAAATCTACGAATTTGAACGGAAGGATTCGAGCAGATCATGCAGTGTCATCTTTCGTTTTTTGGCTTCCTTGAGCAGGACCTTCTGGACTCCGCTTGAGTATTGCACGGCCTTTTTTGGCCGGTTGACCACAGATTCAGGCAATTTCCAAGAAGCAGCAAGCCTCCTAAGAACGTACTTTCGAACTACACCGTTGTTGGTGAGTCGTAACTTTAGTGAAATGGGAATGCTCAGTGCGTAATGGACTAGTGGAAGATAGGCGAATGGACATTGAAGTTCGAGTTGATGAGAGACAGCTAGCTTGTCTCCAGGCTCAAAGTCGTTAGTCGCCGCGGCCAGAACACTCCTCAAAACTTCCTTCTTAGATTCTAGAATGTGGTGTTTCAGAGCTAACTCCTCAAATCTGCCGTATCCTGCGAATAGTTCGTCGCTTAGCTGACCAACAAGAAGATGCTCCATTCCCATCTCTTCCGCTACCTCGCACACGAAGAAGAGCGGGACAGAATGGCCAACCAATGTCGAATCAGTACTCTCGACGGTCTCAACGACCTCTCCAAGACGATCCATAATTTCTGATTGCGAGAGTTCTCGGACAGTAATTTCAAGCCCAAGTTCCTTTGCTATCCGTCGGGCGTGTTCTAACTCGGCCTGACCCTTCAGTCCCACTGTGATCAGTTCGGGTCCCAATTCGTTCTCTCTCGCGGCATAAGCCACTAGGGTGCTGTCCAAACCGCCCGAAAATGCTGTGACGTAACCTTCCGGAACGCCTTCGGCCAAAGATTCTAGGAGAAGTTCTCCTGTCCGAGCCGCGGCTTGATCCTCTCCAACTTTCAATTCTTTGAAGCGAGATAGCGTCTCTCTCGCTAGAACCGTCACACGTTTGGTCGATGCTGCGAGCAGATGGCCTGGAGGGACGGTCCTAGGGTTCGAGATTCCTAATTTCGATAGAGCTGCCTTGAGGCTCGCAAAGGCGACAGTCCCCTGAGGGTCTCGACCATAGTAGAGGGGCTTCTGTCCGAGCATGTCTCGGCCAGCCAGGAGTCTTCCTCCTGAAATTCCGAGCACTGAGAATCCTCCAGGGTCTCGAATAGAATCCGAAAACGCCTTTTGTCCCGCCTGGCCACCGATTTCTTCAAGTTCCAAGTTTGCTGGAAGAGATCCGTCAACCGCGAAACTAGTCCTCTCGACGCTGACTTTCGGGGAATGTTCTAACTGATGAGAGCATGAACCTAATGCGACTGATCCATATTTTCCGTCGACCGTTACCGATTGAGTGAGAGCGCCTCGGCTCTTCATGGCGCTCAAAGTGGCGTCGAGCTTGGAAGATACCTTCCTGGCGTCTCGTCCGATGATTCCGGCTATCCCTGACAACGGTTGCAGCATGTTGCTCGGAGTTGTTTAATATCATGTCACGCCGGAGTCTCGTCGATTTCGATTGCCGATCCTTCCAATCGATACGGGCAGATATGGCAGTCCGGAAATGAGGCGTATCTTTGACGAGGAGAACAAGCTTCAGCTGTGGCTTGACGTCGAAGCGGCTGTTGCTGAAGCTCAAGCCGCCGTGGGAGACATTCCCAAAATTGCCGCTCAAGAGATTGCGAAGAATGCCAACACGAAAATCGTGACGTTGGCTCGGACAAAGGAGATCGAGAAGGAGACTCGACACGATCTAGCGTCAATGGTACAAGCATTGTCGGAGGCTTGTTCTGGAGAGGGGAGAAAGTATGTTCACTACGGGCTCACGAGCATGGATGTCGAAGACACCGCCACGGCTCTCCAGTTCAAGGCCGCTTTCGCTCTGATCGAGAAGGGATTGGATCAACTAGAAGCGACTCTAAGCACGATGGTCCGGAAATACCGTGGGTTGATCGAGGTTGCCAGGACCCATGGAAGGCATGCGGGAGTCATCACGTTCGGTCTGAAACTTGCAGTCTGGCTCTCTGAAGTCAAGCGGCACAAACAGCGTCTGAGACAAGTCCGTGAGAGAGCCCTCGTTGGAAAGATACTGGGCATTGTAGGAACTGGGGCGGGACTTGGAAAGAACGCGCTAAGGGTCCAAGAGAAGGCCCTAAGGGGTCTCGGGCTGAAGCCAGCTGGGCTAGTAACCCAGGTGATCCAGCGGGACATTCACGCCGAGGTCGTCACCTACTTTTCGTTACTCGGATCCAGTCTAGACAAATTTGCGACAGAGATTCGCAACCTTCAGAGAAGCGAGATTGCTGAGGCCTTGGAGCCCTTCGATCGGGAGAAACAGGTCGGGAGCTCCGCGCTGCCTTCAAAACGAAACCCCCAACTCAGCGAGCGAGCATCCAGCTTAGCCAAGCTGCTAAGAGCCCTTGTGATACCTGCCTTAGAGAATGTCCCACTCTGGCATGAACGGGACCTGTCTAATTCTGCGAACGAGCGGTTTCTCTTTCCAATGTCTTTCATTCTGACCGATGAGATACTCATGCTCGCGGTTAGAGTTCTGAAAGGACTAGAAGTGTCTCCGACAAACATGGAGCGCAACCTCGAATTGTCCCAAGGCGCCGTCCTAGCGGAGAGGATTGTCAACATGCTGGTCGAGAAAGGAGTCGCAAGAAAAGACGCCTACGACCGGGTTCGAAGAGTCTCAGTGAGATCATTGGACTCGGGGGTCCCGTTCAGCAAAGCGATTCAGGAGGATAGCTTCGTTTCAAAGAGGCTTACGCTTAAGGAAATCAAGGAAGCTCTCAACTATCGCAATTACCTCGGAGTCACTTCACAGCTCATCAATATGGCTCTCAACGAGTAAGGTATGCTCAGAAGGGCGAATCTTTCTCTAAAGAGTAAATCTTAATTCCGTTCGTTCCCGCTACAGCGGGTTCGAGAGGAATCTCTTGCGCGAAGCGATGCTTACCATCGGAACTCTCCTTCTGTTCTTTGGTGGACTTGGAGCGATAGCTGCAACTACCCCTATGGGTGAAGGAGCGCTGATTACTCAGGCAACGCTTGTACAGATGGGCTGGTCCATCAGTATTTTCACGGTAATCGCCTTCATCGGCGCAGCTCTGATTATTCGAAATCGCTGATTTGACATCTTAATCGGATGTAGGACATCTAAGGGTACACGCGGTGGTCGCGGTTGTTCGTAAGGAAACAGTTACTGATTAATACCCGGCCGGATTGCCTGCTCGGCTTATGACGGATCAAGCGGTTAACTGGAAAATCCACGTGAAAAAGGGAAGTTACGAAGTAGAAGTTGAAGGTCCAAGTCCCGAGCGAGTGGAAAAGATGTTTGATGAACTCGTAAAGAAGTACATGAAGAAAATCGCTTCACCCTAACACCCTATTTTCTTCCTGATTTTTCGAGCGGGCTAGGCCTGCTTCTTTGCTCTGAAAAAGCGACCCTAATTCGGCGGTCTCATTTCGTTGGAAAGGAGATCATCGAGTTCTTCTTTCGCGTCTAGCGAGACAGCGATCCGCTCGTATTCGTTCGGGTTGTGTTCATAGATGAATCGAAGGAGGGGAAGGTAGAGCTGTTGGGCTCGACGGACGGATACATGGCTTTTGTGACCAATAGACGCGGCGGCCTTCTTGCGGGTATCTCTAATCGATCGGGTCCTGGACATCGAACTGATTTTCTGTGGAAACCTCATCGGGACCCAGCCGCTCGGGGAAGTTTGTTTCGCAACAGCCACGCCCGCCGTCATTAGGTCCAAGGCGTACGACAAGAGATGCCGGGACTGGGTCTTCTTGATTCGGCCGAAGTATAGATCAGATTCGGCAAGAGCCAACATGGCTTCCTCCAGTTCTTTCGGCTTTGGGATTTGGTATGGTGCATTCTCGAAGATCCACTGAAACAGCATTTCCTGGTCGACGTCTGAGATTGAGAGGGCTCGTCTTGCAGATGCCACGGTCCGGCTGTTGAAGATTACCCGTAGAACCTCGAAGATGGACTCTGTCCGATCCCGGCCTGAAAGAAGGTCAACATCGTCAACAGTTAGCGACCGATGTCTGCTCGAAAGCAGTTGCATGTCGTTCAGGATAGATCTGATGTCGCCACGATCTCGATCGAGTATAAGCCTCAGAGCATCCTCGTTAGCTTTCACTCCTTCTTGATTCAGAATATTCCGGAGCAGTGGGAGACCGTCTCGTAATCCTAATCTTTTAAGTTCTATTTGCAGACATGCTTCTCTTAGCGGTCGGGTCTTCGGGTCCCACGGGTCGTTGGCCGTCAAGATCAATGGATACTGTGTCTCCTTGATTATTTGCAGGATTGTCGCTACTGCTCCTTGGTCAGCTCTGAGGTTGATCCCATCTACCTCATCCAGAAGAATTAGCCTGCCTTTGCTGAACAAAGTACTCTGGGTCGATGCCAGCCCGGCAACCTTGGCGAGTATGTCTCCACTTCTCTTATCTGACGCATTGATCTCGACGAGATCCCAGCCTCTTTCTCTGGCTAGGGCCTCCGTTACTGAAGTCTTACCAACACCAGCCGGTCCATAGAGTAGTACTGCTGCTTTGCTGGGTCTGCCCTTGCTCCATGAGTCGATCCAGTCTCGAAGTTTCTCGATGGCCGGCTTGTTCCCGACCACATCCTTGCTCGTCCTCGGTTTGTATTTTATCGTCCAAGGTTCTACTGACATGGCAAATGTCTCAAAACTACGCATCCGACGCGAGTTTCGCCAGCAAAGCGCTTAACTGGATCTCCTCGTCTCCACCCTGAACGAGCCGATAGTCGATCTCGCCGACCGCTTCGATGAGGCTGATTCTCTTCTTCTCTGGGACGGGGAGCCGGAAGATCTCCGAGTGAATCTGTCGGACTATCTCGGATCCCGATAATCCGTACTTGACCAGTAGTTGCCGGAGTTCCTCGCGAGCCTTGATGAAATCGCCCTTCATCGCGTGAGTAAGCATCTCGTGAACATCAGTAGGCTTCGCCCTACCTACCACTTGGTAGACCGCTTCCTCGGTAATCCCTTTGGACATTGACGCGGCTGCCTGAAGCGTGTTTATCCCCTTCCTTAGGTCTCCCTCGGCGACTTCGACAACTGACTTGAGACCCGACTCGGTGACCTTCAGACCCTCCTGCTTGGCGATGTGGTGAAGGTGTTCAACAATCTTCACCTCAGGTAGAGGCGTGAAACGGAATAGAGCGCATCTAGACTGGATGGGCTCGATTATCCTCCCAGAATAGTTACAACAAAGAACGAATCGGCAGGTCTCAGTGTACTTCTCCATCGTCCTTCGTAGCGCTGCCTGTGCATCATTCGTCATATTGTCAGCCTCATCCAGCACAAGAATCTTGAACGGCACCTGGCTCAGCGACGCCATACGTGCAAATTCCTTCACGGTCGTCCTGACAACGTCAATCCCTCTCTCATCGCTAGCGTTTAGCTCCAAGAACACGTCTTGGAATCTCTCTCCGAATAGATCATGTGCGAGGCAGAGCGCCGCGGTCGTCTTTCCAGTTCCTGGGGGTCCGGCGAAGAGGCAGTGAGGCATCGCTCCTCTCATAACAAACTCTTTGAGACGAGAAACAATCTCTTCCTGATCTACAATCTCGTCCAGAGCCTTGGGCCGATATTTCTCAGTCCAGAGAGCAGCTTCCAACAGCGTCAAACCGTGAGATTTCGGGTCTGATACAAAAGACTGTTTCACCCACCTCTACTCAAAATATTAGAGTAGAAGGACGCCTCCTCTTGTCAAGAAGGTTTTAGTGGGGACTCCAGAGTGTCCAACTTCCTCTCGGGGCGAGCAGACTGAACGAACAACCATCCATAGTTACGATAGTTGACACGGAATTCGAAAACTCGCCCAGCCGAGTCAACTTTCTCAAAGAATTTCCAGAGACAAGAATGGGAGACAGAGTCATGGGCCCCTATCGACAAGGCCAGGAAGTGGAGCTTCCTCTCTGGATTACTACTCATTTAGTGCAAATGGGATACGCGAAATTCCGAGACGAAGACCAACTCACGCTGAACACGCTCTCTACAACTCACTACAAGGAGACACTGCCTGGGTCCCGCCAGGTCCCAAAACTCCCTCGGATCTTCTACTTCCAGCTCCGACGCCTCTTGAAAGCTCTCAAGAGTCAGGAAGCAAAGGACAGAGCCAAGGGCAGAGACCTAGACAAAGCAGTCTCCCTGGCGCAAGACATCGTTAACATTAGAGTCAAGAAAATAGCCTCCCTAAGCGCCTCGGGCGAACAGACCACCGAACTTACCTCCAACCTCACAGCCGAAGAGCTCAGTCTCTATCAGAACATAAGGGAAACAGTGGACAAATGGAAGAAGGACATTCTTGGACGTGAAGCAACCAGTTGACCGCGCTTCTCAAGACCGCCCGCCCAGAGGATGTCTTCCAAGACCTCTTTCGAACCCACGAATCCGACCAAGTAGGCTCAAAATACCGAAAACGCCTCGCACAAGTCGCCATCACGAACGGCAAATCCCTCATAATCGACTTCGACGACCTCATATCATTCGACCCCGCCCTCGCTCGCAGTCTCGTTGAGAAGCCTGACGATTACATCACCTACGCAAGTTCAGCCGC
>DASPWZ010000034.1:0-22381 GCA_035637535.1 Candidatus Dormiibacterota bacterium
TCGAGTATTTTTTCCCCTTAGGAAGAGCGATTGGATATCCGTCAACTGTCCCTCCTCCCTTGGCTGCGATGAACCGGAGTGCGCCTTCCAGTGCGGCTTTCGCAACTCCCTCGCGCCTGTGGTCGCGGTCGACGAAGAAGCATGTAGTTCTCCAGTCGGGCAGATCGACGTCCATCTTGCCATAACCAAGCATCCTACCAGGAAGTTCGGCTAGGGGCCCGAACTGGCACCAGCCAACAACATCGGCTCCATCGTAGACGAGAGCTGAGTGGGACTGGTTTGCTCGGACAAGCTTCTCCTTGTACTCCTGGTGCTTTCCAGACCATTGCTTCCTCAGGCTGGGCGTCATGTGGAACCAAGTGTCCCAGCAGCCACCCCAGACTCCGTTGTGTTTCTCGACCATCCGCTCAAAGTCGGACCATGTCTCCCTTCCGAGCTCCTTGACCTGAAATCGCGCTGAGGACTGTCTTCCGCGTTTCGTGTCAGACCCTTCGTCTCTGTTCGACATAGAGCCTGCGGAAATTGGTTTAGTCTGAGGGCTGAGTTTCCGGCGTCTGCTAGGGCTTGTAAGGGGAGAGTTCGAGTGCGCGCTCATATGCTGCTCGGCTCCGCGCCTCTTTTCCTAATGACTATTCGATTCCCTCTCCTTATCCAAATCAATTTCTCTTCACTGTGGGAGCTGTTCCTCAGCGTCAAAGCTTTCTGAATGTGTCTGGGGATGGCGGCCGTTCCGTTCTTCCTGAGCATGGTCTTTCTCCAATCCGACTGCGGCGTCCCCTTGGTGACGATCACTTCGTCTCCCGCCGGAGTCCACAGCAGCTTGGACCTCTCGCCCGGCTTCGGCTTCAGGCCTAGCGCTTCCATCACCTTCTCAGGGACTTGGGTCGTTCCACCCCTGTTCAGAATCGTCTCGGCTAGGAGAAAGTCTCTTGCCAAGTCTGCGCGTGGCCTACTCGATGAAAATGGCCGGACGGTATGGCTCCGCGGACCGAGCGCGATCCTTCGGATCCCTTACTCTTTTTTCTCCTTCCTGTCCGACCTGGATCTCGGCTTTGAATTCTCGGCTGAAAAAGTCCATGGCGTCCTCTAGTATCTTCATCTCTTTCAATTCCAGTCCTACTCTCGACTTGCGCAGTTCTTCTTTCATCTGAGTTGCTTGCCTGATCGACTTAGAGGCGAAATCAGCCGCCGGCTTTCCGATACTGCGAAGCTCGGGCTCAGACATCACGTCTCTGATGAAATTGCCTTGATCGGTTTGACTCTGGACTGCCACGTTAAGCGCTTTCTGATAGATCTGCCATTTCCACGGAGCAGCCACAAAGTAAGTAATCCGTTTTGGCGTAAGGCCCGTCGCCTTCAGAATCTCGCTAGTGTCCTCCAGGGTATCCTTTATCATCGATTCGGACGCTTCAGCGATCCTGTCCGCCAGTTTGTCGTTGGGCTTCGGCCACTCAGCCTTCGCGACTAGTCCTTTGTTGCCTAGCGCGGCCCACATTTCTTCAGCAACGTGGGGGGCTAGCGGCGCCAGTATCCTTGACTTTAGGTCGAAGACCTGTCGTAGAACATGGTTTCGTGCGTCGCCTTTTGCCTTCTTGGGTCCTAGTCTGCGCTGATACCAAGCCGCATCATTCTCAAGATGGTACAGTACGATATTCACGACCTCTCTGACTCTTAGCCGTTCCATGGCGGCAGTTGCGCTCTGGACTGAGGCGTTCAGTCGGCTCAGCATCCATCGGTCAAGAATCGAGTAGGTTGCCCTACCAGTCCTCTTTCGACCCAGCTTTCGGGATTGTTGGATTAGATTGACCAGCCTTTCCTGGATGGTTGTTGCGAGTGCTGGGCTGAAGTCGGTGTCCTGGTTCAGCTCGGCGGTGGCCAAGACTCCCAATCGCAATGGGTCTGCCCCGAATTTAGCCACTGCTTGGCGTAGTGGAACTATGTTCTCTAGCGACTTTGACATTTTTTCTCCTTCCATCAGGACGAACCCGTTCGCAACAATACCCTTCGGCCACTGGTTTTCTGCAAACAGTGCGGTGTTGTGGAATATGTAGAAGCTGAGATGGTTTGAAACTAGATCTTTGCCTGAGTGTCTCATGTCTACGGGATAGAAGTGGTTGAATTCCTTGCGAATCGCTTCTAGGAGCCTCTTGGAGATTCCTGTCTCGTGAGCCACCGACTCGGAGGTTCCTCCCCCTAGAAAGATGTAGTTGAAGAACGAGTCTGGCAGCTTCTCAGGATCCTTCTCGAATTTCTTGAATGCGAGCCAATTCTTGTTGAGATACTTTGCCAGAATGTAGTATGCCATGTAGATGACCGAATCTGACAGGGCTTCTATTGTCCAGTCTGGGTCCCAGGGAAGTTTGGTGCCGAGGCCTACTTTGCGGGCGCAGGCTCGTTCTCTCAGCCAGTCTATCGCGTAGTTGAACTCGTTACGACGTTCTTCGGGTAGAATCGTCATCTCGTCCAGGCACTGGTGAGCCTGTTTCTTCCATTCGGGTTCACCATAGTTGATGAACCATTGTTTGTCCACGACGTGAACGACCAGCTTTGCACCGCAACGGCACACTAGCGGCTTGTTCAACAGCTCGTACATGATGGACATTTTTCCGGAGCTGGTTAGATCTCTCACTACCGCCTCTCTTGCGTTCTCGACGCTCATCCCTGAGTAGGGCCTTGCGTTGTCGTTCATGACTCCGTTATGGAACTCCTTCGAGTACAGCTCCTTCGTGGCATCTTCTAGACGAGGATCATCTTGTCCTTTGACATCGAACTTCTTCACAATGTCAGCGGCTGGGAATTCCGAGAACCCCTCCAGTCTTATGATGGATATTGGTTGGATCTTCTCGAGGTTCTCGTGCGGTTCTGGAGAACTCTCGTAGCGTGCTTTGACTTCAATGAGGGCTTGATAGTCGTATGGAGCGTGGCCGGGCACGGACATTACTAGGCCGGTTCCGTTGTCGGGTTCGACAAAATCCGCGGGGAGGATCGGGACGCTCGCCTTCGTCAACGGGTTGACGACTGTCTTCCATAGCAGATCTGTTCCTGGGATCTCTTTCTCGACTTTGACAGTGTGGTTCTGGTGTTCCAGAGTGTCTACCGTATCTCTGCTTATGACCCAGGGTTCACCGTCGACTTGGGCCTTTACATATTGAGCGTCAGGATTGACCCAGATGTTTGTTACACCGAAGATCGTCTCAGGCCGTAAAGTAGCCGTTGGATAGATTGTGCCATCACTTTCGAACTTGACTATGTGGGAGTCGCCGATTTCCGGCTCGATATCTCCCTGGATGTCGACAACTCCAACCGGGTTCTTGTCGTTGGGGCACCATGCGACTGGGTGCGTTCCCTGGGTGATGTATCCGCGCTTGTTGAGCCATCGGAAGTGCCACTGAATGAAGCGGTTGTATAGCCGGTCGGCGGTCGTGAATTCTCTCCGCCAGTCGACCGAGAAGCCGATTTCGACCATTCCCTTTTTGATGTCGTCGCGGAAGAAGTCTGCCATCTTTCTCGGTTCCTTGATACCATCCAGCTTGGCTGCGGGGATACCGTAGATCTTTGTGAAAGTCTCGATTATCTCTCGGTCGTTCTGGCTGAGGCGTTTCGCCATCGCGTACAACGGTGTACCAGTATAGTGGAATCCCATCGGATAGAGCGTGTCGTATCCATTCATCCGGTGAAATCTCGCGTTTACATCTGCGATAGTGTACGTTCTTGCGTGCCCAATGTGTTGCGGGGAGTTCGGGTACGGGTAGGCAGCCGTGACGAAATACTTTGGACGACGCGGGTCAGGATCGGTTTCGTCAATCTTTGACCATGCCCACTTCTTCTGCCACTTCTTCTCGAGCGCACGCCAGTTGAATTTTGCCAAGTGTCAGGCCACTTCTTTGGTTGTTGGGACTGAGACTTGTCTCTGTATGGTCTCTTCTATGATTCTCAACGCCTCCTCGGCATTCTCCTTCGCTGGTCCGCCGCCAGTTGCGAAGAATTGTCTGCCTCCACCGCCGCCTCCGACTATTTTGGCCGCTCCGGAGACTATCTCGCTCGCGTTGATGCCAGCGTTCACTGCCTCGTCGCCAGCTGCCACGACTATCTGGACCCTGTCTGAGATCTCTACTATGACCGCGACCATATTCTTGTCGGACTCTTTGAGCCGGTTCGCGATCTCGACTGGATCCATTCCCTTCCGCTTTGGACCCTTTGTTACTACAAGCTTGATCGGACCCAGAACCTTAGCATTCTTCTGCAGTTGTCGTATGTGAGCCTCCAGTGTCTTCGCCAAATGCTTCTCTAGCTCTTTCTGTAGAGCATCCCTCTCGGCAAGGAGTGCCTTTGCTGACTTGGGTACTTGGTCGGGTGTTGTCTTCAGTAGCTGGGCCGTCGTGGTTAGTTCCTCGTTCTCATCGCTGATCCGTTTGAGCGCTGGTAGTCCGGCGGAGAAGATTATTCTCTCAATCCCGTCCTGTAGCCTGTCTATCTTTTCGATTCTAAAGACGCCGAGTTCGCCTGTTCTCTTGACATGTGTTCCTCCACAAGCTTCCGTGTCCCATCCGACGATTCTGACGACACGTATCTTTGATCCGGGAACTGCGCCTCCTTGATAGAGCCTGTACCCGTACTTTGCCTCGGCCTTCTCTCGGGCCATCCAGTTGATTCTCACGGGAAGATCGCGAAGAATCGTCTGATTTGCCAGTCGTTCGATCTTCTCTCTCTCTTTAGGAGTGATTTGCTGGTAGTGTGTAATGTCCAAGCGACTGCTCTCAACCTCTTTCTGGGCCCCGGCCTGCCACACGTGTTCGCCTAGGACCCTTCTAGCTGATCCAATCAGGACATGTGTTCCGGTGTGATGTCTCATCAGGTTCTGCCTGCGTTGCCAGTCGATCTCTCCCTGTACAAGATCGACGGTCGGATCTATGGGCTGAGCTAGGTAGTGGACGATTCGATCTCCGTACTTTTGGACATCCACCACCATCACCTTCTTGTCGGCGATCTTGAGCTCGCCGTGATCAGCTAGTTGCCCACCCCCCTGCGGATAGAATGCCGTTTGATCTAGCACTAGGGCGTTTTCGGCAATTCGGCCGACAATTTTCGCTTTGAATGTTGTCTTGTAGGGATCATCATAGTAGAGGGGTCTTGTCGCCGGTAGGTCGGCAAGTTTTGCCTCGATATCTGCGTCTGATCCTCCTTCTTCGTCGCCCTTGGCTGGTCGTGAGTGTCTCTCAGCAACGAGCGTCAGGAAATTGTCCGGTATCTCAACTGTGACTCCGCTTTTCTCTGCCGCTTCCTTGACAATCTCAGGTGGTAGGCCTTGAGAATCATAGAGCTGAACCAGTTGGTCTGTTGGAATATTCGGTACTCCTTTGCTCGCTAGGTCTTTGGATATCCGGACCACTACTTCGAAGCCTCGGCTGATCGTTTCTTGGTACTTTTTCATCTCGTTTTCGAGACCCTCAATTATCTCGGACCTCATCTCTCGTAGAGATCGGAAGTCACCCCCCCAGAGCTTGACCTGCGCGTCCACGATCGACGGAAGCTCGGAGAAGATTCCGAGCTGTCGAGCAAACCTTCCTGCTCGCCGAATTATCAGCCGGGCCAAGTATCCTTCACCTACGTTTGATGGAACTACACCATCTGCCAGCAAGAAAGTGGCCGCTTTCGTGTGATCCGTTATCGCATAAGCGGCCTCCAGCGAGGAGAACATCTGTCGCAGAACGTCCGGCGACGTGCCTGTCTGTTCCGAGACTGTCTGAATGTATGACTCTCGGTTCTTGTTTATTGACGCCCAGCCGTGCATGCTCGAAGCCCGTGTGAACGCTTCGATTATCGACTGGTCAACACTGACGTTACCCAGGTCCATTACGTGTTGGAGAGCTGGGCCGTAGACGGCGTGGAATCCGCTCGGAGACCCTTGCGACAGCCACGACCATCGCTCTATCCCGTATCCAGTGTCTACAGTCCTGATTGGTAGTTGGATGAGCTGGTCTCCCTGGACTCTGTATTGCATGAAGACCAGGGTCCCAATCTCCAAGCCTCCAGTAATTGTCTCCAGGTCCGGTCCGGCGTTTCCGCCTCCCGACCAGAAATGCTCCTTGTAGGTAACAGATTCGGAGGGGACGCCAAGGACTTTTGTGAGCAGTTGATGATGGTAGCGGACGCACTGGTCCATCCAGTAAACCTCCTTGGTCGGATAGTTGAAGGCGTGTGCTCCTCCCATTTCGAAGATAGTCATGTGTCTTCCACCTGTTGGTCCGACGAGTTCGACATCGGTATACCTGATGCAGGGTTGGCTGATCACGAGAGGATTGGCAGGAGGGGGCATCGTTCCCTCAGTGACGTATGGCTGAAAGTCGTAGATCGAAGCGCCGACAAGGTAGACATCGTTTCTCCATCTAGCCACTATCGGGTACGGCGGGATGCGAGTATGGCCATTCTCCGCGAAATAGTCCATGAACTGAATCCGCATCTCCGGCACAGTGTATCTTCGTTTCGTCGGCGGATTTCCGATGAAAGTGTAAGGCGCACAGGGCGCCTCTCCACATGTCGTCTGGTTAGGATTCTGGCCCCAAAAGTAGCTATCGCAGTTGGGACATTTCCGCCTTGTGAAATTCCCTTCTGTAAAGAATGGAATCGCGAATTCTTCTGGGTTGATCTCCGGCAACTACCGAGTCCCCTGAACGTCCCCGGTACGGAGTAAAGAGTTTGGTATGTCGACTAGGCTAGAAGGAGCGGCTTTCGAGAACGCCGTGCGGAGCTATACCGCAAACCTCCATTCTATCCGAAGAGAGCGCCCAATCCAGCCAGGGCTTCCTCTTCCTTCTTCTTGTCGTCTTCTGCAGGCTTTTCCTCTTTCTTCTTGCCCTCTGCGGAAGGAGCAGCTGGTGCCGCGGCAGGGGCCATCATCATTGAGCTTGCAGACTTTAGAGCGTCGTCGATGTTAACTTCCGATAGAGCTGCGACTAGGGCTTTGACCTGTGACTCTTCGGCCTGTCCGCCTGCTGCGGAAACAATCTTCTTCACGTTCTCTTCATTCACAGGTTGTGCCCAGGAGTGGAGCAGTAACGCTGCGTAAACATATTTCATTGGCATCTTAGCCTTCTACCGTTTCCTTGTGAGATTCGAGGGAACTGTTCCTGATACACTTAAGCATTTCCAGCAGGTCAGCATTCGCGCACACTTAGCTACGCGTTCTCTTGCTTGGAAACCTTCTGGTCCAAAACGGTCGCGTTCATGAGCGCTCTTTTCAGAACGTACTCGACTGTACCAGCCTCTAGGAAGCCTGATTCTCCAGCCACTGCGAGTGCTTCTCTCATTCCTTTCCCTAGTATTCGGGGAGCGTTTTCCGGCGTGACATATCCAGCTTCTGTTGATAGGTTGAGCGCGTTGTTGATTCCCATGAGCACATCGTTCTTGTAGGAAGGCAGGTCGAACGCCATGTCTTCTGGTCGAAGTATTGTGCCATTGTCAAACGCAACCGCTAGACTCAGTCCGGCTTCCATCGGTTTTAGTCCGAGCTTTGAGAGGACAGAAGCCATCTTCGCTGTAATCTGATCGCCTTTGCGGGCTACTACGGAGTCTTGTGCGACCCATATGCTTCCGCCTTCAATTTTTGTCTTGACCCGGATCTCTCCAAACTCGCTGATGACGGGCCCGGGTGGGAGTCCGGTGTTTCCTGCGGGTATCATGATTTCACCGGTGGCTATGTCTCCCGCCTTGGCGGGGACTCTGACCTTGCTCTTGTCTAGTAGGATGATTAGTGAGTACGGGTTAAGCTCGGAGAAGAGGAGAATGTTTGATCCGGTTAGGTCTTTGACGAACTCTCCTAGTTTTCCATCTTTGTGGTCTGATAATTCAACGGATTTCCGTAGGAGATTGTTCTTGGCCACGATCATCGTGACCCGGTCGCGCAACCGCTTTCGCAGCTCGTGAATCTGCGAGGATCGAACCTTTGTCAAGTCGGCTGCTGCGATTACAGGATATTTTGAGAGGAGGCCTTGCAGTTCTGCGAGCGAATCTTTCTTCCACTGAGCTATTTTTCGAGTCGACAGAGAGTATCAGACCTGTGTTGTTTCGACCTTTACCAGCGGCCCCATAGTGGTCTTGACCGCTACGGACTTGATGTTCTTTGCTCCTTTCTCTAGTTTGGATTCTAACCGCGAGATTACCGTCTGAATATTCTGAACAAGCACGTCGTCAGGCATGTCTTCGGTTCCTACTTTGGTCTGTATGACTGGCTGGTCTTTCATCTTGAGGCGGACGTTCTTTCTCTGACGTTTCAGAACGTCGTCGATGGGTGCTGTCGGTGGAATTGGGGTCGGCATCTTGCCTCTTGGTCCGAGCATCTGGCCTAGAGATTTGCCTACTTGAGGCATGAGAGGTGCTTCGGCGACGAAAAAGTCGTAGTTCTGCGCGATCTTCCTGGCTGCTTTCTTGTCGCGTGCCATTTTGTCAAGGTCTTCGCGACCTATAACAATGTCCGCGCCGGCGTTTTTGGCCCGGACCGCGAGATCCCCGCCAGCGATGACTGCGACCTTCACCGTCTTACTAGCCGCGGTTGGGAGTTCGAGTGACTCGTTGATCCTCTGTTCGGGTCTCTTCAGGTCAAGTTCTCGCAGCTTGACAGCTAATTCGACTGACTGGTTGAACTTCCGCTTCTCTGTCTTTCCTTTCATTTCGGCTATCGCTTTCGCAATGGCGTCTCGTGATACTGGCACCAGTCCCTATCTCCTATTCTCCTTTCAGAGCCTTCTCGTACAGCCCTTTGTCGAGGTCCTTGATGAACTCTTTCGGCTCCTTAGAATCGACTGTGACTCCCATACTGACGCAGGCGCCTGCGACCTCTTTGACTGCGGCGATTACGGTCTTGGCGTAGCTGTCCGTCCTCTTCATTTCCGCGATCTTCACTATTTGTTCCGGACTCAGGTTTCCGACCTTGGTAGCTTTCGGCGTGCCTGATCCCTTCTCCACGCCTAACTCTTTCACAATGAGTGCGGAGGTTGTTGGCGTTCCTACCTCTACTTCGAAGCTCTTGTCGTCAACATCGACGAGTACTTTGACAGGGACCTTCATCCCCGCGTACGCCTTCGTGATCTCGTTGATCTTGTTGACGATCTGGAGAACGTTGACTCCGAGCGGACCTAGTGTTGGGCCTAGAGGCGGGCCTGCAGTCGCTTTTCCGCCGTCTATTATTGCGTCAACTGTTTTCTTCTCGCCCAGAGTCCTCCCCTCTGCTCACCAATTTGACGTAGTCGGCGTGGACAGTGATGGGTAGTGTTGCGAAGCCTTCCTCCAAGAGCTCGATCACGACCTCTTGTTTGACCTTGTCCACGTGCGTTATCTTTGCGCGCAGTCCTCGGAAGGGTCCACCGACCACTTCTACAAGGTTTCCGACGCTGAGTTCTTCGATTACTGGTTTTGTAACTATGAAGCGTTCGATTGCTTGAATTGAGACGACTCCTTTGGTTCTGGTACGGGCATGTCTGGTTCCGGCTATGGCTTCATCGACGAAGTGGGGTCCTGAAGCCTCGACGAAAATGTAGCCCTTTATGACCTCGGGGGCTAGAATAGCTGTGATAGGCAGTTTCTTTGGCTGAGCTCGACTGGCCATTAGGTCAACGACGGTACGTTCCTGGCCGCTTGTAGTGCGGACTGCGTAAATCGATGTTTTCTGAGTCTGAGTTGCCATTTAGTTAGTCTCCTTTTCAATTAGCCAGTGGGGGTTGTCTGGCTTGCGGGCAGGTTGTATAGTCCTACGAGCCAGAAGAGAATCCTAATGACGAAGCCTATCCCGCCGACAATCCCAACGCCTATCAGACTTATCTTGATCAGGAGCGCTGTCTCTTCCCAGTCCGGTTTCTGGGCGACGTGAAACAATCGCCTAGCAGACTGTAAGAAGGTCCTAGCGCCCATTACAAGCCCTCGATTATCTTCTCGGAAGCGGCGGTCGTCCTTCCCTATTTAACTATACGACATCAGATTCTGACAATATCGCGGCCAGCGGATTCGAAGCTGGCTATGAGTTTACGCCTGTCATCACTGTGAAGCCCTTTCCAATCGACTATCGCAGTATTACACGAGCCAGTCGTCTTGTTGAACGTGTCTCCAATAACTCGTTCCGACACTCCACCGTCAAAAGAATGACTGGATACAAGATGACCGATTGCATAGTCGCCCTCCATACAGATTCGGGTGTGCTTGGCTGAGTAGTGTGTTCCTCCGAACCCGACGGCGGTCGGAGGGCTTTCTTCGACCTTGGCGATCGCTGACATTACCGCGTTAGCTGCAATCTCTCCCAGGATGGGGTCTGTCCATTCTTTTTCTCCGCTGCCGATTTCGATGAAACAGACCGGCATTGAGAGGTTGGTGGGGCCGTGGTGAGTTGCCTCCATCGTTACCTCGATCTGAAGCCCTGCTTGCGCTGCTCCCGACTTTAGAGCTCTCAAGGCGTGTCGAATGATTGACGGATTTACGTACGACACTTCCTGAGGGTTGCCTCCAAGCTTAGCCTCCTTCGTCAAGTTGCCAGTCGTATGAACAGTCAAGGCCGCTCTACCAGAAGCGCTCACATGCTTGGAGACGAAAATCGTCGTACTGACGTCAGCTGGAATCTCGCTAGGGTCTGCGTATATTCCCAGTTTTTCTAGAACCAACAGACGAACGTTTCCTTTCGAGTATGTTTCTATCCGTTGGCGAGATTCTCGCTCAAACCCAATCTTCGTTATTAGCGCCTGGGCAATATTCCATGATGCAGAATCGCCTCTGGACGATACTATCATTACAGGGCTCGAAACCAGACTTGGACACCGTTTTTGTTAAGGCTGAGGAACAAGTCGCTGAAAAAGCCCCAGAACGAAAGATGATATCTCATCTATGAAGTCCATTCTCGTGATAGATTTGTAAGGTGGTAGGTCGTTGAATTGAGTATTAATTCTCCAAGAACTCGTAAATTCATTCTTCTAGCCTGGGCTGGATCTTTTCTTGCTTTCGGGCTATACGCGCGGATCGCCCATATTGGAACCGGTCAGTACATTATCATTGGAGCTCTAATTCTTATCTTCCTAGGACTTCTCGGGATAGTACTTTCTCTTCACGAAGAAATGGGAAGGGCAGGAAAAGGAGGTCCCTACGATGGACTTTGAGGGAGACTCAGCAGCAGAATGACCTATTCTGACCCAAACGACCGAACAAATAGGGATTGAGAAACCAGATTTAAATCGCCCTAGTGAGGTCTGAGGGAGCAAGTGGAATGGACATGGTGGATTTGGAAATAACCTACTGCCAGCCCTGTGGTCATCAACCGAGGGCCGTTGAATTGGTAAATCAACTCTTGGCGGAGTACGGGATGCCCCTAAACAAGAAGCTCACCGTGGCGCTAAAACCAGCGGATAGCGGAATCTTCGACATTGTGCTTGATGGACAATTGATCTTTTCGAGAAAACAGGAGGGACGATTCCCAACGGTCGACGAAATCAAGAAGCAGATCGAGCCGAAGCTATCCATTCCTCTCGAAATCCCATCGAAGTAGTATCCCATCCATTTGGCGGTAGCGCCCGTTTCGCGTGCCGCTTCATTCCAGTCTTCGACTTTATTTCTAGCCGGTCAAGTTCTTCACAATAGCTTCGGCCTGGAATGGTTCGAGATCATCGTACTTCTGTCCAGTGCCCACCATCGTAACTGGCTTTCCCATTATGTATGACAGAGAGATCGCGCTTCCTCCCTTTACATCCGCGTCAAGTTTTGCAAGAATGATTCCATCGATCTTCACAGCTTCTGAGAAGACTTTACCTTGTTCCACAGCGTCGTTACCTGTCAGCGCGTCCACAACAAGAATTGTCAGGTCTGGGCTTGTCACTCTCACTATCTTCCGCATCTCTTCGAGAAGATTCTTGTTGTTCTGCATCCTTCCCGCCGTATCGATCAGAACAGCGTTTATCCTGTGAGCCTTTGCGTAGTTCACCGCGTCAAACGCAACGGCCGCTGGGTCGGCTCCGTACTGATGTTTGATTACCCGCACTCCGATGCGACGAGCATGCTCTTCGAGTTGCTCTATAGAGCCAGAGCGGTAGGTGTCGCTAGCCGCCAGAATCACTGTTCGGCCCTTTTTTTGGAGGACGTACGCGAGTTTTGCGATGCTCGTTGTTTTTCCAGTGCCATTGATTCCTATGAAGACTAGAACTGCTGGTTCTCCAATGCCCTTCTTCTTGTCGATTAGCGCGAATATGTCGAGTTGGCCCGCCCTCTGGAGAAGGGAGAGTAGGACCTCTTGTAGGATGACCTTTACTCTTGTCCGAGGGTCGGTGAACCGGGCGAACTGAACGTCCTTCAGTTTCTCTTTTAGTTCGCTGCTGATGAAGTCGGCGGCAGATACGGCGACGTCGTTCTCGATAAGAGATAGCTCGAATTCGTCGAGGACGTTATCAAGATCTTTTCCTTTCAGTTCAGTCTTAGCGACTCGATCGTAAAGGTTGGAGAATTGCGCTCTGAGCCTGTCAAACAATCTCTACCGGTCCACCGCCTTTCTTCCTGGCAATGTCGCTGAGATGTGCTCGATAGTCCTCTACTTGGTTTAGAACCTGGCTGAGCTGCTGAGTGACGCTAACTCTCGCCTTCTCCAGTTCGCTAGATCTCAGTCTGAGATCCTTCATCGAGTCTTCGAGAGGTTTCTCGATGCAGACCCCGGCACCAACGCCGATGATAATATTCTGAGAATCCGCCAACTTCGCTTTTACAAAACTGCCGGACCCAATGGGTAGCAGGGTCTCAGTGTCGATGGGCCTCCCCTTCGTGCCCTCAAGTGTCGATATTGCTGTGAGGGTCTCGGAAAGCGCCGCGGTTACAATGTCGAGCCTGGACTGGAGGACGCGCGCAGAGTTTTCGAGAAACCGTATTTCTACCAGCATCTGGCGCATTTGGTCGTCAATGCTCGGTGCTTGAGGCTGTCTTGGCGGTGCGAGTTGTCGCGGAGAAGTTTGCCTTCTGGCGGTGGCCACTAGACGCCTTCTCCGGGTTCAGTGATCTCTTCGACTGTTTTGATCGTGATCATGAATTTTCTGGCCTTGTGCCGGCTTCCCATGTCCGCGTAGAGGCTCTGAAGGGCATGCTCTTTCTTGAGGGCTCTGATTTGTTTCGTGAAGTGGAGGTTCTCGCCTCTCTTTCGGAGATCGCCTGTGATCTTGAACAGCTTCACTTCGCTCATGGGATGACCGCTCGTTGGAAACGACCGATCGGGATGCTCAGCCGTACTTAACCTAATCCGTATGGAAAACGCTGCTGACTGCTAGAAGTTCTGTGCCGAGCGTGTGTGAGCCTACTACGGCACCTTTTGAGTTTACGACGATTCCTGACCTCGGGTAGGGCACTCCTGAGTTGACGGTTCCGACCGAGACTGGCACTCCGAGAACTTCGGAGATGTGTTTCTTCTCGGATTCGTCAATGATCGGATTTGCCAAGACTCCCTTGTTTGAAGCCGTCGCTAGAGACCCGATCTGGGGGAGTCCCCCGATGGTTCCAGGTTTCGCTGGTACTTTCAGAGCCTTCTCAATCGCTGACACTGTCCGTGGTTTTAGACGTGGATCTACTACTGCTCCGTAGTCGTTGCAGAGGATGATGTTTCCGAGTGCTGTCCGTTTCTCTTCAATTATCGTGACTCGGGCTCCTGTTGAACGCAGTTTGGAGGTTTCCTCTGTGGTTGCGATGTATGGTAGTAGGATGGAGTTGGAGTTGCCGCTGAGGTAGATTCCGACGAGTCTCGAATCAGCGATGCCTATGCCGTATGCCTCGATCCCGAGCGCTTCTTTGAAGCTGGCAAGCTTCCCTGTAGAGGTTCCAGCTGGTAGGACTGCGATTTTCTCGTTGGCAAAGGAGAATATTCCTACGTTCGGATCTCCGAAAATGTCAGACAGAATCACTGGCACGACTCTTTCCCTCGCCCGGAAAGACTATGACTCTCCCCTCCTTGTCCTTCACGACTCTGATTCGGATTTTCCGGGGAGGCTTGCTGATTCCTCGCTGCCAGAGCATACTGTTCGTCTCCTCACTCAGCGACACCTCGGTTGTCTTCATCCTCTGAGCCACGAACTCGCGTAGGAATCGGACGGCTCTAGGAGTCCTCTTCTCTCTTGGAGCGTTCCATATTCGTCGGAGATTGAGGTCATAGAATTTTTCTTCGACGATCTCTAGCTCCTCTTCCTCGGGCTCTTCGGGTTCAGAGGGGGCTTCCGGTGCTTGTGGGGCTTCGATGGCTTCTTTCGCTTCCTCGGAGATCTCTTCCGGCTTTTCTTCGACCTCCTCTTTTGCAGGTGAGACTTCTTCTGGCTTTTCGACCAGAGAATCGTCTTTCTTTTTTGAAGCCTTGACTGCTTCTTTCTTTGAAGTGGTCTTTGCCTTTTTCTTTGGTTTCTTCTCTTTGCTCATAAGCGTCTACACCTTGATCTTAGTTTTTCTCCAGTGCCTCTGCTTAGGGGTTCGTCGAACTTTTCCCGAAGTCTTTGCTACGACCCATGAGGGCACGGGTTGGGCCTGCTTGAGAGCATGGGACAGATGTTTCTTCTTCCCTGAAGGCTTGTGACGTGCCATGGCTAGGCTCTCCTGATCTTGATCTCTTTCTTCTGGCCTTGGAGTTGGACCAAGGTCTTTTTTAGCTGTTCATCAGTCACTTGGCTCTGTAGCCTTCCTGATTGGGCTAGTTGTATGAGCTGCATTTCGAGCTCTTCTGCGAACTCAGGTTTTACCATTCTGATGTTTGTAAGCCGTTGTCTTGCTTCCGGGGTGAGAATTTTTCGGATTATTGCTTGTTTCTGTCTCTCTACTTGTTGCTGGGCTTGAGCCCGTCGTTGATCGTCAGAGGCGGCTCGTTGCATTTGGGCCATTCTGCGTCGGCGGAGTTCTTCGAGTTCTTCGTCGGAGTAGTCTTCCCCTGACATTTAGCTCGGGGCCTCTCGGGGCCTAGCCTTCAATTCCTTCGCCACTTCAGCAGAAGTCCGATTCAATAGTGTGAGTCCCTGCTTCGTCAGTTTTCGCCCTTTCCTACCCTCTATTGCTACAAGCTCGGCTTTCTGAAGCTGCTGCAGCGGCTCCCTGATGGCTGATCCTCCGGCTCGGCCGTGATGTTCTGGTGAGTTTCCTCTTCCAACATTCCCCCCATACTGTACTCGTAGGCGCGAGACGCCAACTGGGCCGTGAACGTAGATCTTTCGCAGAAGAGAAGCGCAACGCGCGTACCACCAGTCGGGATCCTGAGGCGGTCTCTCCTTGTGGGCCCCTGTTTTGGCGTATTCGGACCAGGGTGGTGGGGAGATTTCTGATACGTTCTCTTTCAGGTGCTTTGCTAGCCTATTGATTAGTTCGTTTGCTGGAACTTCGAAGGCTGTGGGCATACTAGCGCGTCCTCATACTTGCTGGAATTTTTCTTCGCGTACGGGTCGGACTGAGCAATATAAGGATTCATCGCGCAGGACTCTTGCCGGCCGCGCTTTTGGTGCTAACGGGATACCTTTTCACAGTACCACAAGACAAGCAAGAGATCACAATTCCAGTCGTATGCGCGTGTAATCGTATCTTCGCATTATGCCCTGGGACGAGAGCTAGTCCACATCGCTTGCAGAGGTACATCTTTGATTCTCTCGGAATTCTAACTTTTGTCCTCGAGGATATCTTCCGAGCTAGGCTCACGTAGCGTCGTGACAGTTTCTCATCTGTCCGGGCCATCTGCTTGGCTTGATCTAGGAGTATCTGGAATCTTTCAGTTGCTACTGAAGCAACGGCTGCGCGAGTCTTGCCATAGTTTCGTCTGGCGTTCTTGCCTCCCATGAAGCTCATTACCTGGTCTGAAGATGAATCGCGCGTGTGATCCTCAATGCTGACACTGATTCTTGCGGAATCCTCAATTGAACTGGTCCCTAATGAAATCACGGGCCATCCAGCCATTCTGAAGTGGGCTGAGAGGAAGAAGAAGGACCCGAGACAATTGATCCTGGATCAGAGCTATCATCACTCTGCCATTCTGGGCCTCGGGAAGTCTGGAATCGGCAGGGGCCGTCCGGATATTGTTCACTTTTGTCTCCTACTCGCCCTAGGCTCGCCTTTGAACTCGGACAATCAACTAACTTGCTTCGTCCATACACGCGACGACCACGTTATCACAATCGATTCGCGCACCCGTCTTCCAAGAAGCACTGACCGGTTCACCGCGCTAATCGAACAACTGTACCAGTCTTCCATGGTCCCATCCTCAGGGCCACCACTCATGAAGCTGAGGAGGGAATCCTTGAAAGACCTATTGAGCAAAATCTCTCCCGATAGCATGGTGGCCTTGACCACGATGGGATCGCCGAAACGCATGGAGGCAGTTGCGGCGGGACTACGAGAGGCGAAGCGGCCCGTCTTGATTGTCGGCGGATTTCCCGTTGGTCACTTCTCGGATCAAACGATGAAACTCGCCTCTGAGAAATTCCGAATCGATAGAAGGAAACTGGAGGCTTGGACAGTTGTGGGACGAGCCATCTACGATCATGAGAGGGCTATTGGAACTGAAAGATTTTAGAAACTAGCCCTTATTTAGACGACCGACCCGATTGCCTTGAGATCTACCAGATGTCTTCCGAGATCGAGCTCTTACGCCAGAAGAAGGCTCTAGAACTACGGAAGAAAATGCTCCTCTCTCAAGAGAAGCTTACACCTATCCCCGTCGAGACTCCGAAGCAGAGTTCCCGTGAGGTTGTCCAGAAAATCCTGGCGGGGAGAGGAGTTGAGGTGTTGGAGACGGCAAGGAGATACTATCCGAAAGAGGTTGGAATAATTGAGGAAAACCTCGCCCGGCTTATCGATTCAGGCAGACTGAAGGGGCCCGTGTCCGGAGAGGAGCTCTATTCATTCCTTCGGCGGGTAGGGCTAAGCTTCAGCATGGACACAAAGATAAGAGTCAAGGAACACGGCGAACTCAAGACCCTGGAAGAGAAGTTCCGAGAAGGCGTACGTTAAGCCATTTTGGGTCTTCACCGACTATTGGTGGAGACTCCACGCGTTGTCGTAGTACTGTTCGGTTTGTTCGAGGGGCACGGAAGCTATTTTGTCGATGAAGGCTTGGATGATGCGATTAGTCTTTGCGAGTCGCGGAAGGCGGCTTCGACGTTCCGTTGAAGTGCTCGCCCGAGGAATACAAGCATTTTGCCGAGCCTGCCCTGCAGGAGGCTCAAAAATCCAACTTTCCTTCCGCACTGGACATTGTCGAGAATGGACTCAACGCGCATCCGGCGTCTGAAGGGTTAATGTTTCTCAAAGCTTACTTTGGCTATAAAATTGCAGATATGATGAGCAGCGAGCTGAGCTCGTTTCCAAGAGTCATCCAGCCTCTCGGTAACGGAGCTTTGATGGTTGACGGAGCGATGACGAGTCAACTATTGGGAAAGTTTCAGGAGATCGTCAAGATTCTCTCCGAAGCTGAAGAGTCCACCAATGAGCTATTACAAATGAACCCTACCAGCCAAGAAGTTGTAGCGTTCAAGGGATATATCGATTCGAAGAAAAATCAGCTAGGCCAGGAATCTGAGAATATGAAAGCCACGATCAGCAACACGCCGAACTTAGCTGGAAGCTTTTGCGTCGGCTGCCGCAAGAGCATATCCTACGATACTCAGAAGGTTGTGTTCCGGAAAACGTCAGCTTCCCAGTTGGAGGCTTGGCACTTGCCCTGCTTCCAGTCCACGGCTAAGAACTAGACGATCTTGGTTACTACAGCAGCTAAGCTGGTTTCACCGGACTGCACATTCACCCTTGTCCCTTCCTTTGCAAATTCCCTGTTAGCGTAGCCTAGGCTCGCTACTCTTCCAAGTCCTGGCGAGAATGCTGCACTGGTGATGAAACCCGCCTCCCGACCGTCACTCATCAGTTTCGAGCGAGGGGAGACTGAGTCTTTCGTCTCTACTTCTAATCTCACCAGTTGCTTGTTCACTCGTCCGATGTGGGTTGCTCGGGCAACGACTTCCTGTCCCAAGTAGCAGCCTTTGTTGAAGTTTATCGCGTCTTTGAAGCCTGCTTCTAGGATGATCGTGTTTTCGTCAATATCAGTTGCGTATTTTGGGTATCCTGCTTCTAGACGAAGAATCTCTAGGGCTTGGGAGCCCACTGGATTGAGACCGAGGTCTCCTCCATTCAGGAGGAAGCCGTGCCAGACCGGTTCTGCTTCTAGCGCGGGCAGGATTATGTCGTAGCCTGTTTGGCCTGTTCTGTCTCGGGCGATGATTGTGCTGGGTCCGAGAGTCTTCTGCTCGAGCTGTTTCAGATCTTGTGCCTCTGGTC
Organism: Candidatus Dormiibacterota bacterium; assembly: GCA_035637535.1. Lineage (GTDB taxonomy): Archaea > Thermoproteota > Bathyarchaeia > 40CM-2-53-6 > 40CM-2-53-6 > 40CM-2-53-6. Next base: position 18,289 of record DASPWZ010000034.1, read on the forward strand.
CGAGTACTTCCTTGACGGCCTGAGAACTCCTGGGACCTTGAACGGTCAACTGGACGAGATCTTGGGAAGAGTCTTGGATCTGGACGTCTTCAGTTATTATGAACCTGTCCAGAATTTCCTTTACGTGGGATGCGGGAGACTCGCCTGTGTCAATGAGAAGACCGTCCGGTTGCGCGTAAAGATGGAGGTCGGCGAGGACCCGTGCCTTTGAGTTAAGGAGAGCGGAGCGTTGTCCCTTATTCTCCTTCAGCTGTGAAATGTCATTTGTCAGAAGGCCGTTGAGGAAGCTAACTCTGTCTTTGCCAGTAATTCTCAGTCGACCTAGGTGCGATATGTCGGCAAGCCCGACTGCCTTCTTGATTGTCCAATACTCTTCCGTGGTATTGGCGTATGTAAAAGGAATCTTGCCTGGTTCCAGCCTGGGGTCGAGGTCTTCGTGGTGGAGGGTGGATCTGTTCGACACGTTCATCTGTGACAGGCTGTTCCTCGATTATACGTCTTCTCTCAAGTCTCTAGCTATCAATGCAGATGAAGAAGCCTCAACGGTACAGCTCATTGCTATGCATTGAATGATAAGCTAGGACATATTCAGGGCGAGCATGGATCTCGGGCTGAAAGGCAAAATTGCGATGGTGACAGCGTCGAGCAAGGGGATCGGCTATGGTATGGCGAAAGTTCTGGCGTCCGAAGGCTGTAGGGTTGTAATCTCTTCTAGGAGTATTGATTCGATCTCTCGAGCCCGGGACCAGATTGTTGAGGAGACTGGTAACCGCGAGGTGTACGCGTTCAGTGCAGATCTCACGGTCAAAGGGGATGTTGACCGACTGGTCAAGAACGCCAACGAGAAGTTGGGCAGCGTGGATATTCTCGCTTACAACACGGGACCGCCAAAGCCAGGAACTTTCAACGAGCTGAGTGAGCCTGATTGGGATTACGGGGTTAAGATGCTCTTCATGAACGCTGTCTGGCTTGCAAAACGACTCCTTCCAGCAATGGAAAGGAAGAAGTGGGGAAGACTCGTCTTCATAACCTCCACCACGTTACGACAACCCGTTCCAAATCTTGTGTTGTCGAACACTGTTAGACTGAGCCTGGCGGGACTCTCCAAATCCATAGCCATAGAATATGGAGCGAAGGGAATCACATCTAACGGGATCATGCAAGGACACATCCTGACCGATCGCCAGAGAGAAATCGCCGAGGACATTTCACGGAGAACGGGAAAGTCCATCGATGATGCGATGAAACAAGCCCTCGCTGAGGTGCCTCTCGGAAGATATGGCACCCCCGAAGAAGTCGGCTGCCTAGTGGCCTTCCTAGCTAGCGATAAGGCCAGCTACATCAACGGGGCAATGATACCATTAGACGGTGGGATGATAAAGTCAGTTTTCTAAGGGATAGAGGAGACTCAACATCGCTCTGACTTTTATATAGTTTCGAACCCCCTACCACTACATCGTTGACTACGCCGATGGCATCCCAACTAGGTAGGAATACCATCACCGAGGCGGTCCGAATTAGGCGAGAGACCGACGACATAATGTCAGCTTTGTGGATTCTCTCCCCTCTGCTCGGAGCCGTCGCCTTCTTCGGGATTCTTTTCGGCGGCCTCTTCTTAGGTACCTCATCTGCGGGCAGGACCGGGCTCTTTGGGGGAGCCATCGTTGGATTTGTCGTCGGCATAGTTGTAGCCATCATCCTTTTCGTCCTGCCTTGGTACAGGCTAATCAAGCGGAGAAACGGGCATTTCAGAAGGGACAGGATGTTGCGGGAAGGTCTGATCAATTATGTCCGAGGTTTAGCGGCAGAGAGGGGGATTGAGTCAAAAATGACCATCGAACTCGCGACGATGACTGCGATTCACAGCGAATCCAACGGAGAAGAGGACGAAAAGTCACCGGTTCTCTGGGTCGTCTTGAGCATTATCACATTCGGCCTGTTGGGACTATATGTCTGGTATTTCCTAACCAAGGATCCCCACAAACATGATGTCAGGCAATTGGCGTTTATGCAGCAGGTCCAGTCTGCGTTTTCGAAGCTTGAGAAGACTGTTGTATTTCCGTTCTGGAAGTCGTTGCCTGATAGAAGCTATTTTCTCTACTTGATTCTGACGTGGATAACTGGTTTCTTCAGTCTCTACTGGAACTATGTCTTAATTACTGACTTCAACGACCACTTCAGAGCGCAATGGCAGGTAGAGGATCAGCTACTGGCCAACCTCTGAATCCAGCGTCACACCCTCGCCGAGCCCACTATCTGATTTGTCTTGGAATGGGTGCAACCGTAGGTTTCGTCGCCGCTTTTGGTGAGTCATTCTATGCACCGCTCGCAATCCCGGTCCTGATATTCAGCCAGTCTCTCTTTCCCATAGTGGTCGCAACGGCGATCGCGCCATTGGTTGAGGAACCAGCCAAGTCTCTCGGTCTACTTCTGCTCAAGGAGGAGGAGAAGCTGAACTTTGAAGTTGCTGACTGGACAGTTCTGGGCTCGTTTTCTGGCATAGGATTTGGACTCATGGAGAACGTGGTCTACGCTATCGCCGTTTTTGGTCATGGGGTAAACATCTCTCTGGCTCTTTTCTTGCTGCGGGGATTACTGACAGCTCCTCTACACGGCATAACTGCCACGCTGACGGGGTTCGGAATCGGACTCTGGCAGAAGAGCGGAAATGCACGGCTGCTTCTCATCCCCCTAGTCGCAGCAATGGTAATTCACGGAAGCTTCAATCTGCTTGCGTCGATAATATGAAGCCGGGTAAACGTAGCTCACTCCTAAACGCAATTACCATGCCACTCTCCATTCTGCTCTACTGGCAAGCCCTAGGATGGCTCGCTTTTGGATTTCTGGAACCAGGAATCTCTCAGAGTCTTGGCTCGCCGGTCGACTCGAGACTTATTCTTACCGTCGGCATTGTGATGGCTATCGCTACAACAAGCCTTGGATCCTTCTTCCTTTACTATCATGTAACCACATTGCAGAGAGATATTTTCCCGCAACACAAAACGCTTCACAAATGCCTAAACTGTGGACACGCTATTGCTGACGGCATCAGCACATGTCCCTACTGTGGTTCTCGAACACTCTTCTAGCGCCATAGTTGGTATGGTGAATGGTGCGGCCGCCGGGATTTGAACTCCCGGGCCGCTCGTTACGCGACCTCCCGGGTCGTCAGCGTTCTGCTGAACGCTGTATTGGCAGGCTGATATCATAGACCAGGCTAGACCACGGCCGCACAAGACATTCCCAATTCCCGGCTCATTTAAAGACTGGAGGCTCTGAAGATTCTCGACATGCAATCTAACATCCAGCGATCTGGCTTAGAGAGTCCGACCGCCGGGCCTATAGAAGCCAATATAACTCCCCTACGATGCAAGAGCTCGAATGCACGTTCTAGCCCCGGATGGAGTGTAGATTGCCAGTCTTCTACGTAGATGGACAGAGCATGGGAAATGAGCAGAAAGTGCAACCACGACGCGCAAAGATTGTCGTTGCTTACAAAGAGAAACCCAATTCAGCCTTCCAGATACGCTGGGAGGAGATTGGGGATAGGACGAACAACGAGGCCGAGTACATTGCATTGTTGAAGGCTCTCGGGATAATCGAGTCGAAATGGGGAGTGACTGGAGAAGTTTCAGGGAAGGGCGCGGAGCCTATCAAGATCCATTCTGACTCCATGCTGATTGTCAACCAGGTAAAAGGCAGCTATGAAGTGACAGATGTCAAATTGCGCCAGCTCTGCGAGAATGTGAAGGGTTTGATGAAGAAGATGAGTGCTGTGAAGCTGGAATGGATTCCTCGTGAGGAGAATTATGCGGGACAGTGGCTGGAGGACAGATGGAAGGGTGGGAAGGTGGAGGTTGTGAAGGATGAGGAGCCAGGCGCACCTGCGGCCGTCACGAAGGTGTGAACTGTGCCCATCTCATTTCGGATACTAAAGACCCTTATTTTCCAAAACGTTCTGGACGAATCTGGTGTGTAGTTCGATGGGTAACGTTCCTGAAGATGTCGCTCGCATTCTTGGCCCGGGTGAACAGGTACAGCTTTTCATTCAGCAGAAGATTTACCATCCCAAGATCAGTGTCGACTCTGTCGT
>DASPWZ010000035.1:0-4318 GCA_035637535.1 Candidatus Dormiibacterota bacterium
TGCGTGATCCGCGATGCGTTCCAAGCTCTTCGATACGACACGATAGACTAGGCAGTCCCTCGGATCAGCCAAACCTATCTCAAGGATGAGGCTTCGATTGAGAACAGCCATTGTCAGCTGTCGAATAATGAACAGGTAGAATCGGTCAACCTCCTCATCTCTGCGAATGATCTCCTCGGCCAAGGCCGGGTCCCGCCCCTTCAAAGAATCCACCGCGTCTCTCAGCATCAGTTTCGCGATAAGGCTCATGCGGGAAATTACCTTCGGCGCAGGAAGATCGCCGTAGCTGGAGAGGCATTGCACTATGAGCTCGTCTTTGGACTCTTCGATGATTTCTGATCCTACGAACATCTTTCTCGCGGCCTCCCTTAGGTACGTTCTCAGGTCAGGCTTTGCACTGGCGGGAAATCTTACTCGTATTATATCGTATCCCGCAAGGTACTGGGCGAGAACGGTTCGAAGAATCCGTTCCTTGTCTTGGTCCTTTGGGGGAGAAACAGTAACCTCCACACCTCGATTCTTACCGGCAGGGATCTTCTCATGGGGAATGAGCGTTAATGATGAGTCCGATCGGGGCATTATCGCCACTACGTCGCCAACTTTGAGACCCTGCTCTTTCACCCAGTCCTTCGGCAGAGAAACCGTGTAGCTCGCGCCCCCAGTCATCTGCAGCTTTCGCAATTCAACCGAGTTCAATTTCGCACCTCTACTGACACATATGGATATATTTATAGCAACTATATACTCGGCCCGGCATCTACCTATATGCACACAGTTAGCGGCGCTTTGGAAAATAGTTGCACATGGCGTTTCTTGCATCGCCTAAAGGGCGAAGTCGAATTGGAGTTGCGCCATCCGGCCGTTTCTCGAGACTTCGTACACGACAGGTACGGGCGGGTCCAGAAGGTTGCGTCGACCGAACAATCAGAGCTTCTTATCCAGATACGGGCGAAAGCGGAGAAGCTTACGACGTCGAACAACTTGTTCGCAACGCGGGAGGATCAGTGGCAAGTCAAGCTCCAAGAATGGGAGAGGCTATTGTGAACTCCGGCTCTATGTAGCCGCTCCGTATAATCAGTGGGACGGTTAATTACACAGTATTCGGGGTTAGGACGCTGGTCAATCATGACGAGCGTTCCAGGGCAAATAGTAAGGCGTGGCGGGATAAGCAGAACGATATTCATCATCAGCTTAGTAGTGGTTGCCGTAGTAGCAGGACTTGGTGGATATTTCACCAACGCGTTGTTGCATCCGGGCGTGCCTACAATCGAGTTGAACGGTGACGGTTCCACTTTGGTATATCCCGTTCTGTCAGCATGGACTTCCAACTACAACAAATTACATACCAACGTCCAAATCAACTATCAACCCGTGGGCAGCGGCACTGGAGTGACAGACTTCACGAACAAAGTCGTGGACTTCGCTGGCACAGACGCCGCCCCCGTTCCTTCTTCGTTGCCAAATGCCACGCTTACCATTCCGGAGACAATTGGAGCAGTCACTCTTGCCTACAACATTCCAGGCGTCCAAACAGGACTTCATTTGAACGAGACAGTGGCCGCGGAGATTTTCAACGGGAACATAAGCAAATGGAATGATCCGGCTATAATGGCACTTAACAACGGGCTCAGTCTTCCTCCCAATACCATCACAACCGTTCACAGAAGTGACTCGTCGGGAACTACGTTCATCATCGAAGGATACTTGATCAAATCAGGGATATGGAAGTATCCGCAGAGCAAATCATGGCCAAGTGCTGCAGGGGGCACCTTCCTGGCCGGCCTTGGTAATCAAGCAGTGGCAACTGACATTCTAACGACGCCTTACAGTATGGGATACGTGGAAGTCGCTTACTCACTCCAGAACAACATGAACGTCGCCTTTGTCCAGAACAAGGATCGGTCGTCTTTCGTAGAGCCCACGCTTGCCAACATTACTGCAGCTGTAAGCAATGCCGATGTCAGTAGCTTACCGACGGGACTCCATGATTGGAGTGGGGTCAGCCTTATCCTCGAACCGGGAGCGAATTCGTATCCAATAGTAAGCTTCACTTACATTCTGGTCTATCAGCAGCTGAATGTTCGGCCGTTGATGACTCTGGACAAGGCCAAGGCCCTAGTCGACTTCATCTGGTATATGGTGCATGAAGGGCAATCGGCCGGGGCTAGTCTCGATTATGCTACTCTTCCTCAGTCAATTGTGACGATCGACGAAACGTCGATTAAATCGATAACCTATAACGGCCAGAGCCTCCCAACCTAAGGCTTTGGGCCGTGATTCTCTCCGTCTGGTTTTTCGGCAATCTCTCCTGAATCTGGGTCTTCTGGAGCCAATAGTCAGTGTCAAACCGATTGAACTTTGAAAAGTTGCTGAAGGGCTTGAAACACCCTTCCTCTGATGTTTTCTTCAAGTACGGCTCCCTGGTCTTCGCCGCTTCGGTTATAGGCGTCATCGCGCTATCAATGGTGGTCTTGGTTCGAGGAGCCTTCCCGGCCTTGACAAGCTTCGGTTTCAGGTTTCTCACGGGAGTCAATTGGGATGCTGCAGCCGGTTTCGGCGCTCTTCCCTACATCCTAGGAACCCTAGTCACGGCATCAATAGCGATTATCATCGGGGTTCCGATTAGTCTTGGAATCGCGATCTTCCTCGCCGAGATGGCACCTGACGTCATAAAGGTGGCCGTGTCTAATATCATCGAGCTCCTCGCGGCTGTTCCGAGCATCATCTACGGCCTATGGGGTCTTTATGTTCTCCGGGTCTGGGTGGCCAACTACGTCCAATCTCCAGTCCAGAATAGTTTTGGGTTTCTGCCCATTTTCAGTGGCACATCTTATGGCTTGAACTTTCTGACTGCTGGTCTAATTCTAGCAATAATGATCATTCCTACAGTCGCCTCGATATCTCGAGAAGTTATGGTCTCGGTTCCAATTTCTCAACGGGAAGCAGCCTATAGCGTAGGGGCGACCCGCTGGGAGGTTGTTCGAATATCAGTGCTGAGTTATGCGCGGTCAGGAATATTCGGCGCCGCGGTCTTGGGTCTTGGAAGAGCCGTAGGAGAGACGATGGCCGTGACCATGGTCATAGGTGGAGCAACAGGTGCATCCGCCCTGCCGACCTCGCTGTTCAAACCTGGCCAAACCATGGCCACGATTCTAGTCAACCAACTAAGCGAGGCCGAGTCTGGGTCTCTTCAACTAGCCGCCTTACTAGGCATTGGCCTGGTCCTCTTCGCTATCGCATTCGCGATCAACATCGTTGCCCACCTTCTTGTCTGGAGAGTACTCAAAGTGCAGGCAGGTGCTGTCGAGTAACAAATGTCAAACTACTCGATGCGACGATTCAAGAATAGACTTGCTCTCTGGCTCGGAGCACTCTGTGCTGCGCTAGCCATGATACCCCTAGTTAGCATACTGTATGATGTCGTGAAAAACGGGGCATCATCACTCAACGTAGATTTTGTCACCAGCGCGCCGGGCGTGATAGGACAAGCTGGAGGCGGAATTGGGCCTGCTATTCAGGGCACACTCATCCTTGTCGTGCTTACAATCATCATGGGAGTGCCTTTGGGAGTTCTTTCCGGAATCTATCTCTCAGAATTTGGAGACAATCCTGTCGGGCGAGTTATCAGATTCTTAAACGATGTTCTAGCAGAGTTTCCGTCAGTCGTAATCGGCGTCGTAATCTTCACTCTCATAGTGCTAACCTTCAAGAGTTTTTCAGTTATTGCAGGTGCTCTTGCGCTGTCCATCATAATGCTTCCAATAATAACGCGCTCCACAGAGGAATCCCTAAAGCTCGTTCCGAATTCAATTCGTGACGCCTCCATGGCTCTTGGGATAAGACGATGGAGAACAACCCTGAGCGTCGTACTAACGACAGCCAAGAGCGGCGTTGTTACCGGAATATTGCTGGCGATTGCCAGGGTGGCTGGTGAAACTGCCCCCCTAGTCTTTACCATCTTGGGGAGCCAGTATTTCTTCTCAGGCCTAAACAGCCCCATGGACGCCCTTCCAATCCGAATATACCGGCTGGCGTTGCTACCCTATCCTTATGCACAGGCCCAAGGATGGGGAGCAGCACTGGTGCTAATACTCATGGTCTTGGTTGTTAACATCGGAGTGAGATTGGCAACTAGGGGACGGTTATACTCAAAGAGGTCGCGACCTTGACGCTAGTGCAAACGGAAAAGAAACAATCCCTAAGTAGCGAGGGGGTTGTTCAGCCTCTCAAGACTTTGGAGAACAGCAAGGTCCGCACCGAGGACTTGAACGCATGGTACGGGAACAACCAAGTCTTGAAAAAGCTCAATATCGAGGCC
>DASPWZ010000036.1:0-3000 GCA_035637535.1 Candidatus Dormiibacterota bacterium
TCGTCTATCGAGTCAGTGCGGAGTCTCGCAACAGAATTTCAGAAGAAATATTCCAAACTTCACGTCCTCATCAACAACGCCGGACTGTTCAACCAAAGACGTAATGTTACAACGGACGGCTACGAGAATACTTTCGCCACAAACTATCTCGCGCCTTTCCTCTTGACAAACCTCCAACTGCCGATCCTAAAGGCCAGCGCACCCAGTCGAATTATCAACGTCTCATCCGTAGGACACTACAACGGACACATCAACTTTGACGATCTCAACTTAGAGAAGGAGTATGGCGGGTGGAAGGCTTATGGCCAATCGAAGCTTGCCCTCGTCCTCTTCACGCATGAACTCGCAAAGAAGCTACAAGGAGCCCGCGTAACGGTCAACTCTGTCCACCCAGGCACTGTCGCGACAAACATCTGGACTAGACCTTTAGGTCCAGCAGGCTTCATTATGTTCTTGCCGAAATTGTTCATGCTAAGTCCACAGAGGGGGGCAGAGACAATTGTCTATCTCGCATCCTCTGATGAAGCAGAGGGTCTCAACGGAGAATATCTGGAAAAACTGAAGGTGAAAAAATCTTCAGATGAATCCTATGATGACGAGATTGCTCAGAGACTATGGGATGTTAGCGAAAAACTGACTCACCTTTCCTGGCCTGTTCCAAGATGAATTGGAATAGATCAATGGAATGGGAATTCGAGACGAAAAGTACTCTTGCGAATGAAGTAGATCTCGAGATGCAACAGGTAATCACAATATGTGACTATGGAACGTGCCCGACCATTAAAAGCAACAACGAAATCAACATGATATTCGTGGTGAAATTTGGTGGAAACTTATGCTCGTTCGAAGCGCGAAGAAATCGCGGCGATGATAATTATTACGAACCTCTTGAGAATCGCGCGGTAGAGGCCTTGCTCCAATGAGCGTCAGCCTATCCGCGCCTCTGGTCGGACAATCCGACAAGGTCGTACAGGTAGCGAATCTTTCAAAGAAATACGGCGACAACGTCGCCGTCAACGGCATATCGTTCAGCCTTACGAAAGGTGAAGTGTTTGCCTTCCTGGGCCCCAACGGGGCCGGAAAGACGACAACCGTCGAAATCTTGGAGTGTCTCCGAAACCCGACTGGTGGACAAGCACTAGTCCTAGGATATGACGTGAGCAGACGATCCGACCAAGCCGAGATCCGGAAACGGATCGGAGTCCTGCCCCAAGACTTTAACGCGATAGACCGACTCACAGTCCGTGAGAACATCGACTATTTCGGTGCGATGTTTAAACACCAGCTGGATGCAGACAAGCTCATCGAGCTAGTCGATCTGAAGGATAAACGGGACGAGCAGTTCAAGAAATTATCAGGCGGTCTCAAACAGAGAGTTGGACTCGCAGTTTCTCTAGTCAACAATCCTGATGTCGTCTTCCTCGACGAGCCTACCACAGGCCTGGACCCTAGAGCTCGCCGGGACGTCTGGGGCGTCATCGAGCGCTTAAAGGGCCAGGGAAAAACGGTCTTCCTCACAACTCACTACATGGACGAGGCAGAATACTTGGCTGACATGGTTTCAATCATCGATCACGGACAGATAATCGCCTCGGGAACACCAGACCAGCTGATAGATATTCATGGTGGGAAAAAGACGCTCATCATCAGAGATGCTGGACAGGAAGGAATCGGACAACTTCCTCCAGGATTACCCAAGGCGGAGCTTAGAAACGCGGGAGACATTGCCATCCCTCTAAGCAACGGCGAGCTCACAAACATCCTCGTGAGCCTAGCACAGACCCCTCTGCATGACAAGGAAATAGAAGTCAGACGTCCAACCTTAGACGACGTCTTTCTCAACCTTACCGGGCGCAGAGTTTCGGAGGAGGGAAACTAGGCATGAGGAGCCGAATATACACCATTATCCGTGGGCATTTCAAGAGCTGGTACCGCAGCAAGAGCAACATATTCTGGACCATAGCCTTCCCACTCCTACTCATCGTCCTGTTCGGAGCGATATTCGGCAGCGGAAGCACCAAGTTCGACCTCTACCTCCAGAACCAAGATCTGAGTGAGAATGTGCCGACACCTCTTTCACAAGGCTACGTTAACGTATTGAACCAGACCGGGGCTTTCAACCTCCACATGGTCGCCGCTGAGCAGCCAGACCCGCTGACGTTTGTGAAAAACGACGCTCAGCTACACAATCGTGGACAGAGACTGCTTGTCGTACCGCTAGGTTTCAACGCCACTGTCATGAGTGGAAACAATGTGACCATCCAGCTCTTCATGGATCAGAGCGACCAGGCCTCCGCATCGCTCCGGGGAATAGTGAACTCAGCCACCATCTCGTATGCAGCTGCCATCGCCCGCGCACCCGACCATCTATACGTTCAACAAGTCGGCATCGTAACTAGAAATATCCGCTACATTGACTTCTTCATCCCGGGAGTAATCGGCATGACACTCCTCACTACGGGTGTCTTTGGCGCTGTCAACACCAATGGCAGATATCGAGAGCTGAAGATCATCAAGAAACTCGCCACCACACCCCTCAGCAAGATCGAATGGATACTCGGAATGGTTGGATACCAGATGATCCTAGCCACCATATCACTCGTCGTCATCCTCTTCTTCGGCTACGCCATCTTCGGAGTAACAGTGACCATAGACATCTACACGGTAGGACTTGTAGTTGCAGCCGCCCTCCTCTTCCCAGGGATTGGGATGGTACTTGCAAATTTCGTAAGGGAAGCAGAGAGCGCTGATGCCGCGGCCAACGCGATAACTTTTCCAATGATGTTCCTGGCCGGAACCTTCTGGCCTCGCGAGACACTGCCGGATATTATGAAGGTCATAGCTAACTTCATGCCTCTAACGTACGTGAACGACGGACTCAGAGACGCGTTGATCTATGCGCAACCTGCCCAAGCCCTGACCAACACGATCATAGCACTGGGATTAGCGGCGTTTTTCATTGTGCTAGGCAGTCTACTGATGAACTGGAAAGAAGAATAG
>DASPWZ010000037.1:0-31054 GCA_035637535.1 Candidatus Dormiibacterota bacterium
GATCCGTCTCGTCACCGAAGGAATCAGCAGAATCAGTCTTCGGACCCGTCAGGCTACCTCGTACATTCTTCGTGACAGAGACGCCGTCAAACGCGTCTTAGCCAGGTCTTAGAAAAATATCGGGAACAGGCGAGGCCCAAGAGAAGGGTGGCCGTTCTATTCGACAAGCTTTCTTCCTCAGTTCTTCCGGTTCAAACGGGTCTTATCGGCTACTGATTCAGAGGCTCTACTGGTCCCGATCTGCGAACGAGCAGTGCTTTGTGACGGGGATTAGAACTAGACTATCTGCATCAGATTGAGGACGGGGTACCCTTTGTCGAAGTTTAGGTCGACGCCGTAGAGTGGTGTGAACGGTTTTACTCCGTATATGACGAGGGAGCCGTCAGCGTTCTTGATCTTGAGATGGTAGTCGACGACCGACAGCCATTGGTCCCGGAGTTTGGAATCCGTAGAAGTAATTGCGATGTTCAAGCCTTCGGTGTCTCGCATGTTCGCGCCTAATTCGGTGAGGCCCGGAACTGAGAGTTCGTCTCGACCGTAGACTTGTACTGCCTTGTCAACGTTAATGTCGAGCATTCTGTGGGGTGAGATCTTTGCGAGTTCATCCCAAGCTTGAGCGAACGTCTTAACATCATCTGAGAGATTGCTCTTCATCACGAGTCTCCATTTCTTTGGGGCGAGGGACTGGTTATACTCTAGTATTCTCACTCTCTCGTCTATAGCCTCCCATCCGACGTACTTGCTGAGAGACTCAGCGACAGTGTCGGAACTATACGCGGCGGTTGGGACGATGACGCAGGGACCCTTCTGGTTGATGAAGTTAGCCCGCATCATGTTGAGAATGGTCCGAATCTCGAGCGGTGAGACGCTGCTGTCAACGTCTATGAGCAGAAAAGAGCCTCTCGGGATCGAGCCCCCCAGCATCAGATCCATGTCCTTGCTGCCGAGAGAGAAAGCGTGGGGTGGATGAGGAACAGGCTCCAATGGTTTCGGGTGCAAGTTAATTCTTGGCGTTCGCAGTCCATTAGGAAGTATGGTGAACCTTGCTTTGTCGAGCGAGAATATTCCCCGTTTTGTGGGAACGCTGAAGCCGCGTAGTTTGTTCATGGCGATGGTTCGAACCCTCCTTCCGTCAAGCTCTGACTGATCGAGAGTTACGATCCCATCCACTAGGTAGCCGAGGTCACCAGCCTTCTTGGAATCTTCGACCACTATCACAACGCTAACTTTGCTCTCATCCAGCTCCGAGAGGACCGCTGACTCGAGCATTTTTCGGCCCTCATCGTTCGTGTTTCGAATAGCACCCTCCCAACTATCCACAACCAACACGGCTCTCTGCTTCGAATGCTTCAACCTGAGAACTTGGTTGAAAATCGTGTCCGGTTCGACCCGTCGAAGGTCGTGAAGCTCATCTATCCAGCTCGCTCTCGCGGTTCTGCCGGACATCGTGTCGATGACTTCGTCTATCCACGGAAACTGCAGACGGAGCCTAGCTGGAGCTACTCTGCTTGACGCGTATATCTTATGGGTCTCCTCTAGGCTGTTGAGAATCTCAAGCGCAAAGGTCGTCTTGCCCGAACCGGGAGGTCCCTGAACGAGTAGGACCTGACCAGGGGTCTGCAGGAATTTGAGGATGAGATCAAACATTACGGATTCTAGGCTAGTATCAGGCGGAACAGGGGCGAGCTCCGCAGGAGCCTCATGCTGAGAGCGTCCGTGTGCTACAGCCATTCCAGACCACTACCACACTATAGGATTGCAACAAAATCATACACCAACTGTTACCTTCATCCCAGCTGTAATTGGTCAAAAAGAATATCCCGGAAAATAGACACACACCCGCACCAGTCAGAGGGCAGTCGCTCTTACGAAAGGGGACCCTTGCCGTTTTTCTCGGGGTAAATACTGAATTTTCTTGGTTCTACGGATTAGGATGAGTTAGAGTAAGATTTAGAGGAGTCCTAGCGTAGAAGCTAGGTGACTGCCAATGGGCAACGCTCCTATGAAAAAGTCGCCGTTCAAGTCTGCTCATCAGTCTAGAAAGGCGACTTGTGAAAAGTGCGGAGAAACGTACGATAGGGTCTTCTATGAAAGAGTTCACAAGAACATCTGTACTGGAGCCAGCAAAGTTTTCGTTCCGCGGGCTCGATCTCAGTAGATTCGTCGTCCATCTGTAGATCTCTTCGCTAGCAACGAAGGCACAGATTTGAGAGAACAGACACACACAGGCTGACACGGTCGTTATTCAAAGGGCCCTCAATTACATAGTCGGACGGTCCCATAATGCCGATAGTCCGATAATGCTGTAGTGATTGTTGGAGAAAATCGATGGGACTATCGGTAAAGCCGGTGACCATTCGGAACACAACCTACCTGCAGGTTCCGAGAGATGTCGCAGAGCTCCTCCGAGTGATGGCGTCAAAGATCTGTAGCGTCAATTTCAAGATTGACGAGAAGGAATGCACGCTGATCTACAGCTTCGCCAAGCCAGTGTTAGGTATGCAAGAGGAGCCGTCCGACCCTGGGCTAGTCTTAGCGGACTAACCCTGATGCAGGACGACAACCCGACCCGAGCACTCCTTTTCTTCTTCTGATCTCTGCAACTATATGCCAATATTGGCTGAAACTATCCCGAAACGAAATTTTCACCCCGTCTCGGATAAGTTAATGTCGGTCAAACTATGGAATTTTCGGGTGTTACGGTGGCGGACATGAGGGAATCGCGGGCATTCAGGGAATCCTGAAGTTGACCGCGGGACCGCCATTCTTCCATTATCGGCGGGCTTGTGAAGAATAATCATGTGAAGTGGTAGCCCCGAGATGTACCCATCGACTGAGAGACCAACGCTTAGAGGGACCGACCTTGAGCCAGCAACTAGTCTTATCTTCGTAGAGGTAGTCGTGCAGCGTCAAGGTTTGTTCGAAAATGGCGCGGGTTGGAATCTTGGGTCTTGGCAAGATGGGAAGCGCGTTCGCAACCAATCTTCTCTCAAAGAGAAACGAGGTCCAAGTCTACAATAGGAGCAAAGATAGGCTACGCGGGCTGATTGCGAAGGGAGCGGTAGCGCACCCCTCTCCGATTGAGCTTGGCAAGTCTGTTGATGTTCTCATTACTTCTCTACCCGAACAAGACGTGGTCGATAGTATGGTCATGGGAGACGATGGGGCGCTGCGGGGCATGAAGAAGGGAGCCCTCTGGATCGAGATGAGTACAATTGATCCAGACGCTTCTATCCGGGAGGCGGAGCAAGCGAAGAGGGCGGGTGTCGATAGGGTTGACGCCCCGGTCATAGGCAACCCGGACATGGCCGCTAAGGGGAACTTATCCCTACTCGTGGGCGGTGACGAGAGCGTGTTCGAGAAGAACCGAGAATTTCTCAACCAGCTCGGTTCGACTGTGATCTACCTTGGGAAACCTGGGAGCGGTCATAAGATGAAGCTCATCCTTAACCTCTTTCTTGGAACCATCAGCCTGGCCTTCTCAGAGTCCTTCGTGCTTTCGCAGAAGCTCGGCTTCGAACCCCGAGCCTTCGTCGATGCTTTCAACAAGACACCTCACAAGAACTATTTCTCAGATGCCAAAGGACCCTTGATCGCAAAAGGAGACTATACTCCACTTTTCACTGTGAACATGCTCTTGAAGGATCTAACCCTGGCGGAAAACCAAGCTACACGACAGAAGGTAGCACTCCTCGCTGGAAGCCTCGCGAAGCAACTCTTCACCACTGGCGTGAACCAAGGCCAGGGCGAGATGGATTTCAGCTCTATCGCAGTAACGTTGCAGAAGCTTAACGGAATCCCTCCGCCAGCTTAGAGCGCAATCCTAACCGCGCTGAGGGAGAGACTATGTTGGCGAAAGTCAGGAAGGTAATGTCAAGCAACGTTCCCAGGGTGAAATCCTCCGACACAATTCTCGAAGCTGCCAATGTAATGAATCGCGAGAGAACTTCCGGCGCAGCAGTTGTTGAGGGAGAAAAAGTCGTGGGCTTGATTACCGAGCGTGCACTACTCTGGAAGTTTGTTCCTCTCAACAAGAGACCGGACGAAGTCAGCGTAGGTGAAATGTTGGTTCCATTCTTCAGGATAGGTCCTGACGAATCAACGAAAACCGCCGCAAAGACCATGGTCGAGAACCGAATCACCAGGCTCGGTGTCTTCGAAGATGAAAAATTTCTCGGCTGGGTCACTCTCACCGACTTGGCGAGAGAGTTTTCTCAAAACCACGCCTACTCAAAGCGCTGATGGCCCGTGAGGAGCCGGAAGACAAGCAAGTTCTCTGTCCCGAAAAGCTTTCTTGGAAAAGATCACGAACACAGAGGGTGTAATCCTGAGATGGGAATGCCCGAACTGCCGCTACTCTCTGTAACTCTTCATTTTTCGGAAATCTCACGATTCTCGAGCTCATAGTCTGGTTGAGTGTTTCTCGACGCTGCTTGTCAAGTAGATCGACACGATCAGGGCGAGGACTCCAACCAGTTGCATCTCATCGATTGTCTGTCCTAGAATGAAGAATGAGCCGACGAGAGCAACCACGACGACTAGAAAAGTGTACGCGGTTAGAGAGGCTGCGTTGTAACGTGAGAGCAGGGTGAACCATAGGACGAAGACGATCGCGGTTCCAAGCACGCCGATCCAGAAAATTGCGCCTGCTAGGGCAAGCGTCCAGTGGATTGCAGAGACAGATTCGGCGAGGGAGGCCCATGCGATGAGGAAGGCCGAGCCGCCTGCCAATTGCCAGACATTCGCTCTCAATAGCTGGTCGCCCTTGAAGAGACGTTTGAAGAGGACGTTGTCAAGGGCGAAGGCAAAGCCGGCGACGATGAGGAGAGTTATCGCGACAAGGTCTCCGGTCGGGCTCGTCGTGCCTACTCGGGCGACGAGGGCTACACCTGCGAATCCGAGGAGGGCTGCTCCGACCTTCAGAGGAGTAGGACGATCCCCTAGAACGGGGAGGGATAGCATGAGGGTCCAGATGGGGAAGGTGTAGATGAGGACACTCGCTTCGCCGGCTGGTAGTACTGTCTCGCCGATTGTCCAGAACCCGAAGAAGAAGCCGATTCCGGGTATTCCGATGAGGAAGGCCGCGATCTTCTGGTGAAGGTCGATCTGCCCCTGGGTGCGGAGAACGAGCAGGATGGCCAGTGACGTGAGCAATCCTGTCAAGGCGCGGAGAGAGGCAAGCCAGACTGGCGGTGAATAGGAGAGTCCTGCTTGGATGAACGGGTAGTTCAGTCCCCAGACTACTAGTATAGTTGCAAAGGAGGCTAATACACGCGCATTATGCACGGCAAACCCTTGAGACACCAATGTAGTTCAAGATTGGGGGCGACAAAGCTACTGCTGCCTTTCGATCATGAACAAGGTGCTGTCTAGCAGTCCTTAAGCGGTTGCTACTTGGACGGTATTGGCCTTGGCCAGGATTTGCTCCCGGCTTAGGTCCATGTTATGAAACGCTTTGTTGTGCTGCTGGAAGTCCTCTACCAACTCGTCGTCGGAGTCGGCACGAACTCGGAAGCCACACTGGGAACATGCAACTTCTTTGGTCATACTTACCGAGTTCTAAAGGGTCCCACTTGTCAATTTAACATTTGTCATCTTGGCTTTTCAAATTGGAATTTGTGAAAAGAGGACCGACGCGAAGGCTGTTCTTTCTATGCTCCGGAGTTTCTTATCTTGGCAGTTGTCCGGGGCAGGTGTGCTGTGTGCCTGGGAGCTTTGCGTGGTTGCATGTGTAGCAGGACTCGTAGAGCCCTTGCACTATCCTGCGCTTCAGGCTTTGTGAATATCTCGTTTAGGGTTCCGGCGACAAAAAAAATTGGATCAGCCTATCAACGCGAACTGATTTGTTTGTTTCTACGCGGACACCTTCTTCTATCGGAGCAGTCTAACGTTTGTTCCGCGAGGATTCTCCTCGACGAGCCGGGAGAAGGGTATGCATCGTCCTCCCGCCTTCTCGACTTTGACCAGTGCTCGTGGAGAGAATTTGAACGCAGCTATAGTGAGTTTTTCCTTTGGCTCGCCCGAGCCGAGGACTTTGCCTGGGACTGCGATGACTTCTCCTCCCCTGAGGTTCTTTGAAACCTGGCCTAGATTCAGGACGATTCTTGTTCTTCGGGATTTGCCGAGGAAGCTTGCGATCGTGATCCAGAGAGGTGTCTGGTATTGTTTTCCCGCCTTCATCAGGTAGCCTATGGCGCTGAGGAGTTCAGGGTTTGTTGGCCGGCGTTGCTTCATTTTTCGGGGCCTCTTGGGCGGAGCGACGCGGTACCGGGACAGCTACCAATAAAGCCTTTCGAGCGAATTCATCTTCTAATCCTTGATCGAAGCGCAGGGTAGAATTTGCTCTTCGGGCGGGGAACCCTAGCGACTTAGCTCTGCGATGAGTAACTTTGCTCCTAATTTTCTATCCGCGATAAGGCGGGATCTTCAGGGCGAGCTCGTACTCGACCCGAGTGTGGACAGGCTCCCCATGAGAGACGATTACGTGTTCGAAGGGAAGTTTGAGAAGTTCGTGTAGCGCGGGCAAGGTTCGTTCTTCATGCCAGGGCGATGCCCATACGCGTAGCTCGCCTCCAGGCGCAGTCAGTGCATCAGCAAAGACTATCGCGCGTTGCTCTGGCAGCCAGAGCGGTGTCTCTTCGCGGCCTCGTCCATCGTAGAGGGCCTGTATCCCTCCCGGAAGCTTGCTGCCCGGTTGGATCGGTTCCAGCTTGGTCTCAGGTACGTCGTCCCGAAAGAAGAGTCTCGGTCCATACGCGGGGACACGATAGCGGCGTACGAATAGGTCAACGTCTCGAACATGATCTGGCTTGAGAACGAAGACCGCCGTTGGAGGACGAGCGTCGAGCCGCTCCCAAACATCAGTCTCGCTTTCTGGAGGAGCTAGAGGATCCAAAACCAACCTCTCTCCTTTTGACTCGACAACTGTCGAAGTCACGATTGGCTCCCAACCCTGATCGCGCTTCCACTTGGGGTGCTCCATGCGCCAGATCCAGAGGCCTTCAGCCACATCCCGAAGTTCGACTTTGCGGGCCACAGATTGCATGATATCTCATCCATCATCGCCCGTCGAGTTAAGATTTGCTGAAAGGATGACCATTTTTCTTTGAGTTGAGACTGAGCCTATCTTATTCTCTGGATCTTCAGCAGGTCGGTTCGTCCCATGGGGCCCTTCGGGTCTCCCGAAACGATCACTATCGTGTTGCCTTTACGTGCGAGTTTGAGTCTCTTGACAGTCTTTTCAGCCTCGATG
Source organism: Candidatus Dormiibacterota bacterium (assembly GCA_035637535.1). Classification (GTDB taxonomy): domain Archaea; phylum Thermoproteota; class Bathyarchaeia; order 40CM-2-53-6; family 40CM-2-53-6; genus 40CM-2-53-6. Next base: position 7,253 of record DASPWZ010000037.1, read on the forward strand.
AATATGGACTCGGTTGATTCCATTCCTCTTCTCACCGTCGTCACGCCCCAAGAGAGTAACAACTGTTTTTCGACATCTGCCTGTGATGTGAGCGCGACAATTGGCAGGGGTGGTCTGTACTTTGAAACTCTCCGAGCGGTTTTGCCTGTACGGGTCGGTGTAACGATTGCTGCTGCGGATATCTGAAGCGCGGTTTCGCAGGCGGCGAAGGCGATTGCGTCCTCCTGACTATTCTCATGCCATTCGCGTCTCTGCTGCGTAATCTGCTTGGGCAGATATCGTTCAGTTTCCTGCGCAACCTTCTGAAGGGTCTTGACCGCGTCGACCGGATAGCCTCCGATAGCTGTCTCCTCCGAAAGCATCAGCGCGTCTGAGCCATCGAGGATTGCGTTGGCAACATCGGTCACCTCCGCCCGGGTCGGCGTGGGCGCCGAGATCATAGACTCGAGCATCTGGGTAGCTGTAATCACAGGTTTTGCCTGCCGGTTCGCTTCGAAAATGATCCTCTTCTGAACAATTGGGATCCGCTCTAGGCTCAGTTCCACCCCTAGGTCTCCCCGTGCAACCATGACCCCGTCTGCTTCCTTGACAATTTCCCCAAGATTCTCAACTGCCTCTTTCTTCTCGATCTTCGCAACAGCGAAAATTTCTCGTCCTTTCTCACTCGCTACCTTCCGGGCCATTCGTATATCGTCGGCTCTCTGGACAAATGATACGGCGACCATGTCGATATTATTCTCAAACCCGAAGTGCAAGTGTTCCCGATCTTCCCGCGTGATCGCAGGCACCCGTGTTCGCAGTTTGGGAAGGTTCAGGCCCTTGCCTGAGATTAGATCTCCTCCAACCAGAACTCGTGCTTCTACTTCGTCTCTCGTGGTACGTAGGACCTCTAGCCTGATGGATCCATCAGCCAGATAGATCGTATCCCCCCTCCCGACGGTCCTAGGCAGGTCAGGATACGCGACTGGGATCTTGCCTTTGGCCTTGGAGGGTTTGGTTGTCAGCGTTACAGTGTCGAGTCTTCGCAAGTGCATGGGCTCTGCTGGGAGTTTTCCAACTCTGAGCTTTGGTCCCGGCAGGTCCTGGAGGATGGCTACCGGACGGCGAAGACCATGGCTTACGTTCCGGATCGATTTGATGTTCTTCAGGTGTTCTTCGTAGGTTCCGTGTGAGAAGTTGATTCTGGCAACGTCCATCCCTCCCCGGATCATGTGACCTTGAACAATGGGAGAGCTTGAGGCAGGGCCAATCGTGCAGACTATCTTGGTAGCTGTTCTCGCGGGCACTTGAACGCTCCTCTCTTCCGATATCTTAGCTTCCTCAAGGTGGATTGCTGATAAGCCTCGTGGAGACCCGAAAAACCGACAGCGGCATGATGGTCATTGGTCTGGGGTCGTTCCGGATCTCTGCTACTGTTCAGGTCTTTGATGAGGAACATCATGATTAGATTGTTGGCAGACAATTGGTCGCCGATTAGGAATGTCGAAAGTTCAGGAGAAAGAGGCTACCTTGCTGAGTAATCTCTCTGGTAGTGAGATAGCTAACGAGCTGGATTCTCGCCTTAGAGATCTTGAGAAGAATATTGCGTTCGCGCGTGAATTCATCAAGCTGGCTGACGAGAGTTATTCGGAGCTACGTCACAATTGGAACCTTCTACACGAGGAAGTCCGAAACCAGCCTGAGACGAACACGACAGGGCGGGCAATTGTAGCAGACGAGAAGAGAGAGACTCGACCCCGGAACAAGAAACAATCCAAGACTAGAGAGACGGAAGTGACTGAGCTGAATAAGGCAGGGAGTCTCAGCTCCACGGACATTTCCGAAAAACCAGAAGGCCATCCGAGACGAGTCCCCAAGACCACGAATCGGCCCAAGAAAGAACCAGAGATTTCTGGCAAGGATGCTGATTCTATTCTTTCCGAGAAGCCCTCTCAGCCATACCGGGACCCAGGCCGACGACGCGGAAAGACTAGCGGACGCAACTAGACGTTCTCCTTCTCTTCTATTTTGAAGGCGCTGCGTGGACAGGTATCGGCGGCATAGTGGCTCCTAGGCCTACTGCCAGGTAGTTGAATCCTTGGAAATCGCCCTGGCGCCGGATTCTGCGAGCGTCAACAATGTTTGGAGTCCTCATTAGCGTCTTGAACGCGCTGGGTTTAAGTTGGCGAAATTCGTCCCACTCGGTCATCAGGATACAACATTCTGCTCCCTTGAGACAGGATCTGGAGTCTGTCGCAAGCTCCACCTGTTGAGGTAGAACTTTCCGCGCGTTTTCAATCGCCATTGGGTCGTAGGCAGATACAGAAGCGGAGTTGTTCACAAGTTCCTCGATGACGCGGAGTGAAGCTGCTTCCCTGACATCGTCCGTGTCCTTCTTGAAGGCTAGCCCAAGCACGGCGATTCGACGATTCTCCAATGATCCTAACAGGCTGCGCGAGAGTTTTACGATTTCATTTGCTTGGCGGCGGTTGACCTCTTCGACTGCGGTCAAGAGGACTGGGTCGTAGTCTAGGCCCCGGCTGAACGCGATTAAGGCTTGGAGGTCCTTGTGGAAGCAGGAACCGCCGTAGCCGGGTCCAGCTTTGAGGTAGAGAGACCCGATCCGGGGGTCTAAGCCTATCGCCTTTGCAACGGTCTCGACATCTCCCAATGGCAGGCGTTGGCAGATGTTGGCGATGGTATTGATTGTGCTGACTCGAGTGGCGAGGAATGCGTTGCTCGCATACTTGATGGTCTCTGCTGTCGTCGGATTCGTTATTACAATGGGAATCTTCCTTGCCCTGTAGATTCGCTGGTAAAGCTTCACTAGCTTGTTCCCGGATTTTTCGTCGTTTGCCCCAATTACGATCTTGTCCGGGTGAAGGGTGTTCGTTATTGCAGAGCCCTCCGCGAGAAATTCCGGATTTGAACACAGGCCCAGTTTCGGGCCGCAGGGTTTCCTGCTAGAAGATTCCAACATGGGTCGAACGAGGCCAGTCGTCGTGCCCGGGATGACAGTGCTCTTGACGACGACAAGATGGTACGCATCAGCGCCTCTGATGGCAGATCCTACGTCTTCCGCGGCTTTCTTTACAAACGTTAGGCTGATGGATCCATCTTGATTGCTGGGGGTTCCCACCGTGATGAAAGTGACATCTGCCTCAACTACCCTATCTATGTCGGTTGTGAACTGGATCCTCTTGTTCTTAATTGCGGATTTGAGCATTGAGGCAAGCCGCGGCTCGTGTAATGGGGTCTCTCCCTTCGCGAGCTTCGCGATCTTCTCGCCATCGATGTCTACCCCGATGATCTTCATACCTCTTGATGCTAGGACAGCGGCAGTGCAGAGCCCAACATATCCCAGACCGATAAAGGAAACCGATTCGGATTCTCGTTTCATAGGGAAAGTCCATGCTTGGGCGACTATATTGAAATATATTGGAAGGTCCTAGGATGGAGCGACGAACACTGAATCTGGCTGATCCTTGATTGTTAAGAAAGGTTGTCATTCCGGCGGCAGGCCTGGGCACCAGACTCTTGTCAGCCACAAAGGAACAGCCAAAGGAGATGCTGCCGGTCTTCTCTGTGACCAAGGACGGGGAGCTCTGTCTCAAACCGATTGTCCAGCTAGTGTTTGAGCAATTACACCATGCAGGGTTTCGAGAATTCTGTTTCATTGTCGGTAAGGAGAAGAGAGCGATAGAGGATCATTTCACTCCAGACTCTTCCTATGTATCGATGCTACGGAAGAACGATAAGAGCGGGCCCTCTGAAGACTTGCAAGCCTTTTATGAAATGGTCGAAGAATCCACTCTTGTATGGATAAACCAGCCTGAACCACGGGGGTTCGGGGACGCGGTCCTGAAGGCTAAACCGTTCATTGGAGGAGACAGCTTCCTAGTTCATGCAGGAGACAGCTATATTCTGTCTGAGAACTCTAAGCACCTGAAACGGCTCAGAGAGGTCAGCGATATGATGAAAACTGACGCCGCCTTTCTCGTACAACAAGTCGAGGATCCCCGCCGCTACGGCGTAGTAGAAGGGACCAGAGAAGGGACTGGTATCGTTCACGTAACAAGAGTTGTAGAGAAACCTCTGCAGCCAGCATCCAAATTGGCAATCATGCCTGTCTACGCCTTCCACCCGGTTATTCTGAAGGCGTTAGAGGTTACTCAGTCCGGTGTCGGAGGCGAGATTCAACTTACGGACGGCATACAAAAAATGGTTGAGTGGGGACTCGAAATACGAGCAGTCGAGCTAGAGGAGAACGACGTTCGACTGGACATCGGCTCACCTGAGCTGTACTGGGAGTCACAGAGTCTCTCTTACAAGCACTCGGTCGAAAAGAAGCGAAAAAACGATCGACCTAACCATTCGTAGCTAGAAACCTAGACTCCGCCAACAACCATTCAGTAGCCCTGTTGACTAGGGGCTAAGGCGCTGGCATGAATGACATTGATGACTCAGTGTAGCGATAACTGGCCCGATTTCGAACGTGTCTTTCAGTAGAGGATCCTACAAATGTACACGGCCTGTTCAAATATCCATGTATATACTCATCAACAGGCGATTTGCCACCATCAAACCCACGCCCTTCACCGTTGCTGAAATATCTCAGAACAGAGCAGTATGATGACGAGATCTTGAGAGTCGACGCGCATGAGTGAAGACTCTGTTCACGTTGAGATAGATGAGCGGACCCCATCTTGGGCAGCCATATTGGATAAGGACAGATTCCGAGAAGAGCTCGATCGGCTTTGCCGGGTCGACTGGAATTTCGGGCCTGTGGAGACTGTACAGGTCAGGATGCTCAGAATGCACAAGAACCGCTGCACGTTCGACATAGAATTCAAGACCAAAGGAGCATCGCACAGTCTAATCGGCAAAATTCACGATACAGATCGTTCAGACATATTTCAAGCAATGAAAGACATAGTTAACAGCGGGTTCGGCCAGGAGGCCGAGTTCGCAATTGCCCGACCGATGGCTTACCTACCCTCCCTACATCTATTACTGGAAGAGAAGATTACAGGTATACCCGGAAAGGAATCTCTTCTCAAAGCCAGCCCGGATGAGCAGAGAACTCTGGTGGAGAGGTCAGGAGCATGGCTCGCCCGGTTCCATTCAAGTTCACCAGGGTCAGGAAGAGCTCTCGGACCAAAGCAACAGCTTTTGTCGCATAAGAAGTGGAATGACGCGATAAGCGCCTCTGGAGAGCCTCTCGCCAGCAACTGCCAGGCGCTGTTGCAAAATCTAGAAAGTGTAGCGCCAGCCCCTAACAGTCTCGAATACCGCGCGGGGCACGGCAGCTATATGCCCGATCACGTCTTTTCGAGTGGCAGACGCACAGTAGTTATCGACTTAGATGAACATGACTTGGCCGACCCCGCCCGCGACCTATCCACGTTCATTGTTTCTCTAAAGAGATTGGGATTGAAACAACTGAACTCTCTTCAAGCTTTTGACCACGTGACAGAGTCGTTCCTCGCAGCTTACGCGGCTCATGGGCCCCCGAGAGCCCTTGAGCATTTGTCCTTCTACAAAGCGGCCCTTTTTCTCCACAAGGCACAGCGTGATCTGTACAAGTGGACTCCCCCTTTTCGTGATAGAGCTGAGATCATGCTCGATGAAGGATTCCGAGCCGTGAATCAACTAGGCTAGATCCAACGATTCTCCTTCTGAATGCAGTTCTTCAATGAATCTTCTATATTTCCTGACTAAGTTCTGGGATCTTATGGAGAGTCGCTTGGACAGCGGCGAGAAGATGCTTCGTCTTATGGAAGGAGAGGCTAAACCTGGATCGCCTAGCCAGCGAAGAGTCATGTAGACTCTTGCGATTCCAAACAGCCGGCTGAAGTTATCTGGCTCACCCATTGGCCAACGTGCTCTAACGTACTCTCGCGCAAGTCTCTCAACCATTCGTTTTGGCCAATTTTGCGTTAGCGCAGCAAGATCTATCTGACCTACAGCTATTGCAGCGGATTGCCAGTCCGCAGGTCGGCTTTTCCCATCTTGGTAAATGATGTTGGTTGGGTAGTACTCACCATGTATGACGGTTTTTCTCGTGCTCAGAAAGTGTGGAACCAGTTTCTCAAACCTGGTGCAAAGTTGCGGGAGCCAGGGCCGCTCAGTCCGGCGGCTGCCAAACAACCGGTTGGCTCGTCGGGCCCAGCCAACGTAATAGTTGGTATCGTATTCCCGGAGAAAGTTCAGTCGGTCGTTCGAGATTCGTTTCTCGTTGAGAGCGTGGAATCTCCCAATCCATCGAGCCGCGTGAATTACCGCGTCGTTGGTTTTGCTGACGTCACGAGATGCTGCTTTCAGATACTCGATCAAGAGCCATGTCTGGCTCGACCTCTTCTCTCTGTAGACCCCATAGAAGGCTGGAGTGGAAGTGTGCAAGGGACCGAGGACTCTACTGTAGACAGCGGCCTCGTAGGATACCCCTCCTCTATGACCGTAGGCCTTGTCAAAGTTGCTGGTTCCGTATTTGCAAAAAACACGGAACGTTCCATTCTCCTCGAGGTGACACGTGACGATCTCGCTCGCAAAGGTGCTCTCGAACCGGTTAGGCTGCCTGGCTAGAACGGTCACACCTCGACCTGCAGACCCGTTGTCGTTGAATACGGCATTTAGTCCGGCGGTAAGTCTTTCTGAGCTAGGAAACTTCGAAGGCGATAATTTGTTTCTCACGGTGCTTCTGAACCACGAATTGCCTATCTTTGGATTCTGACGGCTGCCATACCTGAAAGGACTGAACCCACTTCAGTTGTCATTCCGGTGACTCTTCCGTCTTCCAGGATCAGAATGATGTTACAGTTCCTTAGCGCGCTTGCGCGGTGAGCTATCATGAGCGTAGTTCTCCCCTTCATCAGCCGCTGAATAGCATCGAGAACCGCAGTCTCGGCGTTCATGTCTAGGGCGCTGGTGGGTTCGTCCAGAATCAAGATTGGTGCATTCTTGAGGAATGCGCGCGCGAGCGATATCCGCTGACGCTGACCGCCCGACAGCTTCATTCCTCGTTCCCCGACGAGCGTGTCGTATCCGTCGGGCAGATCAGTGATGAACTCGTGCGCGTTCGCCGCTGTCGCAGCCGAGACAACCTCGGCGATGGTCGCGCCTGGCCTCGCAAAGCGGATGTTCTCGGTTATTGTTGTCGAAAAGAGCACTGTGTCTTGAAGGACAACTGCAAATTGGTTTCGAAGATCCGCTAGCTTGTAATTCTTCAAGTCCACATCGTCTAAAGTGATCGCTCCTTGTGTGGTGTCGAAGAAGCGGAGGAGGAGGTTGGACAGAGAGGTCTTGCCAGAGCCTGTCGGGCCTACCACTCCAAGGCAATTGCCCGGGGGCAGCTCGAAGGAAACGTCCCGGAGGACAGGGTGTCCTGGCGTGTATTCGAAGGATACGTTTTGGAAGGCTATCTTGCCTCTTGCCCTAGCTATGGGAAGGGCGTTCGGAGCCTCTGGTACGTCCGGTTTCTCGTCCAGAACTGCGTGACACCTTTCCACTCCGGCTAGCGACATCTGCATGTCGAGCATTTTCTGTCCGACATTCTTCAAGGGTGAATAGAGCTGTGTAACGTAGTAGTTCACTACGAGCAGACTCCCTAGGGTGAATCCGGTATTGGATTGGACGTGGCGGATTCCAATGTAAAGCACCGCCACCAAGCCCACCGCCGTGATGGCGCCAACCAGCAGATTGTAGACTGCGCCGTACACGTAGACCTTGAGAGCAGCAGAGAGGCTCTCGTTGTAACGGGAGACCAACTGATCACTCTTCTGATCCTCTTGCCCGAATGCTTTCACCACTCTAGAGGCGCCTAGTGTCTCTTGAGCTACTGCCATGGCGGCGCTCTCTGAGATCTTGACTTTTCGCCAGCCCCTGCGGAGCCGTGGGCGAAAAAGTAGAGTGAGTAGGAATGTGAAGGGCGACACGAGTAGGGCAATCAGGGCTAGCTGCCAGTCGAGGAATAGTGTGACTATGATCATTGCGCCGAGAGTAAGTACGGAAGTGATGAGGGGAATCATGCTATCGACTCCGAACGAGCGGAGTGCGGGCGCATCCTGCAACGTACGATAGGTTGAGTCGGCGCTCCCCTTTGTATCGTGATAGGCGATTGAAAGGCGTTGCATCTGTCGAAACAGACGATCTCGCACGTCAAGGGTCATGCGATTTCCAATCTTGTTTGTGAGCCAGACGTTCACCAAGTTTTGCAGATAGGTGAGGAGTGTGCTTCCTATGAGGATACCCAAGGCAAGCCAGAGAACGTAGTCCTTGGAGGCCTGTGAGCCACCGGGTATGAGAAAAGATAGGTAGCCAGGAAGGGCCGAGGTTCCAAGGACGTTGTCTACTATGAGCTTGATGGGTAATGGTGTAATCAGCGTTATCGGTATAGCTGAGAGGGATACTATCAACAGAACAAGGATAGACACCGAATACGGTCTGAGCTCGGCGAAGACCCTACGAAGCATGCCCTGTTTTCCTCGAATTTCGCGCCTTCTTGATCGTGGAGAAATCTCTTGAGTAAGGTCTCGAGTCCAAGTTTGCGATTCTATTCTTTCGATTCTCGCTCGCGTCTTGATAATGTTGAGGAGTTTCAGTAGACCCCACCCAGCGCTCATCGTGAGAATGAACGAGCTGGAAAGAACTAGAAGAAAGGAAAGCATGTCAAAATCGGTCATGTCTTCATCAGGACGCGCCGGAACGTCTTAGGATATCACGCAACCGGGCTGTGGCTAATCCCGTGTCAAGGATTGCGCGAGCAGTTAGGAGTCCAGCCGCAAACCCTGATACTACGCTTGGGATCCAAGTTCCGAACAGACCGGCTCCAACGGATATGATCGCAAAGAGGCCGCACACAGCGAGTACCATGCCAGAATACCTTGGAACGATCCGGTAGCGCAAGAGTTGCCTCCCGGTCCCGTACGACTGCGTCGCGAGGAGGAGTCGGCATCCGCCGAACCGCCCTTCTTCGACCTCAAGATCCCATTGATCATACTCTCCACCTGACTTTACTACACTGCTCGATCCGCGTAGCCTTGTTTGCAGATCCTTGAGAGTTTCTCTTGGTTCTTCCCACTCGTCTCGCCATATCTTCATAGTTAGCGGAAAGAATCTTGGACGGGTTCTAATCCAGTGCCAGTTCCGGGGGGTCAGCCCGTCCCACAGTCTTCCTTTGAGACGGGCGAGCGGTTGTAGAAGTTGCAAGAAGAAGATAGCACCGCGTAACCTGATGCGTTCGGATATGGGCCTGGCATTCATTCTGACTTGGTGAGTATTCATCAACGCTTGGGAGATTGATGTTGCTAGCCCAACTAGTAGCAGGGCTCCGGGGATGATTGAGACGCTCCATGAATATGTTAGGAGGAAAATAGTGGCGAGGAAGCCGATTCCAAGGTACCATTCCGGTGCGAGGGTAAGAGACCAGAGAGAATTCGAGGATTGATAGAGAGACTGGAAGGGTGCGGTCCCCCAGACTCCGAAGTAGACCCGTTCTCGCGCGGAAGAGAAGTCTTCTAGGACGCCTTTTCCGTAGATCCGGCCGAGCCATTTCAGCTGGCCAAGCTCGTTGTATTTCTCCGGCCACTTTTTTTCCAGGGTGGACTCGGCCTTGCCGTAGCCTTCCTGTTGCTTCCAATATTTGCGAAACGAGTTGCGCCGGTGATGCCAGACGACTGCTGCGGGTGAGTAGCCGATAGTGCCGCCGCTTTGCCGAATTCGCCAGCAGAGGTCAACGTCGTCCCCGGCGGTTCGAAAGACTGGATCGAATCCCCCGATTTCTTTGAGTGCGTCTTTCTTGAAGGCCATGTTGCATCCCGGAATGTGTTCTGCGACCCTGTCGGTGAGTAGAACTGGATTGGGACCGGGTGCGTTGGCGACGGCTTCAGATTTCCATCCATCCTCGGGGATGGGGAGGTTGGGTCCGCCGACGCCCGCATACTTTCCTTCTTTGAAGGCGAGAGCGAGAAATCTCAGCCAGTGGGGATCAGGATACGCGTCGTCGTCTATGAACGCGACGATTTCTCCAGTGGCGGCATCTATGCCTGTGTTTCGAGCATTGCTCAGTCCCCGGTTCTCTGTATTGATCAGCTTGAAGGGATACTCCGATGCTATCTTTGGGGTTGAGTCGGTGGAGCCATCGTTGACTACTATCACTTCGAAGTCAGGATAGTCGAGGTTCAGCAATCCGTTCAGAGTGTCCCGGATTGTCGGTGATCCATTGAAGCTGCAGACGACGATGGAGATTTTCGGCCACACTCCTTGCGTGGAGAAGGGCGACTCTGCCAGCGCGTTCCTAACTGCCTGAAGTGCGGGTTTGGGTGTTCGGTCACGGGTTGTTAGGCCGAAGCTCCAGTCTTGAACCAGGTCGCCCCAGCGGTACCACTCGTCCGTCCAACCATAGACTATTGCTCCGCAACAGCCTGACCTGAAGACGGTCCGAGTCTGCCAGTCTAACGTGTCAGCCTGCTTCTCTTCTCCGTTGCGAAGGCTGTCCAAGCCGATCTCTGCGAGCAGCAGAGGGCGATCGTCACTTAGGTTGTGTAGTCGGGCGATGTATGCTTCGAGGGCGGCCTGGGTTTCGAGGTAGACGTTGAAACAGACAAAGTCTAGAAAGGGTAGTTGTAGGTACTCGGTTGTTGGAAAATTGACGTAGGTGACAAGGACCTCTGGGTCTTCCTGTTTTGCTACGCGGTAGAGACGTTCTAGGAATTTCTCTATTCGTCTATGACCTTGCCAGCGTACTATGGAGGGCGCGATCTCGTTGCCGATGGTGTAGCAGAACACGGCAGGGTGGCCTGCACAGGTTCGAAGCTGTTTCCTAGCCCAGTCCTCTATTCCCCTGGGCTTGCCAGGCTCGTCGATTAGGGCCATGGGTACCTCTACTGGGATTCCGACCATTACTCGGAGGCCGTTCCTCCACGCAGCATCCAAGACCCAGCGAGGAGGGACGGTGTAAGTCCTCACTACATTGAATCCGTTCTCTGCGATGGCCGCGAAGTCTTTTTCCACGATCTGGGGTACAAATCGCTCTATTCCGTTCTCGTCCTGGGCGAACGTGCCATACGTGACACCTTTAACCCAGAACTTTTCTTCTCCGAGAAATAGAAATTTTCCCCTGACTCTAGGACGCTCTGCAACTAGGTTCAGTTCTTTCGAAAACTGTTCGGTCACCTGTCCCATATTCGCACCCTTACTATCCTAGACGTTTCAGCAGAGTTCTTCTTGCGTGGAGTGTCTCACCGTGCAATGATGGTGGGCACCGTCCTGTCTCTCAGAATTCTGAGACCATGTTCGAGGCTTACCTTCGGCTCGTACCCGAGAGTCTTATGCGACTTTGTTAGGTCGCCGACAAATTTGCGAACTTCAAAGCTGTTCGATGCCCCATGTATGATCTTGGATCGCGAGCCGACAAGGTCAACAATCATTCTGGCGAGTTCGGAGACTGAGACGCCTCTTCCCGTTACGAAATGGAAATCTTCGCCAAATATGCTGCCGTCTCCTCCAAGGCATGCTGAGGCAAGTTTCAGTATTCCAGAGACCGTGTCGTCGATGAATGTGAAGTCTAGGATCTGTTCGCCTCCGTAGAGAGTGATGTCTTCGCCCCGGAGAGCCTTGTTCATGAATTTGGGTACGACCCTCTCTGGGAGATCTCTCTCGCTCCCGTATACATTTGAGAAGCGCATTATTACGTGATTGACGGAAGGGTCGAGGCCGGATGATTTTGAGTAGGAGAGGCAGGCTCTTTCCGCGCTCAGCTTCGTTAACCCGTAGACTGACTTTGGCCGTTTCGGGTGGCCTTCGTTCACTGGTAGGTAGAGGGGTTCTCCGTAGACTTCTCTGCTGGATGCTTCTAGGAGGACAGGGTTTGATTCGGCTTTGTTGCAGGCTTCGAGAACGTTGATGGTTCCTACTTGGTTTGTGAGCCAGCAGTTGAAGGGATCCTCCTGGCCCCAAGCGACGCGTGAGACTGCGGCAAGATGGAAGACAGCATTCTTCCCGTCAACAGCCTTCCTGACAGTCTCGTAGTCTCTGATGTCTCCTCGGATCTTTTCACAGTCCAGGAACCGGGTGTTCGCGTTGAATTTTAGATCGAGGAGTGAAACCGAGTCTCCTCTAGCTAGAAGTTTTTCGGCGAGGTGGCTGCCGATGAACCCGTTTCCTCCCGTTATCAGAATCTTTGAGATTCTTTTTCACCCATTCACAGCCGATGCTACAGGCGGGACGTTGGGACCCGTGCACGACGCGCCATCCTGGGATATACCGGGTCGTCCCGAACTTTGGCGAGAACGTCGGTGTGAGTATTTCAGCATAGCGAATTCCGATGTTTAACAGTATAGCGATGTCTATCAAAAGTAATAGTTCCCAACACGGAAATCGCCAGATATAGCGGACAGGAAACAGCCTCCGATTCTTAGACTAGGAAGACTAGTACGTATCTAGGCTCGGAAATGAGCCCAGATCTGTATCTTCAGATCTTTCCCAATCCGCCCAATGCGGTTACTCGCAGAGGATGAGCAAAGTGTTGGAATCTGAGATTCGGATCCGCGAGACGGGGAAAGGAGCGCGTCACTCAGACCCGAAACCGCGTGGGGCCTCGACGACGATATTCGGGAACGAGACCCGGAAACCATAACAGAAGACTCGATCTTGAAAACGCAAATTGAAACAGACAATGAGAACGCCTCCTCGATCTAGTTCTTGGAAGGGTTACCCTAATTCTTCCTACCCCCGGGCCCATCCAGATCTCGAGACATAGGCCACTCGGCTCTTGAAAGATGAAATACTCTATTCTACCCTCCCGTTTTCCGGGCCGGTAGTCCAGCCTGGTATGCATGATATGCACGGAACGGACGTCGCCCTCACACGGCGAAGGTCGTGGGTTCAAATCCCTCCCGGCCCACCACAAAAGAGATGAGAATAGATGAGCCCTGACCCGACAGTAGACCTGGTCCGAGCCACCGTTGCACTATTCATCATCGTTGACCCCATCGGACTCGTCCCCATCTTCTCCAACGTCACAGGCAACATGCCCGATCCCGACCGAGCCAAAATGTACCGAGTAGTCATCTACACTGGCGCCACCTTACTCACAATCTTCGCCCTCGTCGGCCAAGAACTGCTCGCCCTCTTCGGCATAAGCCTCCCAAGCTTCGAAATGGCCGGCGGACTACTGCTACTCCTGCTTGCCCTCGACATACTCTTCCGCGGAGAGAGATTCGCCAAACCAGGCAGCCACGAGGATGTGGGAATTGTCCCCATCGCCTTCCCCCTGCTCGTAGGACCCGGAGCTATCACAACAACAATGATAGCCCTAGGAGCCTACGGAATACTCGTCACGCTAGGATCTGTCGTCATCGTCATGCTACTCAGCTGGATCGTAATGAAACAAACCACAAGAATCCACTCGCTACTCGGAAAAACCGGGTCGTCAGTCGTTGCTCAGGTGATGGCTGTCTTCATAGCGGCCATAGCAATACAATTTATCATCACTGGTATCCGGACATATCCCTGACGGCAATATAGAGAGCTTAGCCGTCTACATCTTGGCGAGACCCAGACGTTTGAGCTGCTTGTACATGATGAAAACGACCAGGGCGATTATGACGAAGTATATGATCTGAGAGATGAAATCTCCGTAGAGAAATACTGAGGGCTTGCCTGAGACTGGAGAAGTGACAGTAGCGTTTAGAGAGGACAGGTTTCCTGTGGGAAGGACAAGACCGACTATGGGGTTGATGATGTCCTTTACCAGAGAATTGACGACGGCCGACGAGGCGACTCCTATCACGAAGCCGATCGCGAGGCCTATAACGCCGAAGGTCTGGAGAAAGTCGATGAATTCCCCGACGAATCCTTTCTTCTTTTCCGAAACCTTCTCCATCTTATCCATGATGGACGCGTTCGCAGCTTGAGCTCTTATAAGAGCTACCAGGATTGCTAGATCTCTAAGCTTTCACGGCCCGCAGGAGTTGGCGAAGTTATGATTCCGAAAATGTGTACTTTGAAGGATGATTCTGCCGTGAAGACACGCGGATTCCGTCAGAGTAACGCCGCTAGTGATCATTTGGCTTGTTGTGTTCTTTCTAGAATAAGCTCGTGAAGAGATTTTTCTCATCTTGACTGAACGCTTTAACCCTCGGGCTTCCCTTCCCACCCTTTCTCGTCTTTGGAAGCCTTTGTTCCTCCCTGTTCTTGGTCATCGGAAACTTTGGTTTCCCAGCCTTCTCTATCAACGAATACTTCCTCCGGCTCCAGCTCTTTCGGAGGGCCAGAAGATTGCCGACGTTGTCTAGCTACGTAAATGCCGAAAATCAGAACACCAAGACCGACAACCAGGAAAGCAAAAGACGCGGAGACGGTGCCGCAATTGACTATGAGGTTCTCGTGGCAATCGTAGTGTCCAGAGAGAACAGGAATCGTGTTGAAGTTCACCACCAGGGTCTCGGTGTAAAATGAACCCCGCCCATAGCTCGGATCCATAGTCCATGAACCGCTCAAAGATCTAAAGAGAGAACTATCCTCGACAAAACTCGAAACCGAAGACAACGAAACAGTAAGAGATCTGAAGAACGAACTTGTCTCGGCAAGACTCGAGGCAGAACCAATCGAAGCGCTCAAAACGCTGGCAAGTCCCTTAGTCTCAGCATCAGCAATCCCAATCGAGCCGGTCAGAGACCTGAAAAGCGAAGATCTCTCAGCTGAGCTGGAGATTGTACCAAGCGAGGCATTCATGGACCTAAACAGCGAACTCTTCTCAGCAACGCCTGAGACTGAAGAGAGCGAACCAGTCAATGATCTGAAGAGCGAAGTATGCTCCGCGAAACTCGAAGCTGAACCAAGCGCATCAGTGAGAGATCTGAAGATTGAAGTCTGTTCAGCAATGCTTGAGGCTGAGCCTATTGATGCACTCAGGTTTACAGTTCGGCCTCTGGAGAAGGAAGTTGTGAGACCCAGCGAACCTGACAGTGATCTAAAGATCGAAGTATGCTCAGCAAGGCTTGAAGCTGTACCCAGCGAAGCACTCAAGGTTACAGCACGACCGTTAGACACAGAACTCGAAAGGGTAAACGAACCACTGAGGGACCTGAAGGTCGAAGTATGCTCCGCGAAACTTGAGGTTGAACCCAGTGAAGCGCTCAAGACCCTGGCAAGACCCTTAGTCTCAGACCCAGCAAGACCCGCCGAACCAGACAGTGATCTGAACAGCGAAGTTTGCTCAGCAAAGCTTGAGGCCTCACCCATTGAGGCGCTCAGGTTTACAGTTCGACCTCTAAAGAATGAAGCTGTGAGACCCATCGAATCAGATAGAGATCTGAAGAGCGAAGTGTGTTCAGCGATGCTTGAGGCTGAACCTATTGATGCGCTCAAGGTTACAGTTCTACCTTTAAAGAAGGAACTTGAGAGACCTAGTGTACCGGACAGTGATCTGAAAAGCGAAGTATGCTCTGCAAAACTTGAGGCTGAACCTAGCGAGCCAGACAGAGTTTTGAAAAGCGAAGTATGCTCTGCAAAACTCGAAGCTGAACCAAGCGCGCCAGTGAGAGACCTGAACAGCGAGGAATGTTCAGTAAGGCCCGTGGTTGAACCGATTGATGTGCTCAGGTTTACAGTACGACCTCTGAAGAGCGAAGCTACAAACCCCAGAGAGTCAGATATGGTCCTGAACATCGAAGTATGCTCGGCAAAACCTGAGGCTGAACCTATTGATGCACTCAGGGTGACAGTACGACCTCTAAAGAACGAAGTCGCAAACCCCAGCGAATCAGATAGAGACCTGAACAGCGAGGTATGTTCTGCAAAGCTGGAGGCTGAACCCAGCGAAGCACCCAGGATCACCATACGACCTCTCAGCAGTGAACTCGAGAGACTCAGCGAGCTTGTTAGAGATCTGAAGAAGGAAGTATGATCGGTAAAGCTTGAGACTGAACCCATCGAACCACTCAGAGCCTTGGCAAGATTCTTGGTCTCGGAACCGGCAGTACCCAGCGAGCCAGTCAGAGACCTGAGGAACGAAGACTTCTCGCCAAAGCTTGAGGCTGAAGCAAGTGAACCAGAAAGAGATCTGAACAAGGAAGTATGCTCCACGAGCATTGAGGATGAACCCAGCGCACCAGTCAAGGATCTGAAGGTCGAAGTATGTTCAGCGAAACCAGAGGCTGAACCTATTGATATGCTCAAGGTCACAGCACGGCCACTTAGCAGTGAACTCGGGAGACCCAGCGAACTTGTTAGAGATCTGAACAAGGAGGTATGCTCGGCAAAGCCTGAGACTGAACCCAGAGAACCAGTTAGAGACCTAAACAGCGAGGACTTTTCGGATAGACTCGAAGCTGGACCAAGCGAACCGGTCAGAGATTCGAAGAGTGACGTATGCTCAGCAAAGCTCGAGACCGCGCCAAACGAACCCGTCAGAGATCTGAACAGCGAAGACTCCTCAACAAGGCTAGAGGCTGAACCAAGCGCACCAGTCAGAGATCTGAAGAGTGAAGTATGCTCAATGAAGCTTGAGGCTGCACCGAGTGAAGCGCTCAAGGCTTTGGTAAGACCCTTGTTCTCAGAACCAGCCAAGGTCAGCGAACCGGTCAGAGATCTGAAGAGTGACGTATGCTCAGCAAAGCTTGAGGCTGAACCTATTGAGGCGCTCAAGGTCACAGCACGGCCACTCAGCAGTGAACTCGAGAGGCCCAGCGAACCAGAGAGAGACTTGAACAGCGAAGACTTCTCAGCAACGCCCGAAGTAAAAGCCAGCGAACCGGTCAAAGATTTGAAGAGCGAACTCTTCTCCGCAAATCCCGAGGAGGAACCCAGCGAAGCACTCAAAGCTGAAGCAAGACCCCTAACTTCAGAAGCCGCACGAGAAAGCGAGCCAGTCAAAGATTTGAAGAGCGAACTCTTCTCAGAAAAGCTCGGGGATGAACCCAGTGAACCGCTCAAGGTTACTGTACGGCCTGCAAACAGTGAACTCGCACGAGAAAGCGAGCCAGTCAGAGACCTGAACAGCGAAGACTTCTCAGCAAGACTTGAAGCTAAGTTCAGTGTACCAGTAAGACTCTGACTGTAGCTCCAAGCGGGAGTAATCACGTCACTTGCGGTTGAAACTGTTGTCATAGTATCAGTCGCACCGCCGTTACCTGTAGTCCCAGTAGGACTAATCCAGACCTCAACTGTTAGATAGTGAACGTTCGAAAACGGACCGACCGTTGGAGTTGCATCAGTATATTGTATTGGGCCGGTAGTGGTTGATTCCATATTGGCCGTTCCTGTGAAATCATATAGAAGAGTACAATTTCCTTCCGAAGCAGTAAGACAAGACCAGACCAGGAACCGCATAGTAGCGGTACCTGTCCTTGATGCCTGAATCGTAGTATCAAACCGCCAAGGTCCGCTCTGAATCGTGATACCTCCCAGGTCAGTAGGATAGACCCAAGCCTGACCTGTTGGAGTGCTGGTAGAAGGCGTTGCCGTCGCGATGGACGAGCTGACATCTGGCACAACTTCAAAGCAACAAGTAGTGCTGCTGCCCACCTTGACACTCGTTGTTGTGTCAGCCGGTCCGGCAGTAGTAACTAGCTGTTCACACTTGATGGCGCAACCAGGCTGAGAAGTAGAGCCATAATAGAAACTGTGGATTAAGTTGCTAACTTGAGCTTCAAAACTCGAAATACTCAGTGAAGCACTCAGAGATCTGAAGAGCGAACTCTTCTCGGCAAAACCAGAGGCTGAAGACAGCGAACTTACGAGCGACCTGAAGAGCGAATTCTTCCTAGCAAAACCAGAGGCTGAAGACAGCGAACCAGTCAGGGACCGGAACAGTGAACTCTTCTCGGCAAAGCTCGAGACTGAATTAAGCGAGGCATTCAAAGCCCTTGCAAGACCTTTGGCTTCAGAACCCGCAACAGAAAGCGAGCCGGCCAGAGACCTGAAGAACGAACTCTTCTCACCAGAACCCGGGGCCGTAGTCCAAGAACCACTTAGAGACCTGAAGAGAGAAGTCCTCTCCGCAAAACCCGAAGCCAGAGAGAGCGAGCCAGTCAGAGACCTGACCAGTGAACTCTTCTCAGCAAAACCAGAAGCCAAACCCAGCGAACCGGTCAGAGTCCTGAACACTGAACTCTTCTCAGCAAAACTCGAGGATGAACCCAGCGTACCACTCAGAGTCTTGGCGAGACCCTTAGCTTCAGAAGCGACAAGAGACAGAGAACCAGTCAGAGACCTGAACAACGAATTCTTCCCAGCAAAACCAGAGGCTGAAGACAGCGAATCAGTCAGAGATCGGAACAGTGAACTCTTCTCGGCAATACTTGAGACCAAGGAGAGCGAACCACTTAGGGACCTGAAGAGCGAACTCTTCTCGGCAAAACCAGAGGCCGAACCCAGTGTACCGCTCAAAGCCTTGACAAGACCCTTTGTCTGAGAACCAGCAAAGCTGAGAGAATCTGTGAGGGACCTGAACAGCGAAGACCTCTCTCCAAAACTCGAACCTAGAGTCAGTGAGCCGCTCAGAGTCCTGACCAGCGAACTCTTCTCGGCAAGACTCGAAGTCCAAACCAGTGAACCAGTCAGTGACCTGAACAGCGAAGACTTCTCGGCAAAGCTTGAGACCAAAGCGAGTGAACCAGTAAGCACTCTGGCAAGACTCTTAGTCTCAGACGCAACAAGACCCAGGGAGCCGATCAAGGATCTGAAGAGTGAAGTCTTCTCAGCAAAGCTCGAGGATTGTCCAAATGAAGCACTCAAAGCCTTGGAAAGACCCTTGACTTGAGAAGCCGCAACGCCTAACGACCCACTTAGAGATCTCAAGAGAGAAGCCTTCTCAGCAAAACCTGGAGCCATGGTCCACGCACCACTCAGAGACCTGAAAATGGAAGCCTTCTCAGCAAAACTAGAAGCTAAAGACACTGAACCGCTCAGAGACCTGGACAGCGAACTCTTCTCGGCAAAATCCGAGGATAATCCAAGTGAAGCACTCAAAGCTTTGGCAAGATCCTTGGCTTGAGAAGCCACAAAACCCAGAGAATCAGTCAGAGATCTGAACAGGGAAGACTTCTCAGTAAAACTTGAGGCTGAACCCAGTGAAGCATTCAAGAATTGAGCACGACCTCTGAACAGAGAACCCGCAAGAGACAGCGAACCGCCTAGAGACCGAAAGAGAGAGGCCTTCTCGGCAAAACCCGAAGTCATAGTCCAAGTTGCAGTCAGAGTGGTTGAACAAGAACGAGGATTAGAGTTACAAGTCAACTGTCCAGAATTCACATTGGCAACCATGTTACCCATTGTCAATGTGATTGAAGCCGCAATGGCTTTGAAGATTGAAGTCTTCTCAACAAAACTTGAGGCTGAACCCAGCGAGCCACTAAGCGACTTGAAGATATTCGAGAGACGCGTCAAAACTGCCGACATTTGAAGACTTGCAGTCAACGACTGCGTTGTATCCCAACCAGGAGTGATTATGTCGCTCTTGGCTGAAACAGTTGTATGCGTCACAGTTACTGCCGCAGTATTACCAGAATATTGCCATACGAGAAAGTACTCAACACTCAAGAAAGCAGGAGTAACGAATGAAGCTTGTGACGCGGTTGTGTAGGTGTTCTTTGTGGCCGCGATTTGACCGGCAACATTTATTGTTCCAGTATCCCAATTCTTAAACAGAAACGTACAAGTACCTAGGCTGTGAGTCGTGCAAGACCACACCGTAACCCAGAGTCGGGCAACTGGAGCACCATTGATAGCGGATAGCCCTATAGTTTGATCTATTTGCCAGGTTCCAGATTGAACGTCGCTAATCGCTTTAGCCTGAAGCCCTGATGTATCATAGATCCAACCGTAACCAGTTGGTGTTGAAGTACTTGGCGTAGCAGTCAGAGTCGTAGCACCGATATCCGGCTCAACAACATAGTATTTCGGAGCCGACTGAATGGCATCACATAATACAAGCCACCGATTATCAGTGGCTCCAAACGGACATGTATCGGCTTCAGTGGCAGTAACGCTCTTGTGTTCGATAGCAAGACTACAACCTGGTCCTGTTGCACAACCCGTAGCAACTGTAAGGTCCAGGGTGAATCCTGCTCCGGCAGTCTCGGTCATCGAATTTTGATCGCCGAAAAATCCAATAATCATATCATTAGCATTCAAAGTCGTGGTGCTTGTAGCAACCGGAGTGCTTGCACTAGACGTACATTGTGACCCTGAGTTCGAGAATCCTGCGGCTTTATCGGAAGGACTAAACGCTCCACTGGGATCTTCGGCACCGTTAAACGCAATGATTTCGGTGGAAGAGCCAGTCGGAGTGCCACTCAAAGTAATGGTAGTAGTGACTGCAGAAAGCGTTCCGGTCGTATGACCAACCCATTCGGTCATGGACGCAAGACAACCAGCCGGAGCAAGCGTCGCTCTCGCAGCGGCATCCCAAGTTACTCCCGGAGTAGAAGGCTTTGACTCAGTAATCGTCAATCCGTTAACAGTAGTGATTGCAAAAATCGTGTCAACGGCTGAAGTCGTAGAAAACGATGTCACCGTATAGGTTGTTCCAGAAACCCAGCTGCCAGTTCTCTTAGCGTTCGCATTAGCATCCAGGGTTGGACTTGAACCAATCACCACGCTCTGAGTCGTAGTCGTGTCATCGCTTCCGGCTGAAGTATTCAATCCTTCACACTTGCCACTACATGCCCCGACCGTCGAGCTTCCAAGGTAGAAAGTGTGAACGTTGTTCATCGCATGACCAACGGGCATACTTACAGCTACAACGACTGCAAGAATCAGCGTTGCGATCAGTGAAACTTTTCGCGCTTAGACTCCCCTCCAAAGAAAACAGATTGATGGCTACGAATCTTCCTTCTTTGAGTGAGGTGCGCTGACGATGAATACGCGTGTTGTAACACGTGATGTTTGGCCTTCGGAACTGCCAGAGACAAAGCAATGGCTTAGCCTAAGAAAATCGCGTTGAGAACCGGTAATAGGAAGAGGTTACTCGGAGATTGAAACATCCGAGTTTCGGGGTTTAGCCTTCTTCAGTAGTGTGCTTGACACGCTTTAGCTCCAGGTCCAGCTTATGCTCCACGTTATCTGGATCGTGTCTCCTATCTGGAGAGTGATGGCCGTGAAAGTTGCGGCGGCGAGGCTAACTCTGTTGACAGAGGCGTTCGCCGCTTGGTTGACCAAGCAACTCTGAGCGACCGAGGTCGCAGCCGTAGTGTCAGTGAAAGTGGTTACGACCGTCGAAGACTGCGGATTAGTAGCACCAGTGATGTCCGTTACAGTGCCCGCAGCTGCCGCAAACCCGTTAGTCGTAAGCTCTGCGCCGTTCTGACCACCACCAGTACCTCCTGCGACACCACAGTCACCACTTGTTGTTGCGGTAGTTGTGCCTGTAGACGACATACCAGCTGTAGGAGCGGTGGTAGTGCTTGACATGGCAATGAAGTGGAAGCTGCAAGCAGCCGCTACAGTACAGAAGCCCTCGTTGTTCGAAGTTACGAGCTTCTCGACATATATCGCACCAGTGTTGAACATCACATTGTGGACCGACTGACACTCAGGAGAGCCACCCAGAGGAGTATAACACTCCTGGAAGTTCGCGTTCAGCACTTGGTAGTAGTGTCTGTTGCCCCACGGATTCCAATTCCCGGTAGCTACGTAACCACCAAGAATGAAACTTGTGACAACCAGACCCGTCGCCAATAGCGCAATAACACCCCTCTTCCTTGTCCACTCGACTCTGAGAAACTTCATTCTATGCTTTCACCTCCGTCCACTCTTTAGCTTCCTAATCGACACTGAGAACCTTCTTCTAGTTCGTGTTACCTTGTGGAAACTAGCGTGGTACTACCACAAACAGAAGACCCGCTGACCGCTCCTGTACAGCCCTTGCGCGATTATTGCAGACGTTGATTCATGCACATTCTCTCGCACTCCATTTCCTATTCCTCACCTTCTTCTTTCCTCGGAGATTCCTCCCACTCTTCCTCCCCTGAAGATGCAGACTCTGGGCTTGTCGATGACGATCCTCGTTCGCCGGGAGTTTTCTGGATATGCCTGGGCATCCTACGTAGGAGCACGAACACACTGAGACCGATGACGAACGCCAAGACCGCAAGAACGACCATCGTAACGGGTACAAGGTTTATTCCTACTGAGGTCGTCGAGCCTGACCCTGTGGCGACTCCGCCTACATTGCTCACGTCGAGCGCTCTCTCATAGACCACTCTAGCGTAGGCGAGCGCGCTCGCGCTGAGGATGATTATTGTTGAGAGTAGTAAGAGTCCCATCCTTAGAGTCTTCTTGTGCTTGAGATCTAGAATGTCTCTCATGTTTTCCATTTTCTTCTCCTAGCCCTCTTTTTTCTTCGGAGATTCCTCCCACTCCTTCCCTTGCAAGGAGGGCGGCAATACCAATCCTGTTCCTGAGGTCCCTAGAGAAGTAGACGCTTCGCCTGTTGGCGATGAGAATGGTGCACCGGGTACTTTGCTGATGTGCCCGGACAATTCACGTAAGAACCCGAATATGCTGAGGCTTGTGACTAGCACTAGGACTGCGAGAGTCACTATCGCGGTGGGCGACAAGCTTACTTCCCCGCCATTTTCGAGGAAGGAATAGATGAAAACCGCTGATATCATCAGGATCGGTACTGTCACCGTTTCCGAGAGGGTCGACGCCATATCCGTCCTCCGACGTGATATCCATAGGTAGACGTTCAGGCCGACAACGCTGGAAAGGGCTGATGCGAGATAGGCAATGCTTACCCAAATGCGGGTCAGGTTGATGAATATCTGACTCGTCAGAAGCTCTCCCAGACCCGCTATCGCTGCAATCTGGAATATGTATTGGAGGCGTGATGGCAGGTCGTCATCGAGGTAAGCGCTGAGGAGGCTCATGGCCAGGAAAATATCGATCCCTAAGAATACAAAGAACTCCGGCATCAGTCCCATTTGGACTCGTCTCAGTGCTTTGTCCGACTAGTTCTCCGCTGAGTTGCTGGATTTCTCTCGGATAGAGTAGACGAGCCGTTGGCCTTTGTCTGTGTCTTCGATGGTCAGGTTGAGGATGCTCTTGTCGTCGATTTCGAGAAGCTGCGCTAGGTCCTTGGGGATGAGGAGATATTTGCTTCCCTTGATCCTTGTCGGTGTTAGTTGTATTCCCATTCTTGATCTACCAACCCGGCGGTTGGATAGAACTAAGCACGGGCAATACCATAATCCCGGCGTAACCCCAGCGGTTGTCTAGTCGTCACAAGGAGGCCCGATGCTCAGGAGTCAGCTGCGGAGGCGGGTCTCTGGAGATCTGGATAGGCCCCCCGGGGGGGAAAAAATTTCACGAGCGACGATGGAATCATTTTTCTAGAAAAATTTCGTGTCGGCTTCTACAAGACTGGGTTTCGGGTCCAGGTTTTGGAGCCCTTAAATATGACCAAAGTCGGGAGAACCTCGACTCATAATACTGGTGCTCGAAGAAACGTCGCGAGCATCGAAGCTTCGGTGAGAGTTTCTCAAATCTGGCATTATGTTCTCCTCGTAAAAACATGGGATTCGTCGGCAATAAACGCCTATCCTTGTTCTGACTGCGATATGGGGTCAGAATGGAGTCCTATCATCTATAGGAAAGGAGAGCATTCGCTACGGGACCGAGCCCATGCTCGGACCGTCTCGTTAGATTCTTTGAAGGAAGCCTTATACTCGCATACAGATCCTGCCCAGAGATAGCTTGGATACCGTTGAGAGATGGAGCGGGCCATTGCTCCTGCTCGGCGGAGGGATGATTGTCGTAGCGTCTATCATACACCCCCAAGGGGCTGGATCCCAGTTTGTTCAACAGTCGCTCTGGGTC
>DASPWZ010000038.1:0-3993 GCA_035637535.1 Candidatus Dormiibacterota bacterium
GTCAAAAGCACCGTCAGCTCCATCGTCCTGAAAACTCACAAGGGAGCCCGGCTCACCGGCGAGTTTCTCAGTCCGACCGCTCACGCGTCGGTGGCCGTTAGCCAGAAAGACTAGTACCGAGCCAATCATGAAGCCGCTGCTCAACAAATGGGAGCCTGCCTGCCCTGATACAGCCCAGCGACTTACTCACACTAGTACTGATTCTTTCCACAGCGGTGATTCTGGGGCGCCTGCTCGCACCCTACATTACCGCCATCTTCACTAGCGCACCGAGTAGGATAGATAGGGTTCTCAGCCCTATCGAGAATCGGATCTATAAGCTTCTTGGCGTAGATCCGACCCGTGGTATGGGATGGAGGGAGTATTTTCTCTCCTCGATCATTGTGAACATTTTCCAGATGAGCCTTGCCTTCATCATCTTCGTCTTCCAAAGCATTCTACCACTGAACCCTCAAGGATTTCCAGGTCTGAACCTCGACCTAGCTTTCATGGAGGTCATCAGCTTTGCGACCAACACGAACCTTCAGCACTACAACGGAGAAGGCGTATGCAACAATCTTCCAAACTGTCCTTCTCTATCGTCTATGCCTGGACTCTCCTATCTCAGCCAGATGACCGCGGTCCAGTTTCTACAGTTCACGAGCGCTGCCACAGGTCTTTGCGTGGCCGTGGCAATGGTCCGAGGCTTCGTTTCTCGCAGTCAGAATTTGGGAAACTTTTACACCGACTTTGTTCGGTCTCTGACCCGACTTTTCCTTCCGCTCTGTTTTGTCGCAGCCCTCATCTTTGTGGGACTGGGCGTTCCCCAAACCATTGGAGGGTATCAAACCGTCCAAACAGTGGAGGGAACAACCCAGACTATTCTGGTGGGACCCGTCGCATCGCTTGTCAGCATCATGCAGATCGGCACGAACGGTGGAGGATACTACGGAGCAAACTCTGCCTACCCATTCCAGAATCCGAATCCGGCCTCCGATATTTTCCAGATTCTCCTAATGCTACTCATCCCCACGAGTCTCTGCTTCGTGTTCGGCCAGTTATTGGAAAGAAGACGGGAGGCCCGTCCGATTATCATCGGCGCCTACGCTCTCTTCGCCCTTGACTTGTTGCTCGCCTTCATTCCCAATTACAATCTAGGTCGAGGCATAGAGGTTCGTTTCGGAGGATTCTTCTCCACACTCTGGACCGTTGTCACGACAGCCGTCACGACCGGCTCAGTAAACGCAAGCCTGGCCGGTATGAATCCACTGGTGATCCTCTCTGGCTTCATGGGCATGCTGATCCAATCCACTCCTGGGGGCGAAGGCGTGGGTCTGATGTACATGGTGATGTATGCCGTAATCACTGTTTTCATCGTCGGTCTGATGTCTGGCCGGACCCCTGAGTATCTCGGGATAAAGATCAGTGCGCGCGACGTCAAACTCGTAATGGTCACCTTCCTGATTCATCCAATTATCATTCTGGTCCCAACAGTCCTCGCGTATGCAACTGGCGCAGCATCCGCGATAAGGGTCTCGACGGGCTCAACCGGCTTTACTAGGATCTTCTATGAATTCACATCTGCTGCAGCCAACAACGGCTCAGACTTTCTGGGAGCGGGCGGAAACACGCTGTTCTTCAACATCTCCACTGCACTGGTCATGTTTATTGGCCGCTTCGCTCCAATCGGGCTCTTGCTTGCCCTAGCTGGGTCAATGATCAATCGCAAGAGATCCACAGAGATCGGTCTTAGGACGGACAGCATCACGTTCACAATCGTTCTCATTGGCAGCATACTCCTGCTCGTTGTTCTCACATTCTTCCCCTTCCTCGCACTTGGACCGATTCTCGAATTCTTCCAGAAACGCGTAAACGGGGTTCTGACAACATGACTTCGAACGGAACCAGACCAACCTCATCACGCTTCCGAAGTAATCTCACATCAACCAAGACGCTTCTCGATTCGTTGGTCAGACTAAATCCAGTATCCCTGCTCGCGAATCCTGTCATGTTCATTGTAGAACTAACGTTCTTCATAGTCGCGGCGATGGCGATCTATCCCCCCGCGTTCTATCCAGTTGCAAATTCGAGCATGAGAATCTACTACGTCGAAGTCTCCTTGATACTTCTGATCACAGTCTGGTTCAGCACACTAGCTGATGCACTGGCTGAGACCCAGGCGAAGAACACTGCGAGTAGCCTGCGAAGCCTGGAGTCGGAAGTTCAGAGCAAGAAGATAGTGACTGAGGGGGATGTTAGAAGGATCGTTACAACGCTCTCGACTGCACTTCGTAAAGGAGATCTGATTTTGCTTGAGAAGAACGATGTCGTCCCTATCGACGCGGAAGTGCTTGAGGGAATCGGAATGGTGGACGAGTCCCTCCTGACTGGAGAGTCAACCCCCGTCAGGAAAGCACCTGGAGACGAGGTTATCGGAGGATCGAGAGTGATCAGTGACACTCTCACCGCCCGGGTCACGGTGAACCCAGAGGATACCTACATCAGCGAAATGATTAGGCTGGTAGAGTCCTCGAAGAGGCCTCGGACGCCGAACGAAGTGGCCGTGACCACTGTACTAATTGGACTGACGGCGATCTTCACAATAATTGTTGTTGCACTTCTAGGCCTCTCGATTACTCTCGATCTCGCCGTGGACCTTTCGATCCTTATCGCGCTATACGTCTGCCTACTCCCAACAACAATCGGGGCCCTGCTTCCGTCCATCGGGCTCTCGGGCGTATCCCGGCTCTACAGGAGAAAGATCGTAGCCAAGTCAGGAAGAGCAATTGAGAGAGCAGGAGATACTGATGTGATCATCCTTGACAAGACCGGGACGATCACGGTCGGCAACAGGCAGGCGGTAGAATTCGTCCCCGTCAACAATCACACTGAGAAGGAGGTTGGTGAAGCGGCGTTTCTCTCGTCTTGGCATGATGATACTCCTGAAGGCCGGAGCCTGATACGGCTCGCGTACGAGGACGGGTTCGTTCCGAGAGAATTGAACGCATTGGGGGTTTCGGAAGTGTACGAGTTTTCCGCGAGCACCCGAACGAGCGGTGTCAAGATATCCCAAGGCACAGGATTCATGCTGCCAAAAGGTGACAAGTCAGGCCGCGAACGGGGGAGACTGCGGAGAAAGTTCGAGGCTCACCAAGAAGCCGGGTCCGTAATCGGAGAGGATGAGATTGAGATCATCAAGGGTGCTCCCGATGCGATCAAGAAGATCGCACGTTCCATTCCATCAAACTTCGACTCGTTGGTGGATAGTATCTCGAGCCAGGGAGATACGCCGCTAGCTGTGACGAGAAACAGGGAGATTATCGGAATTATCCGGCTCAAGGATGTTCTGAAGCCAGGCATCAGGGAGAAGATTCAGTCTGTCAAGGTGATGGGAATTCGGCCAGTCATGTTGACTGGGGACCAGCCCCTCACGGCGAAGAGCATTGCTAGCGAAGTCGGGATCGATGAATACAGGCCCGAGGCGAAGCCAGAAGACAAGTATGACATTGTGACGAAAGAGCAGGCTGAGACACGAGTCGTAGCCATGATCGGAGACGGCACCAATGACGCGCCTGCGTTGGCCGTGGCAGATGTGGGTCTGGCGATGAATTCTGGAACTCAAGCAGCGAAGGAAGCTGCTAACATGGTGGACTTGGAGTCGAACCCGGCGAAGATCATCGAAGTGGTAATGCTGGGAAAACAACTACTCATGACCCGCGGGGCAGTGACAACGTTCAGCATCGCCAATGACGTGGCCAAGTATTTCGCGATAGTCCCAGTAATGTTCGCAACTACCCTTCCAGAACTGAAGGCTCTGAACGTTCTCGGACTTGGACTAAATACTGCAGTCCTCTCAGCACTCATCTTCAACGCAATCATCATCCCACTTCTGATCCCTCTCGCAATGGGGGGAATCCGATTCAAGCCCACCAGCACGATGGCTCTGTTCATCAAGAACGCACTCATCTACGGAGCCGGAGGAATCATTGTGCCCTTCATCGGAATCAAGCTCAT
>DASPWZ010000039.1:0-34394 GCA_035637535.1 Candidatus Dormiibacterota bacterium
GTCGCAATCTCATAGTCAAGCCGCATTTCAACCAGAATGCTTACCTGTTGAAATTTTATCCAGGCTTCAATCCTGAAATGATCACTTCCGCCGTTTCAAATGGCGCGCGAGGACTAATTCTCGAAGGAACGGGCCTCGGACACGTCTCGAAATACTGCTATGACGCAATCAGAAAGACGTTGAAAGAAGACGTGCCAGTTTTCATGACCTCCCAGACGATCTGGGGCCGAGTCGACATGAACGTATACGTCACAGGTCGCGATCTCCTCAACATCGGCGTCACTCCCCTAGAGGACATGATCTCAGAGACCGCTCTTGTGAAGCTCATGTGGGTTCTGGGCCAGACACGATCTCCCGAAAAGATTCGCGAACTCATGTTGCTGACCGCGGCTGGTGAAATTACGGAGAGGACTCCAATAATGGAGGCCACATAATCGCCATTCGACTACACGGCTTTAGGCCTCAGAGTCGGTCTGGAAGTCCACAGGCAACTAGACACGAGCCATAAGCTGTTCTGCGATTGTCCAACCCTTCTTTCTACCAAGCCTCCGAATCTCACCGTTGAGCGTAGGCTTAGACCCACCCAAAGCGAACTTGGCCAGATAGACCCAGCAGTGCTCTTCGAATTCCACAAAGGACGGACAATCAGATACGAAGCGGACCCGGAAACTACGGATCTAGTCGAGCTAGACGAAGAGCCTCCGCACCGCCTCAACGAGGAGGCGATCGATATCGCCCTAACAATTACTGCCCTTTTCAATGCCAGTCCCATGGACGAGATTCATGTGATGCGAAAAGTCGTCATTGACGGGTCTAACACCACAGGATTTCAACGGACTGCAATAATCTCGCTTAACGGACGGCTCAAGGTCGATGGAAAAGAAATCCCAATCCAGCAAATAACGCTTGAAGAAGATTCGGGACGTAAGACTGGGGAGGGCAAGAATTCAGTTACGTTTCGACTCGATCGTCTGGGAGTTCCGCTGATCGAAATCTCAACTGGTGCTGACATCAATCATCCTGAGGAAGCTGGCAAAGTGGCCTTCGCAATCGGGAAGATGCTCCGCGCTTCAAAGCGTGTCAAACGTGGTCTCGGAAGCATTAGACAAGATCTCAACGTATCCATCAAGAATGGTGCACTGATAGAAATCAAGGGTGTTCAGGAACTCGAGCTCGTTGCCAAGGTCATAGAGCTCGAAGTAACTCGCCAAACAATCCTGTTGCAGATTCGAGACGAGCTCCGAACGCGAAATCTCAAACCTGCGGACTTCTCCGACAATTTTGTTAATCTGACGGAGCAACTCTCATCGTCACAGTCGAACGTTATTCAGTCGGCCTTGAAAAACGGCGGCATCGTTCTCGGCATCCGTCTTCCAGGTTTCAAGGGACTTCTCAAACAGGAGCTAATGCCAGGGGTTAGGCTGGGAACCGAATTGGCGAAGCGAGCAGTTTTTTGGGGACGGGTGGGAGGAATCTTCCATTCTGACGAACTTCCCGGCCATGGGATAAGCGAAAGTGAAGTCGAAGCGATTTACAGAAGACTTGAATGCGGCCCCTCGGATGCATTCGTTCTGATCGCCGATTCCAAAGAGAATGTCCTTGATGGATTGAAGGCGGTCGTCGAAAGAGCAAAGGAAGCCCTAGCCGGAGTACCTGAAGAGACCCGCACAGCTAATCCTGATGGGACGACACAGTACATGAGACCCAGGCCAGGCCCAGCCAGGATGTATCCTGAGACCGATGTCCCACCGGTCCAGATCAGTCCTGAAAGGATCATGCGCATCGCTGAGAATTTGCCTCGCATGCCCGAGGAAGTGGCGAAAGAGCTCGGGTCAAGATATGACGTCGGTCCAAAGCTTGCGGGTGAGCTGGTAAACTCGGACTACCTAGGAACGTTCGAGCATATTGTCACGAGTACCAAAGGAGTGTCACCGAGCTTCGTGGCGACAGTGCTCACAGGATCCCTACGCAATCTTGAAAGAGAGAAGGTCCCGATTGAAAATGTAACCGACTCTCACCTAAGGGAGATCTTCAATCTGGTGGGGGAGCAAAAGACGGCTAAGGAGTCGGTTATCGATATCAT
The DNA here is from genome assembly GCA_035637535.1 of Candidatus Dormiibacterota bacterium. Lineage (GTDB taxonomy): Archaea > Thermoproteota > Bathyarchaeia > 40CM-2-53-6 > 40CM-2-53-6 > 40CM-2-53-6. The sequence goes on from DASPWZ010000039.1 coordinate 2,084, forward strand.
CAAGTGGGTATCGTCGAATCCTAACGCTCCTGCAAGGGATGCTCTCGGAAAGCTAAATCTTGAGATGTTAACGGAGGAACAATTAAGTGAGATCATTTCCAGAATCTTGGAGTCTAATCGCTCCTTCGTCAAGGAGAATGGGGCGAAGGGGTTAGGAAAAATGATGAACTTGGTGATGGGCGAGGTTCGGGGTCGAGCTGACCCGAAGCTAGTTACCGAACTCCTGCGGACAAGATTGGAACAAATTCAAAGGGTGACATCAGTTGATTCGCGAAGGTCCTGAAAAATCATCGATGGTCGAAATGGACGATCTTGATCGGAAGATCCTCCAAGCGTACCTAATGGATGCTCGAATGTCCTACAGGGAATTAGCGCACAAGCTGGGAGTGTCAACGACCACTATTCAGTCGCGAACCAGCAAGTTGGAAAAATCTGGCATTATTCGAGGATACTCAGCGATCTTTGATCATGAGAAGGTAGGGTTTCAATTGACAGCGCTTACTGAGGTGTCGGTGGCAAAGGGGAAGTTGTTGGAGCTTGAGAAAGAGGTCGCCAAGATGCCCCAAGTGTTAGCCGTCTATGATGTGACGGGTCTCACTGATGCGATGGTGATCGCTAAGTTCAAGAGTCGTGAGGAGCTCAGCAAATTCACGAAGGCGTTGTTGGCGATGCCTTTCGTGGAACGAACGAATACGCACATTGTATTGACTACTGTGAAAGAGGATTTCAGACTACTGTAGAATTATCCAGTCAGAATCGGTTCCTTCTCTAGTTCGCTGAGAGGTCAAGCACCTCTCGGCTTGCGAGCGAGAATCAGATGCGTGAGACTACTTTCACTGTATGTACTTCTGGGCAATTAGGAGTTCTGCGTTTAGGATCGAGCATCCAGCTCCCCCTCGAACTAGGTTGTGTCCCAAGACGATGTACTTGATTCCATTAAGGGCAGAATCCCTTCGCAATCTTCCAACACTCACAGTCATACCGTTGCCCTCATCCACGTCAAGTCTTGTCTGAGGTCGATCCTCCTCCTTTCGAACGAGCACAGGATGAGGTGGCGCGCTGGGAAGTTTCATCCTCTGCGGGGTCGATTGGAACTCTGACATCGACTTCGCGGCTTCCTCGGGGGATGTCTGAGTTTTGGTCTTGGCGAAGACGGCTTCGATGTGCCCATGGATTGTCGGCACTCTTTGACAACTAGCCGATACCGTAATGGTCGCTGGTTTGGTGGCGGTGCCAAGAATCTTGTTCGTCTCACGTTCTACTTTCTCCTCTTCATTCCTAATGAAAGGGATGACGTTCTCGAGAATGTCGAGCGAGGCGACTCCTGGATAACCAGCCCCGGAGATTGCCTGCATTGTCGAGACGATGACTGTTTCGAGACCGAAACGGTCGTAGAGCGGCTTCAATGAAAGGCTGAGGATTGCTGTCGTGCAGTTCGGATTCGCTACTATGAAACCGTCCCATTTGGTCCGACGCTTCTGAGCTTCTACAAGTGAAGCGTGCTCAGCATTTACCTCGGGATTGAGCAGTGGGACATCATGGTCCATTCTGTGCGATGAAGCGTTCGAAAAGACTGGAAACCCTGCTTTGGCGAACTCTTCCTCGATCGGTCCTGCTACTTCAGTGGGAAGAGCGGAGAAGACGATATCAGGGTCAGCTATTGCCCGAGGCGTTGCCTCAACCACTTGTAAGTCTCCCAAATCGTCGAGGACACGTCTCTGGATCTGCCCGCCTACTGCAGCAGCATAGGGTTTTCCGACACTCCTGTCGCTGGCCGCAACTGCAGATACCTCTAGCCATGGATGAATAGCTAAGAGCTGTACGAACTTCTGACCCATCATCCCCGTAGCCCCGAGGACTACGGCTTTCTTCTTCGTCGTTGGCACCGTGTCTTTCCTCTATTGGAGTCGTTCTCTCCGTTTCAAGCTCTACGAGCTATTAGACATCCACTGGCCTCGGTACCTCGTGTCCCGAATATGTCAGTATCGTTTTCGAAGCCGGCGCATGACGGTCCATTGTTCTGCTTAGACCTTTATAGGCTGGGAATGGTCAACCAGCAACGATATTGTATGCCTCAACGATCAGAAGAACTGACCCAGTCTTCATTAGCGGAAATCTTGGGAAAAATGTCTGAAAAAGGCTATGCTCTAAACTTCGACGTTACGCTGGAACTCGCAACCCCCACATTGAAGGTTGGAACCGTGAGAGTCCACGGAAAACTCGAGTCTGCGGCTCTCAAGAAGAGATAACCTGATTCCCCGATCGCAACGCTAACGGAAACTCTCACTAACGTCCAAGATAGCGCGTACTTCCAGGATCAAATCCCAAATACTCGACAGCCCAGTGTAATCCTATGAGCCAACCTTGGATAGGCGGCGCTAGGCTTCCCGGCGTAAAAGGGACATCGACAAGCCGGTATGTAGCCTTAGTCGCAGTGTTGACCGCTCTCTTCACCGCCTACGGGTACGTCACGAGCATTGAGCTCCGGTCAGTGACCAGATCACTGGATCTCTTCTTCTTACTACCCGCTTTTTTCGCCATCCTAGTGTCCCTAACAGGCAAGAAATGGGGTGGAACTATTCTCGCCACTATTATCGGACTGATCTTCCTCGGCACGCCCAGTGCCGCTGGCAACTTTTCCCCTCACATTACCGCCTCAGTAGTCGTGAATGGTTTAGTCTTCGATCTCTACCTGCAGCGTTCCGGTGGCAGCCTTCTAGACCCGTCGAGAAAGCATCTTGTCCTAGCAGGTACGTTGGGAAACCTTGCGATGGCTCCCGCAGGTTTACTTGTCCTCCAGGCTGTCGGGGGACCGTCAACTGCCGTGATATGGGCGATTGCGCTGATCGGTGATACTCTAGTCGGTGCAGCGGGCGCATTCTTCGGGACACTAGTCGTCGAGAGAGTAAAGGGCCTCCAAGCAAGACGGGTCCTCGAAGCAGAGTCTGCCGTGAGAGTTAGAGTCTAAACATAGAGGACAGCTCGAACCGCTCGGATCAGAAACCTAAGCTCTCCCAGTACAGGTAACGATCCATCAATATGAGGGGCACTCTACTGATCAATCTCGGCCGATTTAGCTCCATGTCGAATAGCGACACTATGAACAACACTGATTCACGTAAGACCCGAAGAAACGCTAAGCTAGTCGGGACCCTGTTTTTGGGAATCGTGGTCATTCTATCGGCTTGGTCCGCTTTGGCATACTTTCATCTTGCATATCTCCAACGATACATTGTTGACAGCATAAATCCCAAAGGCTCTATTCTCCGCGTCATGTTAATCGCTACACTCGGAGGATTCATTCTGTCAGTTCCGATCCTGAGAAGCCTCTCAGGCAGGGAGAAGATTTCACAAGTCAGGGTACAACCAGTACCAGAATTCCGAAACCCAAGAGTTCATCCGCTTTTCACGACCTCGAGGCCAGCACGGGATACGAATTTTGTTATTAGGAAAACAAAGAATCGGGGCAGAATCTCGAGAAACCGCGCTGGAGAGCGACTTCCACCTAGCGATCAGGCGTAGGGCGTGCAGCAATTCTTAATGCCCTGCCCTCTCCTATCATAACGAAGTCTACCCGGAGAGTGTTTGGCGTTTGTGTGGAATATTCGGCTGCGTCCTTCACGAGGGTTCTAAAGCGGCCCCAATTATCCATTCCGCGCTCAAGCGCCTCGAATACAGGGGCTACGATTCGGTGGGCGAAGTAACAGTCGATAATGACCGATTGACTGTCAAGAAGGATAGCGGACGACTGGAGGAGGTCCACGCGAGATACAATCTTGACGACCTTCCGGGACCAGTTGGCGTGGGACACACCAGATGGGCGACGCACGGAAGACCCGTGTACGAAAACTCTCACCCCCTCGTGGATTGCAAGTCGCGGATCGCGGTAGTTCACAATGGGATCATCGAAAATTATCTAGAAATCAAGAGAGAACTGGAAGCGAAAGGCCACAGATTCCAATCGAGAACCGATACAGAAGTCGTCCCGCACCTCGTCGAAGACTATCTCTCTCACGGGATGAGCCTAGAAGAGGCGTTCCGGAAGACTGTGAACCGTCTTGAAGGAGCCTATGCCATTGTTCTCACCAGCACTGAACTGCCGAAGACAATACTCTGCGCCCGTCAGGAGAGCCCTCTCGTCTTGGGACTCGGAGACGGTGAATATTACTGCGCTTCAGATTTCGCAGCTTTCTTGCCACTCACCCGGAAAGCGGTACTTCTCGACGAAGGAGAAATGGCCGTTCTGGATCCCAAAGGAATGAAGATTCTCAAGCTGAAAAATGCCGCTCCAGTAAAACGAGAAGCCATCACCATCACTTGGGACCCCGAGTCCGCAAAGAAGCAAGGCTTCCGGCACTTCATGCTAAAAGAAATACACGAACAAGCACAAGCCCTGCGTGACGCTCTCCGAACAGAGCAGATCTACTACGACCAATTCTCCCGCAAGATCATTGAAGCCGACAAGGTCTTCATCGTAGCCTGCGGCACCTCATATCACGCCGGGCTCGTCGGCAGCATAGCGCTAGCGAAAATAGCTGGGATCAACGCTAGAGCAGTGATTGCCAGTGAATTCTCCGAAGAAGCCCTGGATCTAGTAACTTCGAAGACGGTCATTCTGGCTATCAGCCAATCTGGCGAGACGATGGACACCCTCAACGCGGTACGTGACGCAAAAGCGAAAGGTGCAAACATCCTCAGTATCCTCAACGTTCTGGGCTCTACTCTAATGCGGCTATCCACTGTATACATCGACCAAAATTCAGGACCGGAAATAGGTGTGGCCTCAACCAAGGTATTCACCAGTCAGATCGCGGTGCTTCTGCGACTCGCTGCGAGCATTGGCCGGAAGAAGGGCGAAGTATCTGCGAAAGAGATTGGCGAGCTAGAAGCTGCCCTCCACAGAACTCCGGCACTTATCCAGAGCATTCTGAATACGAAGGTGGAAGATGTGAAGAGAATAGCAGAGGAATGCGACGGCGCATCAAGTGTCTGCTTCTTGGGACGAGGAATCAATGTTCCGACCGCACTTGAGGGTCGGCTCAAACTCCTGGAACTTAGCTATGTTCCGGCGATCGCTTATCCAGCTGGTGAGAGTAAACATGGTTTCATCGCACTCATCGAAGAAGGATTTCCAGTGATCTTCGTCGCACCTAACGATGATACCCACAAGCGGATTGTCGGAAACATAATGGAGATGAAGGCTCGTGGTGCTCGGATCATCTCAATCATTGAGGAAGGAGACGAAGAGGTCAGAAACCTCTCCGATCGCGTCATTGAAATTTCAGAGTCTCTGCCGTCCCTCGTAACCCCTCTCGTGTATGTAGTACCATTGCAGCTGCTGGCATACTATCTATCCGTAATCAAAGGACACGACCCTGACTATCCTCGCAACCTAGCAAAGAGCGTAACTGTGGAATAGGACAACTGTCCTTGTCCGAGAGATCTACAGCCGAAGAGGAATCCCTGGAGTCCAAACTGGAAAAGGCGTTAGACGACGCTTGGTCGAAAGTCAATATCGCTCTCGATAGGACATCTAGGTCTTCAGCAGATGTCGCTCTGGAAATCTGGTTCGCCGCAGAAGCTCTAGAGTACAGCAGCCTTCTGTTCAATCTGACGTATGGCTTGGAGGACGTGAAACCCGCTGTGAAGCTTCGAAAAGGGGAGGCTGCTCTAGTCCTCGTCCAAGATTCAATGGAGCTTCTAAAGCAAGTGCGGGAAGGACGTCGGAGGTCTGTTCCGGATGCCTATGTCAACCTTAGAACGGCCGCAGACTATCTGAAAGTTGCACATTTGGACCAGGTCAAGAAATCTACCAAGAAACGGGGATAGCGTTTAACTAGAGCTTTGGTCCGGGCGAAAAGCTCTCGCAGGGTATCTGCGTGTTTCGCTCGATCACTTGTCTCGCCGGCGGCGTTGGGGCCGCTCGCTTCCTAGAAGGTCTCGCCAAAGTATTTCCTGCCGAAAAGATAACCGTTATCGTCAATACCGGCGATGATCTTCAATACCTAGGATGTCACGTTAGCCCCGACCTCGACATCGTGACCTACACTCTTGCAGGAATCGTGGACAAGGCAAAAGGGTGGGGCATTGAAGGGGACACATTTGGCTGTATGGATCAGCTGGGAAAATACTCTGCCGAGACTTGGTTCCGGATTGGAGACAAGGACTTTGCAACCCATCTTCTACGTACAGCATACCTCCAGCAAGGCTTCAATCTATCCGAGGTAACCGAGAAGATCCGCAATTCTCTCGGAGTCAAAGTGAAAATCTTACCTATGACGGACCATATGGTAGCGACCAAGATCAAGACCCCTCGTGGCGTACTGGAATTCCAGGAATATTTCGTCAAGAGGAAGTTCCAGGACAAAGTGGAGGACGTGACATATGAGGGAGCGGCTCATGCCACACCCGCGCCGGGCGTTATCCCCGCTATTGATAAGACGGACCTCATCATTCTATGTCCTAGTAATCCGATTTTGAGCGTAGGCCCAATTCTGGCCATCCCTGAGATTCGCAACACCATTGCAAAAACACGTGCTAAGATCGTGGGAATCAGCCCAATCGTTGGAGGGAAGGCAATCAAGGGGCCACTAGACCAAATGATGGAGAGCTTGGGGTTGGAAGTCTCTCCTTACGGCGTCGCCCAGCTCTACAAGGGGCTGATGAGAGGGTACGTTATTGACGACCTCGATCGAGCGACTATTCCCAAGATCACGAGTCTTGGTATGAGGGTTATAGCGACAAAGACGGTAATGGATTCTGAAGAAGCCAAGTCAAAGCTAGCAGAAAACACGTTGAAGTTTGCAGAGACCATCTCATGACCGATAACTGGGCAGTAATCCCCGTAAAGGGGCTTACAGAAAGCAAAACAAGACTCTCAACGTCTCTTCAAGGGGATCAGAGAAGGATTCTCGTCGAGGCGTTATTGGAGGATGTTCTTGCTTCAGTTGTTCGATCAAGGGTTTACGGAACGATAATCGTAATTTCATCTGACGAAAACGTCAGGACTCGAGTGAAATCGCAAGGGGTCTCTTTTGTCAAACAAACTAGCGTAGGTCTGAATCGTGCAATAGAGCAAACCAATAGACTTGCATTGCAAAAGCATGCGAGATCTGTTACCAATGTCCTTGGAGATATACCGTTGGTAGATCCTGGAGATTTCAAGGAAATATCGAGTTTGGGAGATGCCTCCCAAAGAGTCGTTATGGCTCCCTCACTGAAGGGAGGGACGAACGTCATGTTGACTTCCCCTCCTGGCGTGGTTTCGCCCAGTTATGGAAGATGGAGCTACTCCAAACACCTCCATCAGGCGCAGGTGAGAGGTGTAAATGCGTACTCAATATCGAATTCACGTATCTCCTTCGACATCGACTCTACGTCTGATCTGATTGAACTACGGCGGCGCGATCCTGAGGGAAGGACAGCATCGGGACGAGTGATCAGCGAGTTCAGAGTGCTTCTAAACGACCATGGGCTCTCGCTTTCCGCAATCTCCTGACGTCCCGGATCTACTCATTTTTGAGTGGAAACTCTTTTATGAGTAGAAGAAATCCGCCCGCTGACCGTCTTGAACAGAACACAATCTGTGAGTTCCTTGACACTTGTTTCATCGATGGGGGCTCTTGGTAACGTTCTGGGGGTAGTCGCAATCTTGCTAGGACGAATCCCCGCGGGCGGAGCCGCACAAGTGGCGCTTGACTTCTCCAGCGTCGCAATCGTAATAGTCGCTATCTTCACCGGCCCGAGACTTGGCGCACTCACAGGTCTCATCTCTGGAATCGGACCCATGGTAATTTTTGGATACGTTTATGGCAGCACAGGCCCCATCACGGCGCTCCTGCCCGTCGGCAAGGCGCTCACAGGGTTATTTGTCGGAATCATAGCCCAGTTGATGGGATCAAACAAGAAAGTTCGAACGCCGTTCATATTGTCAGCAGTGTGGATTGGCTTCATTCCCGAAGCAGTACTAACTTGGTTCTACTTCGTGAATTTGGTCCCATTATTTGTGCAAGGAGGCAGTTTCTGGGCGCCAGGCCTAGCTTTGACAGTCCTAGTAAAAGGATGGACCGAAATGACAATTATTGCTTTTCTAACCGTTGCGCTTGTCCGCAACGCGGGGTTTCGAGCGTTTCTGGGACGAATTGTACCTGGTCAAAGCTTTCAGTAAATAACGGGATGGATGAGCATCAAGCATTTGCAAATTGTCGTGTCGACCGCTATCTTCCCTGGGAAACTAGTGTTGGTCTCAGACGAGATGCATGGCGGGCGGGTCTCTTGTCTATGATGTCCTTTTCGTCAGGTCCAGTCCCTATCAGAGTGACCGGAACATTAGTTTCTCGTTCAATCGATACCGCAAAGTCACGAGCTTCCTTTGGTAGGTTTAGATAGTCTCGTACTCCCTTCGCCGTCGGGTATAGAACGTCCAGTTTCGTCAGCGCAATTTGCGTCGCTCCATTGAGTTGTACAGCCCTTTTGGCAAGCTTGAAATCGAAAGGTGCAGCCCTTCTCTCTCGTCCAGTAACTGTGCCGTGTTCCATCCAGCCCCGTCTGAGAACTTCTTCCCTGTCGAGTTGTCCTTCGAGGGGTCCCTCTCCTACTCGGGTAACATAGGCCTTGAAAATGATCATCACGTCATCGACATCTGTTGGGCCGATTCCCACATCGGCACACGCCTGAGACGCTGTTACGTCTTTCGACGTAACATACGGATAGGTTCCATGGTACAGGCTCAGGAACGTTCCCTGAGTCCCCTCGACCATAACGTTCCGGTCACTGGACAACGCTTTGTGAATCTCTGCAACTGTGTCACCGACATAGGGTCTCAAACTTGTTTCTTGTCTGGCTAGCTTCACCATGCGAAGAGCTCGTTCGGCATTACAGGCTCCTACACCGCTTTTGGTCGAACCAATCTTGTTCGAGAGATGATCGGATTCGCACTCCTGAGTCTTATGCCGCTCTTCCAGGATTGCGCATTGATAGTCCACGTTGATCCTGTTCTCAGATTCGGTCTCCTTGATTTCGTTTACGAGAATCGCTGTTTCTACTGGTACTCCAGGGCCAATCATCAGACGTGTAGAACGATTTACGAAACCGCTAGGTATGAGTCTAAGGTGATACTCTTTTCCGTCATGGAAGACGGTATGGCCCGCGTTCGGTCCGTTTCCTCCTCTGACGCATATGTCGGGTTTGTCCTTTAGGGCTAGGTAGGCGGCTATCTTGCCTCTAGGGGACGATTTGCGTCGTCTTTCCCTTCGTCCCCAAAGAAACCCCCAACGATTACGGTACAGGGCAATTGGATTTCCGAGAGGGATGGAACGGAGGCTGAATAAGACTTTGGAAATGATTCTTTTCCCCAATTCGGCCTAAAGAGAGTAATGACGGTCCATCGATGGTCGGCGAAAGAAAACCGCCGATCTAGCTTCCGAGTCGCGTTATGGATCGTGGGAGTGCTCGTAGCCGGGGGCTGGATGCGGCAGGTACGGGAAGGCGGACAGGAATGGAGTTGTGTTGGGTGGCTGAATGGGGTTCGAGTCTACGCCATCTCCGACAAGACTGGCTGCACCGTCCGGAGTGAAGCTTGGGTCAACTAGCGGAAGGGTTACTCCTGCGATGGCTCGAATTTCGATGTCGATCACGTCGTCTCCTACTCGGCGTCCGTTGGGGAATCCTGCTGCATCTCCCGCAATGAGTCCGAGACGATTCGGGTTGTTTGTGTTGGGTGGTATTGCCATGTTGAGGCGCAGATAATCTGCCTGGGTGGTTCCTGTGAAGTTTTGGAAGCCGGGGACTACTCCTGAAGGTATGCCTGTCAAAAGGATGGCAACAAGGTCTGCTCTGGGCTTGCTGTATCCTGCTAAGTTGGGGAAGACTCCGGGGTAAAGGATTGGCAAAAGCTTCTGGAGTTCTGGAGTCTGATAGTATTGTAGGAATTGCGAGTCGAACCGTGGGTTTACGGTGTTCCAAGCATCCTTCTTTCCGAGGGGTATGATTACCTCGTTGATCAACGGCATTCCGAGTCTTGATACCTGTGTGAAGGGACCTGTCTGGATGCCTGGAGATGTATCCTCGTCAAACTGGCCGTTGTCATCGTCATCTCCGTCACCCGGTAAGATTGTTGCCTTCCTTCGACTTGCAGAGGCCCAGATTCCTACGACTGAATTCTTGTTCAATGGGTCTGTTGGACTGGAGCCACCCTTAGTGAGCATTGTCTTTGAAACTTGTATCGCGATTGAGTGAACGCTGAAGCCTTTGGTTGTATCCACTCCTGGTGCTGCTGGAGTAGGTATTAGGTGAAGGTTCTGGAACGGCCTAAGGGTCGCCAGATCAAAGATTGATCCTAGATCGACGTAGAAGGCCTCATCTCTCTGTCCACCGAAAACGGTTGAGCCGTCGTTGAGTGTGTTGATGGCCGCCTTCGCCAAGTCAGCATAGTTGGGCGTCGACCTAGGGCCGATGTTGACTGGAGGTGTTGGCAAGTTGCTGCCCAACACCGTTGAATTGCCGCCTCGTCTTGGTCCCAGTACTTTGGTAACTGAGTAGTTCTGTTTGACGTTCCATGAGGAGTCGGTTAGGGAGCTGATGGGTCCTGTGTTGTAGAGGAAGGTGTCAGGGTTCCCGATTTTCGTCTTGAACTTGAACTGATACGTCACATTCTCTATTCCGTCCCCGTCATTGTCGATCATTATCTCGTAAAGTACGTCGTCTCCGAAGGTGTTGAAATTCGGGCCTCCAGCTGGTTCCTCCAGTGGAATGTAGTTCGCAAGGATTGTGACAGTGTCGGGTCTGTCCGGGCTGACGAATGCGTACAGATCGGTATTATCCGCGACTGGATCTTTGGAGATCTTGGGAGCTTCTCGATGAGATGTCACGGATCTATTCTCCCTCGTTCATTTTCTCAGCGATGAGTGCTGCCAACCCGGAGTCCCTTGTCTTAATGACGGTCTGGCCATTCATCACTGTGACCTGATCGCCTTCGACTGTGGCGACAATCGGCTCCGAACTATTGTTTACAGCTGGTGTCCTCTTCGCAGGCTGCTCCTCAAGCAGAGGTATCTTTCCCATCAGAGCCGTGGCTCCGGCCGCAACTGCGGCTACCCCTGCACCGTACTTCAGAAATTCTCTTCGCGAAACCTTCTTGTTTGAGTTATCCTCAGGTTCCTTCTTTACTCTCTCTTCCGCTGTCAATAGATTTCTGGCGGTCCTTGTCTAGAACTACACTTAACGGTTTTTCCAAATCTCGCCGGATTCTTTCCAGATTCTGTTCGAAGATAGATGGGGCTTTCGTAAGGTCGATTGACAGACTTCTATTTCCATGTGACTCGAAGAAGGTTCGATATGGCTAGTGCTTCACCGACGTTGACTAGTAACATGTAGAATGATGCTTGGTCTACAAGAGTGGTTGCTGAGCTGACGTTGACGTTCTGAAAGAGAAATAGCCAGAACACTAGTATCGACAGATTTAGAATGACGAAGAAACTTCCGAAGAGTACTAGTCCTAGCGTGAAGGAGGATCTTATCCTTCGATAAGTTCCGACATAGATTGCCAGCAGCAAGAGGGTCATTGCAATGTTCGCAAATGCAACGATTGCGCTAGCCCACAATGCTATGGACAATTCTCTTCGATCTACTCCTTGGCTGGTGCGCTTATCTTTCTTGTTCCAATTCTACTCCAAATCTCATCAAGGATCGGAAGCGCGTCTTCCATCTTTGCCGTCAAGAACAGAACCGCCCCATAGCTTCCCTTGTTCGCGAGAGAAACTAAACCGTTCTCTTCTAGAATCCGAACGTGATGCTGAATTGTCTTGTAATCAACTCGAAGAGTCTCGGCTAGCTGATTTGCATTACAAGGACGGTTCTGGAGGGTTTTGATTATTTCGGCTCTGTTGGGTCCTCCTCGAGTACCGCCGAGCAAATACCATAGCAACCGCCTAAGATATTTCTCCTGATTAGGTGAACTGGACTGAGTGTTTCTGACATCCGCGATCAGAATGGGAGTTCTGTGCAAGACTTCCGACACTTTGACGGAGAGCTGTGGGATTCGTAGCATAGACATGATTCTCGGGGGATTGCTGGGAATCTTGTGAAGTCCCCCTTTCTAATTTGCGCTGTTATAATGGTTCCCGACGCACTGCATTTGAAAAATGGCGGGATGTAGAACAGGGTCTTACCTTTGCAAGGACTGTGCTTGGGCGGGCTTTCCTAATTGATGTCAGCCCGCCCTGTCGATCGTCATCGCGTTGGCTGAGAACGCTCAGGCATATTTCAGCGGAAATTCATCATTCGCTATTCTCAGCCTCAGTCCGGGGATTTAACGTGTGTGACGACGTTAGATGGCTGAAGATTGATAATTGATCAGACTCTCGCCTTCCCACAGAGTCCGCAAAATACACCGCCAGAGTCCATTTCCCCTCCACAGTAGGAGCATTTTGTGTCTCCCGTGGAAAAACGCACCCCCACTACTTCGTCCTTCTCGTATCTCCTCGCATACCACATTGCGCCCTCAATCAGTATTATCATGGGTATGAACAGAGCTATGTCGGCCAATGGTCCTCCATCTGGAGATGCTAGTGCGGTGCCTATCAGGGTGACCGCCCAAACGTATTTTCGATTCTTCCTCAAAACACTTGTTCCAACGACATGCAGTTTCACCAACAGGACGAAAATGACAGGTATCGTAAACGCGAATCCAGAGACTACTAGAACGAAGAAGATCAAGTTGTAGAAGTCGTCCGCGTAGATGTAGTTGGAAAATCCGACAAATCCGAAGAATGATAGCGAGAAGATGAAAACGAAAGGTAGCAATACAAAGAATGCGAAGAGTGCTCCCGCGACAAAGAGCACGGAGAAAGCTGCGACAAATGGATAGAGAGACTGACGCTCGCTAGGTTTTATCGCAGGGTCAACGAACTTGTAAATCTCATACGCCAATACAGGTACGCTCGCAGCAAAACCGAACACGGCCGCCCCGACCACTATTATTTCCAAAGGCGCAGTAACGGTGCCTCCGATCAGAAAATACTGGGGAGGCAACAATCTCTCCCGGATTCCAAGGAGGACTGCAGTGATTAGCGGTCTGTAGATCTGAAATGGATTCTGATAGACTGATACAGGGTCAGCCGGAAAGACAAGGAAAAATAGTGTCGCACCGACGAAGGCGTAAATCCATATTTTGATCCGGCGCGAAAGCTCGTTAATATGGTCCCATAAAGGGAGAACTTTCTCGGTTTCGACCGCGTCGGACAAAGATCAGCTTTGTCTCCCGCAGACTCTGAGGAGTCTCAACATTACGTTTTCAGTAGCCTTGTGCCAGCTTTGGATTGTCATTAGGAGAAATATTACCACCGGTAGCACTCTGAGGCTTAAGGCCGAGTCGTACGATGTACAGGCTCTGAGTTACTTTTGTGCCAATCTCACGATTTCGTCGGAGATTTCTTGGCGGGTCTTTCCTTGAGTGCTGATTCCCAGTTTCTGTGCTGTCTCAATGAGAGAGTCGGGAGTTGACACTGTTGTCGAGGAACTCGACGTCGGTTGCATCAGACCTTTCGATGCGTCATCGAACTCCTTTCGAGCCTTGCCGATTGATCTCGCCAGTTCCGGTATCTTCTGCGGTCCCCAGATCAATATCACCGCTAGCACGCCTAAGATGAGGAGTATCTGAAACGGATCACCGATGGCCATATGATTTCCTTGCTATCCGGGAAACGGTTCCCAGCTTTAACTGTTTACCATAATCATTACCAAATGATCATCCGAGCTCGCGAAACCTTATGCATCGCTCGGATTTCTCGATTGGAAGGTCGTCGACAGCTGAAAGTTGTCGTCTGTGTACGTCGTGTCCCGGACACGGCAGCCCGGATCAGAATAGCTTCTGATGGAAAGTCGATTGATACTTCGGATGCGGAGTTCGTAATCAACCCTTACGAAGAGTATGCTCTCGAGCAGGCTGTCCAGCTTAAGGAGAAGCATGGAGGCGAGGTCACGGTCGTTACGTTGGGTCCAGAGAAGACGACCCAGGTAATGATGAAGGCGCTGGCTCTCGGGGCTGACAAGGCAGTTCATCTCAAATCCGACAAAATCCCTGAAGACCCTGGCTCAATTGCGAAAGTGCTCGCTAATGAGTTGAAGGGATTGGAGTTTGACGTCCTTCTCTTCGGAAAGAAAGGTGTCGATGATGACAACCAACAGGTCGGCCAGATGGTTGCCGAATTATTGGGGGTTCCATGCGTGACCCAGATCGTCAAACTAGAGATCTCCAACGGAAAAGCAGTTGCGCACAGAGAGGTAGAAGGAGGATCGATAACGGTGGAAACAACCTTCCCCGCAGCGTTCACTGCAGAAAAAGACCTGACTGTTCCGCGTTACGCTTCTCTCCGGGAGCTTGTTGCCGCAAGAAGGAAACCGATTGTCGTTAAGGACATCCAGCTATCGATGTCATCCATTGAAATCGTTTCTATCCAGAATCCTCCGCCCCGCCCTCCGGGGAAGATCGTTGGAAAAGGGGTTGATGCAGTCCCGACACTGGTGAGGCTTCTCCATGAGGAGGCCAAGGTGATCTAGTTAGTGACAGGTGACGTTCTAGTTCTCGCAGAATCGTCAGGACCTACTTTCCGTAAAGCTACCCTCGAAGCGGTCACGGAAGGAAGAAGACTAGCAGATCTTCTCAACGTGAGCGAGTATGCCCTAGCAATCGGGAACGGTCTGAAGGATCGCGCGGCTGAGCTGGGAAAGTATGGAGCTGACAGGGTCATTTTGGCGGACGATCCCTCGTTGGCTCTCTTTCACCCGGACTATTATCGACAGATAGCGCTAGAGACAATCAAGCGAGTTGACCCCAGCATTGTCCTGGCTGCAGCAACCTCTACGGGGAAAGACTTGGCGCCACGACTAGCAATTCACCTAGATACCGCTGTGGCGAGCGAGTGCACCCATTTGGAACTGGAAAACGGGAAGCTCATAGCAACCCGGCCTGCTTATGCCGGCAAGGTCTTGCTCAGAGTCAAAGTCAACAGCTCGCCCAGCATCGCCACCCTCCGACCAAATGTTTTCACAGCCAAAGAAGTCGTACCTGGAAAGAAACCCACGATCGAGCAAATAGCGTTCAATCGACCGGATTCACGTATGATTGTGAAGGAGTTTGTAACCCAAGGAGCGAAGAAATTAGATCTCACAGAGGCGAGCGTCATAGTTTCGGGTGGACGAGGAATGGGCGGACCGCAGAATTACAAGATTCTTGAGGAACTGGCTGAGATCATGGGAGGAGTAGTCGGAGCATCGAGAGCCTCCGTGGATGCCGGCTGGAGGCCTCACTCAGACCAAGTTGGACAGACAGGGCGCACCGTATCTCCGACTCTGTACATTGCGGCGGGCATTTCCGGCGCAATTCAGCACCGTGTCGGAATGATAAACTCCAAGGTTATAGTCGCAATCAATAAGGATCCGGAAGCTCCAATCTTCGGATTCGCAGACTACGGCATTATCGGGGACGTTTTCGAGGTGGTCCCTGCGCTTACGCGCGAAATGAAAGCGTTCTACGGAAAGACGTGAGACCGCGTTTCTTATTCCATGTGGGACTTGAGAAACCGCCCGATTTCCTGGCTGAGCGGGCTTCTCGAGACGTCAATAACGGGCATCTCCATATTACCAGCCTTCACATTGTGGCTGAAATCAGACATCGGCGCGAAGCTGATTGAGGCAATGTAGAGTTCACCTTTCGCATATTCTTCAGGCATTTCAGGAGGAGGGATCGGCTGGGAAACGAAGACGACTCCCTCACACCAATTTAGAAGAATGGGTTGCCCCATTTTCATGATGATGGCAAGAGAGTTCACTAGCTGCTGAGGGTTGTCGTATTTGACTAGTTCACGGACAACAACCCGCTTCAGTGGTTCATGGGCTATTTCGACCATTGACGATTCAACTTCACGCCCGGAGGTGTGCGAGTGGCCCTATTTGTTGGTTAAGAGGATTTGGGATACCTATCCGAGCTTGAAAGCGACACCTTTTCCGCCTGAGGGATACTTCCAGCTGATCGCGCCAGCGCCGATCTTGTGACACACAATCAAACAAGCCCCTGTCTCCATGCATCCCTCAGTGTTGTAACTCAGGTTCTCCTTCCAAGCATAGACCTCGGCTGGGCATATGTAGAGACATGGTTTTGATTCGCAGTGATTGCATTTGTCGGTATCGACTACGATGAATGGTTCGGCGTCCTTGCTAAAACTTACGAGCGCCAGCCTCTTGTCAAGCGTTAGCGATTCTTCAGTGGGCATCGTTAGAACGTCCTCGCTCCTCTGATCAAGTCGCGTATTAGAGTGAATATTGAGACTCGGCCTTTCGCCTGCAATCTCAGTTCCTTGGAGATCTTTCTCTTTCCCGTTCCATCCACCCGGTAGACTGCCTCAGCGGCTGAGCACACAAGTTCCGGATAGACCGCGTATAATCGCCTGTTCCTTAGATACGCCGGGACACGGTGGAAAGTGTACATGTCTTTGAGAGCTGGGTCTTCATGTAATTTTCTCTCGAATACCTTCAGGGAGTTCGCTGAGTAGTCTTTCTTCTTTCGAGACTCCAAAACAGTTTGAGCCGCGGCGACCCCGGCTTGAATAGCCATGTCGACTCCTCGGAACGTGTAACCGTTGTTCAGGAGATGGCCCGCCGCATCTCCCGCAACAACCATCCCATCGGTATATGGACGGCTGAGCATTTTTGGGCCGGCTTCAGGGATCATATGCGCATCATATTCAACAGTCTTTCCTCCTTTGATGAAGCGCTGCACCTTTGGGTGTTCTCGGAGTTTCTCCATGAAGCTGTAGGATTGAGTCTTCTGTGAGGAAACATCGTCTCCCCCAACAACCATGCCGAGCGCCAAGCTGTCTTGGTTTGTGTAGAGGAAACCTCCGCCTCGCAGTCCTCCCGAGCAAGCTCCGATAAAGACATGGGCCGCTCCCTGGCCTGGTTCGAGACCGAGACGTTCCTCTATCTTCTCGCTCGGCAGTTCTATAACGTCCTTTACTCCCATTGAGATTTGGCTCGGTTCAAGCATCGATGCGAGACCCGCTCTCCGCGCTAGCCCAGTCGTCGTCCCGTCGCATGCGATGACCACATCTGTTGGGATCTTGTCTTGGCCAGCAACGATTCCTGTTACGCGACCACCATCAATGATAAGATCGTCGACTCTGCTTTCGGTGATGAGGGAGGCTCCCGCCTTTTCCGCTTGCTCGGCTAGCCATTTGTCGAACTTCGCTCGCTTCGCTGTAAAACTGCCTTCTGGATCCTTAGACTCGAATTCGACGGAGAACGCATTGTCTGAAGTCATGAAAGTAATGCCCTCCTTTCGCACAAAGCGTTCGATAGGGGCATTCTTCCACGAATTACCAAGGAGTTTCTTGAGGGCATACGAGTATATTCTTCCTCCAAACACGTTCTTTGATCCTGGAAAAGTCCCTCGCTCCACGAGCAGAACCTGAACTCCTTCTCTCGCAAGGGTAATCGCTGCTGCGCTTCCAGCTGGGCCTGCTCCGACTACGGCGACTTCGAAGCCTTCAAGTGACATTGTTAGCGCTTCGAGGTTATTCGGGAGTTTATTTCAGTTTGAGTCTAGGCCTTGGCTAACGAGACTTGATGCGTTTCCCTAGTTGACTCGCATCATAGGCAGCTATCAGCTGTCCAAACGAGTGCGCTCTAATGGTCCGCTTCTTTCTTATATCTCTGCCGTAGAATCTCTTGGATCAACTCCACAGCACGCTTGATCTGCCTTTGCATTGCCATCGGATCGTATCCCACCGGAGGCTTCGTATCGAGATATCGTCGGTACATGTCAAAATCAAGGAACTTTTTGCTCGTCTCGAAGATGTTCATCAGAGCTGCACTATCCATATTCTCCAAGTCTGAACGGCGGCAGTGGTAGAATCCATTCTCTCGGGCGAACGTAATTTTTTCATTTCCGACCGAATCGTTGTAGACATCTTCCCACAGGTTCCGATCCACCTCACTTTCCTCAACAAGACCTTTCGAGATCTTTGACTGGTACACCTCGAATAGATGGCTCGCCTGGGGCTCGGGAATCTCAAGCGCCTTGGAGACTTCCTGAAATGACAATCCTTTCTTTCTTAGGTAATAGCAGGCCTCTTCGAGATACGGTAATGCATCCGTATCCACCTCAGTCACTCCTACCAGGTCCTCGAATGGGGGCGAGAAGATTCAGATGAATAATAAGTTGAAGTCGCCTAAACTGTGATTGATTAAAGGCGGGTTCTAACGGCCGAAGGCTATACATCCATTTTCGGAAGGCTGCTCTTGAAGTATCGTCTACACTTCCTACACTGTAGCCTGCCTTCCGAGATAGCTCGGAGCGGTGTCACGCAGAATGGGCACATGTCGAGCCTAGACAAATTGTTAGGCTCTTCAAGGTCTTCCAATCTGGATTTTGAACCGAGCCGAGCGGGCAAAGATTCAGAGTGTCTTTTACCATACAAAGCCAAGATGATGGCTGCGACGGTCGCCGCCGATATGCCGATTGTTATCTCAGGCCAAACGCTCGCCCAGACGTTTGACACGTACGCCTGCATGAAGGGATTGTGAGTGTATTCAAGATACAACCAAACAGCAAGCAACAGATTAGCTGCTGATTGTATCACTAACAGAGGACCGTACCTTGAGCCGAGTAGTGAAGGCAGTCTTGTTGTTCTCATCTTGGCCTTTCCCAGGATAATTGAGTACGATACCCAGGGATATTTCACTGGTCCTGAAAAATAAGGCTACCTGAGAAATGGAGACCCCACTTGAGAGTCACGGTGAGGGCTTCTTACTGGTTATTGAGGATCGAAGCCTTTGGCAGCCTCAGGGTGAGCTAACTACCGGTAAGCCTCGTATTCGGTTCCCAGCAGACTCACTGCTATCTTCTGGACCATTATCTCGTCGGTGCCTTCGTAAATCCTGCAGACCCTAGTGTCGACCAAGTGCCTTGGAGCCCTAGTCTCGAAGCTGTAGCCGCTGGAGCCGAGAATCTGTACTGTCCTGTCTGCTGCATCGAATGAAGCGTTTGACGCGAAGTACTTTGCCTTGGCGATCATCACGTCGGCGTAGTCTCGCAAGTCCTTGTCTTCTGGGTCCGAGTCGCTTTTCTGTTTCAGAAGCGCTGCTTTGTACACTACGTTCTTGGATGCTTCCAGATTCGTTGACATTTCTCCAATGTGACGCTGGACGAGTTGGTGTTTTGCTATTGGTTTTCCATGCTGGATTCTCTGCTTGGAAAATGCAACTGCCTCGTTGATGCAGTCCTCTATGACTCCTAGGCATCCGGCGGCCACGCTAAGTCGGCCGCTCATCAATCCCGAATAGGCTATGCTCAACCCTTTGCCCGCGGGTCCCATGAGGTTCTCTCTTGGGACCTTGCAGTTGTCTAGGAAGATTGAGCCAGTGTCTGAGGTCGGCATTCCGAGCTTGTGTTTCTGTTGCTGACTCGAATATCCTTCGAAATTCTTCTCAACAATGAACGCGCACATCCCTTCCCGCTTACCCTTCGGGTACGCAAAAATGACGGCGACATCTGCTATGCTGCCGTTTGAAATCCAGGCCTTACTGCCATTCAGTACGAAGTTGTTCCCCTTCTCCTCAAATGTGGTGCGAAGAGATGCGGGGTCGCTTCCCGCGGTCGGTTCGGTGAGTCCGAAACACATGACTTTTTCTCCTCGCGTAGCCGGAGGAAGGTAGTGCTGCTTCTGCTCCTCGCTCGCCCATTTCTGGACGGTTACTTGTCCGAGGGAGACATGGCCGGAGAGGAACGTTCGGACCCCAGTTCCTTCTTGGCCAATTCTTTCTAGAGCTAGGGCATAGGTTAGTACGTCCGCTCCTTGACCTTCGCCGTATCGCCTTGAGATTGGTAATCCTAGAAGTTGTGCTTTCCTGAAAATTGGTGCTAGGCGATCATTGAACTTTCCGGTTAGGTAGGCTTCGTCCTCTAGCGGTCGAAGTTCTCTACAGGCCCTGTCAACTTCATCCAGTAGGAATCTTTGCTCATCGGATACGTCGAAATTCATGCGCGAAAGATCTGCAAAACCAGAATCAGCAACAGTCTTCATGTGATGATTACACTCTATCTAGACTTTCTAGCTCCACGTTTTCTGGAAAAGTTATATCATTGGGTTCTTAGCCATTTGCCCGAGGCCAATAGTTGCCCATTCAAGTTGAGGAAGAAGACATCCCCTTCTTCGCCGAAGTAATAGCGGGCGGACGGATCACTATACCAGAGGAGATTAGGAAAATCTTCGGCGTGAAAGATGGAGACCACGTCATGTGTCGCGTAAGGCTAGTAAAGAGGGCCGAGGACATAAAGTAGAGAATCCCAAACTACTCTCCCTGATCTAGCCCTCTGTGTTCTGACAATCTTAAATAACCTCAAAGCACCCGATCCTTCTGGCACCCCAGTTGACACTGGACGTCTCCGATCCAACCGAGGTCGTAGACAGCTTTCGAAACAAGTCAATTCTAGTCATTGGGGACCTTATTGTCGACCGATACGTCCACTCTCAAGGTCGAAAGCTCTCTCGCGAAGCCCCCGTACCAGTGGCTGACTTCATCTCCGAAGAGCTTCTTCTCGGAGGAGCCACCAACCTTACCAACAATCTCGTCGCCCTGGGCGCCAAGGTCAAAGTGCTCGGGGTCGTTGGAAAAGACGAGGCGGGACGCTGGATTGAAGAGGAGCTTCGCCGAAAAGGGGTAGACGTTTCGGGTATCGTGGTTAACGATAGGCCTACCAGCTTAAAGACTAGGTTTATCCTGAACCATCGGCAATACCTTCGAATCGACAAAGAGTACCGGTCTGACGTGGAGCCTCACATTACGAGGCAGTTTCTCCAACCTCTGAAGGAGTTGGTCAGCGGGGCCGATGGAGTCGTGTTCTCCGACTACGACAAGGGAGTGATAACGCCCGAGCTGATAAGCAACGTCGTCGAGGAATGCCGAGTGCAGAGCAAGAAGGTCTTGGCCCAGCCGAAAGTGCGCCATTATCTAGACTACATCGGCGTCACGATGGTCAAGTCCAATGCGCGTGAGGGGAGCATCGCAACCGGGGTCTCGATGGTGAACGACACCTCGCTCCGAAACATGGGGCACAATCTGATGACCCGGCTAGAATGTGAGAGTCTTCTTCTAACTCGAAGTGAGCATGGAATGATCCTCTTCGAGAAGAAGAACATCACCAGCTTCCCTCCATTCAAGGGTCCGAAGCCGGGATTCAACGCTGTCGGTGTGCGAGACTGCCAGACCGCGGTTCTGGCAATGTCCATGGCTGCTGGAGCCTCTGTCCGAGAGGCCGTTCTACTTGCCGGTCTGGCCGCAGCCCAGCAGGCAGACAAGATTGGTACTGTCGTAGTGGATCTGAACGATCTTAGATCTCAAGCTAGCACAACACTAGAGCTTGCAGAGCATATAGTTCAGGTCCCGGTCCACTAGTAATGGAACAAGCCCAAATCCCCATTGGCATGCTTCTGCAGAAAGCGGTCAAGATCAGAACCCACATTCTGGAGATGCTCGCGGAGGCGAAGTCTGGTCATCCGGGGGGAAGTCTCTCAGCCGTCGAGATTCTAGTATCACTGTACTTCTACAAGATGCGTCACGATCCCAAACGCCCTGACTGGCCTGACAGAGACAGGTTCGTTCTCTCCAAAGGTCACGCTGCTCCAGTCTTGTTCGCCACTCTAGCAGAGGCAGGATACATTCCTGTCAGCGAGCTGAAGACGCTTCGCAAACTGAACAGCAGATTACAGGGGCACCCAGATTATCGCGTTCCCGGAGTCGAGTTCCCAGGTGGCTCTCTCGGAATCGGTTTGTCGGCCGCTATCGGTATGGCTCTGGCCGGTAAGATCGACAAGCAGGACTATCGAGTCTACGCGTTGCTGGGAGATGGGGAATTGGACGAGGGCGAGACATGGGAGGCGGCCATGGCGGCTCCCAAATTCAAACTGGGGAATCTTACGGCTATCGTTGATCGAAATGGAATACAGCAAGATGGTCTGACTGAACAGATCATGCCGATGGAGCCTCTGGCATACAAATGGAAGGCTTTCAACTGGCACGTCCTTGAGGTTGACGGATTCGATCTTCGTCAGATAATTGAGGCGTTGGAAAAGGCAGAGAATATGCGGAATAGGCCCACCGTCATCATAGCTCACACCGTAAAGGGGAAGGGGGTTTCCTTCATGGAATGGGATCCTGCGTATCATGGAAAGGCGCCAGACAAGGACACTGTGAAGAAACTGGTCGAGTCTATGAGGCAACAATGATGAGCGCTGAATTATCGTACACTTCAATTGTCAAGGGATGCTGGGAATAATGCTCGTCCAAATGAGTTCGATGCGCGACGCCCTCGCCGAGGCTCTCCTTGAGCTCGGGTCAAAGGACCCAAGGATAGTTGTGCTAGGAGCCGACACTTCGGTCTCGATAAAAACGAGTCTCTTTGCCGATCGATACCCTGACCGGTTCTTCAACATCGGAATCGCGGAGGCTAACATGATCGGAATCGCTGCAGGACTCGCCCTCGCCGGAAAGATACCGTACGTCAGCACATACTCCGCGTTCGTACCCGGAAAGTGCCTGGACCAGATCCGGAATGCTGTCGCCTATCCCAACTTAGACGTCAAGATTGTCTCGTCACACGGCGGAGTTAGCGTAGGGCCTGACGGTGCCTCTCATCAGACGGTCGAAGACGTGGCCACAATGCGGGCAATTCCTCACATGCGAGTCGTCATTCCCGCCGACGCTCCCGCGACCAAGGCATTGATCGAAGAATCCTGGAAGACCCCTGGACCTTTCTATATCCGGCTTAGTAGACCCAGCGTACCGGAAGTCTACTCCTCGCGTCCTGACCTAAAGATTGGCCATGCCAAGGTCTTGAAGGAGGGAACGGAGGTGGCAATTGTTGCCTGCGGCGTAATGGTTAACGAGGCACTGGAAGCAGGCGACTCCCTAGCCAAAGAAAAGATCTTTGCGGAAGTCATTGACTCTCATACTCTGAAGCCTCTGGACGCGGAGACCATCACTGGTGTGGCAAGGAAGACTGGAGGAATTGTTACGGCTGAGGAACAGAATATCATCGGTGGACTGGGCAGCGCTGTTGCTGAGGTTGTCTCGGGCTCGTATCCAGTTCCCATCTCGATGGTCGGCGTCAGAGACACTTTCGGAGAGTCCGGCGAATACAAGGAGCTAATGGCGAAGTATGGTCTTACCTCGAAGGATATCGTGAGAGCTGCGAAGAAGCTGGTCGCGGCTAGGTGATTATCGATTGAAGATATTCCTCGACACCGCCAACATCCCGTCCATCAAGACTTTCGTCGACATGGGGGTTTTGGATGGGATAACCACCAACCCGACCCTCATCGCCAAGGAGAACAGGGAATTCGTAGAGCTGGTAACGGACATTCTGAGACTTGTTCACGGACCCGTGAACCTTGAAGTGGTAGGTCAGGATTCTGAAGGAATGGTACGGGAAGGACATGATCTTGCTGCTCTTGGACCAAATATCGTTGTTAAGTGCCCGATGACCGGGGAAGGACTCAAGGCGGTAAGGAGGCTTCACAGGGACGGCATCAAGACAAACGTAACTCTCGTCTTCTCTCCAAACCAGGCATTGCTAGCGGCTAAGGCCGGTGCTGACTATGTAAGTCCCTTCATCGGTCGCCTGGACGACGCAGGCCATGAAGGGATGAGGATAATCGATGAGATTCTTCAGATCTATCGAAACTACAATATTGACACTCAGGTCTTGGTCGCAAGCATCCGCCATCCGGTACACGTTGTGGAAGCGGCGAAGTTGGGTGCCCATGTGGCTACGATGCCGCCTGATGTCTTGGATAAGATGGTGAAGCATCCTTTGACTGATATTGGGCTGAAACGTTTCTTGGATGATTGGCAGAAGGCGGGTCTCAAGCTTCCCGAAGGAAGGTCAACGACTCCGAAGTCAAAACCGCTGATCCAACGGGTCTAAGAATTCACCGCCATGTATGTGCTATGTGTTCCCCTTGAGGCTCGAGGCTTGGAGGTCCTTTCGCCGTCAGTCTTTTGAATGAGTGATTATTCCTCTCTCTGTTACCCTTTGGCGAAGTACATATTCGTCACCGGCGGCGTGATGTCCGGAATAGGAAAGGGAGTGATCGCAGCTTCTATCGGAAAGATTCTACAAGTCCGAGGACTGAAACTCACAGCAGCAAAGGTCGACCCCTACCTGAACTACGACGCGGGAACAATGAACCCGTACATCCACGGAGAGGTCTTCGTCACCGAAGATGGCGGAGAGACCGATATGGACATCGGAACATACGAGCGTTTCCTAGACATCAACGTTCCGAAGAGCCACAACATCACCACCGGCCAGATCTATTCTTCGGTCATCGAACGGGAGAGACGAGGAGATTTTCTTGGAAAATGTGTCCAGATAATTCCGCACATTACTGACGAGATCAAGGATCGTCTTCGGACCATTTCACATGAAGGCGCGGACGTTGTGATTGTAGAGATTGGAGGAACTGTTGGCGACATTGAATCACTCCCATATCTTGAGGCGGCACGGCAATTCCGGTTCGACGAGGGAATCGGGAATGTCATCAATGTCCACGTCACCCTTGTCCCGATGCTGGATGTTGTGGGTGAGCAGAAGACCAAGCCCACGCAGCATAGTGTGCAGGAGCTTAGACGCATAGGCGTCCAACCTGATGTTTTAGTCGCCCGTAGCAAGGTGCCTCTTAGACCGGAGCCGCGAAAGAAGATCGCGCTCTTCTGCAATGTCGAAGAATCCGCGGTCTTCACATCCCAGGATATCGCGAGCATCTACGAATCACCGCTTCTGCTAGACGAGCAGGGGCTGGGCGGTTACCTAGTCGGTAGACTCCAATTGTCAAGCAGGGAACCTGAGTGGAGTTCTTGGAAGAAGATGATCAAGAACCATCTTGGACCGGAAAACCAAGTTACAATCGCAGTCTGCGGGAAATATGCCGAACTCGCCGACTGCTACGTCAGTGTCAACGAAGCGCTCCGTGACGCAGGTGCTACCCTGAACGCGAAGGTAGATCTGGAGTTTATCGAGACTGACGATTTCGAGAAAGACCATTCAAGGGTCCGAGTACTGTCCGGGTTCGACGGACTCCTAGTGCCGGGAGGTTTTGGGTCGAGAGGCTCGGAGGGAAAGATCAAAGCAATAGAATACGCGCGAACTCACAACATTCCATTCCTAGGAATCTGTTTCGGATTCCAACTAGCAGTTGTTGAATATGCCCGGAGCTTGGGAATGATGGATGCGGCCAGCTCCGAGCTGAGCCCGAATTCGAAAGATCATGTTATTGATTTGATGCCAGAACAGAATAGTATTTTGGAGAAGGGCGGAACAATGAGGCTGGGAGCACACGAAATCTCCATCGACGCAGGAAGTATCGCATATTCGCTGTATCGGAAGTCGAAGGCTTGGGAGAGGCATAGGCACCGCTACGAAGTCAATCCCAAGTATATTCCTCAACTCACCTCGAAAGGATTAAGATTCTCAGGGAAGAGCGACGCCAACCGGAGAATGGAGATACTAGAACTGCCCAGCAACGCGTTCCACTTCGCTACGCAGTACCATGCAGAGTTCAAGTCCCGACCCGGACGACCCTCTCCTCCGTACCTGGGGCTAGTGAACGCCTCTCTTTCGAAGAATCTGAAGCTTGAACCCAAACAGGTTATAACGCGCCAGTAAATCTTCGAGGGAGCTATGTATGGAATCGAAAACTGACGCAGCGTCCAAGGTAGTTACCGGGCACCGCACACCGGTAGTTACCATTACTGTGACGGCCGTCTTCACGGCGCTGGTCTTTCTCTCAACGTACCTGTTTCAGATTCCGATCCCTGCAACTCAGGGATACTTCAATCTCGGAGACATCATGATCTTTATCACCTCACTGACGTTTGGACCGACAGTGGGTGGATTCGCAGGCGGAATAGGTTCATTCTTGTCTGATGCTCTTGGAGGATTCGGCACTTTTGCACCGTTCACTCTGATCATAAAGGGGCTGGAGGGGTATGTTGCTGGACTAATCTCAAGGCGGAGTCTTCAGCGTCGGACCTTAATGATCGCCTGGGCGGCAGGTAGCGTGGTTATGGTTCTTGGATATATCGTGGCGGAATCATTCCTTATTGCTCTGGTCTTCGGCTCATCGTCCGCAACCGGGATCGTTGCCGCGTCAGGAGAGGTTCCATTCAACATTCTACAGGTTGTCGGAGGAGGAGCAGTCGGGATCCCTGTCTCGATAGGACTAAAGTATGCATTCCGCTCAACGCCCTATTTCTCCAGAATTCTAGGTCCTGCTCCTCGTCGTCAGCCTGAGAAGAAATAGCTAGGACCCGCTAGGCGGGGCCACGCAGATGTAGAGTACGTTGCTTCCTCTAACTATCAGGCTTCCATAGTTCGTGGCCGGGTCTCCGCCACGATATTCTCTCGCTCCATCGAGGATGATGTTCATGTGGCTGTCGCAGTCGATCATCTTGCCCCGATACTCAGTATCGTTCTTCAGCTTTACAGCCACGTCCCCGTTCATCTTGCGGATAAGAAGGTTCAGCGGCTTTCTCGAGGGTTCCAAGTAGCAGCCTTATCGCGGCTGTTCGGCTGAGGCCATAAAAACTCTTTGCCAAACCACGGCGTTCGGATCTTGGACTCTCAGGCTAGTTAGCTCTCTGAGTCTTCTCTCGCCAGCATCTTCTGGTTGTGCTGTTCCTTCCTGAAATCGGTCTTCAGCTTTCCGCATCTTATGCATCGAGCCATCTGTCCTCTTCCGCGCCATTGGTGCGAGCATCCCGGCATTCTTGTCAGGGCTAGAGGGGCGGGTCTAGTTCTTAAAGTCCACGAAGCCAGACGCCGATTCAGCACTCATTCTAGAGAGTCAGCTGGACGGAGAAAATAGAGGGTCTCCCGGTCAGAAATGATCGTTGAATGCACGGGTTTCGCCAGAGGGTCAGGATTTGGCAGTCCGGGCTGCTGGAAGAGAGTGAACGCTACTAGCGAGTTTTCGCGGCTAATTCTCTTAAGATCGGCGATGAAACTTGAAAGATTCGACCCTGCCTTCGCCGTAGAGATTGAGACCGTGCAGTCTGATGAAGCGCTCTTGAGCGGCAGCGAGGACGAGCTTGCTAACACGTAATCGGTATTAGCAGTCTTTCTCTTCGTCGCGATCCGCAACATGTTTGCAGACAAGTCTATACCTATGGCATAGTCGTAGATCGCGCCCGCTTTTTCGAGGAAGCTGCCGGTTCCGCAACCGACGTCGATCAGAACTTCGAAGTGTCTGTTTCCAAGGAGTCCCAAGACCGTTTCGCACTTGCGGGATTGTTCCTCACCATAGAGTTCGTCGTATGAGCCGGAGAGGGTGTTGTACCATTCTGCGACTTGTCTATCGTCCTTTTCCAAACCATGCTGATATATTGCGGATGGAGAGTTGAATCTTTCTAGCGTGATCTGAGTGCCAGTCTTCGTCTCTCCTAACCTAGAACAGGCTCGTTCGGAGCTATTGAAAGCTCTGGAGGCTAGGATGATGGTGGCGATGGTTGCGAACTGTACGGTCAGCTATTCTGGCCGGACGGGCAGCGACATGGGGGAGGGTGAGAGGCTTGTCATTTTGAAGGGTGATGGTTGCGTGCTGGTTCACAGGGGCAGGGACTACCAGCCCGTCAACTGGCAGCCGTCTGGTTGTGTCTTCCAGACTCGGATCGAAGATGGGCGTCTGATCGTAAAGGCTGTCCGCCCCAGTCCATTGGAGACGCTGAATATCGAGATGGACAGGATTGAGTTTCTCAGCACGTTCAATTTGAAGGACGAGGCCGAGTTCATCCTCCACTCAAGTGAGGAGGAAATGCAGAAGGCCATTCTCGCAGAGCCGGGTCTGATTGAGCAAGGGCTTCGAGTGATAGATTTCGAAAAGAAGGTTGCTCCCGGATTCGTCGACGTTTACGGAATTGATTCTCAGGGAAATACGGTGGTCATTGAGATCAAGAAGGATCCGGCTGGAGCTGCTGCAGTTAAGCAGCTCGTCGAATATCTGAAGTACCTTTCACCGGCAGAGGGCAAGAAGCTTCGACCGATCATAGTCGCACCGTCTCTTGCCAAGGGCGTTCTGCCGACGGTGGAGAAGATGAAGATCGAGTTCAAGCCGCTGACGCTGCAGAAGAGCTTGGAAACGTTGCAGAAGCTTGTGCGGTCCGACCAGAAGGCGTTGAAGGGATGGCTCGGAGGACCCGAAGAGACGGACTAGTCCTAAACGGAAAAATCTGCAGAGTCTGATGTTAGTCTCTTTCAGTCTTGTTCGTAGGGAAACTTCTTCTTCGTAGCTTCCAACGGCTTGACGCTTTCCTTGCCGCTTGTCGCGTCCGGGGTCTTATCATCCGATTTGGACTGAGTCTTCTCGGATTTCTCCTGAGTTGTCGAGATATCTTGAGGAGCCGCTGGTTTGACTGGATTTGGATCAACTGGTGGAGTGTCTGGCCGGGGTTTAGTGACTTCGGAGCTAGATGGGGGACTGACGCTCGGCGGGGGGCCCTTGGGCAGGCTTGTTGGGCGAGGGGGTCGGGGGAGAATCTTGGGCATTGCAGGGTTTGCCATCGGCCCGACAATAACACTTGGCGGGACAATTCTAGGCGCCGGTGCCGGGATGTATGGCTGTTTTAGTCCGCCCGAGTCGGAGACTGCCGGTGCCCTTCTTGGGGGAGATGATGGGGTAAGGATTCCCCTGGACTCCCCTATGAATTTGGGACTGTCTTCCCAGCTCGAAGCGCCCTGACCCGGTGGTGGAGTCGGGGTCGGTCTGTCAAAGCTTCTTTCAGTAATTACTGTCGGCGGCAATGACCTTTCGGAGCTTTTCTCCGTGATCATGATTATTGGTTTCGAGAAAGCGGGCGAGCCTGTCGATGGTACGGGTTCAATTCTCGGTGGTGGGACTCCTGTCTCACGCTCGAAGGGGACGTCCTCGCGGCCCGTCGCAGTTGATCGCGCGCTTATTGGCGGGCCTGCTTCGAGTGGTGTTCGAAACGCTTTCTCCCAAGATCCAGGCCGAGGTTCACTGGGACTAGGAGTGATGGGGGTAGTGCTTGTGATGACCGGGCTTGGGTGAACCTTTTCTATTTTGAGTTCGGCTACCTGTGCCTCTAATACGAGGTTGCGTTTCATCAGATTCTCCAGCATCTGCAATGCTCTTTCTAGTCGAATGCCAGGTCGTAGGCCTCGTTGGAACTTGAAGGCTAGAGTGATGGCGAGTGTTGCGATTATGACCATGACTGCAATGTCAATTGTGCTGAACGATAGCTGTGGGAATCTCTGCAGACTACCGGCCAATTGGTCAGCGACAGAAGGGTTGTTTGCGTAGACGAGGAATATCCAGTATGAGAGCCAGCCTACGAGCGCGGTCTCTATTGCTACGAGTTTGATAAGGAGTTTCCTCAAACTATCCTTCTCTCCATCTTCTGAGTGACATGTGCACCTCTGCTTCGTAGGAGCCTAAGACTTGGTGTAACTGGCTCTGATGGGTCAAAGTCCCTACTTTGCCTCTCCGACTCCTCGGTCTTTCCGGAGAGTCTTCAATATCGTGTCTAAGGCCGTGTCCCAGTCCATCTCTCCTCCGCCGCCAGGCGCGGGGGGGTTCTTCGATTCCGTCCCCGGTTTTGTCGATGACAGATCACCGAATGATTCGGGTTTCGGTGAGGAATCTGGTGATTCCTTGTCGGGAGTTTGTGTAGGAGGCTTCCAAGGCTGAGGCATTGGCATTGGTACGCCCATAGGAGCAGGTGGTCGGGGTCCAGGTTGACCGGGTCCAGGTTGGGGTCCCATTCCGGGTGGAGGTCGAGGTGGACCCGCGCCGAATGGTCTTGGCGGTGCCATTGGATGCTGCTCTCCTGGTCTGCCCGGACCTTGGATGACAAATGGGCGGGGCCCACCCTGTGTTGGGGGAATCGGGGGTCTCATTGGCATTGGGCCTGGTCGAGGAATTCCCTGAGGAGGCGGGGAACCCTGCGGATTGGTCGGCCCTGAGCCCGGCGTCCATTTGGGAGGAAGTGGAGGGATCGATCGCACCCCTGTAGACTCGGATGATGGCCCAGTTCCGGGCCGGTCTATGGGGGGAGCCCATTTTGATGGAACTGCAGAGGACTGTGAACTCTGAGAGGGAACCGGGGTACTTGGGAACGGTACCCCTTGTCTAGCTGAAGTGTCGAGGCCTGGTTTCTGAAAGAGTGAACCTGAATCCGATCTCTTCTCGTCCATTGTTGACTGGGGCGGATTCCAGCTAGGGCCCGGTGCCGGCCGCGGCGCCTGTTCAACGGGTTGGCGCATTGTCGGACTTGGTTGGTTCTGAGGGGGTGGTGTATATGGAGAGGATGTTGGTCTGGACGCTTCCGCCCTGAGAGTCTGTAGGACTGCCGATGTGCTTTTGCCCATCGTTTCCTGTTTCTGAGCCGGGAAAGGTTCAGAGGAGGGCTTGGTGCTGGCTGACCATGTCACGCTAGGGCTGTTTCTTGAACTGCTGGGGGACGAGCTCTTGGGTAGTGATGGGACCGAGTAGGCTGTGTGCTTTGACGTCGAGGATGGCGGTGCGCCGGTTGGAAGGATCTGTCTCGAAGGTGAGGCGACCGGGGCCCCGGTTGAAAGTAGTGATCCTGGTTTGAAGGATTTCGATTTCTGGATCTTTCCTACAAGACCTTGGTCACCGTGCCGCCTCTTTAGTAGAACGTAGCCGAAGCCTGATCCGCCGCCCAGCCCGATGGTGAGAACTATGAATGGTGAATAGGGTCCGATGGACGTGTTGACGTAGTTCTGGAAGTAGACGTCGTTCAGATACTGGTTTACGAGCCAGAATGTGAGGAATAGGTTGACTAGGAAGGAGATGGTGGTTCCGATTCGTACCTTTACCATCAGTAATCATCCTCGGGTTTGTTTGTTTTCTTGGGAGGTTTCAGTACGGTCCGGATTGTTGAGACAAGGCGGGTGAACCCGTAGGCTGAGACGATCATCAGGACGACTATTAGGAATACTGGGTTGAAGGATCCGAAGTATTGTTGTTCGTAGATGTTGTAGAAGTATTCCGTGACTAGCCAGACGCCGAAAAATAGGATGATCCCGTATTCGAGGATGGATGTGAGGAGTGTGGTCTGGTATAGATTGCTCCCCGCGGAGTCTTCTCCATGCCAGCCCAACAAAGTTTCGATGTACCTTCTACTTCCACTCTTCTTGGGTTGGGCCTCCTCCTCAACCCCCAATAATCCTCAACGCAAGATGCCCGTCTCCGCAATCACCATAAGCGTGCTGTAACCGGTGAAACCTGAAACGCGGTACATTGACCAGTGACAGGATTATCTTCGCACCGATCTACAAGCTAAATCAGAGACGGCGCATCTTTTCGCACATTAAAATACGGCACAGAGCGAAAAGCTGTCTAGCTCTCAAGTGAGCCATGGTGACTCAAGAAACCGCCCGGAAATACGAAGTTGTAGAAGACCTCCCGGGCGTAGGTCCATCAACAGCTGACAAGCTGAAAGAGCTCGGCTTCCACACAGTCGAAAGCCTAGCAACGGCCACCGTTCGAGAACTCGTCCCTGCTGGGATCGGCGAGAAACAGGCCGCCAAGATTATCGGTGTGGCCCGAGACAGCATCTCATTATCGTTCATCAGAGCTGACGAGCTGATGAGGATGAAGGCCAACGTGCGACGGCTCACGACCGGTAGCAAATCCTTCGACGAGCTGATCGGGGGCGGATTGGAAACCCAGACGATCACGGAAGTATACGGGGAGTACGGAGTTGGCAAATCAATCCTCTGCCATCAACTAGCCGTCAACGTTCAGCTTCCAGTAGACAAGGGCGGTCTGGATGGTGGTGCATTGTATCTGGACACTGAGCAGACTTTTCGTCCCGAATGGATCGTCCGGATGGCAAAGTCCGCAGGACTGGAGGCAACTGATGTTGCGCAGAGAATAATCTACTCAGAGGCGTACAACTCAGATCACCAAGTGCTTCTCTTGGAAAAAGCGGATCAGATTATCAAGGACAATAACATACGAGTGATAATAATCGACTCGCTAACGTCCCATTTCAGAAGCGAGTACCTGGGAAGAGAGATGCTGGCAGAACGACAGCAACGTTTGAACAATCACATGCACAGGTTGATACGGCTCGCCAGAGGATTCAACGCCGTGGCAGTTGTAACTAACCAGGTCATGTCGAAGCCCGACCAGTTCTTCGCAAATGCAGTCGACGCCGTCGGCGGCCACATTGTCGCCCACACAAGCCATACTCGGGTCTTTCTACGACGCGC
>DASPWZ010000040.1:0-9854 GCA_035637535.1 Candidatus Dormiibacterota bacterium
GTCCGAGGCCCGTTCCTTCGAGAATTAGTCCTCGCGCGCCATTTGAAACGGCGGAAGTGATCATTTCAGGATTGAAGCCTGGATAAAATTTCAACAGGTAAGCATTCTGGTTGAAATGCGGCTTGACTATGAGATTGCGACTCATTTCCCGTCTTGGAGCCTCATCGAACTGTTCGATCTGGCCGGTCTGAAGATCGTATCTTGCCAAAGGGTTTGAGCCGATAGACTTGAAAGCGTCTCGCCGGCTCGTGTGACACTTTCGTACTCTTGTCCCCTTGTGGGCGATGATGTACCGATCTGACATGTCCGGGTGCATCGCTACTCCGACCACTGCCATATCGGCTCGGGCGGCAAGAGCGACAGCTCCAGTCAAGTTTGAGGCCGCATCAGAGCTGGGACGATCTGAAGACCTCTGAGCTCCCACGAGCATCACAGGAACTGGAAGATCTTGCAGGGCAAAGCTCAGGGCTGCTGACGTGTAATGCATTGTGTCAGTTCCCTGACTTACAACAACTCCGTCAACCTTGTCTCCTATCCTCTTGGCAACATCCCCTGCCAGCACTGTCCACTGTGCGGGCGTAACATTCTCGCTTAGCTCGCTGAACAGAATGTGAGCTTCAACTTCAGCAATTGACGCAAGCTCTGGCACAACACTTGCAAGGTCCGCGGCGGTCAGCGCAGGTTGGACGGCGCCTGTACGGTAGTCAACTCGGCTAGCTATCGTCCCTCCCATGCTGACGATCGCCACTCTGGGCAATCCGGAGCTCTTCGGTGGAGATGGTGGCTTTGAAAAGTGTGGTTTTGGGCCTTGGCCTGTGACTTCTATCTTCTCGGTTTTGTCGTAGTGGATTCCTATGTTGTAGCCGTTCTTGAGCTTGAGAACTATGTGGTTCGGATCGGTGTATTCTGACCTTGGGAACAGTGTTCCTTCGAAAACCTCGCCTGATTTTGTCGTGATTCTAATAATGCTGCCAATCTGGGCATTGGCGTTCTTGAGTCGCCGTAGGATTTCTCCTTGATATCCTTCGAGTATGGAAGCTGACATGGCTTGACCTTACATCGCTTGTATCCAGTAGCGGCTTTTCTAAGTCAATGATTTGGATACGTAGGGTCCATCGTGTTGATAGTTGAAACGTGAGTAGTAGTTCTTCGTCCCAAGAGCGCTTATCACAACCATCTTGGTCCTGTCATACTCCTCGGACGCTACGTGCTCAGCCTCAACTACAAGCCTAGATCCGTAGCCCTTGTGCTGAAACGCCAATTCTGATCTTGTGCCGACGGGAACAGTTTGACCGAAGACGTGCAGTTCTCGAATAATCGCGGCATTCTTGTCCTTGATTTCGGGACGATGAGAGTTGTCACCTGGAATCCGTAGCCGAACATAGCCAACTAGTAGGCTTTGGGCTGGGTCCTCGAATGAAAGAAAGACTTCAGTGCCTCCTGACGCTTCGTACGCTATTTGTTGGATGTTGACATCATCGGTTCTAGGGTTCGAACCGTTTCGCATGATGTGCTGTCCGACTTCCCGACATCTTATGCAATGACACTCGATTCCTTGACGACCCAGTTCTTCTTGGACCAGTTGGCGAAGGTTTCCGTTCTTCACTCCATCCGCGATTCCATCAACAGGAATCTCTCGTTGGATTCTCATTATCCTCATCCATGGAGGGATGAACCGTTTGATCTCGGTGATTAGACGGGCGGCTTGCGCTGTCGAGTAAGGCTTGTACTCCCCCGTCTGCCATTGCTCATACAGCTTGGTTCCAGGTGTGACGAGACATGGATAGATCTTCAGCATGTCCGGTTTGAATTCTGAGCTTTCGAAAATCCTTCGAAAGGCGTCCAGATCTCGTGTCTCATCGCAGCCGGGAAGCCCCAACATCATATGGTATCCTACCTTGAGACCCGACTCCTTCAGAGTCCGCGTGGCTTCGACAACGTCTGCCACTGAATGATCGCGATGGATTCTTTCGTACACATCATCGTAGAGGGTCTGGACACCTATCTCGACTCGGGTAACACCCATAGACAGCATGTGGTCTACGTGGTCTCTCCGGGACCAGTCGGGCCGAGTCTCGACCGTAACTCCGACATTTTTGACCTGAGCCTTCTCAGCAATTTGCTTGGCTTCGTCAAGTGATCCCGACTCCTGGCCGTTGAGAGCGTCCAGGCATCTCTTGACGAATTCTTCCTGATACGAGCGAGGCATGAACGGAAAGGTGCCTCCTATCAAGATCAATTCCACCTTGTCGACAAAGTGGCCCATGTGCCGTAGCTGCGATAGTCGACCACTCACTTGTAGGAAGGGATCGTACTTTGATTCGAGAGCCCTCATGACGGCGGGCTCTTTTCCAGTGTAGGCACGCGGGACGCCTACCTCTGGACCTCCAGGGCAATAGGTGCACTTTCCGTGAGGGCAGCCGTAGGGCTTGGGCATCACTGCCACGGTGGTTACGCCGCTGATGCCGCGCACCTGTTTGTCAGTTAGGACTGGTCGGAGTCTCGGTCGAAGATCATCGGATAAGAGTTGGAGGATGCTTGAGTTGGCCGGAACGAAGGGTGACTTGTACTTTCTGCACACTTCGATCTTGACCTTGTTGACATCTTCTTTGGATGGGTTTTCGAGAGTTAGGAGTCGTTCGAGAATCTCGTTTGAGATCTGTTCGACTACCTGGCTCATGTCTTGGACGCCTTGAATCTCTGTTTTTAGACTGGGCTGGGCTCTAACTGTCTTTCTATCGGTTTCCCATATACCCGCCCTTTCCACGAGAAGCCAAAGCCAAGCGACCCTCGAACTGTCGAATCGATCCCGATGAAAATGTAGACCATGATTGCAAGTGGGAACATCAGCGCGTATAGAGGGCTGACTCCAATGGAATTGTCTAGCATGACTATGCCAAGCCACAGGAGTCCAGACATGAAGAGTCCGGCGACCAGGTAGGCGTTCAGAGGGGTTGCTGCTGCCAGTAAGATACCGTAACCTAGGACAGCGAAGGGCAATACGAGGAACGTGAACATCAGGAAGATTCGAGTGACCGCTCTAGGTAGCATATGCTTCTCGGACACTGTGTAGAAGTTCTTCCTCCAGCCCCGCCAGATCTCACCTAGGCTAGCGTACATTCTGACCCCCAAGGCATCCGAAGCGGTGACAAACCGCAGCCGCATCCCTGCCCTCTTCAGCAATCTGCCCAGGGAATAGTCCTCGATAATCTTGTCACGAACGGCATAGTGTCCCCCAATCCTGTCGTAAGCCTCTCGACGAAAGAGCATGTACTGCCCATTTCCAATCGCATTCAGCCGATTATCATCATTAACCAATTTTCCACCTACTAGAATCATGATCAGAAGGAAGATTGGTGGTTGCAGGAGCCTCTCCCAAAAGCTCCTCAGTATGGTTCCAGGCGCAAGTGTAACGAGATCCGCATTCTCCGCCCGAAGATAGTTGACAGACCTTGCCAGGCTGTCTGTTGCGTGGACGGAATCACCATCGGTGAATAGGAGTAGCTCGCCTCGCGATTTCTTGTAGCCAAGGTGGCATGCCCAGTTCTTTCCTACCCAGCCTACTGGCAGGGGCTCCTCGTCAACTACCGTGATCTCATGAGCGAACTTCTGAACAAGCTCCCGGGTCCCGTCGGTTGAACCACCGTCCACAACAATGATCTCCTCGTTGGGATACTCAAGACCCACCAAAGACCTGACGCAATCACTAACGGTTCTGGCCTGGTTTCTGACCGGCAAAATTATGGAAACCAGAGGGACGTTACTGCCGGTACCAGTATGGTTCGGAAGGGTCGGGAAGTGCATCAAGGTATGATACTCGTAACCAGCGAACAGGAAGATGAGGAGTGATTGGATGCCGAGTAAAAGATCGACCGTCAGCGACAATGAGACCTAGACCAACCAGTGAGTGAAGTCAGTCGGACATCGCCTCAAATCTAGGCTATTAAGTTGGTCAGAGTCTGACCAGATGCTCGTTGCCTAGACCCGACGAATCTCGCAAACAGACTAAGGCCAAAGAAGATTCTTCCCGTCACATAGTGTCTAAGGGGTTGTTTCCACTTCAGATTGATCGAGACGTTCGGCTCAATCTGCTGGAACCCCGGGATGCACTCGAGCTGTTCAAGCTCGTGGACTCGAACAGGGCTCATCTCAGAGAATGGCTACCTTTCATCGATGATTATCAATCAGTAAGAGCTGCGACCCAATTCATCACGAGAAATAGCGAAGAGAGTAGTGGAGAGAAAGGCCTCGCCATGGGTATCTGGGTACGAGAAATGCTTGCTGGAATCGTAACCTACGACCGTATTGACTGGAGCAACCGTGCAGCCTTGATCGGTTTCTGGCTAGGCAAATCATTCCAGGGGAGAGGGATCATGACGAGAACGTGTAGTGCATTGATTGAGCTGGCATTCAATGAACTGAGCCTCAATCGAGTGGAGATTTCTTGCGCTCTCGAAAACAGGAGATGTCGTCTGGTGGCTGAGAGGCTTGGGTTTGGGCAGGAAGGAATCCCTCGACAGAGAGAGTGGCTATACGATCACTTTGTTGATACTGTCAGCTATAGCATGCTTGCTTCGGATTGGAAGAATCGGACCATCTGATGCTTAGACTCTGATGTAGTTCTGGCCAGGTTTTCTACCTAGAACAAATCTCTTCTGCGCGTTCCTACGGACCCGCTCGCGCGGTGAAAGTCCCGGTTTGTCTAGACCTACGATCTTCGGAGTCTGCTGTCTGACTTTGCCTGCTTTTGTTAGCGAGCCATGAGTAGGAATAAGTCTCTATCTCCTTTGCTATATCGATGAAAAACGCTGACCGTTCTAATTAACGCTTCGTTTCTCCGGAGGTATGAAAGCCAAAGCTCAATCAGTGGGCTGCGTTCAGTGGAGCCTTCTTGCCCGAGAGGTCGCGTCTCGTGTGTCCGAATTCGGGCATGCCGCTAAGTTCCGCCTCTGAGAATACAGGTCCGTCGTGGCAGACAAGGTAGGGTCCGATTACGCAAGCCGCGCAGATTCCGACACCGCACTTGAACACTCTTTCCAAGCTTACCTGGATGTGGCAGCGAGTTTCCATTGCGAGGTCATAGATCTTCTTCATCATCGGCTCGGGGCCACAGGTATAGATGGCGTCGAAATGTCCATTCTTCAGAATGGTCTCGGCGACCTTAGGGACCTGGTTCTTCTCTCCGTATGATCCGTCGTCAGTTGCGAAAACGAGTTTGAAATTGTGTTCTTTGCTGTCGGCTATCAGCCAGTCTTTGAAGAGGAGCTCGCTGGCGGTCCGCGCTCCCGTGATAAGAGTCACGTCGCGGCCGCGGAAATGAACTAGGAGAGACAGTAGTGGGACAAGGCCTGTTCCGCCTCCGACCACCAAAAGCTTCTGATGGTGCGCAACGCTGTATGGATGTCCGTAAGGTCCCCGGACCCAGAACAAGTCGCCGGGTTTTTTCTCCCAGAGAGCGGTGCTGACCGGACCACCTTTCTTGATGACAACACCCGCTTCGTTCTTGCCATGGATTGCAAGAACGCTCATAGGCACCTCGTCAACGCCTGGGACCCAGACCATGGCGAACTGTCCAGGATGAGCCTTGTGCAGGCTTACGTCGCTAAACCAGAACGAGCGAATGGAAGGGGTCTCGTCGACAATCCGCTCAAGTCTCACTGAGCGGGGCGTATGGAGCTGAGCTGTCGCCTGTTCCAAGGTTTAGAATCAGAATGTACCGGGATTACTAATTAGTTATGAGTCGCAGTTAGCGGACGCCGAGGATCTGGTAGAGTATTGCCGCGACGAACATAACAGTGAGTCCGACTACGATGATGAAAAGCACTGGATTTATCATCCAACCAGGGTCTTTCGCAACGTCCGTCAATGCGCTTCTCGGTCACGGTGCCGAGAGCAGGTATTATTTTAATCAGGTTATTCGGGTAACTGGGACGTAAGCTTCCTTCTCTGGAAGTCTGTTGACTAGCTTCATCATTTCGGTGTAGTGGTGATTGATTATGTCCGCTCCCTTAGGTCCCATCATGTTCTCCGCGTTACTCTTGCACTGGCTGATGGCTGTCAAGATTCCCGTCTTGGTCGGGTCTGTGTAGCTGACGCCGCAGCTCTGGAATATTCCCTCAACGAACTGTTTGACCTGTGTCTTCAACATCTCATCGGTAACGGGCTGATTCAGTAGAGTAAAGAATTCCTTGTTCGCGCTCTCAAAGCATCTCAGGAGCTCGTCTCTGACCAGTTCTCCTGTAATCTCGCTGGTTGGGATGTCGGGCGCCTTGTAAGTCCCGGTCATAGGGGCGCAACATGACATACGTTATATAAAGCCCTGTCCCCACGCTATCGACAATCATTGGAAGAGAGTTCGTTCTCACCCCAAGTCGACGAGAATCTTCTCGGAAGATTTGACGAGGAAATCCTGAGCAAGACCCCTCACGTTATTCGAAGGGACGGTACTGGACCAATCGCGAATCCGACCCCTCTAGTCGACCTCACCGACGCTCTAACCGAAGGTGCCAGGGTAGAGTATGGCATCAGGATGGACCCCAAAACGGTGCGAGTCTTCGGAAAACTGGACTCTCAAATCTTCGGCGGCTCTGTCAAGGTCCGACCCGCAGTAGAGATAATCAGAGACGCAATCGCTACCGGTAAGCTTAGATCTGGCCAGAAGATCTTCGAAGCAACCTCCGGCAACTTCGGTCTAGCGCTCGGCATGCTGAGAAGCTTAGGGCTTGAAGTCATCGTTCTCGTCTCGAGGAGGCTGCAAGGAGGAGTCTTGGACGAACTCAAGAATGAAGGAGTGAGATCTGTCAATCTCGACGTCGACATATGCCCAGCACCAGGACTGAAGATAGACCCGAACCTTGTGGTCGCAAAGGCCGCGGGGGCCAGTGTCCGAGAACAGCTCGCACGACTTGGCCTTGACACATCAGTCTTCGACAACGCTCGGAGCGATGTGGAAGCCATGCTCGCAAAACAGGACGTGATCAACCTTGCCAAACTGCTCGCCAAAATCTACGATGGATTCTGTCCAGAACAGTATGATAACGAGCTAAACGTTCGGTCCCATGAGACAACCACCGCGCCAGAGATCGACCAGCAACTCAAAGCTCACCGCTACTCGCTCGGGGACTTCAGAATAATCACCGCGTTCGGAACAGGAGGAACCTCAGCAGGGCTCGCGAAATATGCACAAGCCAAGTACCGACAAAAACCCGTGCACGTAGTCTACCCGCTGACCAACCAGGATGTTGCTGGGATAAGAACGAGAGACAAGGCTGTCGGTCTGAGATTCTACCAGCCCGAGCTATACGGCGGCGAACACGAGGTAGACTTCGAAGCCGCTAGACGGCTCTTGAGATTCTTTGCCAGCAGAGGCCATGACATCGGCGAGAGCGGCGCACTAGCCCTCTACTCAGCCTTGCAGATGATCAACTACGGTGCGGGCAACAATTTCGTAGTGATGATCGCCGATGGACTGCAAAAATACCTAGCCGATCTTGACGTACCGGTCGAGACCTCAGACCCACTAGAGGTCAACGTGCAAGAAGCGAACTCCAAGCAGCCAAGCTATGGAGAGGTTCTCTGGACCCACGCGATGTTTGTTCCGAGAGAGGAAGGGATCAAGCTGGTCGCGGACGCGTTAGGCTGTGACAGGGACAAGGTCAAGATAGCCACCGCACGAGACGTTCAGGCGCTCATAACAACCGAGAAGATTCCAGCAGGAATCAACGCTCTTCTGCCGAAAGACAAGTCGAAGACACTCCTAGTCTGCATGGCAGGAGGAACATCTTTGCGCGTAGCCGAGGTGTTGACAAAGAACGGAGTCGGAGCCCAGAGCCTAACGGGCGGAATCATGAACCTGTCTCAGACTAACAATAGACAACCAGAAGACCTCGTCCAAGTCGCCACAGAGTAAGCTTTCGGAGGCACCGGCTAGACTTTGCGGCGAGATTGGAGATCATTTCCTGATGACGAGACTTGATCGGGCTCGGATTCCAGCCAACTGAAGCATGATGCGAGCTGACGCCTCAGAGATTTCTTTCTCTGCCCCAGGTTCGACATTGTAGATGTGGAGCAGGATCAAAGGCCTGATTCCTGTTTCTCTCCCTCTAGGATGAGACTTGAAGTATAATCTGGGATAGATCTTGCGCGCCTGATCAAGAATTGGTGCGAGCGCCGACTCAATGATTCCGGTAATCTTGATCTCTACTTCCTCGGGGCGAGTCGTATGGAATGATTCTAGGTAAGGAATGATGCTGGCGCGGAATATCGCCTTCATCTCGGAAGGCACACCCGGTAGAGAGAACAGAGTTGTGCTTGACTGTCGCATCTTTACTCCGGGAGCTGTGCCAACTGGGTTCGGCAGGGGAACGGAACCCTGTGGAAGAGTAGCCATCTTAGTCCGATACTTGGTAAGTTTAGGCTTGCTTTCGAGTCTTCGGTAATGATCTCTCACAAGTTCCAACGCTTCCTTGTTCAATCTCATTGGTTTGTCGACCGCTCGCGCTATCCCAGCCAACGTCATGTCGTCATGGGTCGGACCCAAGCCGCCAATGGTGATCAGGACACTCGGGTTTCTCTTGAGAGATCCTCGCACACCTGACTTGATTGAATCCAACGAGTCGCGTAGTTGTGTGACTCTCCTAAGGGTCCACCCTAACCTAGTAAGGTGTTTTGCAATCCAGTGGGAGTTAGTGTCAAGCGTATGTCCGATGAGAAGTTCGTTACCGATCGAGATGACCTCGGCCGTGGCCTTCCTCAACAACTTCCGCCTTTCTATCAGTTCTAGGTTCTCCTAGGCTTTCTGGAGCGAGAGGACCGCTGCAAGTGCACCTGCAAGGGCGCGTCCCGGGTCCTTTCCAAAGCCGATTATGATGAGATCCTTGTCAGTGGGTTCTAGCTCGCTCCTGAGCCTGGCGTTTTCTTTTGGAGCGAGTTCTGCGATACTCTTGTTGTCAGGCGGAATCAAAAGCTTCCTGCCTAGAACTGCAACTGTGATCGAGCCTTCAGCTCCAGCCTTAATCGCTTCATCCCTCTGAACAATTCCAGTCATTCCTGGTCTGTACAACTTTGTGGCGTGCACTCCCATGACAGAATTGGCAGACACCAAGTCAGATTGGTCTATGGAAATAATCTTCTTGATGGATAGCTGACGAAGAAGCTTCCGGAGGCTCTCCTTTCCCATCTTGGAAAGCTGGACACCTTTCACAGTTACCAGGGCCATTTTGCTTGCTGCCAGCCTTTCCAATAGTCCGCGAACTATCCCATCGTTTAGCTGGAGGGTTTCGGACAGCGCTCTCCGTCCCACAGGTCCCTCTCTTTCAACCAGAACCAGAGCGTTGAGAAGCTGGAGAGGAGTCAACTGAGGCAGAGGCCCAGTGGATCCACGCCTCCATTTTTCGAGTATGTCTTCGAGGATGTTTTCGCTCTTGGAGAGGGTCAGGATTTGTTCAGATGAGTCATAATCTGACTTTGGGAATAAAGTCTCTGCTTCGATTCAACATGGACTCAGGAAGAGATCA
This sequence comes from Candidatus Dormiibacterota bacterium, assembly GCA_035637535.1. Lineage (GTDB taxonomy): Archaea > Thermoproteota > Bathyarchaeia > 40CM-2-53-6 > 40CM-2-53-6 > 40CM-2-53-6. The sequence continues at coordinate 9,516 of DASPWZ010000040.1, forward strand.
AGGGAGCCGTAGTGGTTAGCCTAAGAGTCGCGAAAAGTTCTCTTGGGAAGAATCGTTTACTTTGTCTTCTTGTCTGAGCTAAGCCACCATTTGAGATAGTCTTTCTGGCGACGTTTCTTCTCCTCGTCAACCGTCTCCTGGCTCTGGAGCATCTTCTCTCGACCCTGTAGAAGATCTTGCTGGGTGAAGGTTAGACCGCAACTCTTGCACGCGTATTGCTTGATTGCGGAATCGTAGCTTAGGTTTCCGCCGCATTCCAAGCAATAATTGGGCATTCTCTGGGTTGCGCCTCGAATTTACAAGTCAGGAGCGTCCGCGGTCAAATAAAGATTCGGTTAC
>DASPWZ010000041.1:0-45045 GCA_035637535.1 Candidatus Dormiibacterota bacterium
CTAGCTGGAACTAGTGTCGCGATCTTCACCTTTCTGCTCTTCTTCCTCTATCCCCGCTCGGGCGAGATCAACTCGATACTCTTTCAGTTTACCCTCGCGATAATTGTTTCAGTAATCTTCTCCCTAGTAATTTCCGCTTTATACTATTATGGGACCGCTCTTACGCTGACTCTTCGGCCGGAGCAGGCAACGACCATTTTCGGAAAGGCGGAAGCCTTCTGGCTCGTCGGCTACAGCCTACTGTTGCTGGAGCCAAGCTTGATTCTGTTTACCGTGAACCTGATCGCTGTCGGGCTGTATGGACTAGTTCTCTGGTTCTCCTACCTGTACCTTACCTGGCTCCAGTTTAAGAAACAAACCAAGAGAAAGTAATCCCACCATACACTATTCAGAGATCGTCTTTCCTTCCCGCTTGTGCTCGTAGAGGACGACTGATGAGACCGTGCTTTTGACGCCGTTGATCTTGAGAACCTTGTCCTTGAGGACGGTGCGAAATGCGAGAATATTCTCGACCTTGAGCATACAGACTATATCGTATTCACCTGTTACTTCGTACACGTCTGTCACCTCTGGAAGCTTGACCAGGCTCTGAGTTACTCCTTCGAGTTCCTTTGACTCAACGAACAGATTCAAGAAGACTCGGACCTCTTTCGCCATTCTCGACCATCTAGGAATGGTTCGGTCAATATTCAGAAGGGGCCTATTAAGTCAGAAAGGTAAGGCGATTGTAACACTGGAACTCCAAAGTTCTGACTTGCCAACCGGGAGTGGCTAGTTCGATTTGAGCTTCAGCTTCTTGGGCAAGTACTCGTCTACAATGTACGTCAGCCCGTATCTGCTGAATGCTTCTTGCTCCGACTTCTTCCGAACTTTTCTGAAGGTATCGATCTCTCTCTGCCAGAGGCCGCCCGCATATCTAGGGTCCTTCTCAAGCTCGTTCAGCCGTTTAATGTCAAGATCAGTCAACGGGTCACTAGGCAGCTTATAGTCCACGATGTCCGTGGCCCAGACTCCGCCCCAGATCGCGTCCGGAGTGTTCAGCTCTCTCAGATGAGCCGCGTTCGCCGACCCGGAAATAATAACCATGGCAATGTGCATTCCCCAAGGATCACCATCAGTGAAAATGTAGACCGGAAGATCCAGCTCCTGGTTTAGCCGCCTGAGCAGAAAGCGTGTGGCTCGAGGAGCCTGGCCCGCCGTGTGGATTAGTACTGCCTTGAATCGTTGGTGGACCCGTTCCTCAATAAATCTCGTGAACAGTCCGCCCTTCTCTATCGCTATGACCTTGTCCACTTTCTTCTTGTCGGGACGGACAAATTCTGAGGTTGTGAGAGCGGGACCGATCATCACCCCGTCCGGGTGTGACGATAGATTGAGCGTCCGGCCCTCATACCCCGGCACCGTATACTCGACCGTCAGATCTCCGAAGATAGCACTCCGCTCTTCAGGAAACACGTTGAAATCCTCTCTCGAAAAGCCAGTCACTGTCTCAAGATCAGTGATGAGATTGTCGCTCTCCTGCTGATCCTGAAAGTCCATCTCGTATGCTTGAGCAGAGTAGAAAACGTCCCGTAGAGTACTGGTCTTGTTCTGCGCTGTCAGTTCATCCGTGAACAGGGCGGTCCAGAGAAGCTGCGTAAACGGTCGGATATGCCTAACATTTCTCGCGCTCCTCTTCACATTCCTCTTTCCGAGAATATACTGACGCGTCTTGTCGTCATAGATTATGTTAGCGATGGACCGGCTTGGCATCTTGACTGTTGGAAACTCTTTCTTCACGAGTTGGTCGTACACTTGGCCTCCTAGGTGTTCTAGGGAGGAGAGGACGTGCTGCTTCCTCTCCTTGATGACCCCTTTACTCGGAGCCTTCCGTCCCTTCTTCGCTTTCTTCGGCGCCATATTTTATCAGACCCTTGAGCAGTGGCTTAATGTCAGGCTCTTTCTTAGCCTTCGACAGCTTCGTCGAGAACTCAGCCACCTTCGGTAGATACTTCTCGAAAACGTCAACCCTCTTCTTCTCCTGAGCAAGATGCTCCCTTCGTGACAGGTAGATCCGCAGATTCCTCGAAGCTTCCCTGATCGCGTTGAGAATCTCGTGCTCGACCTCGGGACGGTCCGCGATGAACTCCTTCCCAACAGTCTTGTACGGGATCTTCGTGCTACAAACATGGACGAAAACGGCCAGAGGCGTCTCGCCTGGAATAACCCTGTAACCGCGCCAGTCAATCTGGTCGACCACCTTCCATGAAACATCGCTAGCCTCGTCGAAGAGTAAGGGAATCTTGTTCGCAAATCGGAAGAGCAGTATCTTCCCCTGCGTCTCAATCTGCTTCCCACTAGCGATCCCAACCTCGATAATGAATGGGAAACCCGAGTATGTGGCAGGCTTTCTCTGAAGAGTTGCAACGAACGCAGATCCATTCTGGACATCTTCATCACTTATCCCCAGCTCCTTCTTGATCCCTGTAGCCAGTAGGTCAGCGCCGAGGGGGGAGAGGCTTGTTGGATCAGGGGAGACGAAATCCTCATAGTTCTTCATGGCGCTGACCAGCGTAACCATGTCACTCGAAGACAGATTCCGCGGGTTTTTCTTGGACCCGAGCTTCGCGTAGAGAAGGAACTTCCGCGCTGTCGTTTCTCCGATTCGCTGGAAGTTCTTACGCAGGAACTCCTGTAGAGTCTTTGCGTTGGTGAGCTTGAGCATCCGTTGGACGGTCTCGACGTCAACTCCATGAGGGTGTGGCAATGTCTCGGTGGGCGCAGGCGGCACCACTGTGGTCCCTCTCGTGAAGTGGTATAGTCGCCCGCGAGGATCTACAAACGTGAGATTGGCGTAGGGAACAATGATGGCGGTCTGCTTGAAGTATTCGAGGATCCTCGGCATCGCCCTGGAATAGTCTGCTTCAGTCTTGAACTCGATGATGGTCCCTTTCCAGTGAGAACCGTTCGACCGAGTCTTCTTCTTCAGCACGATCGGCTTGTTGTTCTGGATGTCGGTTCGCAGCCCAATCTCGGTTATCCTCTGTTTGGGATTGGTACTAGAGCTGATTTGGGCCTCGCCATGCGTCGTAATTTGTCCATACAACAACGCCATCTTCCCCCCGAGCCCGAAGGTACCGCGGGTCTGGCGGAGCTTGTACTTCGAACCATAGAGAACCTGGCCGAACGCCGATGGAATGACATCCCCGGGGACTCCGATGCCATTGTCCTCGATTCTCAGATCATAAACTCCAGGGCCGTCCAATGGTCCTGATTCGTGGGATAGCCTGACGTAGATGTCGGGTGGGATGCCTCCAGTCTCGCAGGCGTCAAGCGAGTTCTCCACGAGTTCTCTGATAGTGGAGTAGATCGATCTGGATGGGCTGGTGAAGCCTGCGATGTCTCGGTTCCGATAGAAGAAGTCGGCCGCACTAATTTCTTGGAAGACTTCGGCGACTGTCATGCTCTCGGCCTAGAGATTGCCGCGGCCGTTACGCCTTTTTCTTGGCTGGCTCTGACCCTTCCCACAGTCCTAGAGCTTTCTCCTTCTTGACTTTTCTTCTTCTCTTCTTCAGGATCTTATAAACGGTCCCGTGTTGCCGGCCCTCGATCAACTTCTCCAACGCGTCCTTGGCCATCGATACAGATTCGAAAGTCCCGATGATCGAGATCGTGTGTCCGCTAACCGAGACCAAGGTCCCGGTCAATTCCTCGATATTCCGTCGGGCCCTTCCCTCCTTGCCAATGATTCGGCCGTCGACTCGCCGGATCTCCGCCTCGTTCTTGCCAAAGTAGTCATGCAGGTCGACGATGTCGAAAGTATGATCCTCGTTGAATAGCGAGAAGGCTCTCGGTGGGGAGAATCCTCTTCCTATCGCCAGAACCATATCCTTTGCTCTCAAGGCGTAGGAAGGATCGGGAGAATCGGGTTTTACTCCAATGTCGACGGAGCCTGACTCGCTGTCAATCTTCAGATCAACAAACAGCTTCTGCTCGATCGTTGACTTCACTGATCCTTTTGGCCCAACAAGTACTCCGATCCTCTCTTTCGGGATCATAGCGTTCATTCTTGTTTCTGCCATCATTCTATCTCCGGAAACACCTTTTCGAACGGGCGGGTCTTGACTCCCAGCCCCGCGAAGTAGTGGTTCAAGTTTTCCACGTCCCTCTTCAAGAACAACTTCGCCTCCGGATGGTCCATCGTGACTGCTTGGGCGAAATCGATGAAAACGGGGTATCCGTCTGGGACCAGGATATTGTACTCGCTTAGATCCCCATGAACCAGCTTCACTTTGTCGTGGAGGGTCTTCAGCATTTCTAGGGTTTTCTTGTACCATGCAGCTGGCGCTTCAAGGGGTACTTCACGCAGGTGCGGCGCAGATTTTCCCTCTTTTCCGATGAATTCCAGGAGGATGACGTTTTTTTCAACATATATCGGTGCGGGCACCGTGATGGCCTGACCAGCTAGCTCCAGGTTCTTGTACTCTTTCAGAGCCCACATATCAACCAGGGATCTCGTGTCGTGAGGGATGTCCTTGAACCTCGGATCCCCCAGAATGTACTTCAGTCTTCCCTGTCTGAAAATGTTAGAGGATGTCAGGAAGATCTTGACCGCCACCTCTTTGCCTTCTGGGTCGAGTCCGTGATAGACCCGGCTCTCCTTACCTGCCTTAAGGACCCCTGTTATTTCTTTCAGCTTTCCGATGTTGAGAATTTTCAGGATTGTGAGGAGTGTTCGTTTGTCAAAGACTTCCTCGAGGGTCTCCAGATCTTCGCTTGACTTTATCCTGACACGTCGCTCCCGGTCGTATCTCTCCTCCCGCTTCTTGAGTTTCTCGTCAATCTTGTCAGACAAGGTTTTCACACCAATGGATGGGGGGGGTTTCGCGATTGAGACTTTGTCAAGGGAGATGACTTTTTCGTCTCTGCCGAAAACATTTACCCATCCTATGACGATGGTTGGGGTACTGTGAGTCCTAGGTAGAGTTTACCGAGTTCTGGGTGTTCCAGCAAGGCCTTCGCTGTTCCTTGGAAAATGGTCGTCCCGTTAACCAGCAGATATGCCGAGTGTCCTATTTGGAGAGCGCGTGTAGCGTTTTGTTCCACAAGCAGGATGGTAATGTCAGAGTCTTGGGCAAGATAGGTTATCGTATTGAGTACCTGCGTAGCTACGATCGGTGCGAGATTTGCGGTTGGCTCATCGAACATTATCGTGTTAGGCTTTCGCAATAGTGCCATGCTCATGGCCACCATCTGCCTTTCTCCTCCGCTCAAGTGAGATACTTTGGTGTTCATGTATGATGTGAGCTTGGGAAAGATCGCTAGCGCTCTCTCTAATCTCTCACGGAAGTCCTCGTGATCGACAGAGTAACCCGCCATTTTGAAATTTTCTGAAACAGTAAGACGTGTAAAAGTACTCTCCGTCTGCGGGAGATACGCAATTCCTAAACGGGCTATTTCGTGGGGTGGGCGTTTCGATATGATCTTGTCGTCAAGCATGACTTGGCCTTGATAGATGCTGGTGAGTCCGGCGATCGTCTTCAGAAGGGTGCTCTTGCCCGAACCATTTGGGCCAACGATTACTGTTATTCGGTTTGGCTGAGCTTCAAGAGAGACGTCGTTGAGAACCTGGAGATTTCCGTATCCTGCAGAAATATGATCGACCTTGAGCAAGTCAACTGCCCAGATAGGCTTCGATAACTCTCTTGTTGTTCATGACTTCGTCCGGTAAGCCGGAAGCGATGAGCTTTCCCAAGGCCATCGCAAATATTTCATCGACGTACTTCAAAGCGATGTCTAGGCGATGCTCGACAATGAAGAAGCTGAGGCCGAACTCATCTCGAAGTTTCAATATTCTGGAGAAAATCTCGTGTGCCAGCGTCGGGTTCACACCGGAAACAGGTTCGTCAAGAAGTAGTAGTTTAGCGTTTGACATCAAGGCCCTCCCTATCTCAACCAATTTCATTTGGCCTCCGCTTAGAAGGTATGCTGGTTGGTTCCAGAGTCTGGACAAACCAAGTAGGTCCAGTATCTTCGACGCTTTCTCTGTCGCTTCCATCTCTTTGTTTTTCCAGAATCTGGTAAGCAATGACTTCAGGAAGTGCTCGCCAGGGTTCCCTTTCTCGGCAATGAGTAGATTCTCCAGCACAGTCAGCTTCCAAAAGAGCGCGGGTATTTGGAAGGTTCTGGCCATTCCCAAGTCATAGAGCTTGTATGGTGGAACCCCTGTTACATCCCTATCTTCGAATAGAATTTTGCCTGAGTCTGCGGAGTAAAGTCCGCTGATGACGTTGATTAGGGTAGTCTTGCCCGACCCGTTTGGGCCTATCAAGATACTTACTTTACTTTCGTCTACGTCGATAGATATTCCGTCCAATGCACGAAGGTTGCCGAATGACTTGCTTACTTGCTGAACGGATAGAATCCTAGGTACCATCTAAGACAAGAAAAAGGGGGTGAGTTGTGCTTCTTTAAGGTGGACTTGTCCATGTTATTGAGTCGCTGGTCTCGTCCCAAGTGCCAGCTAGTTTCCAAGTGCCGCCCGTGCCCGATGTGATGACCTTCCAAATCTGATACGAGGTTGGTATTCTGTCTCCGCTGGGTTGAAGCGCCATAGGCCCAGTCAATCCGTACATGCCGAACGCTGTGCTCGCAATTACTGACTGTATCTTGGCCCCGTCTGTGCTGCCAGCTTGCATGGTAGAGAGAGCGCCCAGCCACACGTCGTCATAGGCACCGAGACAGTACGTATCGCAGCCAACGTTGGGATATGCGGTGGCAAAGGAGTCGAGAAAGGCAAGTGTCCTCGTATTATTGGCTGACGCGTAGAGGGTAGAGGGAAGTCTGACTCTTGCTACCAAAGCACCTACAGTGCTTGAGCTGTTGGCTATCAGGCTGTTCTGGGCTTCTCCATCTGTTCCAAACCAAGGCATGGCGGTGTTGAGCAATGTCGGGTGAGCTGAGTTCATTTCTTGGATTATTGTCCCGAACTCCTGGAATGATATTGCGTCAATGGCGATTGGTCCCTTGGTACTATTGTTGCCTGTGTAGTCGTTGTAAATTTGGTCGACTTGCGAAGTAAACGTTGTCGCGCTTTCGTCATAGGGAACGGTGTCGATTACGGTCCCTCCTAGCGACTTAAACTTCGTCGCTGTCGCATTTGCTAAGCCGTCGCCGTAAGCATCATGGATTTCTATGATTATCACTGCTTTTGCGCCTCGATCCCAGAGCATCCTGCCGTCTGCTGCACCTTGAGCCACGTCGTTGGGTGCTGTTCGGAATAGGTAGTCATTGGGGAGGGCTAGCGTGGGTGATGTGGAAGAGGGACTGATTAATACAATGTGGTGAGTATTGGCGTAGTCCAGAATGTAGAGTGCGGCCGCACTGTTCAGTGGTCCGACGACGACTGAGATCCCCGAAGCAGCGAAGGTTTGAAGGCCGCTCAACGCTTTCGCATTGTCATGCGCGTAGTCGTCGACTGATACGGCAAACTTTAGGTTGCAATTTGTGGTTGCTAGCGCAGAATTGATGTCTTTTACCGCTAGGGCCGAAGAGTCTTGGGCCTTCTTGCCCTGATCGGATAGTGATCCAGAGAGATCCAGCAGCTCTCCAATTGTTATTGTCTGTCCAGAGTTACAAAGTGCTACGGTGGCCGGCGGTTTCAGAGTTAGTGCCACGTAAGTTGCTCCAACGCCCGCTCCTGTTCCCACTACGAGTAAGATTAGTGCAACGGCGAGAGAGACCGTTCGTTTCGCCGGTAAAGTTCCTGGTTGAGATTGCGGTTGGGTTTGCAATGCAAACTCGGCTTTCGCGCCCACGAATATAAACTATATTAGAGTTCAGGATATGTGATTGGCGGCCCGATTTGGTCGCCCCCTTGGTGACGGATTCCATCGTATATGGTTCTTTGTTCGGTCTGATGGCGATAGGACTTACCTTGACCTACTTGACTACTAAGGTTCCAAACTTCGCTTATGGTTCGTTTGTGACGATAGGAATCTACACTTCCTTCTCACTCTATCGTTTAGACAAAGTCAGCCCTTATTTCTCGATCCCTGTTGCGTTTCTTGTCGGAGGGATAGCATCTGTCGGCATGTACCTTGGGATACTTCGGGTTTTGGCGCGACGAGGCTCCTCCCTGGTGGCTTTGATGATCTCTACTTTGGCACTTGATATTGCTTTCACGGGGATTTTTGGAATCTACACGGATTACTTGTACAATCATTATCTGCTAATTGACAGCAAGTCGTTCTATCAGCTCGGTGGCGACTTTCTACTCTACGATCTCCCGGGAGTGAGCTACATAGCCCCCATTTCTCTTGCGGTCGTCACGATAGCGGTCTTCCTGCTGCTAAGCAGAACCAAGTTTGGAGTCGCGATGCGAGCGGCTGTCGAGAATCCTAACCTAGCGAGGGTGGTGGGAATAAACGTGGAGAAGGTCTACGTTTTTGCTTGGTTTCTCGCGGGAGCCTTTGCGGCAACTTCGGGCGTATTCTATACTCTCCGGCTTCCAGGATCGGTTGATGCAGGTTCAAAGCTGATAGTAGAGATCTTTTCCGCAAGTGTCCTCGGCGGGTTGGCCAGCATTTACGGTGCTGTTCTGGGAGGATTGATAATCGGTATGAGCGAGATTCTTGTAACAACCGCGGGAACTCAGATCTTCGGATCTTGGGTCTTGATTTACCAAAAAGGAATCCCCTTAGTCATCATGATAATTACCTTGCTGTTTCTGCCACAGGGTCTAGTCTCTGTCAATTGGCGGAATCTTCCTCGAAGAATCGCCGCAAACTTCCTGAAAGTGACCCAGTGGTTTTTCAGGCGACACTGATGTCCTTCAACATAGCTATATTTCTTGTAGACTTTGGGACGATCTACACCCTGTACCTCGCTGTTAGCCTGACCCTGAATCTTGAGGCAGGTTTCGCAGGAGTTCCCAACTTCGGAAAGGTAATGTTTGTCGCAGGGGGAGCCGCCATCGCGGGCTCTGTCTGCGGACGGTTGTCCGCCATAATACTCGGATTGAACACCTATGGAAACTACAACTCGCACGTTCCGTTGCTAATTACTGAAATCAATCCTCTTCTCCGGAACAACATTCCGTTATCTCTTGCACTGTTAGCATTGGGGATCCTCCTTGCCGCGGGTATTGGCAGCGCGATGGGCTTTCTTGCATCATATCCGGCAATAAGGCTCAGAGAAGACTACTTGGGAATGTTGCTGCTTGGAGCGGCGCAACTTTTCCAAATATTCTTGGGAGGATTCGAACCTTTCATTGGGGGCACTCAAGGAATCGAAGTTCCAGACGTGTTCGGCTGGGCTGATCTCGGAGTCGGGGTCAGAGATGTCATCATTCTATGCTTTCTTATCGCATTTGCCCTAATTGTATATTTATACGTTGAAAGAGTAGCTCGATCTCCCCTTGGACGTACTCTCAGAGCAGTAAGAGACAACGAGACAGCATCGAGAGCATTGGGGAAGAATGATGTGGCAATAAGACGAAACGTCATAATCGTGGCATCGGCTATCAGCGGGGTGGCTGGAGCGCTGCTAACATTTTATGTTGGCTCGGTGGGCTCCGAAACTTGGACCAGAATAGAGTGGACCTTTTGGATTTGGGTTATAGTGATCATAGGAGGGGCTGCGAACAATGCCGGGGTGGCACTAGGGGCCCTTTCATTCACTTTCTTGTTCAAAGTCGTCGACCAAGTAAAGTACCAGTTTTCATCGTACATACCCTTCGATGTGAACTGGCTCGAATACATATTGTTCGCATCACTGCTAATTTCAATTCTGGCTTTTCGACCAGGCGGGATCCTGCCCGAGAAATCTTCGCTAACCCTTCCTCCGATGCAGGTGCAGGGAATTATGGAAGGTCGTCAAACAAGCACAGACAGCTCGATCAAGGAGCAAAACGCTGGGGTTTGATCCAAGCCCCAGGAAGAGTGAACTTAGTTCCCCAGGTATATCCTAATTTTCTAGACGGAACGGTTTGCCATGGGACAAGATACTCGGGGGAACCCGACCTCTCCACTTCTTGAGCCATTCAAGGTCTTCCTTTGCTTCCCTCAGGTCGTCTGGCAGCATTTGGGGAATCTCATCTGAGATCGGGTACCATCGGCTACATTCCGGGCAGACGAGTAAGCCTTCAGTGATTTCTTCTTTCTCTTCGAAGACGTGAAGTTCGAGTGGGTAGTGCTTGTCTATTGGACAGGCGAGGATGTCCAGAAGGCGTCTCTTCAATCCTTGTCTGGGATTGAGAACTCTCGGATTGTAAGATAAGGTTTGACCGTGTCTAGCTCGGATTGAGTGTGACAAGGGTCTTGGATCTGCCCGATCTCAACGCGGCATCGCAGACCCGAATTGCCTTGAGAGCGTCCTCTCCCGAGGGGGCTTCCTTGGTGTCTCGAAGAATTGTCGTAACGAAATTCTCCAGTTCGACTTTGAGGGGCTCAGCCCAGGGAGTATAGGGTTTGACCAGCCGTTCGGAATTTTCGACCGTAATCTCTTGGGTGATGTAGTCTAGGCTTATTGTGGCATCGCTTCCAGTGATGATTAGGGTTCGGACCTTGCGGGGTGTCAGCCAGTTCGCATCAATGAAACCCGTTGTACCGCCATTGAAACGCAACATCATCTCCGCATAGTCCTCGTATGCATGTGTCCTAAGTGATCCTGTCTGGGCGAAGATTGCTGAAACTTCTTCCTCCAGCAAGTATCGCATCGCGTCAATGTCGTGAATCGCAGTGTCTTTGACGACGCCAACATCTCCTATCCGTATGGGCCATCTGGCGACCCGGCGGCCGGTCGCTATGATCACATCCCCAACTGCCTGCTGGCCCAACATTTTCTTCACGGCTCGCACTCCGGGATTGAATCGTTCTATGAACCCGACCAGCAACTTCACACCGGCTTTCTTCGCCGACTTGACAAGCTTCTCTGCTGAGCGCTCTTCTCCGGTCATTGGTTTTTCGACCAGAAGATGCTTACCCGCTTCAATCGCCGATGATCCGACTTTCAGGTGAGTCGTCGTCGGCGTGCAGACGGTCACTGCGTCGAGTTTAGGGACTCGGAGAAACTTGCTCAGGTCAGTGTACCATAGGACGCCGTACTTGTTGCCGATCTCCTTCGCCCGCCTTTCGTGCTTCTCGCAGACGGCGACTAGCTCTGCCATTCGGCTCTGGCGCAGGATTCGGACCTGGTTTTCACCCCAGAAGCCTGTGCCAATAACCCCTACGCCAACGCGTTTCAACCGTCGAGAGTGCCTCTTCCTATAGTCGTATAGAAGAGGCCGGCCTTCTCAACATTTGAAGCTTCCAGAACTCTAGTCAGATCACAGATCGCCCCCGGTCGATTCATTTCGGCCGCAAGTTGATCCGGATCAAGCTCGGTGGCGGATGATTTCGGAAGTGCAACTACGGCGCAGTTCGCCTTCGCGACTGCTCGCAGGAGGCTACTCTCGACCCGAGCATGGTCCCCGACCATCTGTGCCCAGGGCTGTGACCCAGTCTCACCGGGGTAAAGTGATACTCGTGCGCCTCTTTTCCGAAGTGATTCTATTATTGGGAGCGACTCGGGCTTAGACCAGGGATTCTTGAGTAGCCCATCTGTTCCGACAATTGCAACCCTCGATCTCCTAAAGGGGTATCCACAGTGGCCAAGCGCTCTCCTTATCATGTCCACAATCTGAGATTGGTACTCTTCGTTTACGGAGTGAGCTGCTCGCAAGAGTCTCGGGCCGTTCCTTCGTTGCGAGCTGGAAAGGGCTATGCCTGTTCCGATCGATTCTCGATCGAGGACTGGGTTCGATCGTTCTGTAGGGGTAATTCGAGTATCCCTACAGAGCTCCAGCACTTCGTCATAGTTGACTCCGTTCGCTTCTGAGATCTTCGCGAGTTCCAGTTCAAGCGCTCTGGCCACTTCTCGACTGACGGCGGAGTAGAGGCCGGATGCTTCTGCGACCTCCACTGTCGAAGTTATGCTTAGTGTTGGAAAGACTCGAAGGAGCTCCTCTTGGAAAGCGGTTGAGAGCGCGCCATCGAATCCGGCCAGTATTCTCCGTTTTTCCTTGAACTCTTGGATCCTCTCGCCCGCCCAGAATAACGGGATGTAGTAGAGATTCATGTCAACTCCGATCTTTAGTCCTCCGTGTTTCTCTATCGTTGACTTTACGATAGAGGATGTGTAGCGGGGTTTGCAAAGACCCGCGAAGGCAATACTGGTTCCGGTTACGAGTCCGGGGGCAAGGTTCCGTACAGTCATCTCAAAAGCGTTGGTTTGCTCGGGGCTGGAGACATGAGTCGCCAGAATCAGAGTTCTAACTTGGGATAGGGGCAGTCGATGATAGTCCGGCGTTATCCTGATTTTCCCTGACTTCTTAAAGATCCCAAGGAGCCAGAGAGCCTCTTCTAAGCCCGGCCGGTTCGCATGTGTTCGGCCGTCGTCCCCGAAGGGTCCTACAAGATAGTTGGGAATCCCCGCCTCAGCATAGAGGACGGAGAGGAGAAGAGCCTCCGGATTATCGCCGACAATAGCAACGAAACGATTTTCTTCCATAGACCCTTCAGCTAGCTCAGCAACTCTGTAGGGAACCTCGGAGTCGTTCGTGATCTGCTTAACCGATTGTATCTGATCTGTTGAAAGAATTCTACATCGTCAACGACATGGTTGCCTGCGTTAGGCGCAAAATCTGTCAGTGCTGACCGTGAATGTGGGATCTTGGACGTCTCCTATCTTTTATCTGTCCATGACGTCTCACAGAATTTGATCTGGGATCTCCTAGCATAAAAATCTGGATCGACAATCTAACCCCGAAACACGCCCTGTTCTTCGAGCCGCTCTATCGAGAGTTGCACGGTGACGATCAAGGTCGAAGCAGACTAATCGATACCAAGTGAGCCTCGCCTTAGGACACTCAACAGAAGCAGGAATCAAAATATAAGCGGAGACTAGGCGCAGCCTCTAAAGAGATGTGCCTGTAGGCAGTCGCAATGATGCTAGGGAGATTATCCTAGAAATCCCACGAGGAATTCCGACACGACAGTTAACGGTTTGCGCATCTTGGTCACGGGCGGATGTGGTTTCATCGGTTCCCACATAGTGGACAGCCTTTGCAAGAAAGGCGCACAGGTAACAGTTCTTGACGACTTGAGTAGCGGGTACAGGGAAAACCTGGAGGATGCAACGGAGAATGTTAACGTGGTTCGGGGAAACATTACAGACTACCGGAAGCTCTCAAGGGTCTGCAAGGGAGTAGACCTAATTTCTCATCAGGCGGCCCAGCTCGAAATAACGAAGTCCTTGGAAGATCCGGTCTCGGACCTTAGCGTCAATACGGCGGGCAGCCTGAACGTGTTTAATGCTGCAGTTCGCAACGGCGTAGGGAGGATTATTTATGCTTCTTCCGCCGGGGTTTACGGCGAAGCGCAGCACCTTCCCCAAGACGAGACGCACCCGACCAACCCTAACTGGCCCTACGGTGTTAGCAAACTAGCCGTCGAGAAGTATGCCGACATATACTCCAAATATCACGGAATCGCAACGACAGGTCTCAGATACAGCATCGTCTATGGACCTAGGGAATGGTATGGCAGAGTGTTGACGCTGTTTCTCAAGAGAGCCCTAAAAGGTAAGCCTCCTGTTGTTTGGGGGGGAGACCAGGTTCGAGATTTCGTATACGTGTCGGACGTCGTAAGCTTTCATGATCGGCTAATAGACAAGGGCCATGACTACACTGGCGTGTTCAACGTTTCATCGGGTGTCGGAACCAAGATTCGAGACTTGGCGGATCTGGTCGTTGAAGCCTTCGACCTTGAAGAACCGATCTACGAGAGCATCCGCGAAGGAGAAATGTCCAAGGTGGTTCCAGGGCGGAAGAGGCTACCTCTTGAGCTGAAGAAGATGATCCTAGACAACTCCAAAGCCAAAAGGATCGGTTGGCAGCCGAGGATCGGTCTAAAGCAGGGCCTAGAGAAGGAACTCGATTGGGTAAGGGAGAACCCGAATAAGTGGGAAAAAATGCGGTACTAGTGATTTGGCCGTGACTCCTCGGATACGCGTCTCTCCCCTGCAATGTTGTGTTGCCGTAGATCGAGACAAAGAGGCACCCGGAGGGTGCTGGTAGGAATAGCGGTTGGAAATTTGGATAGATGTCAACACGCCAAAGCAGGCTCTATTCCTAACCCCACTCGTGGAAGAACTCGACAAACTCGGGCATGGAACACATGTTACATCGAGGCACTATCGAGAAGCTGAGGGTTTACTTCGCAAGTCCCGTTTTGAGGTCACATTCGTAGGAAAACACGGAGGCGCTTCGCTTCTCGACAAACTCATTGCCAGTAACGACAGAATCCGAGGGCTAGTCGATCTTGTGCCTGGATGGAGTCCCGGGTTGGCGGTGCATTTTGCGTCACCTGAATGTGCGCGGGTCGCCTTTGGACTAAGAATACCACAGGTTTGCATTTCTGATTGCCCCCATACCGTAAGCGTGGACAGGCTTACACTGCCTCTAGTCGACCGCCTCGTAACTCCACGTGTGATCCCCTACGAGGCGTGGAAGACGTACGGTGTTCAACGCAAAGCCATAACGAGATACGATGCACTCGACCCTGCCGTGTGGTTGAAACGGAGAAACATAGAGAAACTCAACATAGAAGAACTGGGCGCCGACCCCGATAGAAGGACAATAGCAGTAAGGTACGAGGAGAGCTATGCGTCGTACCTCCTCGACAAAGATGCTTCCTGGGGAATCGATATACTCGACGCCCTCACCTCAAACTTTGGAGAATACAACATCTTGGTTCTAAGTAGGTATGAAGAACAACTCAGCCACCTCGCCGAGAAATTCGGCAACAAGATAATCTTGCCCAAGGAAACGATCGACGGTGCTGCTCTTCTCAAGGCTACCGACCTATTCGTCGGAATGGGCGGAACCATGACCGTTGAAGCGGCACTGCTTGGAATCCCTTCGATCTCAGCATATCAAGGCGGGCACCTGTATTATATCTCATACTTGGTCAAACAAGGACTCACTTACGAGGCCCATAGCATAAATCGCCTGGTGGAGTCCGCGAAGGAGCTATTGGCGAGCGAGACAAAGAGAAAGCTGCTTGCTGAGAGATCAAGGAACATACTAGAGAAGATGGAAGACCCTATAGAAAAAATCATGACAGTGTTGGAACGGTTTTGGAAAAGCTAGCAAGCATGAATGCAACAACCGTAAGACCTCCTCGAAGCGATAAGTGCGGCGGCGACCAAGCCCTTTGGTTTCATGGCACACGATCGAAGTTGAGGAGTCTAAGGTCGCTATCCCAAAAAACTCTTCTATGTCCATGTACAAGACAAACAAGGCCGTTTCTCTCTGTGAAATCAGCATCAGCTTCAAGAACCGTCAACAACCGGATGCCACGGCACATCGGTGAAGACTTTCTCGAAGCTTACGCAATGCTAAGAAGAACCCGAGAAGAGTAAGGGCCGCCACCCCATATCATGCTTCACGAGAGAGAAACCGGTCTACATCAAGTACCTTGAGAAGAAAGGCTTGGTCAGAACGATTCAATCTCCCAGAGAGATCGCACTAATGGTCAGCAGGAGCCTGTCCTCGGACGAGGAGAGAAAGCAGCAGGAAAGGCGAGGGAGGAAACTACTCCGCGAAATGGAAGATCCGATCAAAGTCATCTCTGGAGTAGTCAGGAAGACCTGAAAGGAGACTGAGACCTAGGCTACGTCCGCCCCGCGCTTTGACAGAGCGCGAGCGGCAGATGCTTCAACTCCAGAAAGGCAAGTTACCTGCTCAGACAAAGCTGAGTCCTCTCCCGCCCAACAAAGAAAATCACTCCTCTTTGATGTTACCATTCGCGGTTACCAAACCCGTTACCCATCGAGAAATGTCAATTCCACTTGGTGCTCACCACATAAAACTCGAGTCCGGGAAGGGAATTAACAAAACGTAACCTCCTTGTCCGCCCCGATCTTCGAGAGAGAAGCCCGCAGACTGTTCTCTTTCAAGCCCGACAAGGGTAGAACAAGCCCGGATCTGCAATCGGGGCAGGCGATTTGAGATCGCGCACTTTTCACGCTGACCTGCAAGCTGAGCTACACCATGTAGAAAACACCCGACCAGATGATTGCGCGCCCTATTTCACAGGACTCGCTCGATTCAGCTTCAACCGACGAGACCTCCCTCCGAAAAATGTCAAAAGCAGTTACTCCTCGTGACACCAATCAGCTCTTCTGGCGTGACACGGAAGGATGGTGATTCTCGATTAGCTTCCGATCGTTTCGTCGAAGAGCGGTTTGAATTCGTCTATTAGCTGTTTCAGATCGGTCTCGGTCCTTCCTTCCACATAGATTCGGATTAGCGGCTCTGTTCCGCTCGGTCTGACAAGGAACCATCCCCGGTTCTTGATGTCGACGCGGATTCCATCGATCGTGCTCGTAACTCTGTTTCCGAGCCGCTGACGAATCCTCTTCATCACATCCTTCTTCTTCTCATCTGGGCACTTGCGCTTCTCTTTAGCCATGAAGAAGGTCGGTAGACGAGCCATCAGTTTGGAGAGAGGCATTCTGTTCTCAATGATAGAATTGAGGATCAATACTGTAGCCATTGTCCCGTCTCTTACAGGCTGGTGCGGAGCATAGAATATCCCGCCGTTCTCTTCCCCCCCGAGGATCGCCTTCTCTCGAACCATCGTCCTCGCCACGTGAATACTCCCTACTTGGGTCAGAATCACTCTTCCTTTTCTCCGTCGAGCCACCTCTGTGACGGACATCGATGAATTAACAGGAGTAACCACCTTGCCCCCAGGGTTCTTTTTGAGGATCTCGTCGGCGATGAGTGTCAAGCTATTATCTCCGGACTGAACAGCCCCCGTCTCATCTACGAATACTGCCCTGTCTCCGTCGCCATCATGGGCGACCCCAAACGTCGCCTTCTCTTGTCGTACGAAAGTCGACAGGGGACCTAAGTTTTCCGGTCGGGGTTCAGAATTGCGGCCGGGAAATCTGCCATCAATGTTATCGTTGATCGTGACCACCTGACAACCGATTCGTCGGAGCAAGACGGGAGTAGTCAATGATGAGACCCCGTTGCCCGTGTCCACCGTGACCTTCAGACGATTGGTAAGCTTCTCTTTCCTAACGTAGCTTTTGATACTTGACAAGTAGGGTTCGAGAGGTAGATCTCGCTGCTCACGCTGCCCCGGGATCCTGCTAACATTCCAAGAATCTTTCGTGACCAGGTTTTCGATTCGTTCCTCCTTCTCGCGGGGGATCTCGATTCCATCAGAGTCCACAATCTTGAAGCCATTGTATTCGGGCGGGTTGTGGCTTGCAGTAATGACCAGTCCGGGAGCGGTGCTAATCTTCGCCAGGAATTGTAGCCCTGGAGTGGTTATGACCCCACAGTCTCCGACACTCTTTCCTAGCGCGAGTATGCCTGCAACTGCCCCTTCCGCGAGCATCTGGCTGGAAGTTCTTCCGTCTCGACCCACGAGTATTTTCTCGCTCTTGAAAAGGGAAGCGACGCTGGAACCGATTCCGTATGCAAATTGTGAGGTAATGGTTTCGCCAACAATTCCGCGTATTCCGTTCGTCCCGAAGAGCCGGGGCGCGGTCATTTCTGGTCCTCTCTTCGCCCGAGATTCTTTGTCATTCTAGTTCAGAATCACGGAACCTGGTCTGATGGTTGCTCTGTCGGGAATAACTACTTGGCCGGCGATTAGAGATCCTTTTCCGACTCTTGTCTCCTTGCCAACCGTTACTCCTTCTCCGATAAGTGAATCCTCTATAGTGCAGTTTTCGCCTAGGCTCGTTTGCTCAAACACTATCGTCTCACTGACCTCGGCGCCCCTCTTCACACTCACTCGTTCAGACAGGATCGTGTACGGTCCGAGTTTCGTGGTATCCTCGATTGTGCAGTCCCTTCCTATGTACGACGGTTGCCTAATCTTCGCCATCGGCACACTAGTCTCAACGTTCGTTGTCTCTCGGAATTCGGCCCGCTGTAACAATTGCCTGTTAGCGATTATGTAATCTGGAATTTTCCCAATATCATACCAGAATCCCGTATGCTTCCAGCCTCTCAATTTCCCTTGCCTTGCAAGAATCGGAAAGACTTCCCGCTCCAAGCTAACTGGGCGCCCGTTGGGAATCGTTGAAACCACTTTAGGATTCAACACGTAAACTCCCGCATTGATCCAGCCGGGACCTTGACTAGTCTCGGATTTCTCTTCAAATCCAATAATCCGATCATTTGCGTCAAGAGTGGCCAGCCCAAACGGTCGCGGATCCTCTACAGAGACTAGGCCAATCGTTGCTTCTGCCCCGGCTTTAGCATGAGCTGCTATTAGTCCTCGGAGATCAATATCACTGATTACATCCCCGTTTGAAACGATCAAAGGCTCATCGTTGTTCAGCAGCGGTCGCGCAAGGGTTATGGGCCCACCTGTTCCGAGAGGACTCTCCTCCACTGACAGTACAGCCTTCGTGTCAAGCTTCCTCCGGCTTACCTCAACCCTCAACTTGTCCGCTAGATGATTGACCGCGAGTATCACTTCGGTAACGCCTCCTCGTGCAAACCATGCGGCCATGCGATCTACAAGCGGTACGCCTACGAGCGGAAAGAGTAACTTCGGCTTAGAACAGCTCAGGGGTCTAAGTCTTGTCGCAAATCCTCCAGCAAGAATCAGCCCCTTCAAACGTGTAGACCCCGATTGTCAGCGGAGGGTGCGCGGTTCAAAGTAATGTTATAGCCTTTATTGGGCATCTCCATGACACGAGATCCCAAGATCTACTTGCAACTCGGAGGAACTGATCTGTTAACGAGGGCCAATCGAAGAAGGCGCGAACGTAAGGGCTTGGAGGCAATCTTCACCTCCCAGGAGGAAGGAATGGAGATCGAAATCCTCACTGGTGCGGCAGGCATCACGGCCGGCCTATTTCTTTCTGTCTTCGCGTTATTTCGAGTGGATGCCCCGCAAGCCCTCGGACCGTGGGGAGACACCATCTATTCAGCTCTCACGTTTGGATCACTTGGAGCACTCTTAGTGATATGTGGAGGTGGCACAGTCATCTTCGCGATTGCACATCGCGAAACCAAGCTACAGAACACATCAGCCTCTCCTACTACTGACCTTGATCCCTTAGGATTCGAGAAAGATCACGAAGGGACGCGACGAATGTTTGGCCCAGGTTCAAGAATTGGCGCGATAGCGTTTGTCCAGAGTGTTGCGCTAGTCGCACTTTACTCGGGCTTTGTGCAAGAGTTTGAATCGAGCGCGACTATGCAAGGCTGGGTCAGGTTGAATTTTCCTGTTGGACAGTCTCTTCTGAGCTGGGAGGGCGTCTTAATCCTCTCAGTCTCGCTTGGTCTTCTATTAGTTCAGTTTCTACCTGGGCGGGTTCTCTCTGAGTAAGAGATCATGCAAGCCCAAACTCGATCTACCCAATTCGTTCGGGTCATTCCAACCATCAGTTGCCTATCTTGTGAGGAATCTACGAGATCTTGCCACCGCAGTTCTTGCAGAACTTTGCCTCCACGGGATTCACTGTTCGACAGGTCGGACAGTCGGTCGAGTCTAAGAGTGAACCACATTTGATGCAGTGTTTGGCTCCTTGGAGAAGTTGAGCGCCACACTTTCCGCACCAGCGAACTCCCTGCATCGTATCGCTTGGCCCCGCGGGGGCGAGAGCGCTTGGAGAGAAGACGTCTGCAAGAATCACCACATCTCCAACGGTCGCGATCTTATCGTGTGAGACCTCAAACTCTCTCGAAAGGTCTCTATCGTCGAGTAGCGTCTTGAACTGTTCCTTGTCCACCGAAAGCAGCAGAGATTTGATATCGCCAGAATCAGTCGGGATCGCCTTCCGGACTCTCCCCACCAATATTCCGTGCGAATCGACGACTTGTAGTCCACTCAGAGTCTCTAGTCTGGAGTGAGCATCCTTTATGAAAGGCGTCTGAGAGAGATGGTCCACGTATTTTTCACATCCATAGCAATACCATCTTTTCTCATGGGACTTGGTTCGGACGAATGTCAGGAATTGATTACAGTCTGGGCAACGGGCCTTAGGCTCCTCTTCAAACATGCTATCCATGCCAGGTTTCAACGGGAGGGGCTTTTCCAAGCTCTTTGTTACTCTTCCTTCTCAGTTAATGTCTTCGCATCTCTTCTCGAATTCTGGTCTCAGTGCCGATTGGTAAAATGGAATCTGGTCTGATATTCCGCACCATGCAAATTGAGTTTTTTTAGTCAATATTTGTGACAAGATATGCCTCGGCGACCCAGATACGCGTTCAAGGACATTCGTACTTTATTTCGTAAAACCAGGAATAAACCCCTGAGGTATTAAAAGACCCATCATAATCCAATTCTGACTCAAAGACGCGTTAGGATCGTCACAAGAGTACCGTTTTTCAGGCTTATTCGCTGGCTCTCGCCCTGGACCTCTTTCGTCAGACCCTCTGACAGCCTCCTCATTCTTAGAAGTTGCACTGAGAATAGTTTGGAATGGTGCAATTGGTCCTTCACCCCCCTCCAAAAGGGGTTTGGACAAACGACAAGTCAAGCTTCAGCATTCTCGCCTTGCAACATTACCGGTTTCTTTCGCATTCATGATTCTGCCAGAGACCCGCTCAGGGTAGGTTCAACCGGAGTGGGAGTCGCGCTTGACATAGGCGTAACAACAATGGTCAGTCTTCGAAGGACACGCCATCCACGCATTGTAGCTACGTTCAACGGTGATCAGCTTACCACCAAGTCGGTTTCGATTGAAGTTGCCAGAAGATATTGTGAACTTGACGGAAGGTCATGGCACATCCAGGTCTCGCACGAGAGCGGGGTCCCGTCGGGCCTCGGATATGGTACGAGTGGCGCAGGCGCACTCAGCCTGTCCCTCGCCTTGAACGAGGCTATGGGATTGTCCCTCTCGTTGCCCGAAGCAGCTCAGCTCGCTCACTTGTGTGAAGTGGAGTGCCAAACGGGTTTGGGTACGGTAACATCCGTCTTCTCCGGAGGGCTCTCTGTCAGAACCGAGCCCGGAGCTCCAGAAATTGGACAAGTAAAGAAGATTCTTCTTCCCTCCTCCATAAGCATCGTATCGGCTAGCTTCGGGCCGATTTCGACCCAACGAGTGCTTTCTGATAATCACCTCAAGAAAACCATCAATGCTTGTGGACGGGCCCTCACTCAGACATTTCTTCTAGACGCTTCCCACTCGAACTTCATGACCTTATCTCGAATATTCTCGAATTGTGTCGGACTAATGTCATCTCGACTTAGACGAGTCATGAGTGATCTAGATTTGTCTGGTTTCATCTGTAGCATGATGATGTTGGGAGAGTCGTTGTTCTGCCTAATCCCACGCGAAGACGTAGCGAGAGTCGAGGCAATCCTTCGAAGTCACCTGTTAGCCCCGACAACATCGGCCATAGCTCGGTCAGGAGCACATCTAATCTGAGTCTCTCCCCACGGCACCCTCGTTTCTTATCCCTCAAGACACGAGACGAGCTGGTCAAAGCCGCAGCCAGCGGCTTGGTAGCTCCTCAAGGGTTAATCGCGCACGGAAGAGGGGAAGCCTTTGACTATGTCATTGGTGAAAGAACGATGCCCGCTGCTTCTGTTGCAACGTTGGCCGCGGCCGTGCTTCTTCTAAAGGCAGAATGGCCAGTTATATCAGTCAACGGAAATGCTGCGGCACTTGCTGGAAAAGAAATAGTAAGCTTGGCGTCTAACGTTTCTGCCCATCTTGAAGTGAACCTATTCCATCGGACAGTTGAGCGTGAGAAGCTGATTGCTCGCTATTTGAAAAACTTCGGGGCAAAAGAAATTCTCGGCGTGGGTTCTTCGGCGAGCAAGACCGTTGGAGGAATTTCCAGTCCCAGAGCAAAAGTAGATCCCAACGGGATTGGAATTGCGGACGTAGTTTTGCTCTCGCTCGAGGACGGGGATAGGGCTCAAGCACTTCGGCACGAAGGAAAAAGTGTCATCGCCATCGACCTAAACCCTCTATCACGAACAGCCCAAGTCGCTTCGGTGACGATTGTCGATAATATTGTCAGAGCTATTCCCGCCCTGATAAAGTCCGCTGAGAAAATGAAGCAACTCCCTGAAAGTCAACTGGAGGAATACGTTTCGGGCTTCAATAACGAGACAAATTTGGCGAATGCGATAAAACAAATGATTCGATATCTCCAAGGATGGATGGAGAACTGAAACACATGGACGACACAGATAGGAAAAAGATGTCTGTCGCCGCATTCATGAGGATGAAGACCGAGCATCGTAGAATTGTCATGGTGACATCGTATGACTACCCAACCGCAGTGATTGCAGATGCAGTGGGGGTCGATTCAGTTCTCGTTGGCGATTCGTACGGAATGGTGGTCCTGGGCTATGAGAACACGATTCCGGTGACTGTGGAGGAGCTTTTGCCAGTTTGCCGTGCCGTCAGGAGAGGCGCTACACGACCCCTTCTGATTGCAGATATGCCGTTCATGAGCTTTCAGGTCTCACCAGAAGAGGCTGTCCGGACAGCGGGCAGATTCGTCAAAGAAGGCGGTGTGGAAGCAGTAAAGATTGAAGGAGGCAGCGAAGTGTCAGAGATAGTGGAGTCCATCGCCCGCAGAGGAATCCCCGTGCTGGGCCACATCGGGGTCACTCCGCAGACGGCAACGTTGCATGGAGGATATAGGGTTCAGGGCAGAAACGCTGATTCCAGCGACAAGCTCGTTGACGATGCCAAATCGCTCGAGGAAGCGGGGGTATTTGGAATCGTTCTAGAGATGATCACCGAGGATGTTGCTAAGGCCATAGCCGAGAGTGTGTCCATTCCAACCATCGGGATAGGGTCTGGAAGGTTTTGTGACGGGCAAGTGCTCGTGCTTCATGATATAATTGGATTGTACCCGAGCCTCAGACCGAAATTTGCTAAACGTTACGTGGACGTTGCGACGATGATCAGGGAGGCCCTGCAGAACTTTGCGGCCGATGTTCGAAACGGAGCATTCCCTGAAGAACAGCACGTATTCAGAATGGAAGAAGACCAACGGGCAAAGCTGGATTCTAAGCGGAAGATCTGAACTCTTGCGGATCGCGGTTGTCGGCGCTGGGGCAATCGGCTGTCTTTTCGGAGGCCGCCTACAAAAGGCCGGACAGAGCGTTCTACTGATTCATCACAAAAGCAGCGTCGCGGCTTCCATTGAGAAGACTGGCGTTAGAATTCGGGAACTTTCAGGAAAGGTTGTTCGCACGCGCATCAGAACGCGGACGAGCCTGTCAAAGTCCGACGAGCCAGAACTCGTATTGATTACGGTGAAAGCCTACGACACTGAGCCAGTCGCATCACTTCTCAGGAAATCAATCGGGCGCAATGTGCCGGTGTTGAGCCTTCAGAACGGACTTGGGAATGTTGAGAGTTTGAGGCGTCGCTTGGGTTCAGATTCGATTATCGCGGGTACAACTACCGAGGCCGCCTTGGCAACTGGACCGGGTAGCGTGATTCATTACGGAATAGGGATTACTTGGGTTGGAGAAATGAATGGTAAGCGCTCTGAAAGATGCCTTGCTGTCAAGAGGGCGTTTCGCGGGGCTGGATTCTCGACGGTCATCAGCAATAAAATCAACGGAGTGCTCTGGAGCAAGGCCGTTGTGAATTCAGCAATCAACCCCGTTACAGCCATCGCTCGTGTGAGGAACGGGGATATACTCAAGACACCTGAACTCCTCGAAATTGCATCCAAGGTAATTGACGAAAGTAGTGCCGTAGCCTACGCAAACGGGGTTGTTCTCGAGCCTGCCCCGAAACGGCTGTTCAAGAGAGTTTTGGCTATGACATCGAGGAACAAGTCTTCAATGCTCCAAGATATAGAAGCAGGTCGAAAGACTGAGATTAGTCAATTGAACGGTTCGATCACTCGGCTAGGTAGCCTAGTCGGAGTGAGCACACCGTTCAATTACCTACTGACAAAGCTGGTGCTCTCTTTGGAAGGATCTCAAAGTAACTTTTCACTCGGCAGGGTCGAGATCAATCCTCGTTCGGCGGATAAGATCTCGGCAGTCAAAAACTCACGGTGACGCCGATATCATGAACCCTTAGGTTCGAAATGATTCTGAGAAAGAGGCGCTCGATCCTTATATTACGCGGACGGGAGCGGCAGACCTTTGCAGTCCACTTTTCCCTTGACTCTACGAATAAAGTTTGGACACCCAAAACACTGGACGAAGGATACGGTCTTGTTCAAAACGGGGCAAGCGACCGCTTCCTTTTTCATTCTCGCGATCTGTTTCCCTCCAGCCACGCCCTTCAAATCCTGAACTAACTGCTTTGGGGTTGGCGGCGGCTTCTCTGGCACAACAATCTCTACAACGTATTTCGGACGTGGAGGGTCTTCGCTCATCGACTTCTCCTCGACCGACGATGGACCATCTAATTATTTCTTTGTCACTCAGAGAGTCCAAAAACTCTTCATCAGCGCGCGGTTAT
Source organism: Candidatus Dormiibacterota bacterium (assembly GCA_035637535.1). GTDB lineage: Archaea > Thermoproteota > Bathyarchaeia > 40CM-2-53-6 > 40CM-2-53-6 > 40CM-2-53-6. The sequence goes on from DASPWZ010000041.1 coordinate 24,454, forward strand.
TGGCATTTTTGATCCCAAGGCCATGGCTTTCGACTCATCATCGTAATTCGGTGTCTTTCGACAGACTCGGAACGAGTATTGTAGCCGATAAAAGATCGATATCTATGCTCACCAAGATCCAGAAAGTCGAAACAGTTCGTTTCCAAAACGCGAAAGACACCGGGGAAAAACAAGAATACTTGTCTCGTCGCGGCCGATTCCGATACGACGCTAGGGTTCCATCCGGTTCTTCAGCATGGAACGCTTGAACCCAATCTGTAAGCCGTCACTGTTCGATAACAGTATCGCTAAGGGTTCTTGGTTTGCCTAGGACAGCGGTCGTTCTGTCAGGCGGCGAGGGTATTCGTCTGAGACCCATAACGGCAGACTTGCCCAAAGGTCTCGTGAAGGTTAGTGGGAAACCGCTTTTGCGATGGGTAGTCGAGTGGCTCAAAGCAAACAAGATATCGAACATCGTGGTGGGTGTCGCCTATCTGAAGGAGCACATGATCGACTTCTTTGGCGACGGAGCTCCCTTCGGTGTGAATATCCAGTACAGCGTCCACAGCGTACGTGGAGGAACAGGTGAAGGCTTCAGACTAGCCACAAGCCGTTACGTTGATGATGAGACATTCTTCGCGCTGAACGGCGACCAGATCACTGACCTTAAGCTCAAGAGCTTGCTCACGAAACACAGGAGGAGCGGTGCGCTGTCGACTATTGCTGTCGTCCACCCGCGGCTCCCTTTCGGACTAGTCAAAGTGGACCAGCGTGACTACTGTCGTGGATTTCGTGGAGAAGCCGATATTGAAGAACGTGAATATTTCGACCGGAATCTATGTGTTTGAGCACGAGATCGTTGAGCACCTTCCTCGAATCGGCGGTGTTGAGAGAACAACCTTTTCCCAAGCTATCAAAGGCGGGTAAAGTAGGCGCTTTCAGGCTCGGGGGACGGGTCCTTACGACTAATTCCATAAGGGAGCTTGAAGACGCGGAGAAGCAGTTAAGGAATCAAGCAGATTGAATGTTCTCGTCACAGGGATAACCGAGTTCATTGGTTCAAGACTCGCCGCCAAATTAGTAGAACAGGGAGACGATGTCTACGGGCTAGTCAGACACTCGTCGGAGAGAGAACTGAAGAGAATAGAAAAAATCGTTCCCAAAATTCACCTAATTGAAGGCGACCCTGTGAGATTTCATTCTGTTCTCTCCGCGGTAGAGACCTCTGATCCCAACATTGTCTTCCACCTCGGAGCCCTAACTCCTGTTCGATTATCATTCGACGATCCCCTATCCATACATAGGGATCAATTTTGATGGAACAATGAATCTTGTCCATTCGATAGTTAAACAGTCGCCGAACACAAGGCTGATCGCTGCTTCCACTGCTGAAGTGCACGGCTGGCAACCTTCTGATGGTGCTATCCCGGAGAGCGCTCTGCTCACCCAGCGTCACCCTATGCTGTGTTGAAGGCGGCCGCGGATCACTATGTCCAAATGGAACAGGATCTATCACCTCCGAGGAACTCTAATGAGATCGATTAACAGCTATGGCAGGGTCTAGGAGAGTGGCTTCTACACCGAGTATTTGATCTCAAAGATGTTGGGGGGAGAGACGTGCTATATCGGCGAGCCTGACTCGATTCGTGACTATATGTTCGCTGAGGATCATGTCGATGCTCACTTGGACTTAGCCAAATCCAAGAATGCAATTGGCGAGGTCCATAACGTAGTCCCGGGGCAATCCTGTTACAAATGCAGAACTCGCTAAGAAACTGTCAGGATTGACAAGGTTCAAGGGAAAGCTCGTTTCGGATCGTATCCGCCAGGCTATCCACAACGGCCGCAGACTCAAGGTCCGCCGTATCTCGTTTTAGACAACGCAAGAATCAGCAGAGAAGTTGGCTGGCACCCACGTTACTCCCTTGACGAAGGATTGAAGCGAGCCGTCGAGCTGTGGAATCGGAAGACAAACCAACAGATTTCAGCTGTGGCGATGATCTTACTCATTAGGCTGTTCCTTTTCCAACGCGAGTAGTCCGGCGTAGCCGCATCCGTCACATAGATATCGGATTGGAAGAATCCATCCCTCTAGAGGTGCCCGCGAACGTTTCACCGCCGCTCCGCATTGAGGGCATAACAGCGTGCCATGTCCACTTCTGCGGATGGAGCGAAGAACGTCGAGTAGAGCTGACAGCCTAATTTCGCCTAATGGAGCTCTATACTCGCTTCCGGGAAGCCGTAGCCGACTAGAACTTTCTTGACCTTGTCCCGATGATCTCCTTGGAGTATGATAGCGTTGTTCTTGGAAGTGCCGCCGCAGGCGCAATACGTCTTCAGTTTCGTTGCGAGATCTGGGAGGTTGACGCTCTTTCCGTCAATGCCTTCGACAATGGTGGCTGGTTTGCCCCATTTGCGCATTTCCATTCGGACCTTTACGGTCTGTTGCTCCATGCTGATGGTGCCGCAAACGCATAGGTCTTTAGGAAGGCCGCAGGTCGAACAAACATCGGCCATTCTAGAAGCCTGAGACTCCTTTGTGGTCGTCCACAGGTAAAGGAGGATGTCCTTGCGTATTTAAGAGTGCCTTTAAGCGCCTCGGATCAGATTCCTATTGAAAGGAAAAGCGCGAACCAGAATAGCCAAGTTCCGAAGAGCATGAGATAGATAGTTTGCTTTTCTTGCATTCTGACTTCTGTGGATAATTCTATCGTCATGGCTAAAATCGAGCTTGTTACTAGCGTCGAGTCGCGTAAAGCACGAGTTAGAGCGTAAAGCTTGGGCTTCTGCCTAAGCGGGAATACGGAATCCACGGAGGTCCGGAGATTGCCGCAGGCGTCTGGAGTTTACTGAAACAGGGAGGAGTGTCGGTTTCAAGGTATAGTGATAAATATTCAAGACTAGTATAACCGGAAGTGCTTTAAAGTGGGAGAATGAGCGAGCGCATCTCCGTTTCGATTGAGCTTGAGTTCTTCAATAAGTACCTATTCAACGCGTTGAAAAGGAGCCTTTCAAATGCAACTCCGAAGAGGAAGTTGGACATTATCTACTACTATTCACGTGATCCTCGCGTCAAATTCTCGATAGCTCTCAACGGTTTCAGCAGCGGGGGAGCTGCAGTGCATCCGCAGTGGAGCACTGTCTTCAACAACGTTCAGAACATGCGCCAGTATCTTCGCTAAGCGTCCTTTCCGTCAGGCGGGCAGTCCAAGGGAGTCCTTTAGGCCCTTGTACCGATTTCGGACTGTGACTTCAGTCACATTTGCTATTTCAGCGATTTCCTTCTGAGTCTTCTTCTCATTCTCTAGTACGCAAGCGACGTACAACGCCGCCGCGGCCAGCCCCATCGGGTCCTTGCCTGCCACCACGCCCTTCTTCCTTGCATCTTTCAAGACTCTGATCGCTGATTGCTGAGTCTGCATTGAAATTTCGGCTCTACTCGCGATCTTCGAAATGCATCTAATCGGATCCTCCACGGGCATGGACATTTCGAGTTCTCGCAAAAGCAGCCTGTAGCATCTGGCAACATCCTTCTTCTTGATTCTGCTGGCGGCAGCTACCTCCTTTAATGTCCGAGGGGTTTCGGACGATCTACAGGCGGCGTAGAGAGACGCCGCAGCAATGGCCGCAATAGATCTGCCTCGCACTAGTCCGTTATCTAAGGCCTTCCGGTACACAACAGCTGAGCTCTCCTTCACGTTGGCGGGCACGTGTAGCTTGTCGGTAAGGCGATCCAGCTCTGCCATCGCTTGCGCTAGATTTCTGTCAGACGATGAATGTACTCGAGTACGGATCTGCCATTTGCGAAGCCGGAGCATCTCCATCCTGGTCTCCATGGGAAGCTGCCGGCCAAACGCGTCCCTATTGACACGGTCTATGACCGTGGAGAGACCTTTGTCGTGAATAGAAAATGAAGTGGGTATACCTACGCGTCCTCTCTCGTCCTTCTCCTCTTTTGTGAATGCACGCCACTCTGGCCCGCGACTCATCAGATTCTGAGACAGCACGAGCCCGCAGTCTTGACAGATCGTCTCCCCTTGGTCGAAATCTTCGATGAGATTTACACTACCGCATTCTGGGCAGACGTGAATTCTCGAAGGGGTTCTACCTGGAGCTGTTGGCGTGGTCATGAAGTTCGCTCTCCAACTTTCCCGAGCCTCGGTCAGAGCGTCGAACCGCGTGGAGTCTGTCGTGCCGAAGGCTCACGTTAGGAAAGTGAAAGCGTGAACGGCGTATGCCATATAAGCCTTTCGACAAGTATATAGGGAACCTCTGGTTCTCACGCGGAAACCCCTTATGAATACCGGGGCTAGAGCCGAGCCTTCGTAGCCCGGTGGTGTAGTGGTCTAGCATAGCATGGACGTTACGGGCCAGACATGCAAGCGTCCCTAGTGGGCTCTGGATCCCTCACGGGATGGGGTAGGAGTCACCTGCTGACGGGAGTTCGAATCTCCCCCGGGCTACCTGCCATACAAGAGAAGGGTTGATCTTTGTGGCCCTAGTGGATTTTGCATGCACGTAACTTAAACATCTGAGAATAAGCGTGAGCGTACCCTTCGTCCTGAGCGACGGGTAAGAAGTGCAATGATTAGTCCCGAAAACGCGATGAGTTTGATTTTCTGCCAGTCTGTGAATTCCACGCTCGATATGGTTTTCTCTAGTGTTGTTAGAGTCTGCAGTTTGAGGGGCTCCGTCAGTCTGGAATAGATCCGAAGAAAGGTCAGTCCTCCGATAAGCATCGCACCGAAGGCGCACTTTCCAAGGTTTCTCCTTTTCAAGCGTTTGAACGTTCGGGCTGCCTCACGATTCGAGGGTTGAAGATGCTCTTCATTTGACTCGACTTCCATCATCGTTTGCAATCCGAGGGTTCGGGCTTTTCCCCCTTCTTCCATGAGCTTTGCTGGTCGGGTTAAGCCGTCAAGTATTTCGTCAGTTGTTGGAACGAGGACATGGTTAGGATCCCTCCACGCGACAGTTAACGTGAATTGTTCGTTTGACGTCTTATTGGGGAATTCAGAAAACTGGGGAGATTGGCTATGGGGCAGAGCTATGTTTTATTCCAAGATTTCTCGGAAAGTAATGCCTGGGTGGGTTCAGTCTGTCACGAGCGAAGTTTCGGCATCGAGCTGTTGCTGTGGGAGGCACATTCGACATTCTGCATCTTGGTCACGAGAAATTGCTGGCTAGGGCCTTCGAGCTTGGGGAACTGGTTTTCGTCGGTGTGACGGGAGAGCGCCTGGTTTCCAAGCTTGAGAAGGATCATCCGGTGAGAAGGTTCGCTGTTCGGCGACGAGATCTCAGAAAGCTACTGAAAGCGCACGGCTGGCTCGAGCGAGCGCGGATCACGGAGCTCAAAGATTCGTTCGGACCTGCGACCCGAAGAAAACGAATCGAAGCTCTCGTGGTCAGTGAAGAAACGCGAGAGAACGCGTTACAGGTAAACGAGTTACGGCGAAGGAGGGGCCTAGATCCTCTTCGGCTCTACGTAGTCCGAATGGTTCGTGCCGACGATGGTAAGATACTCTCTGACACTAGAATACATCGCGGTGAGGTTGATTCACAAGGCAGATTGGAGGTCGGAGTCCGAGAAAGTATCCGGTAGATTCGTTTTCGTTGGTTCTAACGACGATTCAAGCGAGTTGGTATTTTAGGCCGCTTTCGGTCGAGTATACTGTGAGCATTTGTTCGAGTTCGCGGAGGAAGCCGCCGCTTAGGTGCCATCTTGAATCCTTCTTTTCAATGAAGCCAGCTCCTACGAGTCCATGGATCATGTTGTAGAATTGGCCTACGCTCATTCCGCGCTTGCTGATCCAGTCTTTCCACGCCTGTATAGGCAGGCCTGCTGGTTCCGCTCTTTTTACCTCTCGCCAGAAATTGTGAGCCTCGCCGGCGAGAAAGTCACTCTTCCAGAAGACTCGACGGAAAAGTTCATCCGGATTGCTTGGGAGATTGCCTGCCTTGAACAGAATGGTCGTTTTCTGTTTCGGGGGTCCGCGAGAGGCTCTACGAGGCATCCGGCTTCACTTGGATTCGCGAGAACTCATTCTGCCTTTAATCCTTATGGTGAGAATTTCTGCCTAAGAACGACCGGTTTTCCTGTGCGGTGCTGACAACCGTATTTACGTAAGTAAAAACGTAGTTGAACGTTGATTAGATCCCCACGGTGAATACGGCGACATTCGCTTAGCTCGCTTTAGCCTCAGCACCCCCTGGGCTCCCATCAAATTCGGGGGAGTTGGTTGGTCGAGCATCTAAGATCCATCGAGGAGTTGTTTCTTCTCTTCGAGAGAGAGCTCCTCAACATAGACGGCTGTCGCCCTGAGGTCCTTGTGTCCCATGAGGCTTTGGACCTTCCAATAGTCTCGACCGGTTTTCCTAGCCCAATAAGTCCCAAAATACGCCCGCTGTCGGTGATTGTGTAGACGATCCCAGTTAGGGACTCCGGCGAGTTTTGCGTATTTTCGCAGAATGTTTGTGCCATGTTGTTCTGTGAGAGGGATAATCCGCTCACCTTTGCCCGCTTTCGAGGCTAGTTCTTGGGCAAGTCTAAGCCATTTCTCTCCCGGATAGTCAGGTTCAGTTTTTCCACCCTTGAAATGAACCATAATGGTCTCTCGGCCAACGTCTTCCTTCCTGATTCCTGGCAAATTCACAACGCAGACTGCCTTCTCTCCTGTCCTTTTCCTCGTATACGTGACTTCATTGTGGCAGCCGACTATGCTCCCAATTCGCCATCCTCGCTCCATTTGGAGTCCTAAAAGTAGATGATCTCGCGGCTCAATCTCGGCCAACTCCAGTATTCGATTCTTATGCACATCGCTTAGCCGCGTTTCTCCTCGCCCATCTCTGCTTATTCGCGACTGGGTTGTCCTCCTCGTTTCTTTGCCCTTCGTGTGTTTACCATTCTCGAACGTCATCCTTGATATGACGAGCTTTGTAGACAAGTTTGAGATTCTCCGGGTGATCGTTGCGCCGCTTCCGATGGATGTGATGGAGCAGTAAGGAAGGGTTCCAGCTTTCAGAGGTCCATCTTTGAGTGGGGTAATAACGCAAGAATAGACTGGAGCCGTAGCAAGTGTTATCATTTCCCTTCCAAGCAAAGTCCCGAGTTCCCGCCGATAATGTCGACTCGTACACTCGAAGGGAACTCATCGGGACCTTTCCCGTGATCTTCGAAGAGGGAGAGTCAAATAACACTTACTAAAAGTGCAGTTTTAGCAAATACGCGTGCTTATTAGTGCTGACAACCTAACAGTAGTCCCATCACAAACCCGAAGAATTCGGGGGATCCACCGATCCTTACGACTCTGAGAATATTCGGTTCCCTTTGCGTCTTCCAAAGACCCACTTTTGTGGCGTGAGAACAATTTCTTTTCGAGATTCTTGTCTGGTAACGGGTTTGGTAACCGTGGCTGGTAACAGAATGGCTCGAGAAGCCGGTATCTTGGCGTTGGACGAATTCCGCGTCGAGGTCTTGAACCGGTAGGGAGTATAGGCATCCAATTTATTGGAGGGATCGCATCTCTCCAATTTATTGGAGACGGTCTGCTCTTGGAATCTCAGGTAGTATACCTTGGTTCTTTCCTTTGGATAGGTTGGGTTGGAGATGTTTCTGAGGGGAGGCCGATTGGAGGCAGAGGGGGTGGGATTCCGAGGCTCTTGGACATGATGATAACTTCCGCCATGGCTATGTTTGAGACTGCCTGGATTACTGTCTGTGGTGGCGGTCTGTTCTTCTTATGTTCCTCAGTCATCTGGACAACTTCGGACCTGTCACCTATTACCTGAGCTTTTCCTTTTACGCTAAGCTGCGCAATCGAGGGGGTGTAGCTTACCGTGAAAACGAAGGGCGCTTCAACCATGGACTCTGTTTTCTGGTCGAGGCCAACAATGTTGATGTTAACCGCGATCTGCACTTGGGGCGGTAGAGGAGTGTCGCTAGCCCAGTAGCGCTCCCCGCTCAGATTTGTGACTTGAATCGCAACCCTCAGCACGATACAATCATCTGAGAAGGCTCTCGTGGCCCCTCTAATATCATTACTTCTTGCTAGGTTCGGCGGCGCCATTTCGCTGGCCGATTGCTCTCCGCGCCCTTTGTATCATCACTTTGCGACCATCAACCTTTACCGAAAGAATGTCTCCTTCTTTGAAAGGGAAGCTGGAATCGTCAGTCAACTTTGTTGGTAAGTAGATTCTCGGCGATCTATACACAGCATCGCCATTGCTCGCGGACTTCTTGGCTACGGCGAATCTGGTTAGAATCTTCTTGACCAATCTTGACCGCTCACCGACGCATCTTTGCGAGGAAGTATATCTGCGTTTACTTAAGTAAAGCTTTTAGAATTTGCCTATGTGGAAGTCCCTCGACCGGGTTGGATTCTCTTGTCAGATTTTGGCAGTACGCCTCTGAACTCAAACGCGAGCCGAGGAAGGGATGGCAGAAGAGAGTTGAGGGGAGGGTGGAGTCTGTGGCAGATCACTCGTTTGCCGTGACTTTGCTGGGCTTGTACGAGGGAGAGCGCCGTGGCTATGATTTGGAGAGAATTCTCAAACTTTCACTGATTCACGATCTGGAGGAGGCGATAGTGGGGGATCTCACGCCTCAAGACAAGGCTCGTCTCGGGCCAACCAGGGTGGAAAAGGCTCGGGAACGAGCTATCCGAGAGTTGTTGTCGAAACTACCAAGCAAGAGTCGCGCATCATATCTCAAACTATGGACAGATCTGAAAGAAAGGCGGAGTAAGGAGGCTCGCTTAGTCCACGAGCTGGACAAGGTCGAGATGGCGTTTCAAGCCCATGAATATGGAAAGAGAACGGGACAGAGAAGAATGCGGGACTTTTACGAGTCCGCGATTAAGGAGACAAATGATCCGATATTGAAGCGCGCGCTAGCGACAATTGTAAAGCACTAGACTAGAGGTGCCAGGGCGACCCTTTCTTTCGCAGATTTTGCGAGTTCATCCTTGTGAAACACATTCTTGAAATCACGTGTGAGTATGGTGACGTAGTCAGCGATCTCCTCCTCGCTCATGAACTGGAACATATATCCACCGCTGTAAGGTGAAGGCTCCCCTTCCCTCTTCAGGAATTCGATGTGCATTAGAGGGTCTCCACGCTTTATTGTAATCGGCTGCCGCTCATTGCTCAAGTTGACAAGCTCTAAAGCGAGTCTGCCAACGTAGCCGCTGTGGACCTTCGCGGCGTTCAGAAACGAGAGCCCCATCCTTCCGTATTTGCTCTTGGCGGTGAGATGCGCGACAAATTGTGGGGGAGTGAAAACTACCTCGTTCGACACCAGATTCTGGTGCTCCAGATAGTGAAGGGTCCGCTCTTCTTTTACGGTCAGAACATACCCATCCCCATCCAAGAGACTGTAGTCAAACGGGTGAATGCACTTGTAGCTCCGAATGAGCTCAGTGAGCTCGTTCTTACCGATCACGCACATGATCTCGACCCGATAACAGGGTGAATTTGACGGTTTCGGTCAAGGATCTTAGAGGGAACCTAAACTGCGGAGGCTCGGATCAGAACGAATGAGAGGGAAGGCTGGCCGGAGAAGAGCGTGGAATAGTCAAAACCGACTACTAGCAGAATGTCTCCGATTCCGCTGGGAGGAACCGGCAAGGTCATGTCGGTGCTAAGAATGGGGGGCGCCGAAATCGGAATAGGCTGCCGCCCTGGTATGATGACGGTGGAGTTTGAGAAAGTCACTCGGATCTCATCGTAACGTCCGGAATGAACTGGTGCAGAGGTCACAGTGGGAGGAATCATCAGGTTAGATAACAGATCGACGGTAGGGAAAGACTGAGAGATGGTTATCCATCCGCAGGCGCCACAGATGCTACTGTTGACATATCCAACTTCGTGAAGCGCGATCTGGGTAAATCCAACATAGATGTGGCTGATGACGCTGGGAGAGGACAGGCTGGAGAATCGTAGGAGGAGTGTTCCTTGGGTTGTCGCTGGGGCGAAAGCAATTACGATGATCACGACCAGTACGGCGACAAACAGTATCCTCCTCCACGCGGCGTATAGGTAATTCATCGTCTGGCCGTGGTGAACTGATCCCATCTATTTAACAACAAGACCGAGGCGGTGACCCTGAGGCAGCTTATCGAGGGATGACGATGCTCTACTCACGCATAGTTGAGACATATCAGAAGATCGAGGCAACGACCAAGCGACTCGAGATCACAAAACTGCTTGTTGATCTTCTCAAAGAGACACCTTCCGAGATTATCGACAAAGTCGTCTACCTCACCCAAGGCAAACTCTACCCTGACTATCTTGGAATTGAGATCGGTATCGCTGAGAAACTGGCTATCAAAACCCTCGCAATCGTCACTGCAGCCAAAGAGTCGAGAATAGCTGACGAGTACAGACGACGAGGCGATCTCGGGGATGCCGCCGAGGCTTTACTCGCGGGCAAGACCCAAGTCGGTTTGAGGAATGAACGACTCACAGTGGAAGAGGTCTATGGAGTCCTAGACCGGATCGCGAAATCAAGTGGACCCGGATCAGTCGAGTCCAAGATTAGACAACTAACATCGCTGGTAAGCAAAGCCTCGCCGATGGAGACGAAATACGTCGTCAGAACAGCGCTAGGCAGACTCAGACTAGGCGTGGCTGACATGACACTACTCGACGCTCTGGCACACGCGCTAGCCGAGGGAAAGGAGTCGAAGCCTCTGTTGGAACAAGCCTACAACCGCTCTTCCGACCTAGGATTCGTCGCGAAAGCTCTCGCAAGCGACGGAATTGACGCGATTAAGTCGTTCAAAGTGACAGTTGGCAGGCCCATCAGACCGATGCTTGCCGAAAGACTCTCCGATCCTCGAGAAATTCTAGAAAAAATGAACGGTAGTGCAGCCGCAGAGTACAAGTATGATGGGTTAAGAATCCAGGCGCATCTTTCACCTGGAAAAGTCACGCTCTTCTCAAGGCGTCTCGAGAATATCACTGACCAGTTTCCCGACCTCCACACTCTTCTGAAACAGGGAATTTCTGATGACGAACTTATCCTTGAAGGAGAGGCCGTTCCCGTGGACCCTTCAACAGGCGAGCTCTTACCATTCCAACTGGTCTCGCAACGACGTGGACGCAAATACGAGTTGGAGAAGACTATCCAGGAAATACCTGTCGCGCTCTTCGCCTTCGACCTGTTATACAATGGGGGTGTAGACTACACTCAACTAGAGTTTCCGCGCAGGCGAGAGGCCTTGGCAAAGCTGATTCGGCCCAGTGAAAAGCTCGACCTCTCACGGCAGATCATCGTCACCGAGCCAGAGCAGCTGGATGACTTCATGCAACAGGCAGTGGCAGATGGATGCGAGGGATTGATGATAAAGTCAATCGGACCAGATTCAACCTACAAGGCAGGGGCAAGAGGATGGGGTTGGATCAAGTACAAACGAGAATACAAATCTGAGATGCAGGACACAGTCGATCTGGTCGCTGTAGGAGCCTTCGCAGGAAGAGGAAGAAGAGGAGGAACCTATGGCGCGCTTCTTTTGGCAGCTTACGATGAGAAAGATGATGTGTTCAGAACGGCGTGCAAGTGCGGGTCCGGGTTCAAGGATGAAGATCTGGCAAAGCTTCCCGACATATTGGAGGAATTCAAGATCAGTCATCGCCATCCGAGAGTAGATTCCAAGATCGTCCCTGACACATGGTTCGTGCCCGGCTTGGTGTTGGAGGTTATCGGAGCCGAAATAACTCTCAGCCCGATACATACGTGTGGCTTGAACTCGATTAGACCAGGTGCCGGTTTGGCGATCAGGTTTCCGCGATTTACGGGAAAGTACAGAACTGAAAAGTCACCAGAGGATGCGACAACAACTAAGGAAATCGTAGAAATGTACAGAAGCCAGCTCAAGCAACTGAGCCAGACACAGCCCGTGGAAGCGGCCTAGACACTGAGAATTGCGAAGTACCGGTTTCCAGATGGACTGCGGATTTCATCGCTTGGTGAGAGGAGAGAATTCTACTCACACGAGTTTAGCCTCACCAGGATACGAGACTGGTTCCGCGGATGGCGTTCACCTGTCGTTTTCGCGGTCGTGATTGGGAGGCACACTGGTATTTCTCCAATGAAACATCGTCGCGAACGTGCCCGGACTATAGTCATCGACGAGTACGAGAGCCTATCCGAAATGAGAAATTATTTCATTGATTTCATGCCAGAATCAGCGTATTATGATCGCAATGTCTACAAGGATTGGGATCAGGCAAGGCACCTCGAGAACGATCCCACACAACTGGGCAGCTCATTTGGCCAAGAGCTAGTATTCGACATTGATCCTGAGAATTTCACCTGCCCGATTCACGGAACTCTTGAAGAGAAGATGCGCAGGCATCAAGGATTGTCGTTCTGTCGGCTGGAATTTCAATTGGCCCAACACGAGGCTGCTCAGCTCATAGAGATTCTGTCTAGAAATTTCTCCGACGTCAGTCTCGTTTATTCGGGTCGAGGATTTCACATCCACATCGGAGATCAAGAAACCGCCTTCTGGAATCGAAAGAAACGTTTAGCCCTCGTTCGGTCGCTCACAAAGCGAGGGTTGGTGATGGATGAATGGGTCCCTTCCGGCGGAATGAGGCTGATTCGCCTACCCTACTCGCTAAACGGCCTGGTAAGCAGAACCGTGATCCCATTGGCTAAAAATGAACTTGGAATCTTTGATCCAATAACCGACGAACGCACAATACCCAGATTCTTGTAGGCTGGACTGATCGCTATTTCTTGCGCTTCTTCTTAGCCTTAGGCTTAGTCTTCTTGGTCTTGGAGGACTTTTTCGCGACCTTCTTTGCCTTCGATTCTTTCCCAGCGTAGTAATAATAGGCCTTCCGCTTCTTGGCTTTGGTTGAGATTTGCCTAGCTGCCATTTGGAGTTCTAGGTTGCAATCTGTGCGGTCTTAACGCTTCCGATTGCCGGATCTGTCTTGAGCAATTGCAGAAATTGGACGAGAGACTAACAGTTTTCGAGTGCAGATAGAATCCGGCCGTGGGTTCCTTCCACCGTTTCGATGCCTGTGTTCAAGAGTATGCAATTGACCTTGAACGAAGAGATCATTCTACGGAAGAATTCCTCCTGACGCGCGTGGTCAAGGTGGAGCAGGTACGGGTTGAACCAAGGTTCGTTGCTTATTTTTCCCCATAATTCCTTGGGTCCGGCTCCGGGACGGATCATGTACTCGCCCTTCCGGAGGACCTGGATTGCCTCATCCGAGTTCAACTTGACCTCCTCCGGGCTCTTCTCATCACGTCGTAGCAAGACCAAAAGTCGGATTTGCGCCTCGTCGGCCACTTTGTCTTTGCCGAACAATTGTTCTCTCGGGACGAGAGCTCTGCTGTTACCGAACGCATAGTAGCACCACTGATTTCCATCGTCGAAGACGCAGCGCTGATTGGTGAGTTTGCATCCTGTCGGACCCTGTGTGAATTCGCAGTTCTTCTTGATCATCACGACGTTTTCGCATTTGCTCTCGTCGAAGATTTTCCTTAGCCAGGGCTTGTTGAGCTGTGACTCCGTCCGCATGTAGAGACTCTTCTCGGGCTGTTTGCCCACTAAGTAGCGGAGACGTTCGCCTTCAGTGTGGTCGATGTTGACCCAGTCGTCTCCGACGATCCTGCCTTCCGGCCGTTCCATGAGTTTGAATGCCTGAGTTGTTTTGCCTGTGCCGGTCGGGGCTACAATGATGACTCCCTTGCCCCCGACATCGACGCATGCGCCGTGTATCGAGTGCGTGTTTTTCGTTTGTTCGAGAATCGCGGCCGCCATTCCGAGCGCCCAGCTCTTGCACTGGCCGTAGTATTCAGTATTGAAGAAGAGGGACTCGTGGGTCTCGGGGCAGTAGAACGCCGAAGGCTCACGACCTTCTACGCCGATTGCAGAAATGACCCGCGAATGAATAGGTGAAGCTTGTGATGCCTGATGCCAGTTGAGGGTCCAAAAATCGTACTGGTGTCTGCTGTTGCCCTGGAACTCGATGTTGACCCCGTTCAGGTTCGCCTTTGAGCGAAGAGAATGTAGGCTCAATTTCTTCTGTGCGGCTTCTTTCAGACGTTCGAACTTGTCCCGGGGGACGTTCTTGTCGCCCTTGACTCGTGTCGTTGAGGCGGTGAAGTAGTTGTCGAGGGTCACTTCGTAGGGCTCCGAGAGGATAGTGCTGCTATCGCCTCGAATATGACCTTTGCACCCACGGCCGCTGTTTGGCCAGAGTCCAGCTGGGGAGAGACTTCGACGAGATCAAAACCTATGGTGTTACGGTTCATCGCGGCTTGAACGAGGGTTAGTAGCTCATCGGTCGTGATACCGTCCGGTTCTGGATTCCCGACTCCGGGGGCGTATGCTGGGTCAAGTACGTCAATGTCAACGGTCAGGTAGCTATGTTTGAATCCTGAGAGGAAGGTCCGGATTCTCTGCGCGGTCTTGTCAATCGGATTCTTCCTGATGTCTTGCGGAGTGATGATTTGGACGCCGGAATCGTGGCAGTAGTCGAGCTCGGGTTTCGAGAAGGCTCGAATCCCTACCTCCATTACATGACTCGGATCTATCCGCTCTGCGACTCTTCGCATGAAGGTAGCGTGGGATAGCTTCTCCCCCAGAAATTCATCTCTCAAATCGAGATGGGCGTCGAGACTCACAAGCCCAATGTCGGTTGGGAGGGCGTCAATGGCGGCCTTTGTTACCGTATGCTCTCCGCCTGCCATGATAGGAATCTTGCTAGCTTCGGTTAGTTCCTTCCACACCGCGGTAATTCTTCTAAGAGTTTCATTAAGATCCTCAACAGTGTCGATATCTCCCGCGTCGTGAACAGGGATTTTCTCAAGATCCAGACTAGACCGGATGCTGTAGAGTTCCATGTTGGCTGACACGTCCCTGACGGCGGAAGGCGCAAATCGAGACCCAGGCTTGTAGGTGCTTGTCCGATCGAACGGAACGCCGAAGAAGACAAAACGGGACCTCTCCAGAGGGGAAGATATTCCTGTGAAAGCCGGTCGAGGGGATAGATAGAGTTGAGAGTGGCTCAAGGTTCCTTCGAGTCCGTAATAGTACCGAATGTAAGGCTTATTTTGTGAGGTTGCGGGGCTTGCGCCTGATTCGAGAGATGTCCAAGCAGACGCCCAAGCAAGAGGCAAAGGAGGAGACCGCAGGGGCGACGAGTTTTAGGCCGGTTGGGCTCTCGATCTCGTCATTCTTCTATGCTCTATCGGGAATCTACTACTTGGCCTTTCCGATTGTGGCGCAGGACACTGGCGCGTGGCACTTGTATGTAATTGGCGCCGCATCCCTGCTGGGAAGTTTTGGAATATTCAAGATGACTAGATGGGGTCTCTGGTTGGGGCTGCTTCTGTTTCCTCTGCAGATCGTCGCTCCTTCGTCTACGTTGTTGACGGTGATATCTTATCCTGGAGTCTGGCAGCAGCCGATCGCTATTGCCTTCGTAGCGTCCTTGTTTGTGCTGATGTTCTTCGCTTCTCTGACGTTTCTACTGGTCCTTGACAAGCGACGTAGCTTCAACTAGGTTATCGGTAGCTTGCTGATCCGTCGAGGGTGAGGCTGTGGTAGGGGATTCTGTTGCGTTTGCCTTTGTCTTGTTGGAGTAGCATCGCGCGCAGGAGGTCATGGATCTTCGGCCCTTCGTTCTTGCTTGGACGAGTTGGAATCCGCAGATCTTGCAATTGGTCTGGGTTATGGAGAGGTTTCCGAATTGTGGAAGAGGCAAAGTGAACCTGCATCCATTCTGGTATCCAGTGCAGCCGATGAATCTCTTGCCGGAGGTTCGGCTTCGAATAATCTTCAGTTTTGATCCGCATTGGGGACATGGATAGTCGAAGGTGAGCCTGGCGATTCTCTGAGATACTACAACTTCTGCTAGCTGGGACCCTATCTTGTCCTCTCTTGCGATCAGATCCAGCATTATTGGCCGGAGATGGTCCAGAGTCTCGGCTATGACGTGGCTTCTAGTGATTTGGAGTGTCTGAATGTTGTCCATCGCGGTTTCAAGGTTGGCTGTGAATGCTGGGTCGATTATGAGCGGACAGTACTTGTTTAGGAGGTTGATGAGCTTGAGAGCGACGGGAGTCGCTTCTATCCGGATGTTCTTGATGTAGCTTCGTCGATATAGAATCTCGATGATCTCAGCCCTTGTAGCCTTGGTCCCGATGTTCTCCTCCTCCATCTTTCGGAGGAGACTGCTAGGGTTGTATCTTGGCGGAGGCTCGGTGAACTTCGGCGTTGCTTGGATCTTTGTGATCGGTGTCTTGTCGCCGACTTTGAGGTCCGGGAGGTTCTGGGACTCGTCTGACGCATAGGGTCTGTAGAATTGGATCCAGCCCTCTCTTAGGAGACGGGTTCCGCGGAGGAAGAATCTATGCGGGTCTTTCTTGAGAGTTAGCTTTGAGCTTTCTCGAAGGCTGGGCTCGGCGAAAGCGGACATGAAACGTTTGATGATTAGGTTGAGGAGGTTTGCTTCAGGCTGGATGAGAGCCCGCTTGGGCGACTCTCCAGTAGGATACACTGCTGGGTGGGCCGGATCATCCTTGGAACCTTGAATGGGATGAAGCGAGTTTTGGAGTGTCAGCTTTGTTGCGAGCGTTCGATATTGAGCCATATTTGCGATGCCGTGGAGAATTTCCGAGTATCCGATGTCTGGGGGAAGCTTCTGGCTGGAGGTTCGTGGATAGGAGATCAAAGCTTCTAGGTACAGCTTCTCGGCTAGGGCCAGGGTTCTGGAGGGGGTGTATCCGAAATGTCTGTAGGCTTCCGATTGTAGGCTGGAGAGGTCGAACGGGTAGGGTGGGCTCTGCTGAATATTTCGAGACTCAGTACTTTCGACTTCAAGAATGCAATTCTTGCAATCTCTCACTACCAATTCTGCTTCGGCAAGGGTAGAGATCTTTTCCTTCTCGTATTCGAGTGTGTAGGCCTGTCCGTTTCGCGCGACGGTTGCGTCAATTGTCCAGAACGGTGTCGGGGTAAAGCATTGGATTTCTTCTTCTCTGTCGACGACGAACTTCAGTGTCGGGCCTTGGACTCTGCCGGTGGAGAGAGTGGAGTAGCCGCGGTTCTGTTCGAGGGCAGATTCTGTTAGGAGCCGGGAGAGATTGATTCCATAGAGCCAGTCGAGTTCGTGTCGAGTGCGGCCGGCCTCGACGAGTTGTATGTCGAGGTGGGGTGCGAGGGTCTTGTATGCGGATGTGAGTTCTTTCTCGGTAATGGTGCTGAACTTCATCCGTTGAGCCTTCGAGTCGGCGCCGTGACAGGCGTATCGTAGGATTGTGTATCCGATAAGGGAGCCTTCAACATCATAATCGCAGGCGTTAATGAAGCGGTCAGCCTTCTCGGCGAGTGAGCTGATAACCTGTATCCATCGGCCTAGTCGAGCAGATTTCTTGTCGATGAGGTGCTTGGGCTTCCACTCGAAATCCCAGACGGGGTAGAAGCGTCTGCTCGTGTGGGTCTTCGAGTCGACCGCGTAGAGGTGGCCTAGGACTGAACAGACGATGATTGTTTCATGTCTGTTCCTGGACTCGTAGACCGGGACTCCTTGAGTCCCGATTCTACGTGGATCCCCGTCCTCGTCGAGTGCCCGTGCGACACGCGCGGCTGCATCTGGCTTTTCGCATACGATGAGTGTCTGCATCACTTCCACTTCTCAGGATTCTTTTGGAGGAATTCAACTATCTCCCTAGCGGTCCTGCCGGTTCCTTGCAGTTTGGCAACGCGCTGGAGAAAGTCAGGTAGTCGAAGACTGCCGTACGCCTTCGCCCATGCCTCGTATGCCTTCTTTACGCTGTCGAGTACCCGTGCGTGCACTGGACATAGGTCGGCGGTGGCCTGTTCAGTCTCCATCCCGCATACGAGACAACCCAAGGGGCGGACAACTATGGTCACCGAGAACGGCTATGTTTCACGCTTTCGCTCAAGCGTTCCGGGTCTTTATTTGATGCTGGACAGTTTCTGTTTGAGGCTCTTCGGGACTTGGAAGACTATTCCTTTTCCCGGATGGATCCGGATTTTCACAGGACGATTATCGAATTTTCGTCCGCGCATTTTCTTGATCATAAGCTGAGTAAATGTGCGCCCTGCGTCATTCGCTGTCGAGAGCTCTAAGACGCAGTCCACCACTCCCTCGAGTTCAATCAATGCTGATTTCGGCGCGGTTTTGCTGACCGCAAGGAAGAACCGGCCCTTCAGTTTCTTGAGGTTTGTCGATGTCTCGAGTATCAGGTTAGTCAAGCCGTGTAGGCTGGCTCTCTCGACTAGCTGGTATGCAGAGTCAACAATTAGAGTCGGTTTCTCACCATTGACCTCTGAAAGCCCTGAGGAAATCGCCATGTCTAGGACCGTGGTGTCGTAGAAGTTCTCTAGAACTCCGAGGCTGTTGTCTACCTTCTGGGTCTTGGTTATTTCGCAGCCGACAAGCTGGAAGAATCCTTGCGCCTCGTCCTTTGAGGTGTCCCAGTGCATCGTCTTCATCGTCTTTTTGACGGCGTCTGGGTTGTCGTAAGTCAAGAATACGACTGGGTGGGCTGACTGGAGTGACTTGTAAGCGAGCTCTTCACAGAGAGTAGTCTTCCCAGAACTCGTGTCGCCTTCGATGAGGACGGTGTCGCCATCCCGGAAACCTCCCGCGGTTAAGTTGTCCAAGTATTCGAAGGGTTCCTCGCGAAACGGATGCTTCATCCTGTAGAACTGTCCATATCCTAGTATACCTCCAACCGCTGCGCCGAGAAGGATCCAGTTGAGAGACTGGGCGACCCAAGAGGTGGGTGCGGGGCTGGCGCTGAACTGGATCTTGCTGGTAGAGCTCTGCGACAGGTCAAGAGTGTTCCGGATAGTCTGTGATTGGCTGGTAACTTGTACGACATATTGTCCCTTGGGTAGTGCGTGGAAAAGTAGAACTCCTGTGTTTCCGGTCGTATTTTGAGAGATCGTCTGACCTGATAGGGTCAGGGCGACTGTGGCTCCGGATACTGCCTGGCCGCTTGGGTCCACGACGACGACTGTAAGATCGTAAATTTGTAGGCTGACAGGCGTCAGTCCATTCTTGGGATTGAACGTGATGGGTGAAGCGGCTACGTTGATTCCTTTCCAAGTTACAGTTGAGATCGAGTATGTTCCTGCTGGGAGAAGGTATGCTCCGGACGGGTCAAGGGTTGAGGAGGTTCCGTTGGGGTAGGCGAGTTGGATAACGGATGGTGGTTGGGGTAGGAGGTTGAGGGTTCCGTCTAGGAATCGAGTGCTGAAGTCTAGGCTATAGACTGAGAGGTGGAGAGGTATCGTTAGGGTGGATGTCGGGTTATAGTTTGTGGTTTGGTTGACGAGGGATCCTTGCCAGTATGCTTTGATGTTATAGGTTGCATTGTCTCGTAGGAGAATATTCTGAGGTGACACAAAGCCTGAGCTGTCGGATGCTCCGTTGTATACTGCTACCGCTCCAACGAACAAAGTGACCGACGCACCGGCAACAGGGACTGGCGCCGGGTCCAGGCTTAAGGCTTGGAGGTTGAGAAACCAACTCGCGAATATCGTGTAAGAGAGCGAGAGTGCCGCTGAGACGCCGCTATTGTCGGTCATTGCAAGTTTTGAAGCGTATGTTCCACTGAGAGCATTCGACGAGTAGGTCCAGTTGAGCGACCATAGTCCGGTTAAGTTCTGCACAGATCCTTGTACGCGAGAGAGGGGAGAGTTGGACAGGAGCGTCGACCCGACGGGCGAGGTAAGATTCGCACGGGCCGAGGCTATATCGTATAGTCCGAGAGCGTCGAATAAGGAGGTCCTGAATGTTACCTGTCGACCGGGCGTCGTCCAGTTTCTGCTGAAAAACGCGGTCTGGACTCCCGTCTGATTGAGGCTTGAGTAGAAGGCGATTCCCATTCTCTGCTGGAATGTGACTGAGACCTGGCTGGGGTCCGAGCCAAAGTCGTAGTAAAGGCTGATTGTGCGAGCTGTGCTTCCGCCGACTGTGACTGTGGCTTGGAAGTCGAAGATGGCGCCTGTTTCGATCTGGTAGGTATTACTGGTGAGGGTGATGGTGTAAGCTGCTAACGTTGTGGATATCGGTGTGCCAGAGAGACTGCCTACAGCCAACGGGATTACGGCGCCTGTCGAAGTGATCTTGTTGACGTTCGCAGTTATCACGGTGCCTCCTCCGGTACCAGACGAAGACACGAGATAGAGGACGAATGTGAGTGGTCCAGTAAAACTGACGTTTCCGGCCAGCCCGGGCTGGGAGTAGTAGTGCCATATTCCAGGGGTGCTACTGGAAACTGTTCTCTGATCGGTCTGGGCTGTTCCAGACCATGCTTGCGTGGTGTTCGCCCAGAAACTTGACGTTATCGTGTTCAGTGTCTTTGTGTTCTGGCTGTGGAAAAAGAAAGTGGCCGGTTGCGATGTCCCTGGCGCCGCTACATTGGGGAGATGGTTTGGAACTAGGACTATGGCGAGGGATAGGAGTGTGATCAGTACTGCTTTTGATCCCGAGCTTCCTCGCATCCCTGAAAGTTTCGGCTCTCACAGACTCGGCTGGAATCGCGTACCAAAGCATACCGTCACCAAAACCCGGGCTAATAGGTAGCGGAATCGCTCGGGGAAACAATCGCGA
>DASPWZ010000042.1:0-23027 GCA_035637535.1 Candidatus Dormiibacterota bacterium
CCAGTGATTGAAACTCCGTTGACTGTGATCGGAACTATTCCAATTGCCGCGAAATATTTCAGATTCTGAATATTTGCAGGGCTGATGAGGCTTGAGAAACTCTGGTTGGGAAGCAGAGCCATCAGCTTGGTTAGCGCGTCATAATTGGAGAGTTCTGGGTTCGGCGCATAGATCGTTGCGGTGCCTTGTCCGCCCATAGACAGAGAGAATATGGTTGTGAACTGGATTCCTAGTGCTTGGGAGAACTGGGCTTCGACTGCAGCCGACTCACTGGCTGTGGTTTTTGGATCTCCTGAATAGACTGTGACAAGGGCGGGTTGTGATAGGGTCTGAAGCATCTGGTTTTGCTGTCCGTTACCGAGGGCTTGTGAATCGTTGTTGTTTACGATGAAGGCTGCTACGTTAGCGCCGGCATAGTTGTTGTCTTGGACGAGGCCCTTGCTAGATAGGTCAAGATTCGTGAGCTGGAGAGTTGTGTTTGGCGCTCCGAGCATGCCGAGGGCAATGTCTAGGCGTTGCTGGTACGGCCCTGGAACCGCGGCTTGGAATGGGGGAGATGTGATCCCATAATGTGAGACACCAAAAATCGGTAAAAGCATGAGCAGCACAATAGCCGTTTTCAGAACGGGCCGGTCTACGATGTTGCGGTTCTCTTTCAATCCGTGCTTTCCATGGATCAACACGAACACATACTTGACGAGGTCAATGCTGCCCTGCCAGATCAGAGACGCTGCACGTCCAGAGATCGTGACTATTGCGAAGATTAGACCGGCATTCCGAACAAGCGTGAGCGTCACGCTCTGAAAGAAAGCTGGGTCTGTAGGGGATGAGGCTTGAAGAAAGAGGGGAAGGAGGTCACTCGCCACTGGACCCGTCGCTGCGGCGATCAATGAGAACCCTGGCGGTGGAGGAGGAATGTTTGAAAAGCCGCCCGACGTTACTCCCCGAAAAATTGAGAGTGCGGCTAACCCCATCGCTCCGAGTGTCGAGAGAAAGACGGCGAGGCCCACCATGAATCCCCGTCCAACCTTGCCTCCAGCGATGATTCCTCCCAACAGCCCGGCGGTGACCCAGAGCTGGAAGACTGGTGGGTAGGTCAGAGGATTGGTGAAGATGAGATAGACTGCGACTATGAGAGTATTGAAGTGGACTCCAAGGACCGGTGAGAGCCAGTCGCTGACTCCGCGTAGCCCCGTGGGTAGTTGGGTGTACCCGATGAATAGAATGAGGAGGTATGCGGCTGCCCATCCTATGTATCGACCGAGGAAGATTCCCTCGCTGGGGTGAGGCAGGAGGTAGATAGTCTTCGGATCGTCAGGTCGCCGCTTGACCATCACATTTCCAACGCGCATGTAGAGATAGAAGTAGAGTACTCCAGGGACTACACCGGCGATGATAAGGCCTAGAATAGCTGCGGAGAGACTAGCAGACCGAGCCTTCTCGTAGTCCCTTGACGCGATTCTTTCTCTTATCCGAGAACCCTTGCCTCCGACGATAGCGCATCCAACTGTGAGGACGACGAGTAGGATAGGAATAGGCTGATATGCTAAGAGGCCAGGAAACCAGGTGGGTAGCGTGGCTATGATGATGGTAGAGGTAAGAATTCCGATTGCGCGACTGACCGAACTGCAGACGAGCGCAACAGTGGCTGCGCGACGAATCTCTGTGGGCGCCTCCTTCAGAGCCTGATAAGGCGGAACCTGGGCCACGCCGTGCCTCCTCTCAGAAACGGCCCTCTCGGAAACCGCGAAGAAAGGGATTCTGATACCCAACTTGCCGTGTCAGACGTTCAGAAGCAAATCGAAATATGAGAAGGAGGGTGCGTGCTACTCCGGTTAAGGAGCAAGTGTCATCGCAGTTCAGTCCCGGAGAGATCAGCTCGATCATCATCGCCTGGTTAGTGCTCTCGGTGGCGATCACCTACCGGAACTTTGTGGGTCTCTTTACTGGAATGGGCAGCATTGAGGTTGTGATAGCTGGCTTCATTGCCACAGCGACAGGATTCATCATCCACGAGATGGGACACAAGTACGTCGCGATAAGACGTGGTTATGTGGCCCACTTCCGTCTCTGGATGCAAGGACTCTTGCTGACACTCTTCGTGGTGGTTTTTTCAGGAGGAGGGATCGTCTTCGGCGCTCCTGGAGCAGTGTACATTACGCCCGCGGCAATGGCGTACTACGGCTACGATTCCGCAACTAGACCTCGCGATCCGGAGCAGGAGAACATGGTAATCTCCGCCGCTGGGCCCGGAATTAATCTAGCCTTCGCCGTGGCTTTTCTAGCCTTGGTACTTGCTACTTCAACAGGAAGCTTCCTGTGGACCGTTGCACAGTTCGGGTTTGCTCTCAATGTGGGACTCGGTTCCTTCAACATGTTGCCAGTACCACCGTTAGACGGCTCCAAGATATTCCGGAAGAACATTCTGGTAGGACTCGGACTAGCACTTCCCCTCTGGGCAATGTTCCTCTTTCTCTTCATTGGCATCTAATGGATTACTAGCGCTTGCTCCTAAGAGTAAAACGATTAATTCTCTAGTCGAGCGCCCTTCAGCGAGATGCTAGTCGAGGAGATTGGCCTCACAGTTCTCTTTGTCCTGGCTTTTGCAAACGGGGCGAACGACGTCGGTAAGAGCGTAGCTTCACTCATGTCTGCTTCAGGACCTGGGGGTCCTAGGATGGGTCGTCGACCTTTACTCTGGGGAGGGCTGTTCAGCGGTCTGGGAAGCGTCTCGGCTATTCTGATTTCGGGAAGGTTGTTGACGGTCTTTACTCCTCAAAGTATCCTCCGAAATACAACTGATTCATCTTTCATCTTGGCAGTCCTTATCGGAGCGACAATATGGATCTTGATCGCAACTTTCTTTCGGCTTCCCGTCTCTACAACTCACACAATCTTGGGGGCTGTTCTTTTGCAAGGGATCTTTCTGTTCGGTGTGTCAAGTCTGAAGTTGGATTTCTTGGCCATACGAGTACTGCTGCCACTTGCAGCTGGACCCTTCGTTGCACTTATCGCACTGAGTATTCTCGGTCGTCTAACCCGACGGCCTAAAACTGAAGACAAGAAAAGCCCGCCAAGGTTTGCGAAGATCTCTCACTGGGGTTCCGCGGCCGCCACTGCCTACGCAAGAGGAATCAACGATGCTCCAAAAATGGCAGCTCTCGGAGCCTTCTTTTTCCTAGCCGGATCAGCTGACGCAGTCTTGGTTCCTTACTCGATCGTCGCTGCGGCGATAGTAGTCGGCTCATTGGTGCTGGGGCATCGTGTCGCTCTAACCCTCGTCGATCGAGCAGTCCCACTTGATCATACACAGAGACTACAAGCTGGCCTCGCAACAGCAGCGTTAGTCTCTGCAGGAGCCTACCTTGGAGCTCCATTATCTACCACACATGTCCACGCGGGATCTACCGCAGGAATTGGCGGTCGGAAGGAAGTCATCGTATCCTCGTTGCGCGGTATGGTCTTGCCTTGGTTAGTGACATTGCCAGCAGCAGGTTTGCTTGCCGTCACAGTAGATATCCTAGTAGCAAGGCTCTAGAATCTAGCATGAACGACTCGGCATCAACGGCTTCGTTTTTGCGACTCTAGCGCGGTCGTCTGGTCAACACAAGATAGAGAATGGTCGAGCCTGCGGCCACGAAGGAGTACAGTCCCACCCACACGCCTGTCACTAGCCAGCTGGGACTTTCAGCAGCGACGACACTCCAGCTGATGGCTACCGCCACTAAGGCTAGAGACGGGAACACGGCATCTAGGGGCAGTAATACTTTGATTCTTTCAGGGTCTTTCTGCTGAGTGGCCCATCCCGTCGCTAGGCACGTCGCTAGAAACAATGCAGCGAATGTCTGCAGAGTGGACACATACACCTTCCACGGCCAGAACTCTTGCTGCGCCAAACCCGGCACCAGCAACATCATGATTCCAAAAATTCCAACAGCGCCGGTCTGAATCCCGAAGAACAGTCGGGCACCCCTTGGCATTGTCGACGTCGGAATCTCCGCTTGTCTACGATGCCAGCCATATCGTTGCAACAGAAGTAGGCAACCGGCTGCGGCGATTAGGAAATATCCCGTCCACGCCCAGGTCGACGCGTCACCGCTCACAGTGATTCCTCTGACAAGGGAGACAATGCCTGTTATGCCGAAGAAGGTCCCGCCGACGAGCACCAATATCTTGGCTCTCTGCCACCGTTCAGCGTGAACTGCAGACCAGCAGCCGAAGGCTATGGCCAGAAATATCGCTCCCAAGAACCTGACGGCCAGCTCCTTCACTGGCCATGGCCAATAAGAAATGACGAAGGTAGGATAGAGGTAGAATATCAGACCTAGTACAAGATTGATTCCGGAGAGAGAAAGCAGAAAAGTCCTGGAGTATCTGCCGAGAAGGATATCGTTCGACTTTGACGGGTTGATCGTCGAGGCTGGTCCGCGGGTGGTCATGAGGACGTAGCCCAGAAACTAGTCAATCAAACCCGCTCGAATGATGTTGGAACAATCAGGAGACTCTACATAAAACCGTTCTCGCTGAGCGGGAGCTCGCCAAAGAGTTCCGACAAGGATAGAAACTTATATCCAAGCTAGCCATAACCGTTTCTGTCCATGGAGCTCGGCGACCTAGAAGCAGCGGTTCTCGGAAGCGTTCTTCGCCAGGGCAAAGCCTCCGCCCGACAAGTGGCCAAGGACCTCGAGCCCTCACGAGGACTCGCCTACTCGACTATCAGCACAACGCTCGACCGGCTCTACAAGAAAGGAATGCTTGCAAGGGACGAGGCCATTGGCAGAGGCGGCTCCCGCTACATCTACATGCTCCATTCTGAAGAGAAAGTGAAAGGTAAGGTTGTCAAGGGATTTGTTGACCGGCTCCTGACTGCTTTCGGTCCGACAGTCATTTCCACCCTGTCAGACTACGTGGACGATATTCCTAAGGATGAATTGAAGCGTTTAGAGGAGAAGATCCGGAAGGGATCAAAACAACGATCGACCTAGACCTCTATCGCGTCTTCTTCCTTGCGCCTACCACCCTAGGGATCTTAGGGGGAGTCGCTGCCTTCGAACTTGCTTGTTATGCTCTCTACTCTTTTCAGGGTTACAATCCGTCGAGACGTTCCCGGCTATTGCAGCCGATGCTAGTGTCATCGCTATTCTTCTGGTCGTTTCTAGGAACGAGCTTCTTGTTGTGTAGCATGCTTCTGCAAGACTACTGGGCTCACCCACAACTAACTATTCGGACGGTACTTGGAAGTTCATTGCTGGCATCACTGGGGTTCGCGACCGCAATGACATTGATTGCTCGAAGGTATTCTTTCTCGCGAATGTTGGAGAGAATGACTGCTGCCCCCATTTCGCTTTCCGGAGTTGCCACAGGTTTCGGTGCTCTCAGCGGTAAGATGGGAGTGTCCGGGGTTTCCCTGCGAGAGGCCTTGTTCGGTAGCGCATTTTCGGTCAGCTTGAGCGGACAGGGAGTGGTTGCAATGTCTTCGAAGCTCGCTGGGGCCTTGTCTTCCGATGAGACCGATGCCGTTCTCGCGCATGAGCTATCGCACATCAAGAATGGCGATTCTGCTGCCAAGGGTCTCGCGAAACTGGCGAGAGTCGCTTTTCCCTTCGACCCGGTGCTACGGCTGGTGGAAGCAGCAGTTCACCGGGAGCGCGAACTCTGGGCTGACAAAGTGTCTGTTGAATTCACAGGAAAGCCTCGAGCGCTTGCATCTGCGATCGTCAAGGCTCACTCAGAGTCGAATGGTGGAACGACGAGCAATCTTGCGGGACTCTTCGTGGGAGGTGGCGGGCATGGACTTCTCAGCCTATATCCCGACCTAGAGAGGCGAGTGGACATTCTACTGGAGCTGGCTCATCGGATGGAAGTCGCCAACAGCCCATTCGTCGCTTCCTGAGCCAACCCTATCGGAAAAATTCTAATTGCGTACCAGTAGCATGGTGAACTTGTTCGTAAGATGCTCAAAACAAGATTCACCGATCTGACTGGCTGCAAAGTACCAATTCAACAAGCCGCTATTGGCGGACTAGCCCGCCCTCAACTAGCAACAGCGGTCTCAGAGGGAGGAGGCCTAGGCATGGTTTACGCGGGATCCTTCGATCCCAACCAGATGACCGAGGTGTTTGAGGATATGCGGCGGCGTACTTCTGGCGTCTTTGGAGCAAATTTTCTGATTCCAGAAGCTTTCGTCTCCGATCTTAACGAGATTCACGAACAGGTAGAGACCGCGTCTAAACTTGTGAAGGTTGTCGAATTCTTCTATCGCCAACCAGATCCTTCACTAGTTGATCTAGTGCAGAAGGGAGGTGCCCTGGCATCGTGGCAAGTTGGCTCGAACGAAGAGGCTGTTGCTGCTGCTGAGGCTGGTTGCGACATGATAGTAGCGCAAGGGATTGAAGCAGGTGGACATGTCCGGGGAAAGGTTAGCCTTCTGACGTTGTTGAGTCAGGTCTTGGATTCTGTGAAGGTCCCTGTGCTAGCAGCCGGTGGCATAGGCAGCGGCCGAGCCCTGGCCGCGGTCTTAGCTGCAGGAGCTTCTGGAGCAAGAGTTGGGACACGCTTCATTGCGGCTACAGAGGCGGGGGCGCATCCCGAATACGTCAAGGCGTTGATTGCGAGCGAGCCGGAGGACACGGTTGTTACAGAGGCCTTCTCAGAAGGCTGGCCCAACGCACCCCACAGAGTCCTTCGCTTCTGCATAGAAGAGGCTCAGAATTTCAAACGCGACATCGTGGGATACAAGAAACTCATCTCAACCGGTGAAATGGTCCCGGTGAAACCCCTGGAGTCTTTCACCATGACCAGTGAGACTACCGGAACCCTCAAGGCTATGCCCCACTGGGCTGGAGAATCAGTGAGCGGAGTGAAGACCGTCAAACCCGTAGCAGCAATCATCAAAGAACTAATGGAGGAAGCGGAGACACTGCTCCACAAATCGCACTGAGAATAACACTTTCAGTGGATACCCCATAAGAGCTGATTTCAACCACCGCTCTCGTTAGGGAGTTACGAGAAACCCTTTCGTCCAGCTAATTAGTCAATATAGGCAAGCATTAGAATAGAAAAAGGGTAGAATTATAGGTGGGGATAACTGTGGAAAAGCAAGAGTCTGGAATGTCCTTGGAGAGCTTTTTCCAGAAAGTGCTGGAAAGCAATAGGGACAACCTACGGCAAATAGCCGAGCTTGAAAAGATTCTGGACGAAATCCTTCCACCTAAGGAAAACAATCAAATCTATGTTGTTTCGGTCACCAGCAACTGGTGAATCGAACGGTTAGCGCGGACCGACCGACCTTCAGAGACATCATAGACCCGAACAACAACCTGCACAGGCAGAAGCTCATCAAGAAGATTCAGAAGCTTCTTGGTGGCAAGCTCATAGTTTACACAGCGAATCCAAACAGCCCAGCCGTTCAAGCTACCGCGATACTTCTACAAGACGCGATGTTCTTTGAGGATTTGCTGAGAACTTGCGGCGACGCCGAAACGGGCCACCTCATGATTACCTCACTCGGCGGAGACCCAAATGCCGCCGAGAAACTTCTCATCATGTGCAGGGAGCGTTTTCCTAAAGGGTTCTCTGTAATAGTTCCCGATTATGCAAAAAGTGCCGCTACTCAGATTTGTCTCGGTTCTGACAAAATTCAAATGGGATACTTGGCTGAACTCGGTCCGATAGACCCTCAAATCCAAATTGATCCAAGCGGGAACACTTTGCCCGCGAGGTCTTTTATTGATGGACTGAACGGAATCCGAGATAGGATACAGAAAGGAGACCAGCCCTTAACCTATCTTCCAATGTTGGCACAGATACCACCTCAACTGATTGCGATTTGTGAGAGTGCCATTGAAGACTCAAGAAAGACGGCTGAAAAGTGGCTCAAGAAGTACATGCTGAAGGACAATCCGAAGCAAGCCGAAATTGTTGCCGACAAGCTCTCGAACGGTCTCGACTACAAGTCTCACGGAAAGGTAATTGATTATGCCGAGGCAAAGGATGTTCTGAAACTGAACGCTGAGAAAATCGACTTCAAGTCGGAATTGTGGGACCTAATCTGGGAACTCTACGTACGATCTAAAGCGTTCTTTCAACTTCCCGCTGGACGAAACGTCGTCAAACTATTCGAAGGTGAAAGCGTTTCATTGAGTGTGCAAGTCGCAATCCAATTGGTTGGTATTCCACCGCCCCCACAACCACAACCTCAGCCCCCCAAGACAGCACCTCAAACCCCCCCGGTATCACCACCACAATCGCCTGAAGCTCCACTAAAAATGGGGCAATCCATTCCAGCGTCCTAAATTCCAACTGCGGGCACTGGTGAGATTCAGAGTTGTTTTCTCACGATCGCGAATACTTCGAGTTGCTGATGAATCTTGAACCCGTTCTTCAAATACACGTTTAATGGTCCTTTGCAGTTCGCCCCTGCCCACGGAATCTCTCCAAATCTCTTCTGAGCATTAGTCGTCGGATATCCTTGCGCTATCTGTAGCCCATCTCGACGAAACTTGTCACAGGCGGCACGTAGAAGTGCTGTGCAGACCCCCCTTCCTCTGTAACCGGGTGATACAACGAAACACATTATGGACCCGACTGGCTCTCCCGGGTCCGTCAACGCGACTCTATACGATCGCATGTCTAGAAAGTTGGCTCGGGGCTGAGCATTTCACCAGCCTACGGGTCTATCATCAATGTAGGCGAGTAATCCCTCAGCTTTGCCAGCGCTAATCAGCGCGGACCGAGCGGCTCTATGTTCCGGACCAGCGTTAGGTGTCGCGTCCCAATCATTTCCGGGAGTATCGTAGAAGCCACAGTAGCAGTCGGCCCATTGGGGAAAGTCGGAAAAGGCCCGATCGAAGAATTGTAGATAGTCTTGCAATAGCTCCGGTCTTAGTTCTCGAACTTCGATCTCAACGGTCTGGCCCATGAACAGAAATTCGATCTTCTATCGTATAAGGAAGAACCGAGAGCTTGAACCCGGTCTAAGCACGGATTAACGAGTTCCTAGCCGAGTTCCGAGCAGAGAACCAGACGGTACGCATATAATGGACTGTCAAGGAAATGATCTCTCACTTCAACAAGTGGTCGCAAGCAGCAGATGAGCACTCCGAGAAATGAACTCCCTGTGCTCGAAGGGATGAAAGGTTCACTTGTACGTGAACCTCCTAAGAATAGAGAAGATGAGATCCGGCTCTCCCTGATGGGCCTCGCGGCGCTTTTTAGCTATCTGGGATTCTGGCGCAGCTTCTCTTCCATTGACTTTGTAGCGATTGGAGCTACCCTTGTAGGCGGCTATCCTGTCTTTGTAGAAACATTCCACTCGCTCCGCCACCGCTCGATAAACATGGAGGTCTCAATGACTGTAGCGATAGTTGCCTCGCTCCTAGTGGGCCAGTTTACGGCCGCGGTTGTGGTAACTTTCTTCGTTCTACTCTCAGAGTTCATAGAGGCTTACGCGGTCGACAAGGGAAGGGCGACAATCGTCAAACTGGAAAAGTCGATTCCGAGAAGCGCCCTTGTAAGGCGGGACGGGAAAGAGATCGAGACCGCTGTAGAAACTATTCAGCCCGGTGAAACTGTAATTGTTAGAGATGGGGAACGGATTCCGGTTGACGGAAATCTCGTCAAAGGTTCGGGATTCGTCAACCAATCCGCCATAACGGGAGAGGCTGTTGCTGTTGAGAAGTTGGTTGGGAGCAGAGTTTTCGCTGGGTCTGTTGATCAGTCGGGTGTGTTCGAGGTGCGGACTGAGAAGGTGGGAAACGAGACTGTCTTTGGCCAGATCATCAGGCTGGTTGAGGAAGCTGAGAGCAGGAAAGCGCCTATTCAGCGGATATCTGACAAGCTCGCTGCCTGGCTTGTCGAGTTTACAATTGTCTTTGCTGTGATTACTTTTGTCGTGACCCGGAACCTCATCTCAACCATATCGGTAATTGTTGTTGCAGGCGCGTGTGGTGTCGCTGCCGGCACGCCTCTAGCGATTGTTGCCGTAATGGGAGGTTTGGCAAAGAAGGGGGTCATCGTGAAGGGCGGGGTCTATGTTCAGGAGATGAGCAAGGTCGATACTGTCGTGATTGATAAGACTGGAACGCTTACGCTGGGTGATCCGGAAGTTACTGATGTTGTGGGACTTGATGGATGCTCCGAAGAGCAGGTCCTGACATATGCCTCAGCGGCAGAGAGATTCTCCAAACATCCACTAGCGCATGCGATAATGGCAAAGGCTGAGGCTCTTGGAATTAGCTCGGAGTCAGGCGTTTCATCGGATTACATGGCCGGGAAAGGTATAGTGTCGTGGTATGATGGAGAGCTGGTCCTTGTCGGAAACAGCGTTCTCATGAATGAGCAACACGTCCCGTTATCGAACGATGTTGATGCAACTATTACTAGCAATGTCTCGGAAGGAAAAACCACTGTTCTAGTTGCTCACGGGGGACGAATCTGCGGAGTGATTGGAATCTCCGACAAGGTCAGGGACGAGAGCCGAGAAGCGGTCAAGGAGTTGGGAAGAATGGGTTTGTCGACCATAATGCTCACAGGTGACAATAAGGTCGCATCAAAGAGTGTCGGGGAACAGGTCGGAATCGACGAGGTTCACGCTGAGCTTCTGCCCGCCGACAAGGTCTCCTACATTGAACAACTATCAGGCTCAGGGCGAAGGATCGTAATGGTAGGCGATGGCGTCAACGACGCTCCAGCCCTGGCCCTCGCCAACGTAGGGATCGGGATGGGTGCAGGAACAGACATCGCCATCGAAGAGGCGGACATAGTGCTCATGACAAACGATCTCGGAAGGATTCCGCTCATCGTCAAGGCTAGTAAGCAGGCTTACGGTGTGATCATGCAGAATTTCTATGGAACACTGATTGTGGATGGAATCGGGCTCGGGCTGGCTTTCGAAGGTCTGCTCAACCCATTATTTGCCGCTGGCATCCACGTAGTCTCAGAACTCGTATTCATCCTCAACTCGGCAAGACTGATTCGATAACTCGATTTCTTTGACCGGAGGCGACCACGAAAAAGTTAGGAAGCCGCTAGACCCGAGTTGGAGAATGAAGGGACAAGAGGATGTTATCATCAGCGGCGGGAGTTTCACAGGTCTTGCAGCAGCCCTCAATCCACCGTTGACTGAGCCTCAAGAGTTGTCTTGGTGGACAGTGCTTCTTGCCGCTTTGCTGATCGTAGGAATCATTGCCGTTGTTCTATGGTTGTGGACGCGAGGCTACCCGCCGATTTAGCATTGTCTGTAATAGCAAGAGTGCAACTGACGGCCTCTTTGTTTCTCAGTCCAGTGTTACTGCTTCAGGCTTGAACGCTTGTACAAGTCTGACAGCCCATTCATACACCATCTTGGCGGTTATCCTAATCTCCAGGGCTTGTCCATCCGCTGACGTTATCTTCAACCATCCCCCTCCGAGAAGACCCGGCCTCTTCAATTCTATCTGTGAAATTTGGTCTCTGCTAAATTCGAACATTCTGTTCTCTATCAACGTCCCAATTAGGGCGTTATTCTGATCCATGGTCAAAGTTGAAGGAACGAAATCTGACTTATTGCAACCAGGGGCAATCTTGTTCAGACTGGAAGGAAAACTGGCCTTGCCAGGTCCAACTATGAACAGCCTCCCGTTGGTAGCATAGACTCCCGCTCCCAGAACCGGTGGGCCCAGACCAGGTGGGCCGAGTAGAGACTTTAGACCGATATGACCGATTGAGACTCCAAAAGGCATGTAGAAACCACCGAGGTAAGTCTCGTCTTCACTCATGATCTCTCGACTTCAACTCTCGCGTCAATCTGATTCTACTCTGAGCCAAATCCTACTTCTGAGGACTTGGAGATGTCTGGGCACGCTTTCGTTGGCGAATAACATAGAGATATACAACACCAGCGTTGAATCCCCCGAGCGTCACTATCGCAGTGCTCCCGTTCCAAGACGACCCAACTGTACCTAGCGGGAGCGAAGCCAGAGACAACCCGGTTATGACGTTCGCTAAGTCCACGTAGAGAGAGAAGGCAACGAAAGCAAAGACCAATGCCCCAACTCGGTCTGGCTTGTACGTACCAGTCACACCGATTTTGTGGGATTTGTTTGCTGTTTCTGCCGTCTCTTACCGATGAAGGCGGCTGAGAGTACGGTGAAAATTACCATTAGCAGGACGACTTCAGTCCCAATCGAACCGAGGGGCAGAGGCAACCCGAGGAAGGTCACCAAGCTTGCAAAGGCCAAGTAGAGCGTGAAGAAAGCGAAGGCAATGATGAGTGCACCGATTCGTTCTGGCCTATGCATGACTAACTCTCCGGCTCTCCCTCTTTGCAAGACTTACCAGTCCGACTCCGATTAGGGCGAGTAAGAGATACTCAACTATGCCCACATCAGTAGTAATGTTCGGTCTCCAGTAGGAGAGTCCGAGAAATTGAGCGACCGAGGCATATGCAACGATAACGAGGAAAGCGGTAAGGGCGACTGTGAATGGTCGAAGCTTCATTATCAAGCACCATTAGGTTGGAAATCAGAGAAAAAAGGATTTCTGGCGTTCCTAGGTCAATTCCTAATTCTGAGGACTTGGAATAGTCCGTGTACGCTCCCACTTGCGAATAGCGTAGAGTTGAACTAACCAGATGGGGCGAATGGTGTGGCTGGTTGCTGAAGGCAAAACGATAAGTTTGTTCATTCCACGATGCAACGCGTGAAACTTACTGGATCTCCCCTCAGGATGGAGTTCCTGAGGAAGAAGCTGAAGTTTGTCAGGGACACCATGGAGGCGCAAGGGGTTGACATGTGGATTACGTTCACGCGGGAAGGCAACGAGGACCCGTTGGTGCAGGATCTCCGATTCAGCGACCTGACCTGGCGTTCAGCCGCCATCATCGAACGGACCGGGACGAAGACGGCTATTGTTGGGAGTCTGGAAGAAGAGACTGTTAGGCAGCAAAAGTTCTATGATGAAATAATCGGGTATGGCAGCGAGGGCGCGGCACCCAAGCTGAACGAGTTTGTTAGGAGGAGGAAGCCGAAGAAGATTGCTGTAAACACAAGCTATGATGAAGGCGCAGCTGATGGACTCACGTCGGGTATGGAACAGTATCTCAAGACCGCGTTGAAAGATTACTCGAAGCGGCTGGTCTCCGGAGAGGATCTCGCGATTGCTCTACGGGCGAGACTGATACCAGCCGAGATCGGACTAGTGAAGAAGTCGATTGCTGAGTGTGAAAAGGTCTACGATGCCGTTGAGGCCGCGATCAAGCCAGGCAAGAGGGACAAGGACGTCCACGAGTTTGCGCACAAGCTTCTGACTGAGAGAAAATTGGATTCTGCATGGGCCTATGATCGATGCCCCTCCGTAGTGGTCGGCAACTCTCCGATGGCTCACGTGGGCTACTACGGTACTAAGATCAAGGACGGCGATTTTGTCAAGCTGGACTTTGGCGTCAAGTATGACGGGTACTGTAGCGACATCCAGAGAAACTATTTCGTCGGCTCTGGGCGAGTTCCGAAGGGTGTTGAGCGGATGTTCAAGACTGCCCGCGATGCGAATGATGCTGCTCTCGCCGCTTTGAAGCCTGGGGTCCCGGGTTACAAGGTTGACCAGGCAGGGAGAAGCCTAATCGTCAAGAGACGCTATCCAGAATACAAGCACGCACTTGGCCACGTGCTCGGAAGGAGCACTCACGAGATCGGACCTCTCCTGGGTCCCAGATGGCCGAACAGGTATGGTAATCAGGGCGAGAAGCAGGTTCAGCAGGACATGGTCTTCACCATAGAACCGTCTGTGACCAGCAAGTTCGGCACATGCAACCTGGAGCAGGATGTTCTTGTCACAACGAAGGGTTACGAGGAACTCTCGAAGCCCCAAGAAGTGATAATCCAACTTGGATGATGGCAGGGGTCGAAAAATTTGAACCCCGGTTTACTGGTACGTATAAGCGACTAAGAAATCTTAGCGGATCACAATTGTCGCCCTAGTCACGAATGGATAGTCGCTATTGAACTCTGGAGATAGCAGAACCCTACTATTGACTATGGGTTGCAGTCTGGCAAGTTCCCTGTTGTTGGTCGCGACGAACGCAGCCGGTTGGGTTAGCGCCTTGTCTGTGTTGGTTTTCGCCGCTCCGACAATGTTGATACTGCTTGCAGAATTGGCGAGACCTGTCGAGTGGAAAGAATCTAGACTCCGAGCCTTCCGCAACCTGGCCTTTGGCGCTAGGAACGGATTCGTCGTGGGTGTCCTTATCTTCATCTCCATGTTCTTCGTGAAACTAATTCAGTCCCCTGATGGAGGACCCCCAATATCTGCATTCACAGTATTCATAACCGGATTGCTTGCCTTTGCATTTTCTTTCTTTTGCGACTGGATAGTGTCTGCATTCGACTTTAGGCTGTGGATGGGCGACCGTAGTCTTGATCAAGTGGAGATTGAGGATTTGTTTCAATCTTGGGTGTGGGAAAAGACATCGCAACGCTGGCGACGTCGCGGGTATTTCGCGAGCAGTTTCTGGACTCTAGTCCCTTTCTTCGTACGGAACAAGAACGATATCCACTCTATCCCTGCCTTGGATTGGCGAACAATTACATTCCTCATCGTAGTCGTGATCTATGGGCTGTCTCAGGGCTTGCAAGATTGGACTCTACCGCTCTTAGCTGCGAGCATAGTTTTCGTCGGTTATACTGGAACATCTTTCGAATCCCTCAAACGGGCGCTAGGTCCTTACGATGGGACGAAGTTAAGGGAGCTATATGAGAAGAGACATAGGCCGATGGAATAATCGCCGCTTTGAACGCTAATCTTTACGCGTAAATAGTTAGGCGAGTTTTTCCGGGGCCTGCACCTAGGGAGGCGTTTTGTCCTCTTGTGCGACATCAGGCTTTTTCTCCTCGTCCTTTCACGATAGAGAGGCATCTCAAAGTCCTAAAGAAATTACCAGCGGTTGATGCGGAATCGGCTAAGACGGCCCTTTCTCGATCCACTCGGATAGAAGGAGCCAAGGAGCTCATGTTCGATCGCTTCTGGGAACAATGGTTCAGCGA
Source organism: Candidatus Dormiibacterota bacterium (assembly GCA_035637535.1). Classification (GTDB taxonomy): domain Archaea; phylum Thermoproteota; class Bathyarchaeia; order 40CM-2-53-6; family 40CM-2-53-6; genus 40CM-2-53-6. The sequence goes on from DASPWZ010000042.1 coordinate 15,018, forward strand.
AGTCTCAACCCCGAGTGGGGTTGCGGAGTAAGATAGGTCCTGTCTCCGAAGAAACCTACCAATTGATCGTGGAAACCTGTGTAAAATTGGCACTCAGGTGACCGGAGGGTTTGGAGCGGGCTTGCTATGACGGCCGACTTCCCCTATCACGAATAAAACAGCCCCTGCAACCGCTATCACGAACCCAGTATCGCCCTCAGTACCAAAAACTGTTGTAGAGCTTACACATTGCAGGATGGAATAGTAGTAGTAGGAAAACGAGCAACCGGGAAGAATCACCAAGGTTCCGAACATGGCTAGAATACCCCCGAGTACTTCGAGATGCCCCCAGCGAAACCTCATTCTTCCATGTTTACTACTAGACCCGTCAACATAAAGTTCGTGCTCTTGGAAAGCTCAAGACTTGGCTTTCTCGGATAGTTTTTCTCGAATCTCTCCAGAATCTATCGTTGATGAGAGAAAGATTCGGTGGTGGCATACGTGGTCAGTTGTGGAATTCACATTTCCGCCGGTGTGAGAGTAAACAATTCATCCTGATAACGGAAGGAGCACCCACGAGATCGGTCCTCTCCTGGGTCCTAGATGGCCGAACAGGTATGGTAAGCAGGTAGAGAAACAGGTTCAGCGGGACATGGTCTTCACCATAGAGCCGTCCGTGACCAGCAAATTCGGCACCTGCAACCTAGAACAGGATGTTCTTGTGACATCGAATGGGTACCAGGAACTCTCGAAGCCCCAAGACGAGATAATTCAACTAGGATGACCTTGATGCGAAGCACAACCGACTGTAATACACTACAAACGAATTATCGGATAATAGGACGCCCTTTGCCGGAAGAGACTAGGCCGCTGTTTTCAAAATGGGCCAAGCACACTCGAAGGGTCAGCACAGAGGGGCTGCAGCTTCCTCACGAGACTAGACTCCATCTCTTTTCTTTGGACCGGGGTTGAATCCACCATTGGATGGAATGCGATTGCGAGATTCTTCTCGGCACCCGCCACCCTGATCCAACAATTGTACTTGGGATGTCCTCTCCAGAATTCGCGATCAACCAGGTTTCCGGATTCGCCCACGTAAATGATCCTCCCATCATCCTTTCTTAGAATAAGATACAACGCCGCTTTTTTTGGTGGGTCCCACTCGTCTATTGGGAACGGCTTACTGAATGAGATTCCATCGAGACGAATCTCTTCGGACTCACTTTCCATCCCCGTAGAGGCATGTTGCAAGAGTCAGGACACTCTAACGATCATCTTTTTCAGGCACTCCATAGTGCCTCGATCCGTTCGACGAGTTCGTGTTTCTCGCGTTCCAGCTCTTCGATTCTTTTTTCAAGGTCCTGAACCGGTTTTCCTTTTGCCTGCCTCTCGTTCATCTCGTGCTGTAGCCTTCCGATCTCCACGTTGATTTCTTCCATCCTCGCTCTGTTTTGTTCTGCGTACAGGGTCTTTCGACCGGTAACATCCGGGGCGTTCCTCTTAAGAGGCTAACGTATGAGAATTCAACTCGCACTTCAATCCAGGGCTGCGAGAACTCCCAATGAGATAGTCGAAATCGCGAAATCTAATTCAGTTCCCCAAACATCGTTTACTTGATTTGTTCTTGTAGAGCGCTGACGAGTTCTTCGGCCGTGGGAGCTCCATCGTGGCGTATTCCGTTCACGTAGAACGTTGGAGTACCGTTGACACCGCTTCGAACTCCACCTTCAAAATCCGCCTTTATCCGGGGCAGAAATGTACGTTGAGAAAGGTCCCTCTGGAATTTTTGAATATCCAGTCCGAGTCTCCTTGCGTAGTCAAGGGCGACCTGTGGATCACCAAGAGTCTTCTGATGTTCGTAAAGAAAGTCGTGCATTTCCCAGAATTTGCCCTGCGCGTTAGCGGCCTCAGCGGTTTCGGCTGCCTGCATTGCAAACTCGTGGGCGTTTGTTAGGGGAAAGTTTCTGAAGACAAATCGTAACTTCGACCCCAGTTCCTTCTGTACCGTCTTCACTTCCGGATAAGCAGCACCACAAAATGGACATTGATAGTCTCCATATTGGACAAGTGTGAGAGTAGCGTTCACGGGACCTTGAATATGATCACGGCTTGGATCAACCGGGATTACGAGTCGAGCGACCGCTGGCTCTTCCGTGGCTGTGTCTAGTCTTGTTTTGCGAACGGTCTTGTGCACGGTTTTTGCGGTAGCCAAACCAAACGCCTTGTTTTTTCTGCAGGGCTCAGCGGGCCTGCTTCATTTGGATTGATTTAACGAGGTCTGCTGCGGCAGCGCCTTCAAGTGAGAGTCCATAGCCGACTTCTCGCACTATTCTCTCCTTGAGAGGCCAGATGAAGTGTATCCGCGTGTTTCTGCGAGTCACCTCAGGCGCTCTCAGGTAAAGAGATGCGAGCTCTCGCGCCCTTGAAAGTGCGGTTCCATCAGGAACTACTTCCGCGACCACTCCCCATTCATGAGCAGTACGAGAGGTAAGAGGCTGAGGGTTGAGCAAGAAAGCCTCTGCCCTCCCCGGACCCGCCCTGTAGCTCCAAGTGGTGAAGATCCCATCGCCTGGAATAATACCACCTGCGAAGTGTGGAATGTCATTGAATGTTGCCCCTTCTCCCGCTACGATCATATCGGCCATTAGTGCGTATTCGGAGTGTACGTTGGCTTGACCTTCAACTGCTGCAATCACAGGCACTCGAATATTTGCAATGTTCTCTAGAATCTGCGTTCCTTCGTCGTGCACTACGCTCCATACGGCGGAATCCGCAACATTTCCGAAGGATGAAAAGTCAATTGCTGGTATGAACTGCCCACCTGCGCCAGTCAGAATTACTATCTTGTTAGAGCGATCCTGCGCGATCCTGTAGAACCCGTCCACGAAGTCGGTGTGGTCTTTCGCCGTGAACATCAGCGGACCACCATTTGTATTGAACTGGACTGTCAAGACACCTTCTTTGTCACGCTGAAGTCTAAGACCACGGTACGCGTTGAAGTACGCTGGGTTCTTTTCCGCTATACTTTCCAAAACCACACTCATTCTTTTGAACTACCTTAGAGCTGATTTACTGATGGAGGATGTATATTTCAGGGACGTATTTTTTGCGACGATTTGTAGTAATTGTTGAAAGCGAAATACCGGAAGTGCACTGAAGGAAATTATCTTGCGTTCTCGCTTAGGAGCAGATCATTTTCCAACTTCAATGATTATTCCTTGATCGGTAGGAGTTATTTTAGGTTCAAAGGGTATCTCTTCGAACATCGTCTTCACAAAATTTAGCAAGTACATTGAGCCATTCTGTCCCAGATCATGAATTAGGGTAATGACTCGTTTTCCATGACTTGGCCGCGTTTCGTGGTATTCACCCCATCCTCCATATGAAAACATGAGAAATAGGCCGTCGAGAATATTCGGTACAGTTAGCTCGCCGTACTTCGAAATGGCAGCTACTTTTCCTTGATCCTTTGCGTGCAGTCTTGCGGCTTGGGCGACTCCTTCTGAAGGCGATGCGTCCAATATCCGGCGAAAGGTCAGCTTTGCCATCCTCATCATCCCCATCTTTTCTATGAACCTCTCGTAGTTGGCGTGGGCATCAAAGAGCTGGTCGACCAGAGTGTTCAGGCTCACATTGTGGTAGAGAGCGTCTTCCTCTAATGCCTTGAATGACTTTTCGTTAATTCTGAAAGACCGAGTGATCGTTTTCTTGTCATGCTTCTTGATCGTAGAGTCTACTAGCACAAGCTGACCCGTAGCAAGCTACACTGGTATATTTTTTGTGTATTGGACCCTTCTCGCTGCTACGGTAGATTTCCATTGAGTGAGACTATTACCTGTCGGCGATCGCGAGCTTCTTTTATGGTCCTTCGAATTCTATTCAAGCTAACGCTATCCTGATCGTAATCTATCGTAAGCAGGTTACTCAGATGATTTGAATCGACATCAAAAACGCCAGGGATCTCTGAAACAGCAACCCTAGCCGTCTCCAAGTGACAACGAGCTCCGCTACTTGCGACGTAAATCAAGCTCCTTGTCATTTGCATATGCTATGCTATTCGCCGACGCTTTTGTGTAATGATAGTGGCCAATTGACATTTTAATTCCAAGTATTTTTTGCAACGTTTTGTAGTATCCCCGCCATGATACTTTGCAAAACTAGAACGGCCACAATTTGTTGCAAAAAATACCTACCTCGTAAATAGATCCGGCTTCACATTAGCAGCCGATACAGAATTGCAAACTGTGATTGAAACACCTAAGGAGGCATCTGTTGCAGCCCCTGGCCCTAAGGCGAAGCTGGGGCGGCCTTACATCTACGTCGTAGGGGCAAACGGGACGGCCGTTATCGACCCCACGAACTGGCAGCTTATTGTTGTCGCACCCGGGGTCGCGCCTGGAGCGTGGTACGTCTTTATGGACAATCACTATCGTGACCAACTTGGTCGGGTATGGAGCCAGTCCTCAGCAATTGAAGAAAGTTATTCTGCTCTGGCCGGTGTCTACGTTACGGACCCAAAGACCTTCAGAAACGAGAAGACGATCCCCTTGGGATACAATGCCGTCCACACTGTGGGCCTCACGCCGGATGGTAAGTTTGCGGTCGTCCCAATCTCTACAGAAAACAAGCTCAACGTGTACGACACGAAAAGCTTCGAACAGGTGGCGACAGTAAGCGTCGGGGACGGCCCCTTTGACATGATGATAAGCTCCGACGGAAAGTACTGCTGCACGCCCGAAGTGAACTCCGACACGCTCACGGTAGTCGACCCGAAGACGTGGAAGGTCATCGGTAGGGTTCCGATCGGTGATGGGAGCGGGTCCTTCATGGTAACGACCTGGCCCAACAACAAATTCGCTTCCGTCGAGTGCTGCGGGTATCACGGAGGAAAATACAACCTTGCGCTTGGCCCTCCGGCAGCCCCCACGGGTAAAGGCTTTGCAATCAAATACGTGGACCTCACGAGTCAGTCAGTTATCAAGAGCATCCCGCTGGACTTCCTTGCCGTCTGGGACGAATTCACGCCCAACGGAAAATACGACTTCATCTTTGGGCCCTTGGCGGCGAAGACGGTCGTGGTCGATACGGGGACGTTAGAGGTGGCAGAAACGATCGAGCTCCAGTCGAGCCTGTCACTCAACGGCTACATCACCCCGGACCCGAACGGCAAGTATGTCTATGCAAGTGTAAAGTCTGGACTCCAGGTGATCGACACCAGCTCACTTCAGATTGTGGACACCATCCCGACGGGTGGAATCATAGGAACCCCCTTCATACTCACATAGGAGCGACTGCAACAATCAGTTCAGCGGGACATGGTCTTCACCATAGAGCCGTCCGTGACCAGCAAGCTCGGCACCTGCAACCTAGAGCAAGATGTTCTAGTGACATCGAACGGATACCAGGAACTACGCCAAGGCCGACTTACTCATCAAACCCCGGACCTGCTTGACGAAGCTTGACATCGCCAGGGAGGTCCTTTGCAGCTGTGGCATAGAACCGGAAAAGATGCTCTTCAATGACGCCTTTCGCGGAACCGCACCGGGTCATCTCAGGCCCGGAGGAGGGGGAAGCCAAACTGCTGGCAAGAACCCTAATCGACCACGCTGAGCCGCATGACTCTAGTCATCTTAGTGATCACAACACTAACTCCCACCATTCTCCTATTAGGTCATGCCCGAAGCTGTGTTGCGGTGCCTCGCGGACCAGTCGAAAACCGGCTCTCTCGTAGATGTGTCGAGCCGCCACTTGGCGGCTTTCTGTCAATAAGATAATCTTCTGGTAGCCAGCCCGACGTGAGAACCGTATGCACTGGTTCACGAAACGAGTGCCTAACCCTAGGCCCCGAGCTTTTTTCTCGACCAGCATAAGTCGAAGTTGGGACACAGTTTCGGATCTCTTGAGGATGAACACTGAGCCGATGATTTCTCCATTCGTCTCGGCCATCCAGCAGCGTTCTCGTTTTGCATCGTGACGCTGGATGAACTTCGCCACGATGCCTGCAACTAATCCTTCAAACTGCACATCCCATCCATATTCTTCGCAGTAGACAACTCCGTGACGATGAACGACCCAGCCCATATCGCCTGGTCTAGGCTGACGTAAAATACAACCATCCTTAGCCCTGTCTTTATCCCTCGTTTTCATTGGCCTCTCTCAATTCGGCCTGACAAAACCCATTAGTTTGTTCAGGCAACTATGCTTGGCTCTCCCCGCAATAAGGCTTGATGGGATTCGAAGAAACACTAGATGTACGCTTGCTCCTCCCATGGGTCGGGTCTTCCGAACCTCCGGTAATTCGCGTCTGGACTGGTGGGCCCGCCCGGATTCGCTACGTTGACGTCAAAAATCGTGGTAGGTCCTAGGGAGACCCCCTTCTTCTTGGCAGTTTCGTTCTCGTGTCTGAGCAATAACCGAAAGATGGCTCAATGCCAAAGATGTCGAGTCAGCGGAGCGACTGGCGTGAACGACTAAACGTCAATCCTTCACGGATGGAAAAAGAACTCGCAATCAAACTACAAGAAGACGGAATAACATACTTGAACTGGGCCATTGTTCGGCGCCTACTCCTTTGTCCGGTCCCGTGTAGTAGAGAGGCCTGGAGACCCTTTTGCCAGCTTGGACTTTGCGACACTAGGTTCGGCCCATGTTGTGTCTGGGCTCAACTGTTGAGGTCGTGTAACGTTAGATGTCATTGGTTCTGGTTGGACCCACGTTACATTCCTGGACTGTCAGGGTTGGAAGTCCGGGCCTCGCGTCGTTGACTCCTTTATCGGGGAGGTAGTGGGCCTTCTCGGGTCTTGTTCTTTGTCATTCTCTCACCTCGGTCCGATTTCTCCGGATGAGGATCTTGCGTGTTGTAGTATCTTCTTTGGATCTAGCACCCTCACGCCATTGTTGGAGCCAGTAGCGAGCCAGGCGCTGCCGAGACGCTCAAACGACCAACGTTAGGCACCAGCAAATTTGGGATTATTGCGGAGTCTGTTACAACACTTTTACGGACGGAGATCTCAGGTCGAGTTGCTATGGTGTAGTGGGGTCTTTCGTTCCTCGAACAGGCGGTCAAGAAGCATTGGCAATGGTTCTTGGTAGTCTTCCTCATAGTCATCGCCGTCGAGGCCCTAGTGATAGTTGCTCTGGTCGTCGCCTTCTTCACTTCGGGTCAGAGCCTGCCAGGGATCAACTTCCAGTCCTACGTCAGGCCTCGGTGTATGAATCTCAGCGTACTACAATTAGGTCCCAACTCTACAGGGATTAGCGGGAATCGTACTGTCGAGTTCGGCTGTCTAATATGGGACAGCCGTTACAATGTCTTCCAGAGGAGCACTGCCCTGAGTAGGGTTAGTGGATTAGCGGATTGGAGCATCGGCGGAGGTCCTCATCCAATGAGTGCTGTTCCCACCTTCAAAGTTCCAACTGGCTACCTTGAGCTGTACCTAGGCGGCTATGGCTGTGGTCAACATGACGTAGGGATCGTGAGCGGGGCCCCAGCGGTCTTCACCGATTATCACTGGGAATACTACTACTGTGCCGTTATCAGTAACGCGGTGGGAAGCACCCAACCCTTCACGGTTCACTGGTCCCAGTTCAAAGATTTGTCCTTCGTTCCTCCGTCAATCAATGGAGAGCAGGCTCGGGCGCCGGCGATGATGCCTGGCTTGGAGGGGTTCTCGGCGACTATCTCGACAATTCCAAGTACAAACGTGGGAGAGGGAGGGGAATCGTCGCGGAAACTATTCCCGGCTGGACCCCAGAAAAGCCGTTCCTTCGTAGGACCCATTAGAAGGATCGAGGGCCGACGTTTTTCCAATCCTGTCTTCGTTTTTCCGTTCTCGAAAGTGGCGGTTGAGCGCTTTGAACTAGTTCTTAGCCGACAGGCGTCTCAAGGTAAGCAGGGATGCGAAAGTGACCGCCAACGCAATTGCAAGACTTGCACTCAACAACCCTAGGTAGTAAAGGGAGTCCGTTACAATCGTACATTCATAAGATGAGGCGAGGTATCCCGCAATGTGATCCTGGCAAAGCGAGAGG
>DASPWZ010000043.1:0-8611 GCA_035637535.1 Candidatus Dormiibacterota bacterium
ATTCTCTCCGAAGCAAACAGCGTAGCAGAGACCAGGATGCGCGAAAAATTCCCGGAGCTACCATCACCCGCTCTCGGCACACTCGAGAGCACGGTGCCGAGGTAGCCCGGACCAACCTTTTTGGAGAATATGATCATGCCCATAACCCTTGAAGAGATCAGAAGATTCCTCGGCAGAAGCCTACAAGACCCTTACGGACGCACCTTCGGCAAAGTCGTAGGAATCAGCGCGAACCTCAAAGACGAAATCACAGGCGTCGGAATAGAAGTCGGAAACGGCGAATTCGTACAATGCCCCGGAGAGAGAGTCAAAATCAGCGCCGACACACTCGTGCTAGCCCCAACCTGGAAGGTTGAAGCCGAAGAGTTCCGCAAAGAATTCGACGTAGTCACACGGCGGCTAAGAGCCCTCGACGAGCTCTTTAGCGTAGGCGATATCCAGAAAGACGTCTACGAGGACATGAGAAAACAGCACGAAGACGCCATCAACGAACTCAAGTCCAAACGAAAGTCGATCCTCGACACTCTCAGCCAGAGAAGCAGCACCCTAAACACCCAGCTCCGACAGCTCCAGACACATCTCGCCGGCAACAAGATGTTCCACGCATCAGGAGAGTTCGACGACCAGAGCTACAAAGCCGTCAGCGACGCCATCGACACCGGCCTAGTCCGAGCAATGGCCGAGCGGAAAGAGGTCGACTCAATCTTCGGATACCTCTCAAAGCTAGACTCCTCAAGTTCCACCGTCCCAGCGCCGGCGATCCAGACACCCGTAGCCGCCCCAAGCCCCGCTCCGTCTGCTCCAAGCCAGCCGAAGGACCAGGTCATGGTCCTTCATGTACGAGAGACCTAGGGGGTTTCGTGGCCTGTTTAGAAGCCTCGAGGAAAAGGTCCACCCAATTCCTCTGAAAGAGCGAGTGGATCAGGCTCTCTATCGGCTCGCAACCCAGAAAGAAAAACTGGAGCACATGTCGTCAAGGCTCCAGCAGCGAGACAAAGAGATGTTCCAGCGCTGCATTGGCGCGCAATTATCGAAGGACAACGCTCACGCAGCCCTCTACGCTAACGAGTGTGCTGAGATTCGAAAGATGGCACACATCACACTAAGCAGCGAACTCGCACTGGAAAGGGTCGTACTTAGACTCCAAACAATAGAAGAGTTCGGAGACATCATGGCCCAGATCGCACCAGTCATCGGAGTCGTACGCGAGACCCGAGGAAGAATCGCAGGGGTCATCCCCGAAGTCGCAACCGAACTCGGAGAAGTGAACAACATGCTCAGCGACATGGAACTCGAGACAGGAGAGATCCCGGACCAAGGAGCCGACGTTCAAACCTCTAGCGATGAGGCGAAAAAGGTCCTCGAAGAGTCCAGCGCCATCGCTTCCCAACAAATGAAAGAACGCTTCCCAGAACTACCATCACCAGAACCCAGAACAGCTGCAGCGGTTGCCATCCCAAGGCCACAAGTCCCGGAACCCAGAATTCCAATAGCAGTCACCTCAGGCGGAATCGAAGAAGAGCCAGAGTTGCCTTTGGAAGAGCGGGTCCTGGATTACATCAAGAGTCACAACGGCGAATTGAGCCTCAATTCTGCCTCCGAGGAACTGGCAGTTCCCGCTAACGACATTCGCGGATCTCTCCAGAAGCTGAAGGATGACGGCAAGATAGTCATGGACTAGGGCGAGGCCAGCAAACGCCCTCTCCCTTTAGGATCACATGGAGGAAAGGCTGATCTCAGCTTCAGAGGAGTTAGAATCCCTTGCAGTGAAGTACGCCCATGAAGCGATCGAACTGGAGCGAAAAGGCTCGAAACGAATCGCCGGGACAAAGTACCAGCGAGCCATCGAGGTCCTCCTGAAACTCTGCTCACTCTACCCCAATGCTCCGCAGAACAAGGTGTACTTGGAGCACGCAGAAGCCTACCGCAAGCGAGTCCAAGAACTGCAATCCGACTCCGAACCAATCGCACATCCATCTGATTCCACCGAGACGAAGGACTCGAAGAATATCAAGTTCGACCAGTGGGTCCTAACCGAGAAGCCTGACATCAGTTGGGACGATATCGCAGGTCTCGAAAGGCCGAAGCGCGCGATAGAGGAATCAGTTGTCTTCCCGGTGCGGCGTCCAGATCTCTTTCCGCTCGGATGGCCTCGAGGAATCCTATTCTTTGGTCCGCCAGGATGTGGAAAGACCCTACTCGCAGCAGCAGTGGCGAGTGAGATCAAGGGAGTCTTCTTCTGCGCAGACGCAGCTTCTCTAATGTCCAAATGGCTTGGGGAATCAGAGAGGAACGTCTCCCAACTATTCGTGAAGGCGAGAGAGAGTTCCGAGAAGGGTCAGCCCGCAATCGTATTCATCGACGAGATAGACTCCCTAATGGGAGTTCGAGGAGAAGAAGTCGGCGGAGAAGTCCGCGTCCGGAACCAGTTCCTTAAGGAAATGGACGGGATTCTGGACAAGAACAAAAAATTCCACGTCTACCTAATCGGAGCAACGAACAAACCATGGGTTCTCGACGAGCCATTCATCCGCAGATTCCAGAAGAGAATCTACATCCCACTTCCCGACATCAAGACACGAATAGACATGTTCCAGATCTACGCTCACGATCTAAAGCTAGACAATAATGTCGATTTCGCGGAACTCGCTCGAATGACGGAAGGATACTCGGGTGGAGACATCAGAGACCTCTTCCAATCAACTCAGCTGAGAGTAGTTCGAAACTTCTTCACTCATGGAAATGTGAACGATCTCAACTCCGTCCCAGACGCCATCACAATGGAAGACTTCCAGTCAATAGTCACCGGCCGCCGACCCAGCGTTTCACCAGGAATCCTCAAGCGATACTACGACTGGGACGAATCGTTCAAGGCAAGCTAGGAGAGTGCAAGAGTGAACTTGGATAGAACTGACTTTCGAATCCTGGCAGAACTCGTAGAGAACTCCAAACAGTCCTACGTCGAGATCGGTCGAAAGCTAGCGCTCCATCCTAACGTCATAGCCTACAGAGTCAACAGACTCGAGGATCAAGGCATCATACGCGAATACACGACCCTTGTCGATTTCTCGAAGCTCGGGCTATCCGAACAAGTCGTCGTGGCGGCAAACTTCCCCTCTGACTCGTCGAGGGAGGATATCATGAAGCAGATCTGCGAGATTCCAGAGACAGTCAACGTGATCAGTTCTCTTGGAACTCCAGAAGGGCTCGTGTTCATCGTTGCTCGAAACAAGGAGGATGTCAACGCGGTGCTCGGGAAGCTTCGATCGATGAATCTTGACATCGACTTCGCCTCCTCTGTAATCCGGACTTACGATGAGGGCCGTTTAGGAACTTACTTCAGGGCTATGGCCGGGACTGACGAGAGGTAGTCGGTCATTGGAGAGATCCAGCTGGGCTCCAGTCATACTCTCAGGAGCACTCCCAAGAGAATTATCAGATTTCCTAGCAATCGCGATACTAGCTCTAGCGAGCCTCGAAAGCATCTTCGCCCAGATACAACCGTTCAGTCAGTCCGGATGGTTCGCGACCCTTCTAGTTCTAGTTCCACTAACCTGCGCTCTGGCGGCTCTATCCAACTCGTCCCGAACACAGAGAGAGGAGCTTGCACTATTCGCCTACGGAGGCGCCGGATGGCAGATTCAACTTCGATATGTTGTCCGCGGATGCGTAGTGGCGATCATTGGACTCCTACCCGTATGGTTGAGATTCCTAGCGACGGAGAAGATACTTTCGACAAACCTAGTTTTGCTTCTGATCTCAGCAATCGTCGGAGGATTGGCATACGCAGCTCCCGCTCTCAAACGGACCCGTTCGTTAGAATTCGTTGAGCAATACAAGGGCTAGCCAAATGAAACCTCTCCTGGAATGCAGGTCAATCACGGTCGCATACCCAATTGCAGACGGAGTTCTGAGACTCTACGGCGAAGGAGTATCCTTCAACCTCGAAGAAGGTGGATTCCTATCAGTCGTCGGAGGGTCAGGCTGGGGAAAATCTACCCTCGTCAACATAGTACTTGGCCTGGAGAAACCAACCCGCGGAATTGTTCAGCTGGACGGAGAAAACATGACGGAACAATCGTTCGTAAAACGCTCGGCACGAGTCAAAACTGCCGCAGTTTTCCAACGACCTACTGCACTCCCGCAACTAACAGTTCTGCAGAACCTTCACCTCGCACTCGCAATGATGGGGATTCCGAAACGTGATAGAGATGAGAGGATCAAAGAGGCAATGACCTTCTTTGGACTCGAGAAACTCTCACACTCCTACCCAGACTCGCTAAGTGCAGGACAAAAAAGGCGGATCGACCTCGCACGAGCACTTGCAGCGAAACCCCGATTCCTCGTCTTGGACGAGCCAACGGGAGATCTCGACTCCTCAGTAACGAACCTAGTAATGCCATTGCTAAGGGGACTAAACAAGGATCACGGAATGACAATACTCATGACCACCGCCCTTCCACGGCATGCATCCACTGCGAAGCACCAGATTCACCTGAGGCCCCCGATATTCCAAACGGAACAACCGATAGCAAGGTAAGAATCATGTTTAGAGACAACCCATCAATCACAGACAGGCTTCGCGAGGCAATCAAGCCAACACCCGTCAAGCGAAGAATACAGTTTGCAGCTTACAAACTCCGCACCCAGACCAATAGACTCGAAAAAACGATCAATCAGATGGAGCACAGAGACAGAATACTCCACGACAAATGCGTCAAAGCTCTCGAAGTCAGAGATACTCAGAGCGCAACCCTGTTCGCGAACGAATGCGTCCAGATTCGCAAGCTAATCAAAACTTCGCTCAGCAGCCAGATCTCGTTAGAACAGGTACTCCTCCGGCTGGAGACCGTTGAACAGTTCGGAGACATGGTCCACAGCATGGGAAGCGTACGAGGCATTCTCACCACCGTCAAGAACGAGCTGGAAGGAAAGCTCCCGGAGATTTCTACTGGCATACACGACATCGAGGACTCCTTGGAGAACCTAACAACCGAAATCGGAGAGGTAGTGGACGCTGATGGAACCTACGTGCTTCCCAGCGACGACTCTGCCAGGATTCTCAAAGAGGCAGATCTCATGGCGGAGCAGAAAATGAAAGAAAAGTTCCCGGAGATTCCACAGATCCCGATTGACGCCCATAGGATAAGGTAAGCTAGCTTTGCTCTCTCCAGAGCTTGAGACCCGCGCCTTCCTCGGCCGCCCTGTGGTTGACATCTATGGCAGAAGTCTCGGACGAGTTATTGGAATTGAAAGAAACGCTTTTGGTGAACTCGAGGGGGTTCAGGTGGAGGCTGCGGGAGGGCACATTGTTAGCGCGAAGGCCAGGCAGCTGGGGCTCACGCCGAAGATCATTACTCTGACACCTGACTGGAAACTGGAAGCGGTCGATATTATCTCCGAGCTTTCTCTATTGCGTAAGCGAATCAGCGCTCTGGAGTCGTTGAAGGACACGAAGGAGATAGAGGGAGAGATCTACACGGAACTCTTGGACTCACAAAAAGCAGGCTATTACGACAAAGTGAAGACAGCCGAAGCCCTGTCAGCATCGATGAAGCATCGACTCTCAGAGGTAGCAGGCCAGATTTCTAGTCTCACACGATACCTCGTCAATGCCAAACTGGATCACAAGAGCGGGGAACTCGACGAAGAATCGCTAAAAATGGCTCAAGGTTCCATAGAGCCAACTCTCCACCCTCTGATCGCCGAGCGAAACGATTTGGCAGGATCGCTGAAGACCCTTGAAGAAGTCCTACCATCAAGGGTTACGATTAGTCAGAATCGACAATAGCTCTATTCTCGGCTACACTTTCTAGGAAACGCCCCACTCAACGGTAATATAGCCTCCCCGGCAACTAGCAAGAAGCGGGTTATCATCCTGATTGCCGATATCGACCGAGAGATGGAGAAGAAGAAAGTCGAATCCATTCTGGTGTTCGGGGATGCGACGGTTGGAAACCCTGATCTGCGTTACGTTGTCGGAGCTTCGCTTGCAAGGGGAGGAATCTATGTCAAGCGCCAGTCCCACGATCCCACACTTATCGTCAGCAATATCGATGTCGGTAGCGCCCGCCTAGGACGGGTTCGGAATATTCGCACATACTCCGATTACGGACTGGAACGTCTCTCGGGAAAATATGACAGAGATGAGGCTAGAGCACGGTTCTACGAGAAAATAATCCGGGACACCGGTGCGAGCGGGCCGATAGTGCTCGCCGGACGAAACGAGACCTCGAACTCTCTACTGCTTATCGATTCATTACGTAAGAAGGGGATCAAGGTCGTTGGCGAGAAGACTCCGACAATACTGGAGGTTGCTAGGGAAACCAAGGAACGGGGCGAAGTCGAGAAACTGCGAGAAATGGGGAGAAAGACAACCAGAGTGGTCCAAAAAACAATTCGATTTCTGTCCAAAGCCAAGGTGCGAGGACCGAGAGTAGTCTTGAGGTCTAAACCATTGACAGTTCATGCAGTCAAGACGGTCATCAACGGACTCTTGGCTGAGGAGGGCATCATTGCTCCTGAGGACACAATCTTCGCGGCGGGAAGAAAATCGAGCGATCCCCACTACGATGGGAAGAGCGGCGACATTATCCGCGCCGGGGAACCCATAGTCTTCGACATCTTCCCCGCCGAACCCGACGGGTACTGGCACGATTGCACGAGAACCTACGCGTTCTCATCTCCCCAAAGGAAAGTCAAGGAGATGTACGACGCGGTGCTAGAGGCACAGACCTCTGCTCTCGACATGGTACGGGAACAAGCCTCCTGTAGCGAGATGATGATCGAAGTTTGCAAACTCTTCGAGAAGAAAGGATACCCGACAGCTCGACTCCTGGCTAAAGGGAACAAGGAAGCGAGAGTCAGGGGGTTCATGCACGGTCTCGGCCACGGAGTTGGCTTAACGATCGGCGAGAGACCCTACCTGAGTCTTTACGGCAAGGAGAGGTTGAGGAAGAACTCAGTCGTCACAATCGAACCTGGACTATACGACCCAAAGGTTGGCGGAGTGAGAATCGAGGATATCGTCGTCGTCGGCTCACCTTCTGAGAATCTGACAGACTTACCAAAAGATCTGCAAATATGATCAGGCAAGGAATCTCATAGTTGGCTGACTGGACAGGGATGCAGCCCAGACCCAGAGTCAAGGTCATCTCATCTGGAGGAGTCGTCTACCGCGTCGAGGATGGCATCCCTCTCTTCCTCCTCCTGACAAGCAACAAACGCGGAATCTGGTGCCTGCCCAAGGGGCTAATCGAAGAGAACGAGGACGAGGTCACGACTGCGATGAGAGAGGTCAGAGAAGAAACGGGAGTGAGTCGAGTGAAGCTTCGAGGGAAGGTCGGGCAGATCAAGTACCAGTTCGGATTCCGTGCAAAAACGTTTGACAAGACGGTCCACTTCTTCCTTTTCGAGACAGACCAGGCGGACGCGAAGGTGGGAACCGAGCACGACGCGATGGAATGGATGCCCTTCGAGAAAGCCCTAAAGACGCTCTCATATCCGAACGAGAAGGACATGTTGAGCAAAGCTTGGAGCATGATTCAGGCAAAAGCAAACCCGCCCAAGACCCAGTCACCTGCCTCACCACCCTGAGCTTTGTCCTATTCCTCTAGGTAAGGGTCTCCATCGGTCCCGCCGAAAGGCATTTTCCCTAAAGGAGAAAGAGAACAACCAATAGCTCCAACTGCTATGATCTCGCCATGTCCCAATCAAAGCAGTCACAGTTGAAAGTCTACAACACCCTAACCCGGCATCTAGACGACTTCCAACCTATCCATCCGGGGAGGGTCAACATGTTCGTCTGCGGACCTACAGTCTACGACGTATCGCACATCGGACACGGCAAAAGCTACGTCGCCTACGACATCATCGGTCGATATCTCCGAAAAAAAGGATACAGCGTCTTCTTCGTCCTAAACATCACAGACATTGATGACAAGATCATCAACAGAGCAAAGGAGTCCAAGGAGGATCCTCTCAAACTATCCGAGAGATACGCCCAAGCATTCTACAAGGACATGAAAGATCTACACGTCAACAGCATAAACCTCTACGCGAAAGCTTCAGACTACATCCCCGAGATCATCAGCCAGATCCAAGGTCTAGTTGACAAGGGAATAGGGTACAAGATAGCGGGAGGAGTCTACTATGACATCTCGAAGTTTCCAGAATATGGCAAACTCTCAAGGCAGAACCTAGAGCAGCTAACAGTTCATCGGGTCGATCCGGATCCGGAAAAGAGGAACCCGGGCGACTTCGTCCTCTGGAAAAATCAGAAGCCTGGAGAGATTGCCTGGGACAGCCCATGGGGCAAGGGACGACCGGGCTGGCACATCGAAGACACCGCGATAACACTCACCCATTTTGGGCCCACCTACGATCTGCATGGCGGAGGCACGGAGCTGATCTTTCCACATCACGAAGCAGAGATCGCGCAGGCCGAAGGACTTACCGGAAAGAAGCCGTTGGCAAAGTATTGGGCCCACACTGGACTGCTGAGCATTAAGGGGCAGGAGATGCATAAGTCGCTGGGCAACTTTGTCCCAATACAAGACGCGATCCAGAAGGTAGGAGTCGAGGCGCTCCGCGTTCTCTACGCGTCGACTCA
>DASPWZ010000044.1:0-11115 GCA_035637535.1 Candidatus Dormiibacterota bacterium
AGGGTTCCAATGTCTCTGCCTCGCAAAGCACTCGTTACGTTCGACGGATCTTCCAATGAGACGAACCTCGTCGGAATCCTCGCCCTCTGCATGATCTTCAACGCAACAATATCCAACAACTCATACTTGCCAGCATAAACATCCCCAGCCATAGCCCAGCTCAACAACTTGTCAACACTCACTGACCTCAACATTTTCGCCTTAGGATCCTTCTTCGGATCCGCAGTATAGACTCCTTGAACATCTGTCGCATTAACAAGAAAATCCGCACGGGTTATCTCAGCCGCAAGAGCGGCCACAGCATTCGTCGACTGTCCAGGCTGAAGACCACCCATGACCACTACCTTCCCAGGACTCACATAGTGAATCAGCTCCGAGAGCATTGTAGGAATCTTCGTGACGGCAATACTGCCAAGAGCGAGCCTGAACAATTCCGCGTTAGCTCTGGTCACAGTTATCCCGAGCAGATCGCTAGTCGACTCATCCGCCCCCAGCTTCCTAGCAACATCAATGTAGACCCGCGCATTCTGACCACCACCAGCAACAGTCACCAGTTGATTCCCTTCACCCGCGAAACCTGACAGGACCTTTCCCATGCTCCTTAACGCGTCAACGTCCGGGTCCCGCTTGAACAATGCCCCCCCTAGCTTCACAACAGCCTTCATCCGAGTCTGAAGACAGAAACGAACTGATTCGGTATATTAGAGTGGAGAAGCAGTTGGAGGGACAAGAGAGAGCCCTACCCCCAAAGTGATCAGCGCAGTCTTCGAGGGGACTTTTGAAACAAGGATTTAATACAATTCTGACTACTACTAACGAGGACTGGTCAAAATGAATAGCAAGATTCCGGTCGAATCCGGTTCGACGCGCAACGTTTCTCTCTGAACGAATAGCGGCCGCTCTGGCCAAGCCCTTAAACAAGAATTTTCAAAGGCAGGAGGACGCTAGATGCCAGGCCCGGACTCCGTAGCGCGATTTAAGTTCAAACGAACCCTCGAACAACTCGCAAAGAAGGAGGGGAGAGGCACGGAACTCATCAGCCTCTACGTCCCACCAGACAGAAAGATACACGAAGTATTGGGACAGCTGCGCGAAGAACTCGGCACCGCTGTCAACATCAAATCGCGCACCACCCGGAATAACGTCCAAGACGGGATCGAACGAACAATGCAACGACTCAAACTCTTCAAAGAACCACCTCCGACGGGACTGGTAATCTTCGCAGGCGCAATCCCACAGAACGGTGCTGGCAGCGAGAAAATGGAGACTTACACTCTCATTCCGCCGGAACCGATTATCGTCGGCTTCTACCGTTGCGATGCTCGCTTCCACGTCGAGCCACTACTCGCGCTCGTCGCCGACAAGGACACGTACGGAATACTCGTGATTGACGGGACAGAAGCAGTCGTGGCTACTCTGAAGGGACGCAGAGTAGAGATTTTGAAGACTTTCACTTCGGGAACGCCAGGCAAGAGCAGGGCGGGTGGACAGTCTGCTCGAAGGTTCGAGCGGATCAGAGAACAAGTCATCAACGACTACTACAAACGCGTCGGCCAGCACTTCAACGAGATGATGCTGGAAATTCCAGATCTGAAGGGAATCATCATCGGCGGACCCGGACCCACAAAGTACGTCTTTGAGGAAGGCGAGTACCTGCAGTATACGCTCAAGAAGAAAGTCCTCTCGCTCATCGACACGAGCTATACTAGCGAAGCAGGAGTCGAAGAGGTCGTGGAGAAGAGCAGCGAGATTCTCAAAGGAGTCAGATACGGCGAAGAGAAACAGCTAGTCCAGAAATTCCTTTACGAGCTAGGACACGAAACTGGCAAAGCAGCGTTCGGTGAGAAGAAGGTTCAGGAGTACATTGAGAAAGGACTAGTCGACATGCTCCTGATCTCGGAGAAACTAGAAGGAGAACGAGTAGTGCTCAAGTGCAAGAATTGCGGGAACATTGAAGAGTTCAGAGGAACCAGATACGAAGCCCACGCAGTCGTCAACGAACTAACGACGAGACCCTGCAAGAACTGCGGCAAACCAATGCTCGACGCCACAGACCACGGCGACATCATTGACAGCTTCCTGGAATATGCAGAAAAATCAGCAAGCAAGGTTGAAGTCATCTCCGAGGAGACCGAGGAAGGGCGAATGCTACGCGACTCATTCGGCAAAGTCGCGGCAATATTACGCTACGGCGCAAACTAGACTCTGACCCATACAACACCGACTCCAACCATAGAGGCACCCCCTCGGGACTAGCTGGCCCTACTGTTACCATCCGTGGGTACCAGACCAGCTACCATCCTAGAATTTTCCAAGACAATTCAACGCGGGAGCCCACGAGTGTTGATAGGGTAGGACTCTGCCACCGAAAAATCGCCCGGAACAAGCCCTGATCCCGAATCGCGGCAGGCGATTTGAGATCGCAGGATCTTCACGCTGACCTCTGCGCTTAATCCGCGATCAGAAAAACGGTCGACGGTTCTATTCTGCGCCTAGAACCAATAGACTCGCCCACATCACTTTCAACTGGCGAGACCCCTCGTCAGAAAAATGTCAAAAGTAGTTGCTCCTTGCGACGCAGAACCCGGACTCTGGGAGGGAATTAACAAAGCGTAATCGATTCCTCACGCGCTCTTCGAAACGAAAAAACGTAGAATGTTCTTCATCAAACCCGACAGGCGCAGAACAAGCCTGGATTAGAAATCAGGGCAAGCGGTTCTAGATCGTGTGATTTTCACGAAGAGCTATACGCTTGATTTCCACTCTGGAAAAACAGTCGACCGTTCTATTCTGCCCGCCAAAACGGGAGACTCGCCTAGATCAGCTTCAACTGGCGAGAGTCCTCTGAAAAAAAGGGGGGTAGCAATTCTATTCTCGCGACGCGAGAGTGCTCTTCCAGGAAACCCTCTGGGGAGTCGCAGACTACAATTCTTGGAGCCCGCAACAAACCTAATTCCATGAACAAGGCGACCCGAACGCGGTGGGCCAATGTCTCGACCGGCCAAGGTTATCTTCTTCGACCTAGGCGAGACTCTCGTCACCCAAAACATAGAAGACAACATGGTGACGAGGAACGCTCTTCGCGAAATTAGCCCGATACTGCCCAAACGAGTAACCCCCGAGATAATGTTCGAACTGTACCACGAAGGCTACAAGATCAACGAAACCATCCGATCAAGACATCACGTAGAAATTCCGATTCAGGTCTGGATGAGACAGTTACTGGAAAGAATAATCGGAGACAACCCATCAGACCGACTCGTCAACAGAGCCATTGAAATTATCGTGAAAGCACGCGCGGCGAACGCTGTCGCATTCGACGACGCCCACTCTACGATACAGAAGCTCTCAAGACGAGATGTAAAGCTGGGAATAATTTCTAACGTATCATCGCACGAGGTAGCCATGGGAATCCTCGACAAGGTCAGCCTGACAAAATACTTCGACGAGATCATCACGTCGGCCACGGTCGGGATCAGAAAACCGGATCCGGGAATATTCCGCTATGCACTAATGCAGTTCAAGGCTCGACCAGAAGAAGCAGTCATGGTTGGCGACTCGGAAATACACGACATTGGAGGAGGATACATCTCAGGACTCAAGACAGTTCTAGTGGACAGAAGACACCGCGTCGAGAATAGCCTAGCTGATTACCGTTTCAATTCGCTCCGCGACGCATCTAGAAAACTAGAGTCCCTGTAGCAGCAGCAGTCAGCAACATTCCAACAACTCCCAACAACAGTGAGAATGGCAGTCCGGGAAACATCTCGTATTTCGACAAGGCCCTGAGACCGAGGTAGGATCCAGCGAGAATTCCAACGGCCGTCCCAAAGAATGATAAGAGTCCGAAGGAAACGATAGCCGTCGTCGCGACCAAAGAATAGAAGACCAGGTCTCCCATCCCGATCGTCAACTCCCCATACGTGTACATTGCCCCCGGGAGATCGCCAGCCTCGACGGCCTTAGCTAAGGCGCCAACTGGTCCCCTAAACACAGCCACAATGTCATAGACAACGAGGGCGCCCACCAAGACTAACGCAGTGATCAGGCCAATAGAATAGCCGAGAAACACTCCCGTAAGAGCTCCGAGGGAAGTAACTCCAGATAATTGGCGAGTCTGTCCCTTTCCGAAAACAGTCAACCCGATCCCTGCAGCGATTCCTAAGGAGAGTAATAGCGAGACAATTGTCCACAAGTTGGTGGACAAATCGACTATGGAAGCAAGAAGCGATGTTGAATACCAGAACGCAACGGCAAAGGACACGAGAATGAGCGCTCCCTTAATCAATCGACGAATGAATCGCATCCGGCCCCTACGAATGAGCAGAAACATTACGGTGGCGCTGGCTCCGAGAGCGAAGACAAAGACGACGGCATTGAGAGAAGCGCTGGTTACGTTGTCTCCGACAAAGGGTGTGAGTTGGGCCTGTGGCGCCCCAACTAGCGAGATTGGATATGCCAATATTCCGGTCGCGAGAAGCCCGAGGACTACCGGGAGAAGATGCTTGGGGCGAGGCTTGAAGACCTTGCTCTCGCTCTCTGCCATGGGATTCTAGATCTCGACAACATCACCGGTCTTCGGAGCACTCGCATTCAATCCAAGCTCCGTCGAAGCCCAGTCAGCCAGCTTCTTACAATTCCCCTCCGCCCCGTGCACAATGAACACCCGAGTCTTCTTGTCCAGATCAGAGAGAGTCTGTTCAAGCTCCCTCTTTCCACCGTGCGAAGAGAAGTCAAAACGCTCGATCCTCGCATCGACCGGCTTAGCCCTCCCGTGAATGACAAACTTCCTCCTTTCCAAAAGAATCCGTCCCGGACTCCCCGGAACCTGGAAGCTCACCATGAAAACCGCGTTCTGCTTCTTACCAGCCACATTCTCCATGTAGAAGACTGAAGCACCCCCCTTCAACATGCCTGCTGGAGAAATAATTACTCCCGGGGTCTTTGCAGCCCTACGCCTATCGTTCCAGCCGTCGACCCAGTGCGCCATCTTACTCGCCCGCTCGAAAACTTTGGCATCACGCAGAGCCGTCGGATTCTTCAGAAGCAACTCCATAGCATCCAACGCCATTCCATCTACGAAGACCGGATGCTCGAAATGATAGGCCGAGAGTACGCTGAGCAATTCTTGTGATCTGCCAACGCCAAATGCCGGCACCAACACGGTTCCCCCACCCTCGACGACCTCCGTGACCTTCTGGACAAACTCCTTCTCAAGCCCATCCCGGATCGGATGATCTTCCATCGCATACGTTCCCTCCATAACTATCGCGTCCAAGTTCTTGTACTCGGGATCCGCTCCATCGACAAGCCTAGTAGGCTGACGGTTGAAGTCGCCTGTGTAGAGAATCCTCTTTCCGTCGCTCTGAACGATCGCCTGCGCGCTGCCTGGGATGTGTCCCGCGTTTATCAGAGTCACCGACCCATTGCCAATATCAGTCGCTTGCTTGTACTGAAGATCACGCTGATGCTTCAGCATAGTCTGGAGATCAATGTACTCGTAAGGTGCGTAGTACCCGCTCAGTTTCAAGAAATCCTTGATTATCAAGTTCGTTAAGGTGAAAGTCGGCTGAACGCCGTAGAGAGGTACCCCACCAGCAATGTAGAAGATAGGCGCTGAACCAACATGATCAAGATGAGCATGCGTCAGAACGATAGCCTCCACTTCCTTCGGAGGAATATGCATCGGGAAACCCACGTGATGATTGACCATCACGCCGTAGTCTAATACAAGATATTTTTCGCCCATACTAACGGCGAAAGCAGACCTGCCCACTTCTTGGCAGGCACCCATGAACCGGATCTTCATCCGAACACCGAATCAGACCGACACTGAAACATTTGGTGATTCTAAACTCACAATCACCCCGAAGGCTCAGAACACTACAATAAAAGCCCTACAATCACTTCTCAAACAAGAGAGATTTAAGCAGCACCCAGAATACGACAACTCAACTCGAGCTAGGGGACTAATTTGACAATTCGCCTTCTCGTCGACTCGAAGAACCTGAAAGGTTCCACGCTAGTAACAGGATTTCACGGCGTCGGCCAGACAGGGTACATTGCAACATCCTACATGATTCACGCGCTGAAAGCCAACAGGATAGGATTCGTAGATGTCTCCAATCCGCCACCATGGGTTGGGACCGCAGAAGGCGGCCTCGTCACACCCTTCGAGGTCTACAGAAAAAACAAGACCGTTCTGATAAAACTGGAATTCTCCCCCCACAGATCAGAGGAAGCGGAATTCGCAAAAGCCCTATCAGACTGGGCAGTAAACCAGAAATTCAAAGACGCGATCCTGATCGGAGGATTAGACAGCGCGTTCAAACAGAACAAGGACGACTTCTGCATCGTACCGACAGGAGCATACCTCGACCGAGCGAAACTCTTCAAAGCTCCAATACTAGAACCAGGCCTCCTCGTCTATGGACCTCTCGCAGTGATGTTGAGCCAGTTCGAAATCCACGACTTTCCCGCGGTCGCGGTCTTGCCTTACGCTGAACCTGCCAGAGCAGACCCCGCAGCAGCAGCACTTGCAATTCGCAGAATCTCGAAGGCATACAATTACAACGTCGATGTGAACGATCTTGTGAAGGACGCCAAGTTCATCGAACGGGAATTCGACCAGAAATCTCGGATGACCCGCAAGTCACTACAGAGAATGTACGCCTAGGCATTGCGGACTAATTTCCTCTCTACGGACTTGACGATAGCATCAGGGTTCAACAACTCGCCGTTGAGGACTGTAAGGCTACGCTTTGTAAAGCGCTTCGACAACTCAGCTTTGACGGCCCGCCCAAAGGGGCCATCTGAAACCAGAATCACGCCTTTCGGGTGAAGGGTTTGAAGAAACTCTGAAACTGTTTTTGCCCTTCCGCGAAGTACGATCGGATCTCCAGTGTCAGGGTCTTCCGTCTGAGCTATCGGAAAGGTTTCATCGAGCTCGATGGGCACAGGACCCCAAGTGAGCGAGTAGAAACAAATGGAGACCTTTGGATGATCGTCGAAAGCCTTGGCGACTGACTCGTATCGAGGATCTTCGTGAAACGGTCTTCGCCATCGACCTGGCAAGACCAGAACAATGTTCCTTCTCTCCCCGACGCTACCCGGAAGCCTCGAGACGAATCTCAATTTCTCTGGCCTACTGTCACTCGACGGGCCCAAGTAGAATATTCCATGCGGCTTGACCGCCGGCGTAGATCTCTCAAGAATCTCCGCATAATGGGTTATTCGGTTGAAACACTCTTTCAACGCCGGGTGAGCTTGAGAGCGAAGCTCCAACAATTCCCAGAGCCTACCCTTTCTGATAGCCTCCCGGATTCGACGCAGTTCCGAGAAGCACGTCCAAAGATTGTGCTGAACCAGTCGGGTCTCGCCCTCCTTCTCTTGTGACCACATGAATTCCTCCGGACTAGAGCCGACGCAAGCTGGACAGATACAGACGAATTCCACCATATCGCCGAGGAGCTGAGTTCCTTCGGGGGTCAGATATCGGCCAGCACGCGCGTAAAGAGCGTAGGCGGCCGAATCAAACAGGTCACAGCCAAGCGCCACTAAGAACGGAAAGAGAACTGGATGACCAGCACCGAATAGGTGGAACGGTTTCCCCTTTGGAAGGGCCTTCTTTGCAGCGACGATCATATCGACCAACACCTCGTATCGCTGTGTCTCCATCAGCTCGGTAGGGCTCCCGAGAGCGTAGATCGCAAAATCTCGCTCGGCCATTTCTCGAGCTGACCGCTCGACCTCCTTCAAATGGACGCCTCCTTGGACTGGACCTACCCACAGGATATCTCTACGAGTAATCACTTCAAGGGCTCGATCCGCACGTCTAACAGTCTCATCGACCGTCCATCTCGCCCGCGAAGGATCACTCCTAAAACCAGTTGGAACATCCAGGATCACTCCGATGTCGGTGTTAATCTTCTCCTGGTAGCCGACTATTTCTTCGGGCGCTACACCCACATGGCCATATTCCAGTATCTGATATGCACCGGAATCGGTAGCAACAGTCCCCGGATAATCTAAGGTTTCGTGAATGTCAACAGGATCCAAGCCCTGCCGGCCTCTCTTCAACAAGTACGCGTTCGTCATCACCGCATGAATGCCAACTCGGTCGAAGAATTCTCTCCTGAGAATTCGGTGATGCGGATCTAGAACCGGAAACATGTGCGGAGTAGCAAAAGCTCCGCTCTTCGTCTTGATGGTCCCGATTCGTCCGAGAAGATCTTTGCCGTGAACCTGAAAACTCATTCTTCGGGTCTTAGGCTACTTTGAGGCCCTTCTCACGAATGAACTCGTCAAAGACTCGCTGAACCCTCTCTGCGGCCGGCCCAGACCCCTCGATAATTCCCTTCTCATTGACCCGGATTCGATCCATCACAAGAATGACCCCAGCATCGTCCATGACCCGAACCATCCGGGGAAAGACCCGCTCAAGCCTCTCACCTAGGCTTTGGAGATCGAACGGTTTCTCGAAACTTGAAATCTGAAGAATGACGCTGCCGTTTACGAACAGCTTGTGAATATCGCCCTGCTCCCCCTTTGCGTTTGTTAGACAAACACTCAGATGCTCCGTGTCGACGCCGGTTAGGGTTCCAACGTATGTCTTGCCCTGGCTCGTGACGATGCTAACATGTTTCTGCAGAAGATTGGAGAGTTCTTCCATGAACTTGCGGCCGGCAGTCGAAGACATCTTGGCTACCTTGGGTCCACTTCGGCAACCCGCTATATCATCTTTGGTCCAACCCACCACGACGAGCCTTGGCTTCTGAAACTATTACCCTCGCTGCGCGCGAATCTCGCGCAGTCTTTATGACCTTGAGTTCGCTGATAGGAATCCTCGTGTTGCATTTGGGGCATGTCTTGCTCTTGTAACGTGAATCCGCAATAAGCAGAGTGTGGCACCGTGAACATTCCGCAACAATGTAGCGATCGATCATAAAATCCTCCTAGAAAGCAAGACCGGATCATACTTTTCAAGCCAATCTGATGATGAGTTCAAACTCCATCCTTTGCCTCTCGACATCATTCTCAGAGTCTCATGTAGTAATTCTTGGGGACGCTTCCCGGTCGCGTCAATCTCGTATACTCTTGTCTTGCCTAGAAGCTTCAATGAATCATAGAGAGAAAGATCGATCATTTCCGCCTCCACATTGTCCCAGATCTTCGCTTTCGGCCACTTTCTCGCCCTTAGACGCCTTGCCAGAACAATCGGGTCCAGACGCAGAACGATGGCAACCATTCGACGAGTCTTATGAACGACTGGACTGACGAAGTGGGTCTCAAACACAATTCCTTCCTTCTGATGAGCAGTGAAGTAGCCGTTGAGCTTCCGTTCTAGAGCAGGTTCATCAATTATGAAGGATCTGGTTTGACGATCGAATCCTTTGTGAAGTCTCTCCATTTTCACCAGGTCCCCCAGACTGAGAAATGTAGACCCAGTGGTTTTGGCTAGTAGCTTGCCGAGGACTGTCTTTCCTACCCCCGGCGTCCCGGTCACGATGATGATCTCGGCCAAGGATTGTTCTGGTGCTCCGGCCGGGACTCTCCGCCCTTTGGAAGCTTTTGAACCCGGGTCGCCGGATCGAGAGTCCGGCATACTTTCGGCCATCGTGCAGACCGGTCTATACTACCGGAGCAGACGCTCCGGGAAAATATGTTTCAGTTAAGCCTTTTCTGGAAAAGATCTAGTCAGGCGGGGGGCCTTGGCCCTTCGGCATCGGCGGTGGTTTGGCCGCCGCAATGACGTCGTCGATTCGGAGAATCATCGAAGCCACTTCTACGGCTGATCCGATCGCGTGCTCCTTCACTTTTACGGGTTCCAAGACTCCTTCCTTCATCATGTCGGTAATCTCGCCCGTGTAGACATTGACCCCGCTCCAGAGACCCTTCGTTTCGTGTGCAGCTCTGAGAGCCACGAGAATGTCAACTTGATCCAGGCCAGCGTTCTCTGAAAGGGTACGAGGGATAGCCTCCATCGCGTCAGCAAACGCTTCCACAGCGAGCTGTTCTCTGCCACCAATCTTGGTCGCATAGTCTCGTATTCTCTTAGCCAACTCAGTCTCGACTGCACCGCCCCCGGCTACTATCTTGTTCTTCTTGACTACATCGATGACGACAGAAAGCGCATCTTTGAGAGACCTCTCAGCCTCGTCGACCATGCGCTCCAGACCCGCACGGATCAGAATACTTACCGACTTCGGGTCCTTCGCATCTTCAATGAATATCATTTTGTCGTCCCCGATCTTTCGTTCCTCGACAAGTCCTGCGTTCCCCAGATCGCTAGCGCGCAGATCCTCTAGGTTGGTGACGATTCTACCACCAGTCGCTCTTGACAACTTCTCGATGTCTGATTTCTTGATCCTTCTCGCGGCAAGAATTCCTTGCTTCGCCATGAAAGACTGCGCTATCTCATCAATTCCCTTCTGGCACAACACCACGTTTGCTCCAGACTCGGCGACCTTGTCCACCATGTCCTTCATCAACTTCGTCTCCTCGTCGAGAAACGACTGCATCTGCTGCGGATTGCTGATCTTAATCTCCGCACTGAATTCTGTCTTCTCAATCTCCATGGCGGTATCCAAGAGCGCGATCCTGGCCTTTTGCATACGCTTCGGCATTCCAGGATGAACGACCTCCTTGTCAATAATCACACCATTGACGAGTTCCGTGTCCATCAGGCTCTTCCCCTCTTTCTTCACAAGCTGAATATTGTCGATATCAGCGACAAACGATTCTCCTCTCTTCTCAATAATCTGGTTAACAGCTTGGACAGCTATCTTCGCAAAATGCTCGGTGGCGCTCCCGAGACTCTTTCCGCGCATCGCCGTAATAGCGACCTTCCTCAGAGTCTCGGTATCCTTCAGGTCCACCGGTTTCGAGATCTCATTCAGAATCTCTTTGGCTCTCTCTCCCGCCTTTTTGTAGCCCGCATTGATCACCGTCGGATGGACTCCTTGGTCCAGCAAGAACTCCGCCCTTTTCAGAAGCTCACCCGCGAGAACTACAGATGTAGTAGTGCCATCTCCAACCTCATCATCCTGAGTCTTGGCCACTTCAACAAGCATTTTCGCAGCCGGGTGCTGAACATCTAACTCGTCTAGGACTGTA
>DASPWZ010000045.1:0-27515 GCA_035637535.1 Candidatus Dormiibacterota bacterium
GAAAATAGTACTATTCATTCTGCCCTCTCAGTTTCGTTCATCTCTACGCTCTAAGAGCCCGGGCGAGAAGATTCGATGGACCTTGATTTCAACCCGTAAGATGCGACGAAATAGCCAGAGGCTTAGAGACCAGATTCGACAGGTCCTATCAGTCCTCGACGAGGTAGAACAATATCGCATGAAAAACCTCTCGAAAGCTCACGCGTGAGTCTAGAAACCTCTTCTCACCACCCTGCTTTTACCTAGTGAAGGAACAGTTTACATCATCACACACTGGGCTAGCGGCCTCAAGTCTAGGTCGCTAGTCCATGAGACTGCTAAGGTTCCAACAGAAACCCTCCGAGAACCGGATAGGAATCATGGTCGACTCAGCTCGGTTTGCTGAGCTGGGCACCTCAAAGAACTCGGAACCGATACTGGAATTTCTTCAAGACCCAAAGAGAGAGGCCAAAGCAAACCAGACGCTTGAGGCGGCGAAGAAGCAAATTGTTGACTCAGGAGAAAAGAATCCGAAGGGAGTCTTCAACCTCGACAAGGTCACAGTCCTCCCTCCTATCTCACGCCCAACAAAGATCATCTGCATGGGCGGGAACTTCTCCGACCATCTCCAAGAAGGATCAACAACTCTTCCTCCTTTCCCAATATCATTTCTCAAATCACCAACCTCACTAGTCGGGCATAGAGCCCCAGTCTTCTATCCTCGAAGAGTCAAACTCCTGGATTACGAGGTAGAGCTCGCCGCCGTGATTGGGAAGAGATGCAGGGACATATCAAAGAAGAACGCCCTCGATCATATCGCTGGCTTCTCAGTCTTCAACGACATCAGCGCCCGCGACATTCAGTTCGCGGAGATGAAGAGAGGCTTCTGCAACCTCGGCAAAAACTTCGCATCCTTCGCTCCCATGGGACCCTTCCTCGTTACACCCGACCAAGCAGGGAATCCTGACAATCTCGGAATGGAACTCCGAGTTAACGGACAGACCAGACAATTCTCCAGCACGAAGAACATGGTCTTCAAGATCAGACAGCTCGTCGAGTTCTTCTCATCCATGACCCTGGAACCCGGAGACATAATCACATCAGGCACGCCTTCTGGTGTGGCCATTTACAGGAAACCTGACAAGACACCGTTTCTGCTCCAGCCAGGAGATATGATCGAGTCGAAAATCGAGAACCTGGGAAGATTGCAGAACACTGTCCTCGCAGAGACGAGTCCTGTAAAAACACCTTTCTAGCAGATTAGAAGACCATAGCCTAGCGCTGGAAGGTTTGGTCGTGAATCCTCTTGGGATATGGTGCTACAGTTACCTTCTGAAGACTCTCTTCGCCGTTCTTCTGAGCCTTGTACGAATCCCATCCAAGCTTGACAATATGGCTCAAGACGGCCGAAAAAGTTGGCTTCGGAGGCTCCATCCTATCATACAGCCTTCTCATATCGTCCAATAGCTCCCTGGAAATTCTGACCGAGTACGGAATTGTAACACTCAAGCTACGCATCACACTACACTACACTACACTACGTACATCTCACTACGCCATGGTCGAAGGAAGTTGATTGTGGTGTAACCTCTCCCCTTAAGGTCGAGTAACAAGAATAGAGCGCTCTGAGGTGAATCATGAATGAGAAGTAATCAGCTGAGAAGATTCCTCAACAGTGACGTCGTGGGCCAGTTGAACAATGGACTCTTCTTCGAAGGGCATGTCACAGATAAGGCCGGAAGACCATCGGTCTTCGACTGGGACGGTCGAGCGCGCCACCAGATCAGCGCAAGCCGAGTCAAATGGCTCGTGAAGGCAGTACGATACTGCTGACACACCTAAGGCGGAAACTCTGCGAGGTTTCCCGATTTTTTGGAGATATCGCTAGTTTGTGGCGGGCCCGCCGGGAATTGAACCCGGGACAGCCGGGTGTCTCTCGCGAGGTAAAAGCTTCACCAGAGATGCCTCTTCCGGTGCTCTACCTCTTCAGGATCCCGTTTAGGGATCTGGCTGAGCTACGGGCCCGCGGGACGTCCGATTTTGACCTGATCTATATTAGCTGATTTTTCAAAACAACATCAACGCGTGCGAAGAAATGCAAGACTCTTGGTCCACGAGCCCGTTGCTCACGTTTGGCTAACTTGGGTCAGCCTGACTGAACCGACGACCTCTAACAGATTTCTTCCTTGCGCAATATTTGCGGGTACTTGCTTCCTTGCAATCAAGCCTGCGATAATTAGCTTCTCGATAACCCTAGAAGTTGGTCCAAGCACATCTTGTAAAGCCTTCACGAACTCTCCAACCAATTTCGGAATCTGATCGGGTGAGATGGAATTTCGCCTCTGGAGGAGGAGAAATATTGATTCTTTGACGGTTGGCCCAAGCGCGTCGAGAGCTGCGCTGACAGAGTCTATGAGAGCTCTGTCGAAACTGTTCTTAGCTTCATCGCCCAATTCTGCGGGACCTTACCAACTTCTCTAGCGAAAATTCAAAGAGATAGCAACGGTACAACGGAGATAAGAGATACGTTACTGTCAGCAACTCGACGGAGTCATCTTTGAATTAGCCATCCGTAGGATAGAATCCATTCTTCTACGTAATGCTTGGTCCGCACGTTGATACAGTCAATATTAACCATCAAACGCTCTTCGGAGAGACTATGGTCGACCTTAGCTTCCTAGTTTCCGACCTGAGTGCGATAAGCTCCCTCGCTGTTATCTTAGGGGCAGTATTCGTTGTTTTCCAACTCAGGCAAAACGCGAGACTAATCAAAACAGCAAATTTTGAAACCAAAGCCAACATGTCATTTTCAGTTCTGGAAATAATCACTCAGGAATCCTTCGCCCGTCGAAGGAAAAACATGCACGACGCGATTAAGAAATACAGCCAGGTCAACTGGGAGGGTTTTGATGATAGTCTAGAAGATTTCGAAGCACGGAACTTCGGTTATATCTACGAGCTGATCGGGGAACTTGTCAGGGAGGGAATCATAGACTTCACGATAGCCATTCACTCTCTACGCTATCTGCTCGTGTTTGACTGGCAGAGATTCGAGCCTCTGGTTAAACATCTCATGGAACGATACAAGGTCCCGGTGAACCCGTATGAAAATTTCGAATGGCTAGCGCGAGAAACAAGAAAGTACCTCGAGGGCCAAGGAAGGATCGATCCTGGACACCCGGAGATTCCACCTGCCGCCAATATGCACTAGCTTAAACATTAGAGTGGAGCTTTTCCGGGTCAGGTGCTAATCACGATCGTCAAGCATCTCTCTGAGGTATTGCCTGAGAGAGAAGGCGATTTCACGCGATGGTATCTCTCGCGAGCCGACCGAGGCCACCCCCTAGCCGTACGATATGTTGAACTTAGTGGAATTGTCCCGCCACACACTCATGACGTTGAAGAGACAATCTTCTACATCGAAGGGAAGGGCTTGGCCCGCGTCGGCGAGAAAGAGGTTCGGGTCAAACCTGGAACCATGGTGGTGGTTCCCCCTGGCACCGTTCATAGCTCGATCAGGGAAAGCCTCGAGCCTCTACGCTACTTGGCGATCTTCGTGGGCAACCCAGATCTCTAGCCCTATTACGAATTAGAATTACGGGAGGAGAAAACCCTGCAAGACACCTCCGATTCGTACAAACTAGAACAGACGAAGATTAAGCTGGCAAGAGGCGGCGAGACCAGCATCGTCTACGGTCTACCCTCCAAGACTATTGACCCATCGACATGCCTCATCATAGCCCATGGCGCCGGTGGACCGATGCACACACCCTTCATACGATACTTCCACACGGAACTGGCAAAGCGAGGCTTCCTAACTGTCAGGTTCAACTTTCCATACATGGAAGCACGCAGGAGAGTGCCGGACAGGAGAGAGATCTTAGAGGAGAGCTACCGGGCAATCGTTGAACAGGCAAAGAACGGCAATCATAAGCCAGATCGAGTGTTCATAGGAGGAAAATCTATGGGAGGCCGAATCGCGTCTCAGATAGCAGCCAATGGTGTAGACGTGAACGGATTGTTCTTCCTCGGGTATCCTCTCCATCCGATAGGCAAGACTGACCAGTTGAGGGACGAGCACCTCTATCGGATCAAGAAACCGATGCTTTTCGTCTCAGGGACAAGGGATAGTTTTGCTAGACGAGATCTTCTTGAAAAGGTCGTTTCAAAGATAGGCTCAAACGCTCAGGTCCATTGGATTGAAAACGGAGACCACAGTTTCAAGACTCCTGATGCGAAGACGGGCAGTATTGATACGTTGCAAGAAGCTCTAGCGTCTCTCATCGATTGGTTCCAAGCGATAGCCTAAGAACGCGAAGGTTTCGCCAGAGCCTTCTGTTCAATAGTGTACATTTATTAGAGACAAGACTCGCTCAATGGAGCTTAGAAGAACAATGTGCGACACTTGTGGCTGTTCTTCAGAGCAGGAAGAGACGACTCAACCAGAGGAAGCCTAGCCCTATACCTGCTGGGGCATTGACACTTCCCAAAAATCCAACGAAGGAGCGTGTTGAAGCTCCTTCCATCTTTTCAACTTGGCAAAAAGCTCGTCCCGTAGCCTAGAGCCCGGGTATCTTTGGCAGCACAAAGAGAGCCCCTAGAGCTAGGGCGCCAAGTATGAAGATGATCACGACCCCGACAACAATAGCCATTACCGAGACGCCTATCGCGCCCAGCCATCCCGTCCTGAAATAGTGCTTTACAAGCAAGAGAAACACTAGAAGTCCAACTAGTAAACCTACTAGTCCAGGAAGAAAAGCGATGGCGGCTCCCACCAGAAATGTTCCGACAGCTGCGATGCCCAAGGCTTCACCGAAAGTGACACGTCGACCAACCACTATTTCTCCAGCCAGCCATAAAACGAAGCCGATAATCAAGAGATAAATTATGAAGACAACCAGAAAGCCGATGAGGACACTGATCAATCCAGTGCCCAGAGACGGAGTGGCGAACTCTACCATCGGTAGGCTTTCCTGAGTCTTGTCTCTTCGAAGTCTTGATTTAGCCTTTGTCGAAACCCTTGTTACGCATCGACAGTAAACGGAATTATTCCATGCATGTTCGGAAGGTTTAAGCTTGCACGCTTTTGGGTAGCGTGATTGCCCAGGAAATGAGTATCCGGGCTCGCGCCCCGTCCGTCAAATCCGGACGCGTTAAGGTAGTATAGCCCGGTCCGCGGCTTGCGGGAGCCGGCCGAGAGTATGCACGGCTGTCACCCGTGCGACACTCGAGGAGCAGTCGAGCGCACGGCGGGTTCGAATCCCGCCCTGGGCGCCAGCCCACTACGTGACATTAGATCTGTGCTTTGAAGAAGATTCGCTCGAACGCTCTTGCGTCAAGCCTGACTGCTGGGAATCCTGCCGAGAATTATGTCGAACACGGAGAAGATGCCAAGCGTTGCGACTGCCCAGAAGATGTAATCCCAAAGGATTAGAGCCGGACTAGAAATGACACATTGGTACACGACCGTATCGAATAGACAGGAGCTTGCTCCGGTTGTAAATGCCATAGGATATCCAAAGAAGGCGCTTATCGTCAATAGAACAACGCCTGCGAAAAGAGACACGGATAGATGGTGAAGGAAACGGCTACGATAACTGGTTGACCTAGCAGAGTCTCTTTTGAGCTGTTCCATTAATCATTCCTCAGACGGGATAGTTCTCCGAAAAAAATTGGGGAAATTGGGGATGCTCCTCACGCCTGTGGCTATAATCCAAGGGATATTGCGACAGTTACTGTGGTTGAAGCTGTAGTCGTCAGCCCGTTTGCGTCTACAACAGTTAGAGAGACTGTGTAAGTTCCTGGAAGTAGATACGAGTGGGTTGCGGCGGCTCCTGTGCCGGTTGTTCCGTCACCAAAGTCCCAGCTGTAGTTGTACGGTGCGGTGCCACCGGTCGCAGTCGCGGTGAATTGTATGTTGGTGAGGGGAGCAGGGTTTGATGGCGAGTAGGTAAAGCTGGCCGAGAGTGGTAAGGTGACAGTTACTGTATTGGTTGCGCTGGCGACTTGGCCTGCGGCATCAGTGACAGTTAGGACTACGGTGTAGACGCCTGCAGTCTGGTAGACGTGGGATGCCGAACTCCCTGATCCGGTTGACGAGTCACCGAAATTCCAAGCGTAATTGTAGGGAGCAGTTCCACCCGAGGCCGAGCCCGTGAAGGAGACTGTTTGTCCCACCACAGAGTTCGAGAGACTTTCTGTGAAGCTCGCGGTTAGGCTTGGCGGAGGAGGCGGACTCGTGACAGTGATGGTTTGCTGGGAAGTAGCCGTCTGCTGAGATGGACTACTATCCTTGGCTGTCAATACTACGCTGTACGATCCTGTTGTTGAATAGGTGTGGTAGACTGCGGCGCCTGTTCCAGTCGCTCCGTCGCCGAAAGCCCAGCTGAATGTATAGGGTGCAGTTCCGCCAGCGGCGGACGCGGTGAAACTAACCTGCTGGCTTACTTGGGGCGATGAGGGGGAATAGGTGAAACTGGTCGAGAGAAGAACTGGGGGCGTGGAACTCTTGAAGAACTCTGTCATCGGCTTGGCGTTGGCATCGTTAGACGTGAGACCGGCTAGGTTCCAGTTTGTTTCAATCGTCTTGGTCCATGAATAGTGGTTGTAGAGGTTGCTGGTCGCGAATCCGGTCTTGGCTAATGGTCCAGCCCATACCGCGTAGACACAGTCCTCTGAGCTTCCATTGAGCGGGCACCAGCCGTTGCCTTCGTCGAAGACGATGAAGAGAGCTGCACGCTGAGTAGTGAAAGTGTTGCTGTTCAAGATGTTCGGTACTAGTCCTTTGAGGTAGTTGTCGCCCATCGGAATCGACGTTGGGCAGATGCCTGTGAACCCGTGCATGTTGTTGCAGTTGTTGGGCGTTAGCCACATGAAGTTGGGTGCTGATGCTGAATTCAGGTCGTTGACGAGAGAACAGTCCGTCACGGTGCAGCCGGTCGGATTTGCTAAGACTATGTTGGAGCATCGAGTAGGATTGTTCAGAATGTCTGTGAACCCGACGAATGGGTTGTGCTCAAGCGTGTAGGGCTCATGGTAAGTGTTGTCGCAACCGCTCGCAACATTCTGGTTCTCCATGTATCCCTTCCAAGTCAAGCCTGCAGCTTCAAGACGGTCCACGAGATTCGGGTTCGAAACCGGTGGACAGCCGTTGTTGCCACAGCCAAACGTGTCGCCGCCTAACAATGCGAGATAGTTAGCTTGGCTGAAGTGATTGACGCCGAGATATTGTGACCCGATCGCATAATTGTTCGCTAGGCTGGCCATGTAGGGGTCGCCGTTGGACCCTAGGCAAGGGGGCGGGTTCTGAGCGCAGACATCCTGGATTCCGTGGTCCTCCATTATGATGATCACCGTATGGTCGAAGTAGGCGCCAGTCGCCATGCCGGTCTGAGGCGTGGTCGTCGACTGTCCACTTGCTAGCCTCGATAATTGCGAGGCGGTGACGATTCCCATAGCTAACATCGTGACGAAGAGTGTGAGCACTAGGATTCGAGGAGCTGAATGTCGGCGTAGTCTGATCATTGCGTTCTTCATAAGAAGAACCATCAGAGAGATATTTGGGTGCCATGTCTACAATTGCATGAAGGGTGCCCTTTCAGTGCTAACGACACTGGAAGAGCACACAAGGTGTGCCACTAGTGTACAAGTAGCCGAACCCTTCGTCAGGGCCAACACATGTAAACGTGGCAGTAATATTCCCGAAACCGAGAAGAACCATTAGTGTCCAATGACCCAGGAATGGAGCATGCAGGGATTGGCATGTCCCGGCTGCCTAGAGTCTACTGAGGTAATCTGTGGCCATTGTTCACTCTGCCTCCTACGATGCAGTGCTTGCTCGGTGGAGACCGACCCCGCGGACACCATGCCGGGCTAATCAACAGTCGGATCACGCAGACGGTTAAGCCAGGATTCCAGATACTATTCTCACTCTATCTGAGCCGTCTACGAACCAGAGTCGCCCCAAGCGTGAGGGCGACAAACCCGGCCATTCCCACATAGAGAGCTGAACCTAAGGAAGTAGTTGAGGCAGTTGGATTGTTAGTGCCTGAGTGTGAAGGGAGGTTAACTGCGAGAGTAAGGTTGTTATTTGCAAGATCGGTCTCCCCCGGTACGGGACTGGCAACCACGTCGAGCAGATATGTGCCGGGTCGGAGGCCTGTCGTGTCCCAAACGAACGATATGGTGAGGGAATTTCTGACTCCAAGATTCTGCACAACCTGTGATGCTACGCTGGCATTGTCGCAGTAGAATGTAACATTGAAGGTTTCTGATACATCCCCTAGATTCCTGACAGTCACAACCATAGTAGTAGAGCGTCCGGGCGTGACGATCCTATCCGCTAGGGATACGTTCTCAACAGCCACATCGTGTTGGATTGGAGAGAAGATGGCGACTACGTTCTGGTCCGTGCTCATCGACAGTTCCAGATTATCCGTTGCCGGAAGACTTGTGGCATTATCCTGCCACTCACTGAGCTTGTAGCCGTCCTCGGGGATCGCTGAGACGTTCACGATGGTACCCGAAGTGTAAGTGTAGTTTCCCGCGTCGGGAAAGCTCGTTCCTCCACCCGTACTGGAAATTGAGAGGCTGTGTACTGGAAGAGGTTGCCAGGTGATGAGAGTGCCCCAGGCGTTGGGAGCAATCGCGCCGAAGAGGGCTGTTCCTGGAGTATCCGACCAGTCTCCAGCAGGCCACCAGACCCAGTTGATTCTCTGAGGTGTATGTGCGTCAAAGAGCTCGGTTAATGTCTTGATGAAATGAATATTGGTCTCGCAATAACCAGATGCTCCATTGGCTACAAGGTCTGGGCAATTGATGGCGGTCCCATTGCTGAAGGTCCTTTGAGTGGGGCCGGGGCCTCCTTCTGTATTCAAGGCTGGAAAACCTGTCAGGCTGGTTCCGTTGAGGATCGTGTAGTAGTA
The DNA here is from genome assembly GCA_035637535.1 of Candidatus Dormiibacterota bacterium. Classification (GTDB taxonomy): domain Archaea; phylum Thermoproteota; class Bathyarchaeia; order 40CM-2-53-6; family 40CM-2-53-6; genus 40CM-2-53-6. The sequence continues at coordinate 8,904 of DASPWZ010000045.1, forward strand.
GCTCCGGGCGACGTCTTCAGCTGCAGTATTGTTCCAAGAATTGTAGTAGACATTGTACGACATGTAAGTGTGAAGGCTGATGAAGACACGGCCCAGCGGATCTGTCACTCTGGGATAGCCGTTTATAGCGGCTGGACAGTCTCCGTTGCCGCTAGGACAGAGATTGCATCCAAAACTGCACAAGTTCTGGACGACCATCCAGTGTGTGTCTCCCATAGTTCTTGCCTGGTCTATCCAACCCTGATAATAGTGCCCGAGAAGTGTCGCGTTTCCATTGAGATTCATCGGCTCGTTTAGTGGTTCCCAAATTATCCTTCCATAACTGGAACTGAAATCCGTCAAGACCGTTCTCCAGAAGCTCAGCCAGCACCCACCAACCGTACTATTCGACACATCCTCATAGCCATGATAGTCGACGATGATCCAAATCCCAAGGGTCTCTCCGATTCTGACCGCTCTCTCTAACCTGGTAGAATTGTAAGGACTCATGAATCCGTTAGGATCAGTGCAGTAGGGCGCGAAGCTGATTCTGATCGTGTTAAGGCCCATCTCTACGATCCTGCGTGCAAGAACTTCCTGGTCACTCGCGTTTTCGAAAGGAAAGACGATGCTTGAGACCGTTGTACTGCTGTACAGAGTATTTTCGACTAGCCGTGAACCGCCCCAACCAAGGAGTATCGGCGATTGTGAAACAGAATGGGCCCGATCAGGGATTGTTGCGAGGACAGCCAGCGCTAGGAGAAATAGCGCTAAGAAACTCGAAGCTCTTTTCATCATCGGGCTGGGTGTCATCGCCACCATGCGAGTTGACTGGAGGGCTCCGACGCGATCATAACGCAGTCCTGCGAGGATTGGCGCAAGCGCTACTTGAATCGTGTGCGGCAGATGTACCCATTTGTATGCTTCATTAACTCATTCGCCTTGCAGTGTGTTAGAATTCCCGATTAGTGGTGCACTCTGATCGACTGTAGACGTGTCGGTTATATGAAAAGCTGCATCTAGTGCTCTTCATCATGAGCAGGCTCAACATCGCAGTCATAGGCGCGGGCTACTGGGGAAAGAAGGTCATAGCCCAGATTCTTGACATAGCACGGACAGGAGACGCGATAAACCTCTATTCTGTAGCTGACAGTTCACCGACTGCACTCGAACAGTGTAGAAAAGAATTCGGCCCCCTAAACTATCGGTTAGACTATCGCGAACTACTCTCAGACCCCAAAGTGTCTGCAGTCCATCTATGCTCCCCGAACCAGACACATTTTGGAATAGCCTCCGAATTTCTCAGACAGGGAAAACACGTTCTAGTTGAGAAGCCTCTGGCTATGAAGTCGAAAGAGGCCTACGAACTCGTTAGACTCGCCAGAGAACATGGAAGTGTCCTCTGCACCGGTCACGTTCACAGATTCAACAACGGCGTCAGAGGACTACAACGACTAATGGCTAGTGGAGTACTGGGAGACATCTACTACCTCCGCCTCAAATGGACAGGCTTCATGGCTATCCAGAATAACAGAGAAGTAATCACCGACCTAGGACCACATCCCTTCGACATATGCAATAATCTCCTCGAAACTTGGCCCAAGAAGATCTCCTGCAAAGGTAGAGGCTATAGAACAAGCGCGGGATACGAAATGGCATCCATCTACTCCGAACACCCGGGCGGATATGACGCTGGCATCGAACTAAGCTGGCTGGACATGGAGAAGCATCGAGACGTTACAGTAGTCGGTAGCGATGCCACTGCGGAGCTGGACTGCATTGAACAGAGACTAGTTCTACACCGGAAGGGAGCTGTGGAACGCGTGATGGTCGTCCCGAACAACACTCTGAGAGAGGAGATTCTCCACTTTGTCAGATGCATCGAGTACAACTCGTCCGCTGAAAACTATCCCAACCGGGCTGACGGAATACTCGGAGCCAATGTCGTCAGAGTCCTCGAGACGACGAAAAAATCTCTCGAAGAGGAACGCACGATCCAAGTTGAAATTCCTCGCATCGAACCCATACCTTCTGGTGAACCGATACCTGGAATGCACGCATCGCCGCCAAGCATGGGGAGCATCTGAAGGCAGTTTCAAAGAGCGGCAAGAGCCGAGGAGCTCGTGATAGGGGTCATGACGTGCGTTAGAATCAGCCGATGAAAAGCACTCTCACAGTCTAACCCGGTCAACCATTCAGATGTGCGAGAAGTGCCACCGCTTCTTCGTAATTACTTACGAGAAGAATGAGAGAGGGGAAGTAGTGGAAATTGGACATGAACTCGATATTCGTATAAAATCATCTGGCACTGTCCGAGTAGACGAAAGCGAACCGCAGCAAAGTCTTGAACGAAATCCTCCCACGAGGAAATATGAAGAAGAGACTTGCTGGTAACTCTTGCAACTCTCTGTCTAGTTGTCTTTGAAAATGTTCGTCGGGATCGTCGTCAAGGTCTAGCGTGCAGACTAGCGTCGCCGGCTTTGTAGAAAAATGGCTTCGCGGAGAAAGGGCGAAGCCTTGTGGAACTGGATTGGACTATCGCTGTTGAGCCAAAGGCGATACTGGTGCAGGCATCGTGATCCGGAACTCGTTGGGACCCACGATCTGCGCAAACACTTGGTGCTCGCTTAGTCCGATGTCGACTTGGGTGTTGACTAGGTCTTTGAGTAGCGCTTTCACTGCTTCGCTGTAGAACAGCGATGCCTTTCGGCCGAATCCGTGGTTCAGTATTACAGTTGTCAGGTGGCCGTCATTGGTGTATTCGAAGCGAAATGCTTTGCCGTATCTGGGACCCAGTAGCTCCAGGGCTCGCACTGATGTTTCGAGGTCTACTCTCTTGAAGAGGAAGGCTATCAGGTCCTTGGCCAGGTTCTTGCCGAACCAGCTACCGAGCTCTTTGGCCTGTTCATCAGTTGTATAGCCTACCAGCTTCTCGAAAATGTCAGAGGGCAGGGTGACGAAGCCGAGCCGGTCTGCGAAGACGTCCCACTCGACGAATTTCCGAAGTGCTTGGTTTGCGAAGTAGTTGACGCTTACCCGCTGTTCATGTGCTAACTTTTCGAGCTGGAAGTCGATGTCCTCGTCTATTCTGATAGTTCTAGTTACACTCTTTGTCTTATTCTTGAACTGATAGCTTCTCAACATGGTTATGAAAGCTTCTCCGCGCGTAGCATATATGCATAACCCTTCGTTTGTGCTTGGACTGAAGACACATGTGTTCTATTGTATGTGGAACAATGATGCCACACCATCTGTATTCTAATTCACCCTAGCCCTATTCCGTTGTACATGTGACGATTATTGTGTTCCGATATATCAGGGTGTAATAGAACCGAGCCCAAACCCAACCATACATGCGCAGTCTAAGACCCAATATACGTCCTTGTACGCTAGAAAGTCCGAGTCGCCCCATATGAGCTGGATTCGACCACCATGGAAGCTACGAGCTCATAGGTGCCGATGAAGATGGTGAAGCGAGGACAATACCCTCAGTTCGAGGAGGATTCCCTTCTTACGACCGTCCTTGCATCGACGGGTCTTGAGGGAACGAGAGCCGTTGTGGCACCTGCTAAGGCTTAACACTCCGGGACGACACAGGCTGCCTGAGACTCAGCATGGTTTCGATCATTCACGCTCCACCCCAAGAGATCGTAGTCACCGGCCTCACCAGCTTCAATTCTCAGCAGAACCTCGCTTCAATGATTGCATTTGTCATGAACGTCTCCGGCCAGCCTATGGCGCTGTACTGGGCGGAAGGAGTTGTTTTCCTCGCAGATTTTGTAGAGCCTGAAGCTCTCCCTGATGAGTATGTGAAGGGAAAGATCTACGCGTCAAACGTCTCACACGCCCCTATGGCCAAGTACAACAACCTCATCCGGGTCGGGAACATGGAGGTCCCCGTCATAGACGTCTCGTCAAACATCGCCCTACGAGACTTGGCTCAGTGGATACGCGAGAATCACCAGCCGGCCTCCGACAAATCTTAACTAATCACTGAAGCCGGGGTAGCCTCGGTCCCGGGGTAGCTCAGCCTGGAAGAGCTTCCGAGCCGCTCTGCCAAAAATCGGGCAAGCGACGAAGACGCTGTAGGTGTGCGCCCTAGGCGCATCCACGTCAGCCTCCCAGGCTAACAATAGAAACCGGAGACGACCCTACCGGTCGCCGTACTGTCGCCGGTTCAAAACAGGCCGGGCCTGTGAATGTCCGGCCCCCGGGACCAGATCCCGCTACACTAAAAACCCCGCAGGACCCTTTGGGACCCCAGGCCTTATTTCGACTTGACCGTCGCAGGTCTTGACTCAAGCTCACGGAGAATGAGCTCGTTCTGCTTCATTATGATGTTGTTCTGGTCTGTAAGGATTCGCAGCGCGCTCGCGATTAGCGAGAGGGATGGATTATCCCATTTGAAGTCGTTCTCTCTGACGGCGAGAGCTTGCTTTCCCTTGATAATCGACCCGCGCAAATTCTCATCACTAGAGTCATCTGCAAAGGCAACACGTTGCCTACGATCCATTTTATCGGACATACTCGCGGCAGCGTGCTCCCGTTTGACGTCGGGATAGCAGTCCTCGCAGAACCTTAGACCCTTGAGCTCAAGGAGAGGGTCGATCAAACTAAGAGTCTTTCCACATCTCGAACAGAAATCTGCCAATTTGCTCTGTTAGCTCCGTTTATCGATTGAGCCTCGGAGCGCTATTAAAGAGTCTTGTAACTCGCAGGAGAAAAGCGGGCGGTAACGCGAAACCCCGAGTCTTTGCTAATGTCTAAGCCGGGCGACGGGGGACACGAGCATCCTAGAATTGCGGGAATCTCCACCGTAGATCGAGGATTGAATCAGATTGGAACCATTCTCTCTAGGAGGCTGTCCGTCTGCGTTCTGCTTTATCCAATCAGGCACGACGACCGCTCTGAGCAACTGCTGCACCGTAACGTCCCGGTTCTTCGCCTCATTTGCTAGAATCTCGAATGCAGTGTCCCCGATTGACATTATGAATTTGGCCATTGTCAGCATCAGTCTCCTAACTGCCGCGATCCTCGCCGACGGGGAGTTTGCTCCAAGGCAAGGGATTGAGAGCGCTCTGTTTGGCCTGCCTCGACCTGCACGACCATTGAGTAATCAACGCCAATCCACTTTAGATATTCGACCATGGCTTTGAATTCGGTCAGAATATCCTGACTGGTGTCATCTGTCGTCTCACCGTTCATTCTGAGAAACGCCTTCCATCTACGAGTCTCCATGATTAGACGCTCCTGGATGCTGCCTCTCCGAGATTGTTCTGGCCGTCCACCTTTCCTTCGACCTTGAAGTAGACTTCTCGGCCTTTCATCCACTCTCGGTGCGTGCCCGCATTCTCTATGTCTGTGTAGACTCCGTCGAGCCAGACCCTCACATTAAGGCTTGCGGATGAGGATATCAGCTCTGCAAGGAGATCCTTCAACTGGTCGTCGGTCATAGTATCTTGCGGGACAGTCTGACTCGGCGTTTCGGGCGGATACCCCAGGTTAGCTATTTCTTCCATGGCGTTTCAAACATAGACACGCGCCGATTTGATATAACCCCAACGTTTACACTAAATAGCATAAGCATGCCGAAGATAGCCAATCCTCAAACTTCACTCAAATGTGTTCGAGTCTAACACATTGTAGACATTCGCCTATTCTAGCTCTTGAGACCCCAACCCGCCTTGAAAGAAGGATTGATCTTGATGAAAGGTGCTTCGCCCTCCTTCCAAGGATCTCGCTTGACCCAGCTCAGCTTGGAATAGAACAGCTTGTACAGCCGCCGGTACTCTTCTCCCTTCTCAATAATCTCCACAGGTCCACTGATCAATAATACTTTCTGGGTTCCGGCAGAGTCAACGAGAACCGCTGCATGAGGGTTCTCTCTAAGATTCTTTAGCTTACGCGTCCCATAGTCCGTAACAATATACGCGCAGTCCTGGTCCCAGATATATGAGACGGGGACAACGTGAGGCTCACCCTTCCGTGAAGCTGTCGCAAATCTGCACAGCTCATTACTCTTCAGGAAATCAATCTCTTTCGCAGACAACTTGACCTCATTGGGTTCATCGGTCGGTTTCTTTGGCAAAGTTTCTGCGCCTAGGCAGATTCCATTATTTGAGCGCGTCGGAAAGCGTACCAGCTTAGGAAGAGAAACACTGCGAGGTATGCCAGTGTTACTCCGAGATCTCTCAGAGCAACATTTGCGATCGTGGTCTTGCCCGCCCCGTTAGGGCCGAGGAATCCATGAACCTGTTTCGCGTCAACAGTAAGATTTAGCCGGTTTACAGCGACTCGAGTTCCATACGACTTCGTAAGACTCTGAGTCTGAATCACAGGACCATCCAAGAATCGTTCCCTTGACTGAACTGAACGCGTGCCTACAAAGGAGAGTTATATTTTTTCCTAGTTTACGACAAAACGGTGAAAAACGGCTGGCTACATTTCAGCAGGCAGTCTCACGGTTCGACTCGTCTCTCTACTGCCTGTTTGGCCAGCTGCTCTTTGAAAGTCTTTGGAGCCATAATCTTCAGGGAACTAGCGCCACCGATTTTGCATATCAATCGATCATCGCTCTCTTCCAATTCGACCGTCACCCCAAGACGGTCGCAGAGTGCTTTGAAAGAAGCACCGTAGTATGCTGATGCGCTACGCCCCATGCTGTGCCTTAGGATTATGGTGCGACTGTCCTTATCACCGAACTCTGTGTAAGCGTAGGCGTTGGCGTATTCTGCACCTATTAGCTCAAAGGTTTTGAGAACAGAGGCCAGGTCGAACTTGCGGAAATAGTAGAGGATAAACTCGACAACGGTGTCCTTCCCGTTCTGGGTCCCCATCTTTCTCGCATCTTCGACGGTAACATGTGACCAGAGCGTTTTCATTAGTCGAGGATCGCTTGTGACGAGTTTGAAGCTGTCGACGTATCTTCCCCATTCTATGTATCGTCGTATTGATTTGTTGACGAGCACGTTGACCTCTAGATTATGACCGCCTACCAGTTTGTCTATCTTCTCACTGACGTCCGGGTCAATGGTGAAGGTTCGACGTGTTCGTCTTTCCAAGAGCAGTGTCTGCGAGACGGACAGGATTGCATTGTTATAGGACTTGCCTAGTTCAGCGAGAATCATGTTGATCCGGATATGGACAATCTGTCGACCCTAGCATGGGCAGAATGAACAGGGATTGATAGCTCGGCGGTGCCGAAATGGGCCTGGTCTTGAAGAATCGCCAGGTGCCCGCTGCGGAATGCTGGCTCCTGTGAACAGAATTCACGAAGTCTAGGGCTCTTTCGAATTATCCTATCAAGAAAACGTTGGCCTTCCATCTACATAATTGAGCGCGTGGATGGAGCGGGATATACAGCAATAGCCTGAGTAATCCACGTCAGGCTCAGACGGCCTAGAACTCCGAAACCTTCATCAGTAGATTTTAGTTGCGAGTATCCAAGGGCAAGCCTATGGAACTTCTAACGGTTCTAGTCTTGGCTTTAGCTTTCTCGAATTCTCTGGGTTCCACAACAGCCGGATTGCATGATCTAGCGAATCACCCGTTCAACTACGTAGTGGTCATAGTTATGGAAAACCAAGGATTCGGAGACATCATCAACAATCCTTCCGCTCTTTTTATGAACCAATTGGCTTCCTCGTACGCGCTCGCCACAAACTATACTGCAGTCAACCATCCAAGCCTGCCAAACTACCTGTCGCTTATCTCGGGGCAGGATTTTGCATCTTGGAGCACGACTGATTGCAGCCCGAAACCTGGATGCGGTGCAAGTAACTCCTCGAACCTTGTCGACAGCTTGGAGCATCGAGGACTATCATGGAAGGCCTACATGGAAGACTATCCTGTCAGCTGCGGATCCCACTGCTCCCCAGGAAACTGTTTCTTGGGCGATGTTGGAACCGGCAATTATACAGCTCGACATGATCCCTTCGTCTACTTCGATGACATAGTCAACAGCACCGCCCGGTGCTCGAGAATCGTCCCTGCTAACTCGGGAGGAAAAGGTGGCCCTGACGACCTCTTTCTTTCAGACCTAGGCTCGCCCTCCACCGCGTCAAATCTGATGTGGCTAACTCCCAATCTCTGTAACGATATACACGATTGTCCTGTTTCCACTGGGGACACCTATCTCTCCCAGGTTGTTCCCAACATCTTGAACAGCAGTCTCTTCAAGCACCAAAAGGCCGCGTTGTTCATCACGTTTGACGAGGGCAACGGATACTGTCCTATCAATGGCAGCTCACTGGATTGCGTGTACGCACTCTGGGCCGGGCGCTTTGTCAATACCAACTTCCAATCGACCAACCGGTACAACCACTATTCATTCTTGAAGACCCTGGAGACTGTCTGGAACTTACCTCCACTGACAAACAACGATAGAAACGCGGCACCAATGATGGAGTTCTTCGCGGTGCACGCCCATCATGGACAAGCGGGTCACGAGGGCGATGATGGCGAGCTTGGCAGTCCGAACGTTGAAGATCATCAAGATTAGGAGTCCCGTAGAGTCTGCAACTGCAAGCGCTTCTACGACTAACGAAGAGGCACGCGGGAAAATCTAAGAAACTCGTTGAACTGCAACTAATTCAAATTTTCTGATACTCTCGGAAATCTTACTAACACTGTGTGGAGACAAAGCAGAGAAGCCGAGCATCCGCGAGCGGTAATAACCTGAACTGCCCTCGACGGATTTCTCATCCCAGCGAAATCACGCGTAAATAGTCTAGCAAATCAGAATCAGTTATCCTCTTGACTTCCCGTTCGCGTTGCACTCGTCTTGAGTATGGCCTCGAGGGTCCATGACGAGCAGGACCGGTTCTTCCCAGGCCCGATTGGTCGGAATCTTCGTACTTGTCCTCATAATATCTCTCGCCGAGTTCGCTGCCCTGATCCTTGATTACCAGAACAACCGGTACCTCCGCCAATACGTCTCAGACAATCTTGGCACAATAATCTTAGCCGCGATCGGCCTTCTTATCGTCGCAGGGGGTGCAGGATACGTAGTCTCCAAGAGACTTGGAGTCCCGATGTCACCGGGACCCCGTGTCCCAACGTTCGCGAGAATCGGTTCCTTCGTAGGAAGAAGATACAAGCTCATAATCGTCTTTTGGATTCTGCTATTTGCAGCAAGTTTTCCGTTATCTCAACAACTCTCTCAAGTCACTACTTCAAACACTAGCGGGGGACAATCCAGTTCCTCTCAGTCTGCGCTAGCCCAGAATCTTATGGCTCAAGAATTTCCCCATCCCCAGTCTAATGCAAGCGCCATAATTCTCCTCCAAGGAAACGATGTCACCGACAACGCAACTAAGATCTTCACTCTCCGTCTAGAAAGAAATCTTCTAGCGCCCGGAGTCCTCAACAGCCTTGAGAACGTCACCACAATCTACAGCCTAGAAAGAACAGCCCTCACGTTGTATTACTTGCAAAACTACAGCTACCCTGTGGCGCAATCAAAGGCGAATCAAACCGTATGGCATGAAACCCTCTCTCAATATCCCCCACTGATCCCCCCTACGATTATCCAGAATTTCATCAGCCCGAACAAGAACGCAATGATCATTCTAGTGACCTTCTCCCAGGCTCCCGGCTCGTTCGGCTCAGCCGATACGGACCCGATATTGAAGAATGTGGTGACCATGCGGAACATCATTTCCCAACTCAAAGCCAGCGATTCTGAACCCTTACATACATATGTCACAGGTGACCTAGCCACAACCGCCGACTCTTCTCTGGGAAGCGCGGCCGATTTGGGCCGCATTGAACCCGTCACGGTCGGCGCCATCCTCGTTTTAGCCGGGCTGTTTTTCCTTGCAATCGTCACTCCCTTCGTGCCACTTGCTACCGTCGGAATGGCGTTGCTGATGGCTGAGGGGGGACTCTACCTCATTGGCAAATACGTCATCCCCATCCAGGATACTACCACAACATTCCTGTTTACGATAATGCTCGGGGTTGGCACCGACTACGCTATCTTCCTAATGGCCCGTTATCGTGAGGAACGAGTCGAAGGACGTGACAAGGCCCGAGCGGTCCAGACATCCATCACTTGGTCAGGAGAGAGCATCGCCACCAGCGCAACCACCGTCATAATCGCCTTCGGCGCAATGACGTTAACAAGCTTCACCCTCCTCAGATCCATCGGCGTCGGTCTCGGATTCGGCGTCCTAATCGCTCTTCTAGTAAGTCTAACACTGATCCCTTCGCTCATCCTAGTGGCAGGGGACCGGATATTCTGGCCGACATCTGGCAAGAGATTCGAGGCGTACGCGGCCAAAGCCCGGAAAAGAAGAGCTGAAAGGCCCGGATATTTCCGTCGAGCTGCAAGCTTCAGCGTTAGGCGACCTGTACTAGTCATAGGATTAGCGCTGATCATATCCATTCCCGCCATCTACATTTCACTGACCGGCTCCACCTCCTACGATTTTGCTGCTGGTCTCCCACAAGCCGAAAGCGTCAAAGGCGTCACAGCCTTGGAACAGAGCTTCGGCGCCGGGCAGATAGGTCCCACACAAGTCCTCGTACAATTCCCAGTGCCGATTCTCGTAAACGGGAACCTCACCGCAAGTGCACAGACAAGCTTGGAGAAGCTGAGTCAGAACATTACTAGGTTGTCCAACGTGAAAGAGGTAACGGGGCCGACTCGCCCCAACGGCATCCCGGTTAACGCGACCAACATGGCCAGCCTTACGCCAGAAGAGAGGCAGACGATCCTGGGGAGTACAGGAAAGGACTACCGGACCGCTATGCTGACGATCCTATTTGCTGAGGAACCATTCACGCAAAACTCTCTCAACACAGTCACTCAAATACGAAGACTCATCACGAGTCTTCAAAGCTCGGACCCCTCACTAGCTCAAGACACCATACTTGTTGGAGGCGCTTCCGCGTCCACCCTCGACTTTGCCAACGAGACCGTCAACCAGTTCAACACTATCAGAGTATTGACGGTCGCAGCGATATTCGTCGTCTTGCTGGTAGTTCTCGGCTCTTATCCTCTTGCAATAACTGGAATACTTTCCATTGGACTGAGCATAATATGGGCCTACGCAGCCACTCTGCTCTTCTTCAACAACGTTCTCCGATCAGGAGTCCTCTTCATCATCCCCCTTGTACTCTTTCTTCTACTCTATGGAATCGGAATGGACTACAACATCTTCATTCTGACCCGGATCAGAGAAGAGGCTCAGAAGGGCAAGGAGACTCGTCAGGCAGTGGTAGACGCCGTTGACAGAACGGGCGGGATCATAACAGCCCTCGCTCTCATTCTTGCAGGAGCACTAGGGTCGCTTTTGTTGTCTTCTAATCGTCTTCTCGAAGGCTTCGGCTTCGCGATTGCGCTGGCCGTGGTCCTAGATGCAATGGTTGTGCGAACCTATCTTGTGCCAGCAATCATGTCATTGCTCGGCCCTAGGGCATGGTGGGGTCCTAATCGGTTGAGAAGAGTCAGATTCGATAAGAAGAGCGAACCGCAATCGTCAAGCAATGCCTAGAGTTTGGGTCTGTTAGTTCTAGAAGACTCATAGTTGGGACGAGAAGCCCTCTCAACTGGAGCCTTGACCTACAGGACGGAATACACTCTGGGCTTCCTGGCCCTTCTGCCTCTTTTGGCTACCGGTGTCGCCAAGGGCACAGGCTGGCTCGTCACTATCATTGTAGTGTACGTAGGCATTCCGCTCCTCATCTGGAGTCTAGTGGTGGACCGTCTTGCATCTCTAGTTTTGAGGATAATTTGCCGAGTCCGTGAGTCCTCGGGACACCAGTACTACTTCGAGAGACAAGTGGGGAAGCCAGGGGTTTCACGGAGGCTTCTGAGAGACATCCGCGTCTTGGTGTTCGTGTTCTTTCTGTCCGCGCTAATTGTCCCCCAAGTGACGCAGGTCAATCCACAGAATCTCGTCATTGTTAGCAACGCGTTCATCTACGTGGCCATTTTTCTGCTCGCTATACCATCCTCGATACATGTCCTTCTCTGGGTCCTCGAGGATTCTGGACTCCGATGCCACAATACGATGAGACTCACAGTCACCGTCCCGGCTGCGTGGACATCAAGATGGTTGTCATCGCTAGGAGGTATCGGCGCGTTCGTTTCTTTCGCGGTAGCGATGGGAGGAAGTCTTGACAGGGCCATTGCGCTCGGGTTTACATTGATGATCTCCCTTCTACCTTCCTGCATTCTCGCGCCGACTCTCTTCTATCGCCGGTTGGAGCCCGGAATCATTGCGAAGATTCGTCAAAGCAAAGCGGCAATGACGATGGGTAGTCTCTTTCCGCAGGTCTCAGGACCATCTCTCCCTTCTTCATCAGCACCAACTCTACGCTCAGTTCGAGTGAATGAAGAAACGAAGCAGACCACTGAGCCTCATTCCTAGTACCCTACACTATTCGGTCGGCAAGTTACTATTCGCTTAAAGAGCACTCGAACAATCCTGAGTCACCATGAGTGTGGCCGAGGCGGCGAGGCCGGCCCTTCCGAGTAGCACGATTCGTAGCTATGCCATGATTGGAATCGTCCTCTACGCCTTCGGCCTCGTGCTGAACGAGATCGGTAATGGTCTCGCGCAGTTATGGCTAGTCCCGTATGCTGACACGATAAGCGCGCTAGGGTTTGTGATTGCACTTTACACAGCCTCTCTTGCAGGGCTCGGAACGCGTTTGACTGTGTTGATAGGACTCATCTATGGCATTGGAATCTTCTACGTGAGCGAGCCCGACGCTACCTACGTGGCTTCGGGTCTCAAGATTTCATCGTACAACACGACCCACTTTGCCGGGCTTGGTCTGATCGGCTTCACGATGATACTGTTGATTGCTCTCGCGTTCTATCTGACGCGTGCGAAATCAAGTCACCGAACCCTCCCCAAACAAGACCCCGGTTCAACAAGCTAGTTCTCCCCCGTGAGATTCATTGGAATCTGAGGCGGGCCCGCGGGGATTCGAACCCCGGACCTCTAGCCGGAGATTTTTTCGAATCTCCTACAGCTGACTCCGATGGTGAAACCCCACTTAGGGGGCTGCCGCTCTATCCAGGCTGAGCTACGGGCCCAGAACAGACCCGGAGCGAAAGGATAGTTAATGATTCCTGACGGATGACGAGCTAGCTATTCGAGATTAATTGTCTGATTCCCAAAGAACTCCTTAGGATCGACAATGTGAACCCTCTTTCCCTTTTTCATCAACTCCTCCGCGACCACCTCATTGGTAGTGAAGTAGCAGCCGTCGCCGGTGAAAAACCGGAGTAATCCGTGAGAAGAATCTCCACAAACTAGGAAGTTAGCCATGGTCTTGTCGTCGTCAAGATCTTTGCCGCAAAGTGGACATTTGAACTCCACCCACAAACCGGGACACTCTACAACTGTCCAATTGTTCTAGCCGCCTTTAACTGTTGACCTAGCAAAGAAAAATCCGCCTTTTGTGAGCATTCGAAATCGGACCACATTACTTCTCAGAGGTTAGGTTGAACATGAGGGTGAAATCTATATGAAAACATGTTCACGAATGTGGATGGGCAACTTGGACGAGAAGGTCATAGTCAAGACGAAGCACGGGGAACTTACCCTAGAGCAACTCGCCGAAGTACAGCCTGGCCTAGCCCGGTTAATGAAGGAGATCGGCGATAGATTTCACGTGCTCTACTATGCGGCTAAGGGTGGAAACTGGAAACTGGCCGAACACGAACAGAAGGCGACAATCACCATCCTCAAAGCAGGCGGGACCCTGAGACCAAAATACCACCAAGACATCAGCAGTTTCATCCAAACACATCTCCATCCGCTAGGTGAGAGCATCAAGGCCAAAGACTGGGAAACATTCGAACATTGCTACAAGAGCGCGGTGGATGAAGCAAACAAGCTCCATGAAAAATATGGATATGGATTTATCCACTACAAACTCTCCAAGAACCCCCCAGATTACTACGATCTTAACCCTCGAGATTGAATCTCTGACCTTAGAGTAGCGAATGTCGTTAGTAGCCAGATGTGGCTGGGGGTCTTGAGTGACTTTCAGCCTGCTGCCGCTGAAACATGAATGAGGCGTGCACGAAATTCTCTCTTGGCCCGCCTTCGCTTCAATACTTTGGTTCTTGAGTGAAGGTCTAGAGTTTCATTACGATTGGGCCTTGTTTCAACCATTTAGCATTTCTCCTTTGTTCGCTAATACCGCTTGTTTTGCGGGTCCGTCTGATAAGTTTTCCTGAAAACCTAGGCAAACAAGACGAATCGGATCGAGGTCTTAACCTACGCTAGTAGCTTTGCTATTTCATCCACGACTCTATTCTTCGGAATGTTTCTTTCCTCTCCAGTCTTCATGTCTCTCAATCGTACATTGCCCTCCTTGAGTTCTCTAGGGCCGACAATAACGACGATTCGTACCTTGGCTGAGGCGGCATAGTCCATCTGTTTCTTCAATGGACGTTCTTTGAGATCTCTGTCCGCTCGGAGTCCACTCTCTCGCAACGCTCGCAATACCTTGATGGTCTCGTCTCGCACTTCTTCGCCTGCCATTGCGACATAGACTTGTGGATTCTGTTCCAGATCTGGGAAGAGCCCCTTCTTCTCAAGGGAGATCATGAGCCTCTCGAAGCCTCCTGCGACGCCGGTTGCGGGCATGTCTCGTTTTCCGTATATTCGACAGAGCTTGTCGAAACGGCCACCGCCGAATACAGCACCGACAGCCTCGTCAGCTTGATCGTACGCTTCGAAGACTGTTCCGTCGTAGTAGCTTATCCCTCTCACAATTCTTAGGTCCACTTGGACCTTGGACCTTTTTCCGAGGGAGTCGACGTTGTCAATAGTTCCTGTGAGTTCCTGTAGTCCTTTGCTGATCAGGTCATTCTTTGGGAGTTTCTTCTCTAGATCGGGTAGGACTTTGTCGGCGTCTCCGCCGATATCAGCGAATCCCATGACCCGTTTCACCTTGTCTTGGGAGAGCCCCGCTCTGCCTAGTTCTCCTTCGATCTGTTCGGGACCCTTTTTGCCCATTCCGTCGATGATTCGCAGCAATCTCTCGAGTCCCTCTTGTGAGCGGACGCCTATGGTCTGGAGGAACCCTTCTGCGAGTTTTCTGTTGCTGACTCGGACTTCGTGATCTTTCAATCCGACTTTGTCTAGAATGTCGGAACCTAGGCTGATGATCTCCGCATCAGCAGTGGGTTCAGCTACTCCATAGATTTCCGCGTCCCATTGTGTATGGTATCTGTATCTGGCGTATTGTGGCTCGTCATATCGCCAGACGCCTCCAATGCATCCGATCTTTATGGGTTCGGGAAGGTCGAATCGGTTGGCGATCATCCGGGTCATGCCGACTGTTAGGTCGAATCGAAGACCCAGGTTTCGTCCTGCTTTGTCTTTGAACCAGTAGATTTCTTCCCGGATTCCAGGGCCCGATTTTGCTTCAAGCGTCTCAAGATTTTCCACTGGGCTGGGCTCAACCAGTTGGAAACCGTAGCTCCACGATACTTGGCGGATCTGCTCGGCGAGCCAGATTCTCTTGATCATCTCTTCCGGTTCTATGTCCTTCATTCCGCGAGGGAGCGTGAATTGAGTCTCAGACAAGACGAAGAACCTTCAAGGTTCGAGTTATTGGGATTGGAAGGTTTCAGGATTCAACGTGTAGTAGACTATGTCTGTACGACGATCAATGACGGCCAACACCAAGTCCTTGCCATCCTTGTTTGCTTTCGCTGACAACGTTGCGAGTTTTTCGAGTGTAGACTCTCCTCCTTCGAACACGATCGTGACGAGCCGTCTCACGGCTCCCTTACCGAACGTTTCGAAATCATATCCCCCCTCTCCATCCCGGACTAGGTATCCCCTGTCCCGAAGGTCTCTGTAGACAAGATACTTTGTCCATATCGTGGGCTTCCCCACTGACAGCTTCGTCACCAGCTGCTGAAGCGACTTGGGCTGCTTGGTTTTCTCGTCCAAGACCTTGATCCTCTTCTTCTCAACAAGGTAGAAGGTTTCGTATGGATTGAGTGTGATTCTATCGTCGACTAGAGTTCCAAACGCTTTCTCGCGCAGGTCCATCAGCTTCTCAGGCTCTCGGAGAAAGACTCCTCCCCTGGAAAGGTAGGCCTCAATTGCCTCTACGATCACCGGCACTTGCTCGCTCTTGGTTTCCAAGGGTTCCAGAAAGTCGAGCACGCGGACGGGCGGCTATAAAGCCATTCAAATAGAGAGAGTCGAAAGTTATTCGTTAGCGAATCTAGGAATGAGTGACATCCCAATCAACGACTTGGTGAAGCACGTCCTTTTGCATTACAAGGCTAAGCTGGATGGAATGACTGCATACGACCCTAGTGCATGGGAATACACTCCCGAAAGTCATCAACGCAACTTGGATGAAACAACGAGTGCCATTAGTGACACTCCAGGCGATTGGCTCCCTGACTCTCGAGAACCATACTTACTAGAGCATAGACGAACTCTCTGCCGAGCCTTCTCTCAATACGTCTTGGATTTGAAAAGGCAGCTTGGAGAAGAATGGAAGGGCGAAAATGCGAAGCTCAAGGAGCTTTCTATGATACAAGGATGGAAGTGGAAAGAGCCTCCTGCGAAAGAGCTCGATATAGAGCCAAAGCTTGAACGCCAGCTGAGGGCAGAGATTGCATTGGTTTCGAAACTCGGGCGTGAGTTTTGTGCACCTTTCATGCCTCCTGATCGTAGGCCTCGTATGATGAAATGACAACGGACGAGTCGATAACTTGAGAGGACTAAAAGGAGATGTCGGATCGGGGTCCGAGCTGTAATGTCTGGTAAAGGTCTCGAGCCTATTAGGTGGCGGAACGGAGTATTGGAGGTTATAGATCAGACTCTCCTCCCGGCTAAGCTAGCCTACGTCCGTTTGAGAAATGTTGAACAGGTTGGGGCGGCGATCAAAACGATGAAAGTACGTGGAGCACCCTTGATTGGAGTGGTCGGCGCGTTCGGTCTCGTTTTGTCTGTTAAGAAGATTAAGACCCGTGATTTGGCCGAAGCTCGAACGCAGCTGCGACAATGGGCTGATCTTCTGATTAGAACTCGGCCCACAGGTGTGAATCTTCGATGGGCTGTAGAGCGAGTCTTCAATGCCTCCGCGAAAGCAGAAGAGGTTTCGTCCCTGAGCGAGATACTTTCGAAAGAAGCAGTAGCAATTTTCAATAGTGAGTTAGATGCTGCTAGAAACATCGGCAAGTATGGCGCTCCGCTGTTGGAGGATGGTGACACGGTTCTTACTCATTGTAATGCTGGTGCCCTCGCAACCGTTGGCTACGGGACGTCTCTCGCCGTAGTTAGAGCCGCGGTGGAGCAGGGAAAGCGGATCAGCGTGATATCAACTGAGACTCGTCCGTTGCTACAGGGATCGAGGCTGACCGCGTTCGAACTAGCGCATGACAAGATTCCCGTGAAAATCATCGTAGACGGTGCAGCCGCGCAGATGATGGCGCGGGGTATGGTGGACAAGATTCTCGTTGGCGCAGATCGAATATTGAAGACTGGCCACGTGACAAACAAGATTGGCACTCTGCCTATTGCGTTGTCCGCGAAGTTTTATGGCGTCCCGTTCTACGTGGCTGCTCCAGTCTCCACTGTCGACATGGCAACGGACCCTTCGATGGTTGTTATCGAGGAACGGAACCAGCGAGAGGTCCTCTATGTTGCTGGGAGGAGAGTTGCGCCGCGGGGTGTCGAGGCACTGAATCCGGCGTTCGATATTACTCCGCCGGAGCTGGTGACGAGCATTGTTACGGATAGGGGTGTGGCTGGTCCGCCGTTTGTGGATAGCCTACGCTCTTTGTCCGGGTGAGTTTGACGGTTCTTCGCTGATGTTTCTACTTTTTCTACGCTGAAAGGTAGTCTTACGCCACCATCTTGACGAGCGATAGGCCGATCTCCACGGGAACATTACCTACTGACTCTATCCGAGATTTCCATTCGTTTCCGATGGCTACGAGTGCATAGATGCCTATGACTTCCGCCCTTGCCTTGAGAATGACCTTCATCATTGCCCGCTGAGTCTCTCCGCTATCGATGATGTCGTCTGCGATGAGTACGCCCTCTCCTTTCTTGAACGCGTCTTTGGAGACGTAGAGACTCTTCATTATGGCTGTTTTGGGGGGGACGTAGAATTCCTCGATGAACTCTCGAACGCCAACCTCCCTGGATTGTTTCGCGACAATGAGTCTCGTGCCCAGCCGGTGAGCTAGCAACGTTGCGAGTGGGACTCCGTCGACAGCAGCGGTCATGACTTTGTTCACTCTCTTGCCTGCAAACTTTCCGACAGCTTGTTGCACTGCTCTTTCTAGTAGCATTGTGTCGTTGATTATTCCAGTGTTGTCAAAGTAGCCTAGGTCGTCGAATTTTATTCTCTCATGTAGTTCTTTTTCTAGGCTCATGTATTTCTGGAGAGTCCTGTTAATTTCTTCTGCGCGCTCCGCGGTTGGCAGTACGTGGCCTTTCACATAGCGACTCAAGACCGTCTCGGGCAAATGTAGAATGCCGGAGAGTTCTCTGTAGGTGTATTGTTCTTTTGCCAGGTTCAGGAGTTCGATCGTTTGGAGTTTGTACTTGAGATCTAGAATGCGCGAAGTGTCCTTCATTGCTTGTATTCGCGCTTTAGCCCCGCGTACCCTGTATAACGTTTTCC
>DASPWZ010000046.1:0-20967 GCA_035637535.1 Candidatus Dormiibacterota bacterium
AATCAGAGCGAAGGATCTCGTATCCCCTGTGAGAGTTCCAAGAGAACTCGCGATTGCTGGGAGACTGGTAGACCCGGTTATCCCGAACGTCAGCGATATGGCGAAGACGAGCAGGGCGGACGAGAGAGCGGACATTACGAAGAATTTGACCGCTGCCTCGTTCGAGTTAGGGTCCTTTTTCTTAATCGCCGTCAACGCGTAGGTGGGAATGCTCATGAGTTCCCAACCCACGTAGAGAAGAATGAGATCCATCGACGCTGCAAGAACGATCATTCCCAGCGTTGACAGAAGCAAAAGTCCGAAGTAGGGAGCTGTGTTCGCGTCGCCTTTCATGAATTCGAGGGATGATATCGCGACGAACAGCGAGACGAGGAGCAGGACCCCTGTAAAGAAATAGGTGAAGAGGTCAATCTGGAATCCACCGAAAATCTGGACCGGCCCCCCGTAGAAGCCCAACCACATAGTAGAGCCAAGCGCAATGACTAATCCAGTCAAGCCCGCGTAGGGAGCAACTCCAATCGGGGTCTTGCCGCGTTTGATCAGCCCCGCTGGAGTGACGAGTAGCCCGAATGTTGCAAGTGTCAAGAAGGGCGTAAGGACCCAGAGGTTTGTGATACTATTTTCCCCCCGGGAAGAGTACGGAGAGCAGATGGTCGACCGTTGGTTTGATCGCACTTCCAAGCAGTGGCGACGGATAGATTCCGAAGACAAGCAGTGGAACGAGGAACGCTGTTGGAATGAGTTGTGAGTGTAGTTGTATCTCGTTTTTCGGACCGACAGCAGGCGTCATTACGACTCGTCTTAACATCCAGAGGAAGTACCCGACTGTCAGTGCCGGAGCGAGGATTGCCAGTCCGAAGAGATAGTTTGCACCCAGCGCTCCCTGGAGCACTTGGTATTCGCTGATGAAGTTGGCGAATCCCGGGACAGCCATCGCCGCCATGGACCCTAGGATTAGAAGGAGAGTCGTCGTCGGCATCTTACCTCGTAGGCCTTTCAGCTCGTTTATGTTGCGAGTACCTGTATGTTCATGGATGTATCCGGACATGAGGAAGAGCATTCCGACCGCCAGTCCATGGGCGAACATTTGGAAGACGGCAGCGGAGACCCCAATTGATCCTAGAGTGAAGGTGCCCAACAACACGTATCCCATGTGATTCACGCTCGTCAAGGCAATCATGCGTTTCATGTCCTGTGCGACGAACGCGACAGACGCTCCGTAGATCATTGTTATGAGTCCTATTGCGGTGAAGACTGGCCAGAGAAGTTTGTCCGCTGCTGGGAATAGTAACAAGTTGTATCTGATTAGTCCGTAGCCACCCATCTTCAACAAGAGGCCTGCGAGAAGAACACTTACAGGTGCAGGAGCTTCGACGTGCGCGTCCGGAAGCCACGTGTGAAGAGGGAAGATCGGCAGTTTGACGGCGAATCCAACAAACGTCGCAAGCGACGCGGCTACCTGAAAGGGCATGGCGATATTTGCAGATCTAGTGAGGATCGTGGCATAGTCAAAGGACGGAGTGCCCTGGCTTCCTGTCCACGCATAGAGAGCCACAAACCCGAACAACATGACGGCGCTTCCAGCATAGGTGAAGATTAGGAACTTCAGAGAAGCGTATTTTCTCCGCGGTCCTCCCCAGATCCCGATAAAGAAGAACATCGGAATCAGTACTATTTCCCAGAAGACATAGAACAGAATCAGATTCAGCGAAGTGAACACTCCGATTATTCCCGTCTCGAAGATCAGAAAGAGCGCGTAGTATTCTGGCTGTCTGCTGCTGATCAGGTCCCTAGATCCAGCGGCCGCTAGAAGGCATAGTAGAGAAGCGAGAATTAGGAGCGGTAAGCTGATCCCGTCGACTCCAACAATGTAGTTCAGTCCGAAAGTGCTAGCCCACTCTCCGGTGTCTGCTAGCTGGAAACCTGGATTACCATATTGAAACAGCACGGCGATGATCAGAGAAATACCGAAAACCCCCGCTGTAGTGCCTATGCCCAGAATCTTGGCCAAACTCTCTCGTTTCTTCCCGAGCAAAAATGTTGGGACTGCCATGACCAGTGGTAGAAAGAGAATGACTGTCAGGATTCCGAGCAATCTTAGCTAGCTCCGACCACAAAAATCATGTATATTAGAAGGAGAGCGATCCCAATCGCGAATGATATGATGTACTGCTCAGTGACTCCGCTTTGCAGCCGCCGCAAGAGGTTGCTGAGTCGAGAGCCTGCAGTTGCGACATCGTCCACGGCTCCATCCACAACTCTCGAGTCTAGGACCCCGCTAGCCTCAGAGTAATCTATGACATCACGTGCGACTGTCGAGCTGAGCTTATCCCAAATCCCTTGTTCGATGTATCTGTAAAGTCCTCGACTCGTACTGGTTAGTCCGCCAACAAACACGCGGTAGTTGACTGCGTCAAGATACCAACGATGCCAAAGGAAGGCTCGGAGCCCCCCGACCCTAGTTGGAACAGTGTATGGTCTTCTGAAATAGAGAAGGTATCCCATGATTAGGCCGACTCCCGCCATCGCGATGCTTGCCCCATACAGTAGAACTTCTGTAGTCGTTAGACCGGGGATAGTGCCAAGGGGTAGGGTGGCGGGCAGGGCTCCAGCAATATAGTCGGTAAGGGGCCCGCTGTAAAACGGATAGAAGATTCCTAGTCCGAGGCTTGCAATTGCAAGAGCCAGGTATGGCACGAGCATGGTTAGACCAGCTTCGTGGGCAAGTTTTCCTTCCTCTGCAAGTTCGTCCACGTGGTTGCTGGATTTGCCTGCGAACGTGACACCTAGCATCCTCGTAGTGTAGAACGCCGTCAGTAGCACCGTTGCAAGCCCGATTCCGTAGAACACAAATTGGCTACTCTGGAAGGCTGAGGAGAGGATCGAATCTTTTGTCCAGAAGCCGCTGAATGGCGGGATGCCAATCAGAGAGAGACCCGCGAGCAGCATTGAGACTGATGTAAGTCTCATTGCCTTGGCAAGTCCGCCCATCTGGTCCATGAATCGCGTTTCGGTGACATGTATGACCCACCCTGCTGCTAGGAAGAGTGAGGCCTTGAATATCGCGTGACTCATCAGCTGCAACAGCCCTGCGGAATATCCCGCGATGAAGTTTGCACTCAGCCCGGCGATGCCTAGTGCCATCATCATGTATCCTATCTGAGACACGGTCGAGTAAGCTAGGACCTTCTTGATTTCCCGGGCTACAGTAGCCTGAGTTGCCGCGAGGAAAGCGGTGAAGGCACCAATCCAGGCTATTGTACCAAAGAAAGGAGTGACTAGGTTGAACTGCAACATGGCGATGTAGAAAATGGGGCCCATTCTTCCAACCAGAAATACTCCAGCTTTCACCATTGTAGCCGCGTGAATCAAAGCAGAAACCGAACTAGGTCCGGCCATTGCGTCAGGAAGCCATTCTTGTAACGGAAACTGTGCGGACTTTCCGATGGGCCCTCCGAAGAAGAGAAGTGCCGTTGGAAGAAGCAACCCTAACCCGGATAAAATTGAGGCCCAGTTGCCTGGCTGACCAAGCTTAACCGCCAACTCACCATAGTTGAAGGTCCCAGCCGTCGCGAAAATAAGAAAAATTGCGATGAGGAGAGCGATGTCACCAATTCTCGTCATGACGAAGGCTTTCATCCCTGCATGACTCGGAGGGAACGCTTGGGGCACACCAAGGGCTGTGTCGCCCGGGACACCAACCCAGTGCTCTGGCTCATCATGATAGAAGTGGCCGATCAGCGCATATGAACAGAGGCCGACGCCCTCCCACCCAAAGAACATCAATAGCAGATTATCGGCGAGGACGAGAAGGAGCATGTTGCCGATGAAGAGGTTCATGAAAAACCAGTAACGCGTCAGCCCAAACTCGCCCTTCATGTATTGAAGGCTGTAGACCATGATGAGGAAACTAATCCAAGCGACTATGTTGGCCAGAAACATGCTCAGCGGGTCAACAAGAACACCAGCGTTCACGTTGAAAATAGATGAACTGATCCATGCGACTTGGTAGTCGCCCTGCGCGATTGTAAAAGCCGTGAGGGTCGCAAATATGGCCGAAATGAGGGTGAACGCTACGGCTCCATAATTTCGAAGACCTGGATGGATCTTCGCAAAAGCAGGCGTGAGAACAGCCCCCGCAAGAGGTACAGTCCAGATCAACCATGGAATGAGCGTCAATTCATCTCATGCTCCAACGATAGCCTTCCCGATGGCAGCGAATCGGCTAATGATGGGTCCTGGATAGATTCCAAGGATCACTGTAACAATGCTAAGAATGATGAGTGGAACAGTGATTGTCCAAGGCGGTTCCTTGACATTCGCCGTATCTCCGTTGGAGGGACCGAAGAAGATCTTCCTGAGAGCGAGTAGGGAGTATCCCGCAGTGAATGCCGTCGCGACAACTCCTAGGATAGCAACGATCACGCGATAGTCCGAGAACGCGCTTGTTGCACGTAAGAAGCCTCCTTGGAACAGGAGAAATTCAGAAAAGAATCCATTAGTCGAGGGAAAACCCATCAGTGCCAGCGACCCGATGAAAGCCGCAGACGCGGTTATCGGCATCTTCCCTGCCAGTCCGCCCATCTTACTCATGCTTCGTTCCCCACGAAACTGAAGCATTATCGCGCCGATGGCGATGAACAAGATTCCCTTCGCGGTTGCGTTGCTAATGTACTGGAACATTGAACCTGATATGCCGAACGAAGTGAAGGTTGCCAGGCCGAAGAGAATGTAACCCATCTGACTCATGCTAGAATACGCCAGCAGTTTCTTGACATCATCCTGGACCAGGGCCATCGCACTACCATAGAACATTGTGACAAGAGCCCAGCCTGCAAAAAGAGCCGATAGTGCCTGGAATCCCGAAGGATAGATCGTCATAACGATACGAACTATCGCGTAGCCTCCTATTCCGGTCATTGCGGCCGATAGGAGGGCGCTGATTGGGGTAGGTGCTTCTGCGTAAGCCGAGGGCAGCCATGCATGAAGACCAAACTGCGCGATCTTGACGAAGAGCCCGAAACACATGGCTCCAACGACTCCTATCCTCACGAGGGAGGGGACAATGGACGGGTTCGCAGCGAAGTTGTTAACGACCGAATCCATATCTGTAGTTCCGGCCAGGAATCCCGTCACAAGAATGCCAACGAGCAGTACCAAGGCTCCTACATGCGTCCAGATGAAGTAGGTGAGCGAGATCTTGTCTCGTTCGCCGTACCCCCATTCTGCAATCAGAAAGAAAGAGGGCACTAGCATGATTTCAAAGAACAGATAGAACTCGATCAGGTTTGTAGCGAGAACCGTCCCTATCATTCCGAGCGAGTAGAGCATGTACAGACTGTAGTAGAGCCCGTAGCGTCCAGGATCGTCACCAATCCTCTGACGCATGTAGGGCACGGAGAAAAGCGCGATCAATGTTACTAGCAACGAAATAATGAGAAGGATTGGCAGACTGAGATTGTCGACTCTTAGACCGAAAGTTCCAATCGGCGACCACGAGTACAGTTCCGAATAGGAACCTTGGGGAGAGGACGAGCCTTGAACCCCCGCGATCAAAACAGCCGCAAGAGGTACGATTGAGAGAAGCGATGCGACATACCCGGCTCTGTCTTTTAGAAGAAGGGAGAACCAGTAGACAACTGGGACGCCGATTAGAGGAACAACTATCGCACCTATCAGAAGAAAAGTCATGGTTTCTCTAACCCTTCAGTCGATCGAGTTTGCGAAGGTCAATGTCGACGTTCAACCTAGAGACCAGCATTATGATAGCGAGTCCGACGGAGGCTTCCATAGCCGCGAGCGCAATCGTGAACAGAACCAGCACTTGACCAGTAACTATCGGCGGGTCTCGCAGTCTCGCGAAGGCGATGATGTTGAGATTTGCCGCGTTGTAGATCAGTTCTATCGAGAACAGTATTCTGAGAGCATTCCTCTTTGTAGTTAGTCCATAGATTCCAATACCTAGGAGGATAACCGAGACGGCGAAGAAGCTGGTTAATGGTTCCAACTTCTCACTGTTTCCTGTCCGCTTTCGCCAGTGTCAGGGCACCAATCACGGCTGCAGCCAGGACGAGTGAAAGAAATTCGAGCGGGACGCCGTATTGGTTGATGAGTGTAGAGCTGAGGCGAGTGAGATCGCATCCCGCACCGCAGTTGTCTGATCCAGGAAAAGCTGCAGCGCTTGTCAAAGACCCTGCCGTTCCGAGGAGAAGCGATACCAAGAGTGCTATGAGTAGTGAGAGCCTCTTTAGTTCCAGTGGCGGCTCACCGAGCTGGGGGCCGACTAGCATAACTGTGAACAATATTAGAACGACCACTGCTCCGATATACACAGCAATCTGGAACGCTCCAATGTATGAAGCGTCAAGAAGGAAAAAGAGCCCGGCTATGCCGAGAAACGAGATTCCTAGGGCGGCTGCGCCATAAACCAGATCTCTTGCCTCAAGAGCGAGGATGGAGCTCGCCACTGTCACTGTGGCTAGAGCTAGGAAAGTCAGATCTGTCATCTGTCCTCAGATCGCGGGTACTCCAACGACGATGAAATATGCGATTACAATATTCACGATCGAAAGCGTTAGCAGGGTAGTCCATCCTTGGCGCAACAATTGGTCGAGACGGACGCGCGGAAATGTTGACCTGAAGAGCATGATCGCGACTATGATCACGATTGTCTTGAGGAAAAACCAGACGATCGGAGGAATGATCGCAGGTCCCAAGTATCCGCCGAGGTATAATGTCGAGAAGAGAGCGGCGAAAGCGTACAGTTTGATGAACGCGGGGCCCTGGACGAGCATGAATAACGGTCCTGGATATTCGGCTTGCCACCCCATCATGATCTCTGACTCTGCTTCGGGGAGATCGAATGGCAAGCGTTCCATCTCCGCGGTCGAGGTTACGATAAAGAGAAGGGCTCCCAAAGCCTGCGGGAGAATGAGCCATCCGTTGTTCTGCTGAAACTGGACGATCCCGGTCAAGTTCAGGGTCCCGGTTATCATGACGACTCCTAATGCAGACAGCCATAGCGGGATTTCGTATGCCGTCTGTTGAAACAGCGCTCTGAGACCGCCAATGAATGGAAACTTACTGTTTGCGCTCCAACCGGCCAGAAGCACTAGCGTTGGTGAGAGAGTTAAGATCGCGAGGAACGCCGGGAGACCCACGTCCACGTTTGCGATCTGGACCCCTGGAGCGAATGGGATTAGTCCCAAGAGGGCTGCGCCGATTATCAGCGCTGTCACAGGAGACATGATGAAGAAGAATCGATCTGCTCCTTCTGGGATGATTAGTTCTTTGAAGAGCAGTTTGATGATGTCAGCGAACCCCTGAAGAATCCCTCCGACCGGGCTCGAGTACAACGGACCAATTCTTAGTTGAACTCTCGCTGTCAGTTTTCTCTCGAACCATGTGAAGAAGGCTCCGAGAATGGCTATCGATATTAAACCAGGAAAGACTACGATCTCGAGGAAGTACGTGCTGGTTACCAGCTGGATGACCTGGCTAATCGGGTCAGGCAAGCGTTTCCTACCAGTTCTCCCGTTGGCCCGCTAGATGCAACGCGTAGGCTAACGGAACAAGCGCCACTACCATGAAAGTCAAGATCGGAACGGTTCCGGTCGCTCCCAAAGATCTAAGATCCAAAGCCCAAGCAAATAGGAACATTGCAATAACGTCGTAGACTACGAACATCAAGATGTAGGGATAGTACTGAATGATGAATCGCGTTCTTCCTGGACCAGAGGCAATCTGGCCGGACTCAAAGGGCGCCCTCTTTTCGGGAGTGGGTCTTGGATCCCGCGGACTGATCACCAGTCTTAAAGTGATAACGAGCGCCAATGTCGCAACGAAGAGGAAGATGATGTAGCCAGTTTCCTCGGGTATCCCTTGGGAGACCACGGTTGTTGCTGACTCCGCCTATTTTCGCACGCCCGAGTCTGACGTATTATAAACGTTTGAATTAGAGAATTGCTTGGACTACTCTGTTCTCTTCCAGAGGTAATCCGCGTAATCGTCCAGAATCTTTCGATTCTCCAGACCCGTCACTTTGTCAAGTGACTCTTTGGCGTTGCCCGCGTATTCCTTGGCCTTCGATCTCGCGAACTCGAGGGAGCCCGCCTTCTTGAGTATTTTCAATACCTCTGTATTCGAAGGTTTTCGATTCGAGTTCAATAACTCGATATTACTGCTAGGACGCGGAGCCTCATGAAGACAATGCGAGGTAACAATGTTCGGTGCTTTCAAAACAGGTTCATTAGATCCGTCGGTAAAGTCGAGAATGTCGTCTTGGATCTGAAAAGCCATACCGGAGGATCTACCGAACTTCTGCACGCCGACCAAATCCCTTCCGTCAACTCCAGCGATAGCCGCTCCTATTCCGGCTGCCGTTCCGAAGAGAGAGGCCGTCTTCAAATCCGCAATAGCGATACACTCACTCACACTCGCGTTGAAGTCTCCGAGAATATCGAGAAGTTCTCCTTTGCTAATATCTACCAACGTCGTTCCGATCATTCTCATGACCTCCGGATTCTTGTAGTTGGACAGAAGCTGAACGCCCTTCGAAGCGAGAAACAAGCCGGACGTCAGGGCTTTCTCATTGCTGAAGGCCATGTGAATCGTAGGCGCTCCCCTACGGACCTGATCCTTATCGATCATATCGTCGAAAACTAGAGTCGCGGCATGAATGATCTCAATCGCCGCCGCCGCCTCTAATGTTTCCTCCGGCTTTCCACCCAAGGCTTCCGCGGAAAGCACGACCAACAATGGTCGGCAACGTTTTCCGCCAGTTCTAAACATGTACTTGATGATCTGGTTTGCTTCACGCCGGTCGAAGTTCGCCTTCAGGGTCTTGTTGATTGTCTTCTCGATGGGATCGCGCCAAGCTTCAAGCGAAGGTGGAAACTTTCTCATTTCCGCGAACCTAGTATGTATCGTCTCTTCAAACATTTACACCGCTATTTAATCGGTTGCGGACAACACAGAAACCCACCAAACGAACTGTATGTAGATGCCCAAAACAAGCTTTATAGCAAAAGATTGGCTACTCGCAAAATTCAGTGGATGAAATGGAACAGACACCTAAATCGGTGGAAACCGGGAAGCCGAGAAACAGAACAATGCTATACGGCATCATCGTCATCATACTAATTGCAGTTGGCGTTGGCGTGTACTACCTGACTCAAAACACAACAACAACCCCGGCAGCTGTCCAGTTGACGATCTGGGACACGAATGCAGCCTGCTCTCAGACTGCCAATCCACCGAATTGTGGCTTCAAGGACTCTAACGGAAACGCCAACGTCACCATTACGCATACCCAAACCATCCAGTGGACGAACAACGGTGGATCGCCTCACACCGTCACCAGTTGTGATCCAAGCCACGCCACAAGCTCGAACACTCTCGGATGTCCAATAGCTAATTCTGCTGGTTTGCAATCTTTCGACTCTGGCACGATAAGTGTAGGCGGCGGAAAATGGCCTTCCTCGCCCTACCTCACCCTCGCAGCAGGCACCTACTATTACTACTGCACCCTCCACCCGTGGATGCACGGAAAACTAACAGTGACCTAGTGAGAAGATCAAGCATCCCGTACAATTTCCCAAGTTTATTCTAATCCCTTAGTATTTCAGATTCGACTGCCGTCTGTAGGATCCTTGTCTGGATAATTGTTCCAAAATAGCGACTCTGTTAATCAGTTATTCATTTTCGTCGGGATTCCAGCAACCTGCTACGGCTCTCCATCCGTCTCTTGTGGGAGTGAGCAAGCCGGTTGCCTCAGTATTCGGTTGGAAGCGAGAATGGGAGCGAAGGTGAGAATAGTGATGCCTAGTCCTACAAAGAGACCTTGGAATGAAGCTAAGGTGACGGCCAGTGATTCCGCCCCTGTGAGCCCAATGACCGTAAGAAGCAAGAAGCTGGAGCACGTTGGACAGGCAGTGAATAGACCGATGAAGCTTCCGAATCCACTGATCCATTGGATTCCTTTCGTTCTAAGGGCGTTCCTGAACGCGTAAGTCGTGACAGCGGCGTTGAGTCCGACAAGCCAGGACACTGTGGACATCAAGATTACATTGATGGGAATCACCAACAAGGCAAAGTTCTGAGTCAGATAGAGGACGAACTGCGGCATCTGACCGAAGACTCCACAGCATACAACTTCAACCGTGGAAGGTACACTGACACCGTAGATGCTAGAAAAGACCACCCCCGGCTGGTAGATTAGAATGCTGGATACTAGCGCGAAAATGACGCCATATATTACGGCCGAGAAAGCAAAAACCAGTGAATAGGGCCTCTCGCGAGTTGCTAGAGACATCATCCTGAGCGTAGAGGAAGAGATCCGCGAGGAATCCAAGCCGATCCGTTGGAGAAGGCGAGTTAATCCCCAAAGAGTCGATGTAAGTCCTGTGAGAATCAGTGCAGCAACGCCGTAGCCGCTTTCTGATAACAAGTTAGAATCGCCCGCGCCAGCAGGTATGAGATTCGATAATATCTGGAAGTAGACTAGCCCACCTGATACAAGAGCTATGCCGAACAGAATAGCGTGAATCTGTCGACTAGACAGGTCGCACCACGAAGCGGATTTCAGCAACACTCCAAATCCCCGACCCGAATGAATATTTCTAGCCTGAATCCGCGAACCCGTTTCCAACTAATGTCCCACGTGCAATTGTACGAAACTGAGTCCCATCAGGAGACTTGCGATTACCAGCCCAATTATCACCCATGACGAAAGCGACCTTGGCTCATACCTCAGATGCTGATAGAACATCGCGATCAAAATCGCCTTTGTGCCGGCAATCCCTAGGAGAACTGTAACGTACACGTTGTAGGCTGGAATGATCGAAGAAAGATTAACTTCGATGTCCGTCTCTCCAATAAGAGCCGCGAATATCAGAAGATACAGATAGTTGGTGTTCAATCTTCTCGCCTACACCAGATAGAACAGTGGAAAGAGGAAGACCCAGACAATGTCGACGAAGTGCCAATAGAGGCCGAAGTGTTCAAGCGTGGTGTGATCTCCATTAATGTACTTGCCCTTTATCGCGTTGGCAAGTAAGTAAACTGTCATGCACATTCCTGCGAATACGTGAACTCCGTGAGTTCCCGTTGTTATGAAGTAACTTGTTGCAGGGAGCGAGTAGTTTTGGAAGACGCCGCTACCCCCTAGGCTAAACCATTCACCGGCTTTAATGTAGAGAAAAGCCGCGCCGAGAACCAGAGTTCCCCCGAGGCTCACAATCAGACCGGTCCGGTTTCCTGCCCTGGCAGAAGCCAGAGCCATTATGGCCGTTAGACTACTTGTAAGTAATACGAGAGTCATGGCGAAACCGTTTCTGATATCGAAGAGTGTGCCTGCTGCTGGCCACGCGGCATCGTTGGTTCGCACGAAGAAGTATGAGCCGATGAGAACTCCGAAGAAAATCACCTCTGCTCCGAGGAAAGTCCAGATCCCGAGTTTGAGATTCGGAACTTGTTTGAAAGGCCAACTCTCCACGTTTGTGTCTTCGTGGACCGTGAACTTTTCTCTGCTGTAGCCAAAGAGAGAGATTATGCCTAAGATCACACCGTCAGCGAGAAGCGGCCAGAAGGGCTGGTAGGTAACCGGCTGAGGGTTTGCGGGCTTTCCAATAGTCAAACCGAGGAAGAAGATGAATGCTGCGAAAGCCATCAGAATTGGCCAAGGACTGAGCCCTTCGAGATCCATTGACGAGTGGTCGCTTCGGAGGGACGAACCGTTCGGGTATCCAATTTCATTGGAATGGCTTGATCCGTTGGGAAGATCAGCGATTGCGCCAAAACGAACTGAGCCGTCAGCCAAAAAAGTAGGAATAACGTCAAAATCGTGAGGAGGCGGAGGAGAGGGGAGTGCCCATTCAAGGGTCCATGCTTCCCAAGGGTTTGGACCAGAGGGCGGACCTACTCTAGCGCTTCGGTAGAGATTGTAGAAAAGGAGCAACTGAGCTCCGCCAAAGATGAATCCTCCAACAGTCGCGGTGAGGTTGAGTAGCCCCCACCCTACATCAGGCGTGTACGTTACGACTCTTCTTGGCATATCAAGGAGAAGAAACATGGGGAAGTATAGTATTTGAAAGCCGATCATCGAGACCACAAAATGGACCTTAGCCATTTTCTCGTTGTACATTCGACCAGTGATCTTCGGAAACCAGTAGTACAGCCCCCCAATCAGCCCGATGATGCTTGCTCCAACCATTAGGTAATGGAAGTGCGCCACAACAAAGTAAGTCCCCCTAAGCGCGTAATCCAGGGCGACTGAAGCAAGGAAGACACCAGTTATTCCCCCGACAATGAAATTTGCAACTGCCCCCAACGCGAAAAGAGCGGGGGCCTTGAGACGGAGTTTTGCCATTCCTAGAGTCTCGATAAGTGAGATGATCATTACATCGAACGGGAGCGAAATCGCGATAGTTGTTACAGTGTACAGTTTTGTTGAAACTACACCGATTCCAGTGACGAACATGTGATGCCCCCAGACCGCAAAGCTAAGCATTGCGACGACGACCATGGCTCCGATCACGTACTTGGCGCCATGCAGAGGTCTTCTAGCAAACGTGGGGATTATGTCGGCGATAATTCCAAGGGCAGGAAACAGGACAATGTAGACTTCGGGATGCCCGAAGAACCAGAAGACGTTGTCCCACAAGAGAGATCCGCCTTGGATTGAGGAAAAGTATACCGTGCCAAATGCTCTGTCGACATACAAGAGAACGACAGCCGCGAGAAACGACGGGAATGCGTAGAGCATCATGAAGATCGTGATCAGTATGGCCCAGGAAAATGCCGACATGTATCTCAACTTCAGCCCCGGCGCTCTCATCTTGAGCATCGTAACTAGGAAGTTTACGGAACTCATTGTTATCGAAACAGTCATGAGTATTAGGGCACCAGCTCCAAGGTTGAACCCGATGGTGGGGGTGAACAGTGTAGCAGTTTGGGGTGAATACAGCGTCCAACCTAGGTCTGGAGCCGCGCCGAAGAAGAAGCTGAGAATCATCATCACTCCGCTGAAAAGGAAGAACCAGAAACTCATCGCGTTCAGGCGAGGAAATGCTAGGTCTCGAGCGCCAATTTGTAAGGGAATGATGAAGTTTGCAAAGCCAAAGGCCAGCGGCGACAAGACCCAGAAGATCATCAACAGTCCGTGCACGGTGACGAATTGGTTGTAGATGTCCGCGGCCAGCATGGTATTGCCGGGGGCTGAGAGTTGGGTCCTCATCGTTAGAGCGAGGACACCGGCAGCTACGAAGAGAAAGATCGATGTGATGAGGTAAAGTATTCCGACTTCTTTGTGGTTAGTTGTGTAAAGCCATTTCCTAGCGATGGCTCTGAGTTGTTCTCCCATCTAGTGTACTACCGTACTATTGTACCATGCCATGTAGGAGGAGTAAGTCATGACCATGAGGGTGCCCTTCATGAACGCGTGCCCGGCTCCGCACAGTTCAAAACATTGAATCGTAAAGTTGCCCGGCGAGTCGGGATAGAACCAGATGATGTTAGTGCGTCCTGGGATCGCGTCCGTCTTAATATCGTAGCCGATGATTCCGAAGTCGTGAAAGACATCTGCACTCGTCACGCTTAGACGGATGTTCTGGCCCATGGGGACACGAAGGATGTTATTCGTATTGTACGGCTTGGTTCCATTATCGTAGGTGAATTGCCAGTAAAACTGATGGGCGGTTACTTCGATTGCGCAGCCTTGGCAGACCTGCTGAGGAGGAGTGAGGAGGCTGTCGACGGCTCCAAAGCTTCCCACGATTAGAGGGACGATGATTATGGTCGAGAGTGTTAGTGTGAGGAGAACAGTTCTGACGTGACCCCTTGACTGAGGTTGCCTGCCAAGTATCGGAGTGTCTTCCGGTTGTCTTGAAGATGCCTTCTCTCTATACCTGACGATAAGATAGATCATGAAGGTAAAGACGACTATTCCGACGGCGAAGGCGAGATAGGTAAAGAGGCCGAATAGTGAGTCGAACTGTACTTGAGTGCTGGAGACTGCCATCCGCGGATTCTCTGAGTTTTTCTGCTCGCGGGTCTTTTGTTTTTAAAGCGTTTTGCACTAGCTATATCGTTAAACGATCAGTAATTATTACTGCAATTGGGCTGCTCTAAGTGTAAGATTCCGAACCATGACCGCATTGGCTACGACGATTGCAAGGATTGCTGAAGCGAGTGCAAGATGCCCGTCGCTAACGATGGGATTCAGCGAGGTTGTGACTGTTACCATTCCGAGGACCACTTGCGCGACCAGCGCTACGAGGCCTGTTGTTGAGAGAAGAACAATATTGCTCGCTTTCCTGTATCGTGTCCACGCCACGATAGCCAATCCTAGGATGAACACTCCTACTACAGAGTTGAAGAGTCGGTGCGTGAGCTCGATCACCACTTCGGGATTGTTTAGCGAGGGAAAGACCGCGCCCTTGCACAAGGGCCAGGATTCTCCGCAACCAAGACCAGAATTGCTTGTTGTCACATACCCGCCGATGACGATAAGGATGTAGGTCGAGACGACGGAGCCGTACGCAAAGACCCGAAGAAGAGCGTCATTTCGCGTCCGGTCGTTGTGAGTCATGACAATCGACATCGGAGACCGAACTCGTGGTCGTATTTAGTCTACGCCTAGAACAAATCTTTCCGTTCGGAAAGCATCTTGTCAGCCATGCTTTCAAGAACCGATCTAGGGTCCTTACTCCTGACAACTCCACTTGCCACTAGAACCCCTTCAGATCCCAATTCCAGTGCCTTTGACACGTCCTCCGCAGTCGTAACTCCAGCACCGCACAGAACTTTCACGCTGGGATTCACTTTTCTGATCTGTTTTAGGCTCTCAGTAATCAGTTCCGGGCGAGCTTTTGAAATGGAAATGCCTGTTCCTATGAGTTCGGGAGGCTCGATCGCGATCATGTCGGGCAGCATCTTTGCGATGTCGACGCTGGCCTGTGTCGTATCCGCGCAGACAGCGGATACGAGATCAGCGTCGGAACACACTTTCACTGTACCGGCGATCTCAGTTGTGCTGATCCTTTTTTCTGAATGATTGACCAGAGACCCCTCCGCACCCGCCGACCTGACGGCCTCGGCGAGTACGTGACCTGTGTACGCACCCGGTTTCACAGAATCT
The DNA here is from genome assembly GCA_035637535.1 of Candidatus Dormiibacterota bacterium. Classification (GTDB taxonomy): domain Archaea; phylum Thermoproteota; class Bathyarchaeia; order 40CM-2-53-6; family 40CM-2-53-6; genus 40CM-2-53-6. Next base: position 15,137 of record DASPWZ010000046.1, read on the forward strand.
ATGTGCTGGCTGAAGACCGGGATGTCGACGGTTCTGGAGACGGGTTCGATATCGGTGAACTGCGGCGCTACAATGATTGTTACTCCCGTCTCCCTTGAGACGTTCTCTGCGATCTTCGCTAGCTCAATTGCGTGTTTGCCGGTCGCCTCGATGTAGGTCTTGAAGTTCACGACTAAGAGTAGTCCTCTCAGCGATTTCGCGAACCTAGCCCCCAGAGATCGAGACGGAGAAGAGGTGGGATCGAGTGTATGATCGAACTCTTATTCTGCGACAACCATCTGAAGCGCGCGGTCCACTTCCTTGCCGTTGAAGATGATTTCTCGCAGCGCGCTTGACATCTTCAAGGGGTCTGTATGCTGCCAGACATTCCTTCCAACAGCTAACCCTGTGGCTCCTGCGTCCATTGCACCCTTTACCTGGTTGAGAAACGTCTCGTCAGTCGGAGCCTTTGGGCCACCTGACATGAAGACCTTAGTGAGGCCCGCGGCTTTTACAGCCCATTTGAAACTTGTCTGGTCTCCTGAGTATTTGATCTTGACAGCGTCGGCTCCGATTTCAAGACCTGCTCGGGCCGCATATGAGACAATTTCGGGCGAGGTGTCGTTCTTCACAGCTTCTCCTCTGGGATAGATCCATGCAATAGCTGGTACTCCCTCCTCATGCGCGTCTTCTTGAATCTCGCCAAATTCTTGTAGCATAATATTCTCGTTGGCGCTCCCCAAGTAGATGGTATATCCGACTCCTTTGGCTCCGAGGCTGATGGCCTCTTCGACGCTACAGACTTGCGAGGAGATAGGCTCGCCCTTCGGGAGACTTGTTTTCCCGTTGAGTTTGATTATCAGAGGGACTTTGCTGTTGTAGTATTTCTCTGCGATTCCCTTGTGCAGAACAACCCCCGTAAACTGGCCTTTGACTGCGATGTCCAGTACGTAGTTGGGGTCAATGTTCTTCTCGTTGAAGTCTGTGGATGGGCCGTGTTCGAAACCCTGATCGTAAGCAAGAAGAAGCCCTTTGCCATTCTTCAAGAAGTTATCCATGGTGGCCTTTGTCATAATTCTCGTCTTGGCATGACTCAATCCTCCACTTTAAACTAGCTCTAGGTTCCGCGGTTAGTGCAAGAGAAACCATTATCGGACGATTCCATACGCGGAATCTTATGGCTCGGAGGATAGTCATTGTGGGATGCGGAGTTTCCGGCACCACAGCCGCATTCTACTCGAGGAAGACTGATAGGACTTCGGAGATTACCCTTGTGGGCGACGAGGTTCTCCCGGAGTATTCTCGATGCGGCCTACCTTATGCGTTCAGCGGAGTAGTTCCTACAATGCGGTCGCTGATCGGTTATGATGAGGACTTTTATGAGCATACGAACCGAATAGACCTTAGGCTCGGAGTTACTGCGACAAAGATTCGTCCTGACCGCCGGATTCTAGAGCTCAAGTCGCAAGGTCATCCCAGAACCGAGCTTCAGTATGACAATCTCATCCTCACGACCGGCGCCAGTCCAACCACTCTTGCTGTTCCAGGTTCGGAACTAAACGGGGTGTTTACGATCCGAACTATGAATGACGTGGAAGGACTCGCGAACTATCTCGGAGAAGCAAAGGCGAGGAAGGCTGCGATCATCGGCGCGGGTCTCATTGGTTCAGAAATGGCGGAGGCCTTGCTCGTGAGAGGAGTTGCTGTTTTGCAAGCAGAGATAGTCCCGGAAATTCTCCCGGTCATTCTCGATCCCGACATGGGCGCAGTCGTTAGAGAGAAAGGGGAGGAACATGGTGTAGAATATCATCTGCAGTCGACTCTAGAGGAGATTCTCGGAGACAAAGGAAGGGTGAGCGGGGTCCGAATCTCCCGGCGCACGTACGAGGTTGACGCTGTTATCGTGGCGATTAGGATTAGGCCTAACACGGAACTCGCGAAGGACGCTGGTATACTTCTCGGTGAGTCGGGCGGGATTAGAACCGATGAAAGGATGCTGACTTCAGCGAGCAATGTCTATGCTGCGGGCGATTGCATTGAAACATTCGACCTGATAACCCAGAGACACGTCTTCTTCCAGCTTGCCACGACGGCGGTTAGGCAATCGATGGTTGCAGGCATAAATGCTGCAGGGGGCGAGGCGCGATACCCAGGATCGACTGGCGTGACCACCGTGAAACTCTTCGGGCTTGAAGTAGCAACCCTTGGTCCAACAACCGCTACGGCCGAGAAGATCGGAATCACCCCGGTTTCTGTCAGAATTACGGGATCGACAAGGCTTTCCTACTATCCGGGTGGCAAGGATCTAACTGTGAAGCTCCTCGGGAATCCCGCGAATGGGAAGCTTCTCGGCGCTCAGCTCGTGGGCGAAGAGGGCGCAACGCTTAGGGCTAACTTCGCGTCCATGGCAGCCCACCTCGGATTGACAGTTCAAGACTTTGCAGAGATCGAGACTTGCTATTCGCCACCTCTCGCGCCCGTCTGGGACCCAGTGACAATTGCGGCTCAAGCGCTTTTGAGGAAGCTTAAACCGCCGCTCGCGAAGACGCCAACGACGGTTTCAAAGGGTTGACTGTGTGCTTTGAGAGTGCTGATTTCGGACCCGATCGATGACGAGGGGGTCAAGATTCTCTCAGACGCAGGTTTCACAGTAGACAACCAGCCTGGAATAGACAAGACAAAACTTGCCAGCATCATCAACCAGTATGATGCGTTGATAGTCAGAGGCAGAACAAAAGTCGACGCTGGTCTGATTCGAGACTCTAAACTCAAGATCGTCGGACGCGCGGGGGTCGGCCTCGACAATATCGATCTTCAAGCAGCGAGAGAGAAAGGAGTCACCGTTCTCAACACTCCGAGCGCTCCCACAACGAGCGTTGCCGAGCTCACTATCGGGCTGATGCTCTGTCTGCTCCGCAAGATTCCGTTCGCGGATCATAGTATGAAGGAAGGCCGGTGGATAAAGAATCAGCTGATAGGCGAAGAGCTGCAATCGAAAAGAATTGGGATTATCGGACGAGCTGGGCGCATCGGGAACGAAGTTTCTCGAATCTTAACGGTGGGGTTCCAAGCAAATGTTCTGGGCTACGATGTCATTAGGCCCCGCGGAGTCCCGGGTTTGAGCTATGAGATAACAGACTCGATGGAAGATCTCCTCCGGCGTTGCGACATCGTCACTATACACGTCCCATATTCTTCCCAGACCCATTATCTGCTGAACGAGGCGCGGCTGAGAATGATGAGGAAGGGATCCTATCTTGTCAACACGTCAAGAGGAGACATTGTGGAAGGACCTGCTCTACTCAGGCTATTGAAGGAGGGGCAGATCGGAGGAGCGGGACTCGACGTCTTTCACCTTGAACCACCCGTAGACGAGTGGGAGAAAGAACTGGTCGACCTTCCTAATGGGACGACGGTCGTCACCTGCCACATAGGCGCTGAGACCCGACAAGCCCAGAGACGAGCGAGCATAGAAATCGCAGAAAGGATTAGGGCTGAGAGCATCCGCCTCAATGCGGCATCCTAATCGGCTCCTGAGAATTCGCCCATTGAAGCACCGATTCATACGTTTTAGAGTACAAAAGATAACATGTGCAACCGGAAAAATCGTTCAGAACAGGCCCAGATCAGTAGTCCAAGAGGGGGACTCCATATGGCGCCCAGTTCACGCTTGCATAATCCCGTAAATGCCCGGATTGAAAATGGGCTGATCAGCCTGTTCTGCGCGAAAAAGCGGTATTCTCGCCGAGAACCGCTTCAGTAAGCGAATGGACCCTTTCTAGAGTTTTGAAAATAAAAATTTCCCGCGACACAAAACAGTTCTTTGGAAGAATCCTCTTCGTAAGAAGCTACCATCTACTACCTTTCTTTTCTTTTATCCTTTCTTTTTCTACTAACTATTTCTCGACCCCCCCGGGGGTATGTCAGAACAAAAAAAGTCCTTCACACTTTACGCACGGCCAACAGCCGTGACTGGATTCTACAATCCTATCGTTTTCGTCGCTCTGGCCGAACCGTCGATACAGCCTGCGCCGGGCTGCGAGCCGGACTCGCCAGTCTGCGATGCCGTCTCCTATCCTCAGTCCTCCTATTCTCTTCCTGAGACTTGCGCATCCAGTCGGGAATAACAAGAACGCGAATCAGCTCCTGAACCGTTACACCCCTGTTCCTCGCCATATCTTTCAACTTGAAGAAAATCCGGCGATCTAGAACCTGCATGAATTTTACTGACTCTTTACCGTCGCGCACTTGCGAACCCTCTGGACTCATGACAACACGCTCCCGCTATACATGGCTCACCTACTCTTCCTAGAGAATAACGTACAATCCGTCCGGCAATCCATTAAATCACAACCCAACAATTGCCACATCCATGCTAGCATGCTTCCTCGACGCGCCACGAAAAGTCGCAGTTAGAGACGTCCGGATCCCCAAACTAGCAGCGGGTGATATTCTCGTCAAGGTGGAAGCGAGTGGCATCTGTGGAACAGATCTGGAAAAAATAGAAGGCCAGCTTGGTCCAGGAGGCATTCTAGGACATGAGGTCAGCGGCAGAATCGAAAAAGTCGCAGACGACGTAACTGACTACAAACCCGGCGACCGCGTAGTGGCGCACCACCACGTCCCCTGCTACCAGTGCCCAGACTGTTCCAACGGCAACTATACACTCTGCAACGAGTTCAAGAAGACGAACATCGACCCGTGCGGGTTCGCCGAATACTTCCGCGTCCCACAATACAACGTAGCCCGAGGAGCCGTAATCACACTCCCAGCAGAACTCTCCTTCGAAGAAGGCGCCATGATAGAACCCACCGCATGCTGCATCCGAGCAATACGCAGAGCCCACATCCAGAAATCAGACAACGTCCTCGTCGTCGGACTCGGACCCACAGGCCTAACCCAGATACAACTACTCCGCAACACAACAACCGGAAGAATAATCGCTAGCGATATAATCGACGCGAGGCTCAGACTCGGCAAGAAGCTCGGCGCCGATGAGACAGTCAACGCTCTTGCAGAAGACATACCCTCTCATGTTAGAAAGATGACTAAGCACGGAGTCGACCTTGCAGTCGTCTCCACCGGTAACGAGAAGGCGCTCAGCCAAGCCTTCAATTCAGTACGGAAGGGAGGCAGAATACTCCTGTTCGGAGCGCCCTCCCAAGGCGCCTCTTATCAGCTCAACGTGAGCGAGCTCTTCTCGCGCCAGATCACACTCCTCTCAAGCTACTCCTGCGTCGAGGCAGAGATGGAGGAAGCGATAAGACTCGTCAGAGAGAAGAGTGTAGACTTGAAGAGTCTCATCTCCGACCATTTCAAGCTCCGAGACGCTGAGAAGGCATTGGAATTCGCTAAGGCATCTAAAACTGCCATCAAGACTATTGTCGTTCCCTGAGAGGAGAAGCATCTTCACCAAAAGGCTCTAAAAGTTCCAATCAAGAGGATGTACTCTTCCCTTGTGCGGCTCTCACCTGAGGCAACTCGCGACTGCCAAACCACGAGCACGCACAACAACGACTGGTCGAAGGGAAGCCTAAAGTGCAGCATAATTTCGGCGAGAGAATTGACCTTCTCCTCCAAAAGTCGGTGAGAGCCGCTTCTCGGATGGTTAAGGAGCGTCAGAGAGAGGCACGCGAGAAGGGAATGCATCAAGAGCCTCCGAGCTTCGAGGAGTTCTCAGCCCTCGTGAATGAGCTAATGGAGAATGGGAAGAGAGCGGATTTGGACCGTCTGAGAAATCTGAGCTTGAAGGAACTCTTCGAACAGACATGGTCCCAGAAGCTCCGCAACTATGCAATTCAGAGACAAATCAAAGATGCATACGACGCTCTCGTCCGTCGTTCAAAGAGAGA
>DASPWZ010000047.1:0-2525 GCA_035637535.1 Candidatus Dormiibacterota bacterium
CAAACGGAAAAGAAACAATCCCTAAGTAGCGAGGGGGTTGTTCAGCCTCTCAAGACTTTGGAGAACAGCAAGGTCCGCACCGAGGACTTGAACGCATGGTACGGGAACAACCAAGTCTTGAAAAAGCTCAATATCGAGGCCCGTGAGCATTCAGTCACCGCAATAATCGGCCCCTCAGGGTGCGGAAAGTCCACATTCATTCGATGTCTTAATCGGATGCATGAGCTAGTACCTAAAGCGAAGACGTCGGGCCGAGTAATTCTTGACGGCTCAGACATCTACGCCAAGGGAGTCGACCCTGTCACCATCAGAAGGAGGGTCGGAATGGTCTTCCAGAAACCCAACCCGTTTCCAACCATGTCAGTGTACGATAATGTCGCCGCAGGTCTCAAGCTAAATGGAGAGAGAAACCATGCAGTACTTGACAGAGCTGTTCAGCGTAGCCTTGAGCTCGCCTTCCTATGGGACGAGGTCAAGGGCGACCTCGATAAGTCGGGAGCGAGTCTCTCTGGAGGACAGCAGCAACGACTCTGTATCGCTCGCGCACTAGCAGTTGAACCGGAGATCATCCTGATGGACGAACCTTGCTCAGCACTTGATCCTATAGCCACCGCAAAGATAGAAGAATTGATTGCAAGCATCAAGGAGAATTACACGGTAGTGATTGTTACCCACAACATGCAACAAGCCGCGAGAGTATCAGACTTCACCGCATTCCTCTATTTGGGCCAGCTGATCGAGTATGGCGAAACGACTAGTCTCTTTGAGACCCCCACTGAGGAGTTAACAGAGAGATATCTTACAGGAAAGTTTGGCTAGGACGGAGGAAACGAATGCCAAGACTGATGGATATTGGTTTGGAGAAGCTCCGAAACATGGTCCTCGACATGGCAGAGCTTTCTCAGAACACCGTATCCACATCGATAGACGCTTACGTCCAAGGAAGAGACCTCCGAGATCGAGTCTACAGCTGGTCCGAAGAGCTTCGCATGTTGCAAGACGAAGTGAGCGAGCTGGCAGTTGAACTCATCGCCCGATACCAGCCCGTAGCGTCGGACCTCAGATTCATCAAATCATGCATGGAAGTCGCCTACGGTTTTTCAAGATTCGGAAGGTACGCCCACGATATTTCTGATGTCATTGGAATCTTTGGAGATTTGTCAAACTGTGATAGGCAGGCGATTCAACAGGCTGGGTCTCAAGCCAAGGACATGATCCGAGTGAGCATCAAGGCATTTACAGAACGCGATGTTGAGTTGGCAGGTAGATTGAAGAAAATGGACGATGTTGTCGACAACATCTATCTCGATTTTGTCAAAAAGTCCGCCCACGAACGCGAAGGGAATCTGAAATGCGTCGTGTCTGGGACGCTCATTCTCCGATACTTGGAGAGAATCGCGGACCACGCAACGTACGTTGGCGAAACAGTGCCTTACATCGTGTCGGGAGAACGGGCAGCGAGAAAGTAAGATACGGATTACTACTATGATCTACGTCCCAACATAGCTCGACAATACACTCAGTCGAGCACCCAGTTATTTCGAGTGCATGACAGGGCGTAGCGGAGCATATGATTGGAAAGGCAATCCCCGTGGGAACGGAACAAACGAGTCCCTTAAGTCGCTCGGCGAATTCGAAGGAGAAGGAGGGTCGAAGTCACCCCGTCGGTGCGGTGTCTCATACAGGTCGCCAGGCCCTCGAGTTCGCCAGTCTTAGAACCTTCGGAATGTGAAAGCCTGGAAGGATTGGGCAAATCGTCTGTGTCCTAGTTGCTGTCGGGCGGACCTCAACATCTACTTTTCCGGCAATACGGACGAGAAACTTGGCGCCTGGTGTGAAAACTGCAATCTGAAGGCATACTTTGACGGCTACGAGCTGATCTCCATGAAATGTTCCTGAGATAATAATTGATGAGGTGAAATGAGAAATGGCTAAACTAATTGTCTCGATCGGGGAAGAGAATTTCAGTCCTCAGCCTAAAAGCGAAAGATAGAGGAATAACGCTTCAAGAGCTCCTGCGGGCGGTCATCGTGCCCAACTGGGTCCGATTCCAAGAAAACTGGCTAGCTGGGCTTCCAGGCTATCCCGCGGTAGCCTGACCATGAGCTGAAAGGAAGACTCTTCAGAGTTCCCCCCGAATAGGTCAATATCGCGCCATTCCCACCCACGATGTACGCGGTCCCTGCCGACCAGCCGACAGAGTAGAGAATACTGCTCGTCAGAACAGGCATAGCCGAGAGGCTGCTTCCGTCATACCTCAGCACCAGACCCGAGTCTCCAACGAGTAGAGCCTGGCTACCAGATGGATCCCACGAAATGAACCGGACCCGGAAGGTCGAGCTGTACACACCTGCCGTGTTGACAGCTTGGAAAGTCGTCCCGTCATACCTCAGGATAACACCACCATCTCCCGAAATGAGCGCGTACGCCCCTGAAGGGTTCCAGGCGACAGCGTCAAGGCCCACAGTCGTCCCTGACGAGAGCAGGGATATCTGACCCGTAGACTGGAAGAGGAAGACTTGGCC
>DASPWZ010000048.1:0-29735 GCA_035637535.1 Candidatus Dormiibacterota bacterium
CGATGATCTTATATTTTCTCGGCTACGCAACGCGTATCTGAAAATACGATGTTATTCAGACTTCGACTCCTTTTCGCGAGCGCTCTACTTATTACAGCGATCTCGGCGTCGTCAGTAACCTCCGTTAGAGCTGACGGCAACCTGCTCCGCGGCTTCGATGTGCCGGCTACGACTCCGTTTGGAAACAACGCCCGACCTTCGATCTACTGGCCCATTGGCGTGGCATTTGATGGGCAGAACATCTGGTATTCTGAACCCTGCGACTGTACTTCAGATATTTTCCGGACGAGCACGACTGGCACCTTGCTAAACAATTTACACGAGCTGAAACAGGCAGGCGCGTTAGCATGGGATGGTAGCCACCTTTGGGTCGGCATCGCAACGTTGGCGGCCTCCACCTGCACTGCAGGAGTAATCGATTGTGCGGTACTATACGAGATTGACGTCTCTACGGGATTCGTCTTGAAAACGGTGGACCTGTCACCTATATTCGCTGCCGACCAAGAATGCGCGTTCATTGACGGTCTCGACTACGATGCCACAACGGGAACCTTCTGGGTAAGTCCAGACATAGGTTGCGCCTTCGCGTTCACAAACGATGTGTGCTCAGTCGGCTTTGTCTATAACGTCGACTCGTCAGGGAACCTGATCAAACGGCTTCAGCTTCCCTTCGGGGTAGCAGGAGTGAACGAAGTCGGCAGTAACCTGTACATGGTAAGCTGCAAACCACAGGGTGCAACCGGACGGCCAATCATTAAAACAACACTTGATGGTACAGTGATTTCGACGTTCTACACGGTGGGTGTCAGCGTCCCACGCGAATCCGCAGAGGACTTGGCCTTTGACCCTGTGACCTTTGCACCGGCATGCGCTCTCTGGACCGTCCAAGACTATGGATTTCCCTTCGACGCCTCACTGGCTGCCTACCAGATAGCCTGTCCATAGACTACCTGACTAGTTGTCAGAAAAACCCCCTCTTTTTGGCGTAAGTCTTCCTTCAGAGGAAATCATGTCGGGTTATGAGTTTTCGTGAGAATACCGTCCGGGGAAGATTCGAACTCCCGTCGACCGGTCTCCTCCTGGGTTTGGAGTCCAAAGCCCATCATGGCACCAGTGGTTGTTTTCGACAAAAGACCGAAGCCGAGACCCAATGACCCTGTTCAATTCATTAAGCTCTAATCGTCAGTTTACGCCAACCATGGTTGTCTGAAGTATGCTGATCAGGGTTTACGTGACTCCGAACGCGGGAGAAGCCAGTGTGGTCAAGGTCAGCGAGGACTTTCTTGAGGTGAAGGTCGATGACAGAGCATTGGATGGCCGAGCGAACAAGAGACTTCTAGAGATTCTTGCCGAACACTTCAAGATCCCAAAATCAAGAATCTCCATTGTAAGAGGGACAAAATCAAGAAACAAGTTCGTTCAAGTAATTCTCGAGCGTACTGCAGACTCGCCGTCGCATGGCTAATCAATTTCTCATCGGCGCTGGTTTATTTCTGCCTTTAAGGCAATGATATTCTGGAGGGTTGGAGTCTCTTTGGCTGGCAACGAACCCGGTATTGCATATGGTCACCGTTTTCCAGCCGTCCCAGAAGATGGAGTGGAGGGCCAAGCGCAGAAAACGACCGACAAACGGCCAGAACCAAGACTCCCCATCTTCTCGATTCTTGACTCGATAGATTTCTCGGAACATTTCGTGATCATCGGCGATGTCGGAACGGGGAAGAGCACCGTAACGCCGATTCACGAATACGAATTATCGAAGAGAACCAGGGAGATCGTGATCCGCGAGCCCTCGAGGGCCGCCTGCAACGCTCTCTACTACTCGCTCCAGGCACTTCATCCGGAACTGGGAGATGAACTTGCTGTCATTACGAAGGACACTCAGATCAATGTCAACGGTAAGATCAAGATAGTCACAGACGGGGTCTTGCTGAGAATGCTGGCCGAGAACTCGATCGTTGACTCTTCGATCTACTTTGATGAGAGCCACCAGGTGTCTTCCCAGCTGGAGCTGTGCATGTCACTGGCGAAGAAGGAGGAAGGCGATGCAAAGAATCTGTTTCGGGTCATGAGCGCCACCATCGACCCGGAAGAATTCCTTTCCTTCCTAGGCATTTCGAACCTCTACCGGATGAGCGGGCGCAGATACCCTGTCAAGCTCGAAGTGGAGCTTGTAAACGATCTTAATGGAATGTTCAGGATTCTAGACCGGTATCTCTACTCGCAGCCCCGCGACGAGTCCTGGCTGGTCTTTCTCCCAACCAGGCGCATGGTCGAAAAATATGCTGACAGCTATCGAGGAGTGTATATTCATGGAGGCCTTGAAGGCTCCGAAGTCAACAGGATACAGCGCCGAGCCGAGACCGACAAGAATCTGAGAATCTTCGCAACAAACGTAATCGCATCCTCAGTAAACATCTACGTTGACAACGTGTTGATTTTTGATGATGTGATCGACAGCAAGGACAACCTAGGCCAAAAGACACTCCACTACACGAGCATAGACAACAATACTCTGCTGCAGATGATGGGCAGAATAGGCCGTTTCAAGCCGGGCCGCGCCGTCATCCTGACTGACTCGCCGATTCCGAAGAAGATCGACCCGATACCGGTGCGGAAAGCTCTCGAAACCGAGACCCCGTTCGACCTTGTACTCCTCATGTCCAAGTATGGCCTGAAACTGTCAGAGCTAGAATTCATGTCAACAGTCGACCACCGAGAGGTCTCCTTCGCAGAAAACTGGTTCGTCGAGATTGGAGCAATAGACCGTCACACCCGTAAGACCACATGGAAGGGTCTCCTGATGAGCGAGATCCCATACGAGCCAGACTTTGCGCACATGATCTCCAGCGCGCTAATCTCACAAGACTACGACATCGCAAGGTTCCTCCTTGCCAGCGGCTCTTTCGGCGACTCGCTAAACCACGCCTACAAATCAGACGCAGAAGGCAACGCCCGCCGCTTCCTATACAGCTTCGACAGAACAAACGAACTCAACATCAAAGCACACCTCCTCAAAAGCTACGCAGAAGACAACAACGGCTCATTCATCTCAAAGATGGAGGCAAACGGCCTCTTCCCCGTGTATGTTGAGGAAGCATGGAAGAACCATGAAGCAGCTAGAGAAGCACTGAATGACCTGCTCCGCGAGTCAAAGAAGCAACCCATACCAAAGGAAGTCTTGGTAGATGCTGATGTTGGTAAGCTGAGGATATATCTTGAAAACTGCTTGTCATTCGAAAGATTCGGCCCACACGAAAAGAAAGGTCACGAGTTCCAAGAGATGACCATTCCAGGGCCCTTCTATGCAAGGGCTCTGACAATAAACTACAGACGCATACTGTTCGATATTGTCGGGTTGAAGTTTCCGAACAAGGTCCGCCATCAAACTGGGAGACGAGGTCACAACCACCGTACTTCCAAACGGCTCTTCCGTCCCCGTCGCTGACCGGGGTCGAAGTATGGTGATCTAGGGCGATGGGGAGGGAGGCGGTATAGCTGTTGGGGGCGGATAGGGCTCTGCTGGCGCTGTGGGTACGGCTGGTGGCTTTGTCCGTCTCCGTAGAATGAGGAAGGCGGCCACGATCAGGGCAAGCGCGGCGGCAGCTATTCCACCGTATACGAGATATGTGGTCCAAGGTGTTCCGAATATGGCCGCGTAGACCACTGTTACCGTGTGCGTGGTCAGACCGAACGAGAAGAATAGCTGGTAGTCCGTGGAGTTCTTTGACGAATTAACCGTTACCAGGTTGCTGTCCACGTATACTTTGACAACGGTGTTGTTGAGTGTTAAGGGGATTGCGACGTTCGCTCTTCCAGACGTTCCGCTGGTCGCGTTGACTTGGAACGTGATGGCAGAGCTGTTCGAGGACTGGTTCGAAATGGTGGCGTCGGCCATTAGCCCAACATTATAGTTGGACCCGCCTTTTGAGACGGTGAGCGACGACTGGTAGGCCCAGGCGTTAAAGTCTTGAAGTGTTATGGTTGATTGTACCGTTCCATTCGGATAGTAGGAGACGCCTTTTGACCATGTTCTCTACCTGGGGAGAGTAGTACGCGTCTTGGGTTCCCGTTGTATTGGTCGAGTGTATGTCATAGGCGAGGTAGCTTCCGGCGGTGACGGATATGACGGAGCTTCCTGTGACGCTGTAGAGCTGCGATGTGTAGTTGTTGGATGTGGTGATGGTCGGAGTTGGGTTGATACTTGTGAAGGTGGTGACTTTGTTCGTCGTAGTGTAGGTCTCTACCCAGGTCTTCCCTGTGTAGAGCGGGAAGTGCTCGTTCACCACAGGGATGCTGTTGTTCGAGTAGGTATTCTGCGTCAGAGTGAAGCCAGCGGTGATCACTATCGTGACGTTTGAGCTGATCGCACCAAGGTCAGACTGTCTTACATATCCGGTCCCGGTCTCCGTGAACGTTCCACTCAGCCCAGAACGTACGAAGGTGCCTGTTCCTGAGATCGTCTCCCTGTAGCAGGGGGTTGATACCCCGTTGACTAGGAGAACCAGAGAGCCCGTTAGTGTCTGAGTAATGGTGCCCGATATTCCAACTCCTGGATCCTGGAGGTTGTAAGTCCACCAGTCGCCAACGGCAATTGTGGCGGACGGAGACTGGGCGTCCGCGTGCGCGATGCCAGGAAGAGGAGCGGCTAATGGAATAGAGAATATCGCAAGAAGGAGGACTGCGAGTCTCACTGTAAACCGCATGAGAAGGGGAATACTGAGCTCGACAGTTCTCAACAGTTTCGTAACTCCCAGACTAGAGGCAGAGTACTCCTAATCTCCCCCGGAACTTGAACCCGAACATAAGCCCGTGCCGGCCTTTTACCAGGGTCTCCACTCTAGAGCATCGGCTTATTGCAATGTCGAAGGGCGGAATGATAATCTTCCCTCCAAGTCTTTCAAACTCCTTTGCGCATCATCAACTGATTTGACTAGAATGTCGACCTCGCTCTCTTCCAGCTTCTCCGTCACAAGCACAGAGTCTGATTCTCCCCTTCTTAGCCCAGGTTCGCTCGAGCCTCGTTTCCAAACAATATCCAAACCGAGCTTTTCGTGATAGAATCGCAATGCTTCCTCGGCATTCGGCACACGTATCCTGACGCAGTCGACTTTTCGGAACATGTCATGAGCCTGAGGGAATCCAAGGCTAACGGTCTGGAATATGAGAGTAGCCCTGAAGAGATTCGGACTTCCGTCCGCGGGTAAGTAATGAGACAGCTTTCATGCAAACTTCACTCTGAGCTTGGATGGATTAAATCACACCGACAGAGAAACGCCTGTTCTATTATCCAAAAAAAGGTCGAAAAAAAGGGGTGATGGAGCTTCTCTTTTTGGTGCTTTATGGAGTGACTTCGATCCAGTAAGGAATGCGCAATGTCACGGTCCCGCCGCTCAGCACAATGTCCCCGTAATAGTCGCCTGGTGCAGTGGACGGCTGGAGCGTTAGGAACACGTCGAATTTCACAGTTTTTCCAGCGCCAATCGTGAGCGTTGTCGTTGATGTCGTTATCGAGGGGGCGTTGGCTCCGTCGACGGCACGCGAGACTGACAGGGTGTAGGTGACAGATGAGCTTTTGACAGAGGTGGCTCTGACGGGCACGTCAGTCGCTCCGGTGTCGTTTGTGACGGACAGTCGTCCGTAGCCTATGCTCGCGGAACCTGCGACGTCAAGGGTTGCAGTGATTTGTGTTACTACGCCGAGGTCTATTCGTCCGCCGCCCCGGTCCATGGGGTTCGAGAGTGGTGTGTTACTAGAGCTTGACCCAACTGGCCGTTTAGCGGTATTCTCCAGTGCCGACTTTACCTGGAGCGGCGACCATGTTGGGTGTAGCTGTTTGATCAGGGCAGCTGAACCTGCAACGTGTGGGGTTGCCATGCTCGTGCCCTGGAAGAAGGCGAAGCATGGTGGTGAAGCACAGGACGTCATCAGAATCGAACTGTAGACATTGACGCCAGGAGCCACCACGTCAGGCTTGATCTCGCTCAAGAGGTGATTGTTGATGAAGCCTGGTCCTCTGCTGGAGAAGCCTGCGAGGATGTCAGCGCTAGGACCATCGGTGAAGAACTCTTGTGGAGCAGCGCCGTTGATCGAGACTGTCTTTGTTGAGGCGGTTGCCATTGCCTGTCCATTGCTCTTGGAGACCATTGCAGCGGGTATCGTTGGCTGGTTTGGAGTTCCGTCCTGGCCCATCGAGATCGGGTCGCCAGCAACGTTGTTGTAGACGATCACGCTAGATGCTCCCGCGTTCTGAGCATTCCTGATCTTCGTCGAGAACGTACAGCTACCCCTAGCGATGAGAGCAATCTGGCCTGAGACGTTGTTCGTGATCGCCGTGCAGCCATTGCTTGGAGTGGTCGTGAGGTACGGTGCATTGGTCACCACGCCGTAGCCGGTGAACTGTCCAAGGGCAGCTCCGAAAGTTCCCAGACTAGGAACGGTTGCGGGTATGCCGACGAAGTGCGGGTTCGTACTAGCACCGACCGTTATGACCTTCTCTGCAATACCTGGCGACTCCACCGTACCGGAGCCGGGACCAGCATTTCCAGCAGCGATTGCAACGATCACTCCCGCGTCCACCGCATTGTTGACAGCTGTCACCAGTGGATCGTTTGGAACAGGTCCTCCGCCTAGGCTGAGGTTGAGGACGTCCATTCCATCAGCAACCGCTGCATTAACAGCAGCAGCAATATCGATGGACGACGCGTCTGTGACATTACCGGGGAAGACATTGTAGGCTCCGAGGAAGGCTTTCGGTGCGACACCGCTCATCGTGCAACCCACAAAGGGCGCGCAAGTGTTCGCAACACCCGCAGCGATCCCAGACACGTGACTGCCATGGTCCTGCTTCGCCTGCGCGTCGAATACGCTGCAGACCGGCTGAGTGCAGAACATCTTCGCGACAATCACCTTGTCGCTGACGTACTTGCAGGCTTGATTCGCAATGTTCACCGCTGAGTCTAGCGCATCGCATTTCGGAAATCCAGCAGGTGGTACAAGACTATTGTCCGTCAGGAAGGGATGGGTGAAGTCAATTCCGGTGTCGATTATTCCGATCTTCATGCCTGCGCCGGCGTTCGACTGTCCACCGTCTGCTGCCCAGAGCGTCGGGGAGCCGATTAGAGTATTGGAACGGTTCATGTCCAAGTGGAAGGTCTGGGAGGAGACGACGCTGACGACTCCAGGCATTGACAGGAGATGGTTGAGGCTGTGTCCGTTGAGCTTGACACCTATCCCGTTCAGAACCATCGAGTACTCGTAGAGCACCTGGACCTCGGGCGCGTTTCTGGCCAGCCAAGCTTTCGCCTGGTCACGCCCAGCGGCCAAGTAGTTCGAGTACAGCTTTGCGGCTTGAGACCCAAGAGCAAGCTTCGCTCCCTGGGCCGGCATCGTAGCGGGAAGACCTGGAACGTGCCCGTCATAGCTTGACAGCGGAGAGGCTGAGAAGGTTATGATCGCAAAATCGCTTATCGCATTATTGGTGGGCTTGTCACGACTAGCTGCAACGAATGTTACAGATCCAATGGATGTGGTTATCAACAGTATCGAGGCTAGGATTTTGTAGTTCAAGAATTTTCGAAGAGCAAATATCCCGGTC
This sequence comes from Candidatus Dormiibacterota bacterium, assembly GCA_035637535.1. Lineage (GTDB taxonomy): Archaea > Thermoproteota > Bathyarchaeia > 40CM-2-53-6 > 40CM-2-53-6 > 40CM-2-53-6. The sequence goes on from DASPWZ010000048.1 coordinate 7,598, forward strand.
GAATTCTTTTTAACACTTGGCCATCCATAGACAGCCATATGCTGATACAGATAGTCTCCAGCTGAAAATAATACAGCTCAGCTAGAATAGCTTCCTTAGATTCCCGGATGCGAAGAATGCCGATCCCAAGCAGATTACGCGGGATTAGAAGGAAAGACCGTCCAAAACGATTCCAAAATGGAAATCTATTCTCAAAGGGGGTACCATTCCCGGTACATCCGACGGCTGTGTCCCGTGTGCCTAAATCATCATCAGGGAAGCACAAGCACACCGCACCGAAGCTACGCCTCACCCGACATCCAGGCTGAAGTCCTCATGAACGCGATCAGAGAAGCCGCCAAAAAAGACCTTATCCGCTCAGCATAAATTCGCACTCATGACCGATGGTAGCCCGGGGGAGATTCGAACTCCCGTCGATGGGTCTCTTCCTGGTTTGGAGTCCAAAGCCCATCATTGGCCGGGTCATCGTTTTTGACCCTTGCTAGTCCACTACACCACCGGGCTACAAGAGACCCGGGTCTTCGGCCAAGTCCCAATAAGCCTTCTGCGCTATTTCTTCTAGCAACACTCGACCCTAAAGCAAATTCTAACCTTCAATCCGCTTTATCTGAGGCTTCATCATGATTTTGCTCTGAGAAAGTCTTCCCATTCTGAGCTAAAGATGAACTCGCTGAATCCCGGTTTTGCCGCCTCGAAGTCATGAGCTATCTTGGTTGTCCCGAGCCCGGCCATGATCCTGGCTATGACTTCCTTCGCCCCCTTTTCCGTTCCTGATACGACCATTATTCGCGCCTTTTTCACTAGCCCTTGGGCCATCGTGTCGAGGAACAGATTCTCGTTAGCTTGCCATCCGATAACAAGAACCTTGGTCACTTGAGGTAGACATTGTGCTAGGGCTAGCTTTTGCTCTTGCGGGCACTCGTAACGTTGCTTGGTTTGGACGGGAATTGCCAGAGCTGGGAAGAAAGGTCTTGGTGGCCTTTCAAACGGATTATCCGAAACCATCTCGTATGATGTATCGTCGATGTCTATCCTGCGGGCTCTCTCGATTATGTCTCCAATCAGCTCTTGGCTGGTTGTACGTTGCGCTTTGAAATCCCGAATTGGGTGGGCCCAGTTTATCGATCCATGTAGTTTGACGACCTTGAACTCACTGGTCGTGTAGTCAGCGATTGTACTCAGTCGGATCCCGATATCGACGATCGCGTGCTCTAGCAACGTATCATAGTTGAATGTAACCAAGCACACTGTTTCCCCTGGAATTTGCTCGGCAATCTGATCTAGCATGGTCTGGTAATTTGTAACCCCCTTGGTGACCGCACTTGTCCAATCGGCCTGACATCGCGCGAGCATGAAATTGAGGTAGTATCGGACCGATGCCAACTGAATCAGTCTCGGCGAATATCGAATCGCGTCGCTCTGGAAATTCTCTAAAACATGCTCTACGTTGATTCCCGGTCGCTGCAACCGCTGAATTAGAGGTTGGCATTTAGGGAAGAGCTGGTAGTAATCCCCAAATCTACTGTCGAATAGTTGATTCGCGAGTGGGAGTCTGTATTCGTTTACATTTGGGAAACGGAGTCTTTCAAATGAATCGAAGGATGCTCCAGCTCCAAAGATCACCATAAGCATAGCTCAACGCTGGTGATCACTCAAATTTGAAGGCTCGGGATTCATGGTTGGGTCAACACGGCATTTTGACCAGCAGTTTCGTTCTCGTGTCTGAGCAATAACCGAAAAGTAGCTCAACGTGACAGATGTCGAGTCAGCGGAGCGACTGGCGCGAACGCCTACGCGCCAACCCTTCACGAATGGAACAAGAATTGGCAATGAAACTTCAAGACGACGGAATATGCTACCGGACACAGGTCGAGATACCAGTAACCATAGCCGATTTCTATTTCCCGCTTGAGTCTAGACCGTTGTTCGTGTTTGTCGACGGCCGGGTCCATCTTGGAACAGCGCAGATGGTGAAGGATGAGGAACTACGGACACTGCTCCGGAAGAAAGGGTATCGAGTCCTGGAATTATTCTACGACAGCTACTCGGATAAGAAAAGAGACCAACTGTACGAAGAAATCAAGAACAGTCTCACCAAGTTAGCTACTTAGCAGCCTGTATGTCGAACCGGAAAGATCCTTTGGGGGTTTCGACGGAACCTCTGAGGGAGAGTACGAAATTGATCTATATCGACGGTTCTACGTTGGTCAAATCCTCAGAGAGGGAGAAACAGACTGTTCTGTTCTCTGGACTCGTTGTTCTAAGGTTGGAATTAATTCGTTGCGTCGACAATAACTTGGATGGTCGTACTCATGTCAACGCGCTCGTTCATAATGAAATGGGATGTGTTCCTGTGCAGCATTCAACTGACCATCGTCCTCGACCGAGACTGATCATCCTGCTCCTGCTCGTTGCTGGAGTGGTCTCCGTCCTCTATTTTCTGTACAATTCTTCGTTCAACCCTGCCCCTGTCTTATTGGGAGTCTCGATCCTCTGTCTCCCGTTTCTGGTAGCTATGGAAGGGTTCTACGTTGTCTCTGGCCGAGTCCGGAAGAGGGAGTTGCCTTTGGTTCTGGCTTTTGGAATCGCAGCTACTATCACATCAGCCCTATTCAATACGACACTAACGACGGTAGGACCCTGTGCTCTTGGCGTGTCAGGAGGCGGTTTCCCATTACCATGGTATCTTACCTTCACGCAATATACGGGACTTGACGGGCCTCCGTGCGGACCTAGTCCCGATCTCACCACGTACTGGCGTACCTTCGCCTTTTTCTCGTTTCTTTTCGACACGATCTTCTACGCGGGTCTCGCTATGTCAAGAAATGAAATCTACGCGTGGTTCAAAGGGAGTGGAGGGCAGAGCCAAGGGAGTCTCCCTGCGAGTCCCAAGGAAAACGCCTAGAAAACGGCTGAGGGTCCACAACGATGTTAATGTCAACCGGAGATGAATAATCAGTCTTGAGGGATGTTGATGGATCCGTGTTCAGAATATGGTCAGCTCGGGACCCTATAGAAAAAATGGGTATGCGTGCTAGTCTCGCGACACAGAAACCGTTTTCCAGAAAATCCTAGAGTTTCATAACCTGAACGTGTGGGACTCCGGCTATGGTTATGACCGCGTCCGGATGAACCAGTCCATTATTGATGGCCGCATCCACTACCTTTCTACCAACAAGATTCAGCATATCAGCGCCAACCATCAAGACAACCGCTTCCGTCAGTCCTACAACTGCGCTCCCGTAGAATTTGGATTCAGGCGCTAGTTTGAGTCGTCCTTCGCGGAAGATGCGACCCATACACTCCTCGTCGCAGCACGCCACCAGCAACCCCTTCTCCGTCTTGTAGGACGTGGCGTAGACGAGGTCCAAGAAGCGCCCCTTATGTCGTCAGTATTGACGATCGCGCGCCACACGCTTCACAGACCAAGAAGAACAACCGTCCCTCCCGGACAACCCGAGTATCAGGCCGGTGACATACAGGACAGATAACGAACCTGTTCGAGTAGACATTGATGAGTCGGTTAATCGTCTCACGTGAAAACCTGCCCTGGAAGTAGCCACGACCACCCTCATACGACCCCGCAGTGGCCATCTCCTTCGCCAAATACTTCAGCACATGATGCGGATCACGGTTCAACCGATCAACAACATCAGAGAAATTCACAACAATCGTCCTTTGCCCGATTATCTGTACCATAGCAATTGGCAGCTCGAAGCGCTCGCCGGTGCCAGTGGATTGTGTAATCTTCGATAATGCTCGATCCAGCAAGCCGTCGTAGTCGTTCATTGATAGCGTCATGACCAGTAATGGTCGGTTGGCCTATTTCAACGATATTCCGGTCGCAAACGCTTATCCAAAACCCGGACAACTCGGTCAGTATCGGAGGGTGACGGTCGACTGGGAAGATGGGTAGTCTGCAGCGCCTGGCCATACGTCAACGACAGACCCCACCTAGGAACCTTCACACACCTACTCTCAGCCGACGTCTACGCGCGCTACTTGAGACTAAAAGGCGAAGACGTGGTTATGGTATCTGGCAGCGACGAACACGGCGCACCAATAGAAGTTGAAGCCATAAAACGCAAAATCACACCCCGCCAGCTAACCAACAAGTATCACCGAATCTTCACCCGCAGCATTAGACGCTTCAACATCCAATTCGACAACTATACTCGCACGGAGAGTCCTGTTCACAAGAAGTTCGTCCAAGAATTCTACCGGACCATAGACAGGAACGGATATGTCTTCAAACAGAACATCATCCTGCCGTACTGCGAGAACGACAAGCGCTTCCTGCCAGACAGGTTCGTAGAAGGAGAATGCCCCTACTGCCACTACATCCCCGCTCGTGGCGACCAGTGTGACAATTGCGGCCGAGTACTCGACCCGAAGGATCTGATCAATCCATACTGCGTCCTCGACCACAGCACCCCCATAATGAAAGAATCGGCCAGCTGGTTCTTCGACCTTCCAAAACTATCTGATCAACTGAAGAAATATGTTGAGGAAAACCCGAACCTCCCTGAGAATGCTCGGAACTTCAGCCTGAGCTGGATCAGGGACGGACTAAAACCCCGCTCACTAACACGTGACCTTGCCTGGGGCATCCCGGCACCATTCAAGGATGCACAGGACAAGACTATCTATGTCTGGATGGAAGCAGTCCTCGGCTACATCAGCGCGGTCAAAGAATGGGCAGAGAAGAACAAGAAACCAAGCCAGTGGAAGAAGTACTGGCTCGACCCTGCCAGCCGCAATATCCACTTCATAGGCAAAGACAACATCCCCTTCCACGTCATAGTATTCCCAGGCCTACTACTGGCCAGCCACGAGGGATACAATTTGCCGTGGGAAGTAGCCTCCACAGAATACATACAGTTCGAAGGACAAAGATTCTCGAAGAGCCAGAAGATAGGCGTCTGGATAGACGAAGCGCTTGAGCTTGAAAACGCTGAATACTGGCGCTACGCGATCATTAGCCTCCGGCCCGAACAGAGGGACACGAACTTCACCTGGGAAGAATTTGAAAGGAAGATTAACACTGAACTCAACGATGTCGTTGGTAACTTCATCCACCGCACCATCACTTTCATCAGCACCAGATTCAAGAATAAGATTCCGAAGTTCACCACCGACAAAGAGAGAGATCAAGGCATCTTCAAGATTCTTCACGAAGCGCCAAAACGTCTCGATGAGAGGCTTGAACGCTTTCGATTGAAAGAAGGCCTCGAACAAGTAGTACAATTAGCAAGAGAAGGCAACCGCTATCTGAACGAGAGCGCACCATGGCACTCCTTCAAGACAGACCCCGCAGAAGCCGGACAGACTCTAGGTGTAGCTGCCCAGATCGTAGGAACGATTGGAATACAGCTCCAACCATTCCTTCCAATAACCGCAACACGAATCCATCGCAGCCTCTTCCTAGGAAAGAAGCCAAACTGGCAACTCGCCGGGGCCATCAGCGTGAAACCTGGTGCTAGGATCAAGCCAATGCAACCGCTCTTCCACAAAGTGTCGGCTCAGAATCTCCGAACCAGACTCGAAGAAACAAGGAGCGGGACAACTACTGAAGCTGAAACTTGACCTTCACGTCCACACAACCGCATCTTCAGATGCTCATACTCGAACAGACGAACTCGTCCCAAGGTGTAAGGAAAAAGGCCTCGATGGTCTTGCGATAACTGATCATAACGTGTTAGCACGAAACATTCCTTCAGAATTACTGATCATTCCTGGAATAGAAGTCTCCAGCCGTGATGGACACATTATCGGCCTAGGCGTATCAGACACAGTCCCGAGAGGATTGTCTGCCGATGAAACAATCCTGCAAATCAAGCGGCTAGCGGGCGTCTCGATCGTAGCACATCCCTATGACTTTCTTCGCTCAGCCTTGAACCCAGAAATTCTAACGACGGTGCCGGACGCGATCGAAGTGATCAACTCCGCTAGCATCCTACACTCCATAACCTGGAAGCGAGCGAGAACCTTCGCAGAGAAAAGGAAGCTACCACAAGCCGCCGGTAGCGATTCGCACATTCCGGAGACAATAGGAAACGCTTACACGATCGTTGACGTCGAATCGAGAGACGTAGCTTCAGTTCTAGATGCGATAAGAAACGGACAAGTGGCTCCTGAAGGACGGCCCTATCATTTCAGTGATAGAATTAGAAAAATCATCAGATGAGAGTCCGGCCTAGGCCAACTCCATCTCATACAGGGGCATTCCCACCCCGACTCTAGTCACCTTTGATTCGAGTCCATATTCCATATCGTACAAATCTTCGATCAGATCGTCAACGGTTCCGAGTGCCATGTCGTAGGTGTATCCTGATAGGAATATCGACAGGCTCGATCGTGCTTGACATTTGGTACTCGCATGGACGAAATCCACGTCATGACCGATCAGAGACGAGATCGCTTCGTAGGCTTGGGCCGCTTGACCATTATTGAGTGGCTCGATTCCTCTGAAGAGGAGAACAGCTCCTTTGGCTTTCGTCAACGGGAGACTCGCAGATGGGGTTGTTAGGGCGTCTGAGACTGCTGACTGGACTCTTTCTTTCGATTCCACTGGACCAATGCATACAGTCGCAACCGATCCCAATGAGAGGATATTCAAGATCTGATGACTAATCATCTGGTCGCTCGTAGTGACCACTTCCGAAAGACCACGCACGGCGAGAGCTGCTGTTTCATCTGGGACCCTTTTCGAATCTAGGAGGGCCGGCTTTTCGACAGAATTGTCGACAATGACCGTGCAATCGCATGCTTCGACCATTTTCTTCAAACCGCGAAGGGCCACGAAGCGTCTCTCTCGCTCATGGATGAAAGGCAAGGCTACTACTGAAACTATAGGTCTGACTCGGTCACGGTGCCACTGCGCGATCAGAGGAGCCGCATTCGTCCCGGTCGCTCCTCCCAGACCCGCCAATAGAATTGTGAAATCAGATTCCCGGGTAAACGGGGATACTCTGGAAGCCAACAGTTGACCTTGCCCACCTCGCGGCCTCGTCAATGGAGAGCTAGCCTCTGAGTCGGCCAGAAGCACTTTGTTCTGGGCTCTCGATTCTGATAACTGGCCGCGATCAGTGTTTACTGCTACGCAGTTTCTCGGACTGATTCCTCCGTCGATTGCCTGGCTCAGAAGATTATTGCCGGCTCCACCTACCCCAACAATTGCTACTTGTGAGCCGTGAGATGATAGTGGCTGATGAGAGACTATTTCCTCAGTAGACAAGATAGCGTAGTGAAACTACTGATTCTGATATATACAAATCTCAAGCAGAGGTATTACGTTTTGAATACGAAATAGCTCAAGGCGCATATCTATTTATAAAATAGTAGGGTCGCGCGAAGCACGCACCTGTTCAAACAGAAGACCATCGCGTTCACTATCTGCTAGGCGGGGATGTCAATCCCGACTTCGATTCTTGGGGAGATATCTCCTCGTTCGAGACTTCGTGATTCTTCGATAAGGTTGGATTGTTCCAGTGAAGTGTCAGAGTCTTCGGATGCGAGGCTTTCACATCATCTATCCGCCTGACGGATGCATAGTGCGGCGCACCCTTCACCAATTCTGGATTAGTCTGAGCTTCATGATAGACTCCGAGAAGAGCCTCGACCAGTTGATCCAAATCCGCAAGACTCTCAGTCTCAGGAACTTCCACCATCAAAGCCTCGTCCACAATCTGCGGAAAATATGTCGTCGGAGCGTGGACCCCTTTGTCCAGCATTCGTTTCGCAAGATCCATCGCCCTGACCCCTGTTGAATCGTAGAGCTTCTTTGCACTGAGAACAAACTCGTGCTTCCTAGCTCGGGCGAAGGGAAGGTCGTACGTGCCGCTTGCTAGAATCCGAGACAGGATGTAGTTCGTGTTGAGGACGGCCGTCTCTGCGACTGTCTTGAGTCCCTTAGCACCCAAGCTCATAATGTATGCATAGGCTCGGACAAGAATTCCAATGTTGCCATGGAAAGCTCTGATCTTTCCGACCGTATCTGGAACATCATAATCGTAAAAATACTTCTTTCCATCAAATCCTATCAGAGGAACCGGCAAGTAGCGTTCTAGCTCCTTTGTCACTCCAACAGGACCCGCGCCTGGGCCTCCGCCCCCGTGAGGAGTCGCGAAAGTCTTGTGAAGATTCAGGTGGACAATGTCAAAGCCCATGTCGCCAGGTCGGACCTTTCCGAGCAACGGATTGAAGTTCGCTCCGTCGTAATAGAGCAACCCACCGGCCTGGTGTACGATCTTTGCAATTTCGAGAATGTTCTTCTCGAAGATTCCCAACGTGTTAGGGTTCGTGATCATCAGTCCAGCCGTGTTCGGACCCGCTAACTTCCTCAATTCATCAAGGTCAACCATCCCTTCTGAGTTCGATGGAACAACCATCACCTTGAACCCAGCCATCGCTGCACTAGCAGGATTAGTCCCGTGGGACGAGTCCGGCACGATCATTTCGGTTCTCTTCTTCAGCTCCCCCCTCGAACGATGATATGATCGAACGATGAGGCACCCCAAGTACTCCCCGTGGGCACCGGCCGCAGGCTGGAGGGACATACGGCTCATCCCCGTAATCTCTGCCAAGATCTTGTCCAAACGGTACAGCATGGCAAGCATTCCTTGGACCGTCGATTCGTCCTGTTCAGGATGAAGCTTCTCCAGCTTGTGAGTCGCGACCGCCAACTCGGCTGATTTCGGATTATACTTCATAGTACAACTACCCAAGGGATAGATTCCCAGATCGGGCGAGTAGTTCTCCTGGGAGAGTCGGACGAAGTGACGAATAACTTCGGGCTCCGAGACTTCAGGGAGAGGGGGAAGACTGTTTCTTCTTAGAACGCTCGGCACGGCATCCCCGAGATCACCAGCGATCTTTCTCTCAATATCGCTAGGTCCCGTCGGGATGTGGCCTCTCTTACCGGCTTGGGACTTTTCGATAATGAGCGGTTCGTCCCAGGTAGCTTGATGATACATTATCTCGAACCTCTCAGAAGCTTCGTCATCAGATCCGAGAATCGATCGATGGCTTCGCCCGTGTTGATTTCCGTCACGCAGAGAAGCGAGCTTTCACCAAGCTCGGGAAAATCCTTGACCAGACTCTTGCCTCCGTGCATCCCGGCTAGGAGGAATTTGCGATTAATCCTAGAGGTGATGCCTCGAGCCCGTTTGAAGGTAACGACGAATTCTTGGTAATGCTGTGCTTCAAACCTCGGGACGGACGCCTTTGGTATTTCCTGGAGCCTCTTGATCGCGTACCTCGTCTTTACCAAGATCGATTCAAACAAGTCGTGTAATCCCCTGGGTCCTAGAAGTGAAAGATAGGCGGCTGCTCCAATGCCGAGCAGAGCCTCGTTAGTGCAGATGTTTGAAGTGGCTCTCTCTCGACGGATATGCTGTTCTCTCGTTTGAAGAACCATACTGAACGCTTTGTCTGTACCATCGATTGTGGTCGTCATACCAATCAGTCGACCCGGAATCTGCCGCAAGAGATTCTCTCCTCGGCAGCCGATGATTCCAAGTCCTGGACCTCCAAAGTTCATCTCTGATGAAATAGACTGACCTTCCGCAACAACAATGTCCGCGCCGTACTCGCCTGGTGGCTTGAGTCCGCCGAGCGAGATCGGGTCGAATCCAATAATCGAGAGAGCTCCCTTCTCATGGCACAGTGAAGGGATCCTCACAACATCGGCGTCCAGCGTTCCAAAAAATGACGGCACTTCACAATAGACTGCCGCGGTCTCGCGATCGAGTGTTGACTGGAGATCGTCGATGTCCGGACCTCCTGTCTCTTTGTCGTAGCCGAAGGCTTCAACTCTTATTCCAACCGGCTCAGTGTAGTTTCGAAGTACTGATAGCTTATCAGGATGAAGACTTCTAGGAACGATAATCTTGTATTTTCCTGTCGCCCGAACGGCCATTCGGGCCGCCTCTCCGAGAGCCGTCGATCCATCGTAGAGGGATGAGTTTACTGCGTCTACGGCCGTCAGGTCGCGGATCATGGATTCGAATTCGAAGAGCGATTGCAGAAGACCCTGGGAGATTTCCGCCTGGTAGGGTGTGTATGAGGTCTGAAATTCTGTTCTCGAGACTATCGCTTTGACTGCTGCTGGAATGTAATGGTTGTAGATTCCCGCACCAAGGAACGAATTGTAGTCGGACCCGGACCTGTTCGCCTCGAGAAGTTGCTCGACATTTGAGCGGACTTCCTGTTCAGAAGAGAAGCCATCTACATTCAACGGTCGATTCAGTCGGACCTCTCGCGGAATGTCGGAATAGAGTTCGTCTAGCGAACTAATTCCGATCGTCTTCAACATGCTCGTTCGAAGCTGATCGCTCGAGTTCGGAATGAACGGGTGGCCGGTTTGAACCAAGACTACCTCCGGTGCGCCGGTTCAAAACCACTGATAACCCTTCCTTCAGCACACTGTTGCTTTATACTCTGAACGACCGCTGGGTCCCGACATGGCATCGCTCGGGGCGAACACGATTGCAATCCTAATCGCCCTAGGCTCATTTCCCGTTTCTCTGGCTCTCACTAGATTCTTCATGTACTGGAACTTAAAGCATGGAATAATCGGAATCGACGTCCACAAACTCAACCGACCCAAGATCCCGGAGATGGTCGGAGTCGCGGTTCCGATCACCCTCGTGCTCTTCGCCGCAATTTACGCGACAGTTGGAGGATCAAGCTCGATACCTCTCTTAGCTTATTGTCTCGTCGTTGGACTTGCTGCACTTGTAGGCGCGGTCGATGATCGCCTCAAGCTGAGAGGAATCTTCAAGCCTCTCCTCACACTTCTTTGCGGCTTGCCCGTCTTAGTTCTGGGTCTGGCATTTCCAGGTCAAGTCTATACCTCAACTCTGCATGTCCCTTTGTTCGGGGGTTACCATCTTCCAGTAATCTATCCTCTCACAATACTAGTCGCCGTCTCTGTGACATCGAACACGGTCAACATGCTGGACCCTCTCAACGGTTCGATGGCTGGGGGGATATCGATAGTTGCAGGAGGCCTACTCATTGGCTCGCTGCTCGTCGGAGCCGGTTCTACGCCTATCTTTCTCTATGCTAGCTTAATGTTCTCACTGTTAGGATTCCTGTACTACAACCGTTTTCCGGCACGCGCGTTCGCGGGGAATGTCGGTCAACTGTCAATCGGCGCCTCAGTGGGGGCTTTGGCGATTCTCGGGAGAACTGAGATCGCGAGTATAGTTGCAATCTTCCCCAATATCCAGAATTCCTTCTTCTTCCTCTCAAGGATTCGACGCTTCACGGAACACAGGGAATTAACCTCAAAACCGACAAAGCTCCTGCCAGACGGGACGCTTGCTGATTCAGAAGATCCGCGTGCCCCGCTGACCTTGGTCAGAACGCTACTCGTAGGTCGTCCCGCGCCCGAGAACGAAATCGTATCTACAATATGGATGCTCTTCCTAACCTCAACGAGCTTAGCTGTGATTACTCTTCTCCTGACAGGAGTTCCAAGATGAACATACGCGCTGTCGGCTACGAACTAGTCGTTTTCGTAACGCAGTGGGGTCTCATGCTCCTTGGATTTGTTGTCCTGACCAAATTCATTGCACCATTGAACCTTGTGAGCCCGAGCATGTCTCTTGGTCTGTATTTCGACGCAGCAGCAAAGGGGCTCATCGCCCTCGTTCTGTCGGTAACGTGGCTTTTCATTTGGGATCGTCAGGTAAGGCTCTATTTCCACAGACGAGGAAAATAGATTCCGCGCTCAGAAGATTTCTGCAGCCTTCCAATGGTTTCCTCGAACCATTGTAAAGCCCATATCTGTGTTCTTCGTAAACCACAAGTCATCTGGTAGAGCATTGGTCTTGGCGCAGTCGGGTATCTCCTCCTCTAACGCTAATCTGGCAGCGAGCCACGGGAAATTCCATTCAGGATGTCCAAGTTTTATTGAAGCAAGCGAGAGGTAGTGGACATTGGTTGTGAACCGACAGTTGATTTCAGTCGGACAGGGAACCTCTTTCACATCCTCCTTTAGGTCGACACAGAAAATCCCGTGAGGCTTCTTCGAAACGGCTCTTATCGCTTCCACCGCTTTCTTGTTGACTATGTCCGAGTGAACAACGTGGTTGAGCTTTGATGTGCCTCCCGCGCCCACTACACGGTGGCCGACCCAGCTCAGTCTCTCGCGAATCATAGAAGTGACCAAGCCACCGTTATTCCAGACAGACATGAAGCAATAGTCTCTTCCCGGAAGATATTCCTCTGCGACGAAGTTCGCTTTGATTCCTTGATCCCAATGGAACTTGACCCAATGTTCCGCGATGCTCGGGCTAGTTGCTTTACAGCTCATGAGGCCGCCCGCGCCTTCTCGAGCGCGAATCCAACACGGATAATCGAGCAGGCGGAGCTTCCGCATGTTGGAAGAATCATCGTGAGAGATGGGGATTGGTTTCTTTCGGAGACCCGACTCGTTCCATCGAGATAGCGCGTCGAATTTATCGAGACATGTAGAAACCGTCTCGGTATCGGGAAGAAATATCCGCGCACGGATCCTTGAGCGCTCAGCTGAGACCCGCTCGACCTCCGGGTCGGGCTGTGGCATGACCAACTCAACCTTCTCATTTTCAATAACCTTGTTCAACGCAGCAACATATCCACGGTCATGAGCACCAGGAAGATGGAACGAATAATCCAACCACATGTTTAGTTCAAGACTCGTCCTATCTACATCGCAGCCAGTCAGTACTAGAGAACGTCCATCTTTGCTGACTCTAAGACTCCAGCACACGTTGTGGCCCGCACTTCCCCCCGCACCAGTGACCAGTATACTTTTCATTTGCAGACCTTGAGAAGGCGTTCAATTATCGGAGCAACTAATAAGTAGGGAAGTCAAGCGTCGCACTCCAAATTCGAGTTCGGCTAATGGTCTCAACTGATGAGAGCGCTCTTCGCTGTACTTTTGCTACTCGCCTTGACCGTCGTTTTTCTCCCTCACTCTGCTACTGCCGCAACAGACTGCCAAAGGGCAACCTGCTCCGCATCATTCGAACGAACTATCTCAACTAACGCCTGGGGCGTCACTACCGTTAGCGACTACGTGAATCTGACAAGCGCCGCTCGAGTTACCCATCTGACGATCGGCATCCCCGCAAGTGTGAGCGATAACCTTCGATTCACCGTAGCAACAGCTCAAGGAGTCAACCTCCAAGTCTCCAAACAGGGCCCAACGCCGAGCCAAAACTACACCACACTCAACGTTCAATTTCCGGCAAGCGAGATGAACTTCGTTTTCAACCTGACCACGGTTTTTGCCGGGCTTCTATCCTACAGCCCTGGCGCGAACAGCTTCACATTCGAAGCCAACCCCTTCCCGCTCGTCGACGGCACCTACAACGTTACTAGAGCAAAGGTGACCTTCCAGACGGGCGACTGGCAGTCTCCAAGGATCCCACTCCCTCTCAATCAGACGATTACCGGCGGGACCTTCACCTGTACCCTGCCTAGCGCTGGCTCGGATAATTGTCCTGGATCGAGTCCACTTAGCGTTGGCAACTCGACTGTATGGAAAGTTACTTTCGCTTCGTCAGCGACTCAGAATGTGTTAACGGTGTCCGCGGGCAGGCTAATCCAGATCTTCGCTACAGGCACTTTGCAAGTAACCGACAGCTACAACGTCACAAATTTGGGTCCAACTCTCCCCTCGGTGGCATTCAAAGTACCAAAGGGCGTGTCGAGTATTACCGAAAACTATGTTCTCGGAGTTGAAATTGACCAGCCTGAAACGGCCTCCACGCCTACCTCGAACCCAGATGGCACGAGCACGGTAACATTTACGCCCAGCTTCGGCGCGGTTCAATTCAACCAGTCATTTAGAGCTAAGATAGCGTATACACTCTCTCCCAGCACCTACATCTCGACCAATTCTCTGGGAATTTTCACGGTGAACTTCGCGATGTTCAACAACGTGCAGTTCACTGCCCCGACCCTTCAAACAAAGATCGTTACACCATCAGGCTTCAGACTAAACACACTCACTGGACAAGTGCCTCAGATCTCCGGCAACCAGATCTCTCTCCTAGCCTCCCCGGTCACACCGATCAGCAGCCTAGGCTTCTCCATGACGTATCAATTGGACCCGTTCTGGGCGAGCCTAAGCCCACTCACCTGGGTAGGCCTTGTAGAGGCAGCCTTGGCTGGCGGCGTCCTCGCAGTTCTGAGCCGACCTAGTGCTGTAGGGGCAATTTCAGGCGCGCCATCTCAGCTCATCACGAAATTCGTAGAATTATACGACGAGAAGTCGTCGATGAGACTTGAATCGGACAAGATGGAGGAAGACCTCGCGAGAGGCGCGCTGAATAGATACGACTACAAGCAACGGAGGCGAATGCTGGACCGCAGGATGACTGAGGTCGACCGGACGCTAGCACCAGTCGAAGAACAATTGTCCGCGGCCCAAGGACGCTACTCGGACATGATAAAGCGGATTGAACGAGCTGAAGTGGAACTTAACGTCATAAAGACGACAGCCAATGACCTACGAAACCAGTATCGTAACGGCAAGATCTCCAAAGACCTCTACGAATCTCTGAACGCGGACCTGATGCGCCGCAAACAGAAGGCGGAACAGACTATAGACACGATAATCATTAACCTACGAGAGGAGATCAGGTAGACTCCTCCGGTTAAGTCAAATTGAGACTGACGATTGAGCAGTACGGGCCCTGGATTTCTAACCAATTAGACGGCCAACTACGATCCACCAGATCCAAAGCCGCCAAACTCGTCGACGAAGCGAAGAGAGCTGTTAGCGAGGCACAGAGTTTCTATGAGGATTTGGCCAAGAAAGGCGACAGGGACATGGTGACGAAAAAGGATGCCGCGTCCTACAGGGCAGCACGAGTAATCGCGCATGGGGCCCACGAAGCAGCCGCCCGGGTTAGGGATATTGTAATTCCATCGGAGACCAGCTGGGAGTCCCTGAAAATCGTCAAGGACGGTCTTTCAGTGGCGAGCAGGTCGATTCGGGACCTCCGAGACTCTACCGCCCGAGAACTTTCCGGTTTTTACATTCTTGACATGCGATCATTCGGCGGAACCCTAGATCGGATAGCAAAGAGCGGCGAAAGGCTCGCCTCATTTCTGGAAGGCGAAGGCTCAAAACTCCAAAGGGCAAGAACGATGACAGGGATTGTTGAGAGCATCAAAATAGCTAGAAATGAACTCGAAGAGAAGACCCGGGAGCTAGGCGGAGTGAAGAGAGACGTAGAGGGACTGGGTCGTTCCGAATCAGATCTGACCTCTAAGGTCGACCAGTTAGAGGCAAACGCTAACCTTCGAGAAGTCTTAGACATCGAGAGAGAGCTCCGTAAGGAGAGTCGCGCCTTCCGAGCAGAGACCCTTGCCCACCTTCAGAGACCTTTGCGAAGACTCGCAGATCTCTCCCAGCGTGGCGAGTACCCGCTGGGCTCAGATGAGCGAGAAGCCCTGTCTGCGTTCGTCAAGTCTCCTTACAAGAGTTTCCTTTCCAAGTCAACAGGCGAATACTTGGCAAGGATACTGGAAAACATGAAGAAGGCGATTGATTCCGGAAAGATGGAGTTCAAACCGAAGAAAACTGGTAGAGTCTCGGTTCAGTTGAACCAGTTGATCGGGACGACCCATTTGGCGGAGAAACAGGAGAAAGGGAGACGATTGCTGGCGCGGAGACGAGAGCTTCTACGGATTGCTGAATGTAAAGACATGTACGATCGACGGAAGGGGTTGCTGTCGAAGATTGAAGAGACTCGGAGAGAAGAGCTCGAGATTCAGGAGAAGATGAAGTCTGCTGCCTCGATGACAGAGGCGGTGAATAAGCGGCTGGTAGAGCTGCTGAAACAGGCAGAGATGAAAACTCGAGAATATGTTGGAAAGGAAGTTGAGCTAGAAGGAATCTCACTCTAATCGTTTGAAGAGGCTCTGCATGAATCTTATCGGAACAGGCTTACCGCTCATGCTCGCCTCATAGTAAGTCTTGCAAACATCGCATTGCCAGACCTCCATGTCACGAATCTGTGCGGGTGCTCCGGCCTCAAAATCCTCTCGAACAATATATCGACCCACAAAGTCAAGTTGTAGATCGCATTTCGTGCACTTCAACGGGTCACAACGAGTCTAATTCTTGTGGTGCTCCGCCAAGAACCGGTCTGCATCGATGGCCGCCATGCACCCATCCGCTGCTGCGGTGACTGCTTGTCTGTATTTGTGGTCGCGCACATCGCCCGCGGCGAAGACTCCGGGGACGCTTGTCTCAGTGTCCTTCCTGGTCACAACATATCCTTGAGAGTCGAGTTCGACTTTGCCCTTCAGGAACCCTGTGTTTGGATCGTAGCCTATTGCTACGAAAACTCCTTCAGCGTTAACATGGCTATCTTTTCCGCTTTTCAGATTGTGGAGTTGAACGCCGGTTACTTTGTCGTCGCCGGTAATTTCCTTGACGGTTGAATCCCATACGAAATGGATTTTTGGATTCGCAGTAGCTCTTTCCTGCATTATCTTGCTAGCTCGCAACGCGTCTCTTCGATGGACGACCGTTACGCTGTTCGTGATGTTCGCGAGGAACGTGGCTTCCTCCATCGCCGTATCTCCGCCCCCCACTGTAACGACGTCCTTTCCTTTGAAGAAGAATCCATCACAGGTCGCGCAGCTGGAGACTCCTCTCCCCCTAAACTTCGTTTCCGATGGGAGCCCAAGCCACTTGGCGTTTGCACCGGTGGCGATGATCACGCTCTTGCCCTCGTACGACTTTCCGCCACCGACGACCTTGAACGGTCTAGAGGAGAAGTCTACGAATGATACGTCATCGTAGATGATCTCGGGTCCGAATTTCTCCGCTTGGCGACGCAGTTTCTCCATCAGTTCAGGTCCCAGCACTCCGTCCGGGAATCCAGGGAAGTTCTCAACGTCTGAAGTAATCATCAGTTGACCCCCTGGAATTGACCCAGCTAGGATCAGCGTCTTTCGTCCAGCTCTGCAAGCATAGATCGCCGCAGTGTATCCCGCGGACCCGGAACCGATGATTATCACATCGTGCATGGACGACTCCTAGTTCAGGGGTCTCGGAGCGATTTATGCGTATTCTTGAACAGGTGAAGGCTAGAACTGTTCTTGCAAGACTTTTATTGAGAAGCTTAGGATCGACGAGATCGTACTGTCTTTGTTCGAATATCAGGGCCTAAAGATAAGCTGGCTAGGACACGACTCTTTCCGGATCAAGAATGGGAAGACTGTAATAATCGACCCGTTCAAAATCCGTCCAATCCCGGAGAAAGCCGACATTCTACTGATCACTCATGAACACTACGACCACCTCTCAATAGAGGACATCAAGAAAGTCGTCAACGAAAACACGACCATCGTAACCATCCCAGCTGTCAAGAAAGAACTGTCCAGCCTCAAAGTCAAAGAAGTAAAAGCTGTGAAACCTGGCGACAAGCTCAAACTGGGAGACATTTCAATCGACGTCATGCCCGCCTACAACTTGAACAAGTTCCGTGAGCCCGGAAAGGTCTTCCATCCGAAAGAGGATGGAAAAGCGGGCTACATTATTGGAATCAAAGGTGTGAGAGTTTACCATGCCGGAGACACTGATGCAATCCCAGAGATGAAGGGAATCAAAGCTGACGTCGCCCTACTCCCGGTGAGCGGAACGTATGTTATGACGGCAGAGGAAGCAGCTCAAGCGGCGAAGATGTTAGAGCCAAAACTTGCAATACCAATGCACTATGGAGTAATAGTGGGATCAGAGCAAGACGCACAGAAGTTCAAACGGTTAGCAACAGTTGAAGTCCAAATCTTAAAGCCGGAATAATCGAGGAACAGCGAAGACACTGAAAGTCAGCGTCACCACAGACTGGTTAAACGACCATCGACGATCGAAAAACCTGGCAATTCTAGATACCAGAACAAGGAACTCCTACGTCAAGTCGCACATCCCCGGAGCGATTCATGCAGACCTGTTCCACTACTTCGTTCCCGGAACTGACCGGAAAGGCCTCCGAAAATTCCAGGACGATCTCGGAAAGACCCTTGGAAACATGGGACTAACCGGGAAAGAGACGGTAGTTGTCTACGAAACTGGTTTCGGAATGCGGGCTGCAAGAGTCGGGTGGATGCTCGATTACGCAGGCGCACACAAAGTCTGTCTTCTCGAAGGAGGATTCCGTGCCTGGCGCAAATCTCACCTCCCAGTTGAAAACAAACTCGTAAAACCAGATCGGAAGACCTTCCGAATCAGACCTGCCTCAAAACTCCTCGCTACTGCCGACGAGATTCGCACAGGTCGGTCATCTCTAATCTTGGACGTGCGAAGCGAAAGAGAATTCACAGGAAAAGGAGGACGCGACTGCGACAAACGCCGGGGACGGATTCCCCGTGCTCGATGGCTTGAATGGACCTACTTCCTCCAAGACGGGAAGAGATTCAAGACCAGAGCCGAGATCGCCAGCGCTCTGAAGGAAAAGGGATTGAACAAGAATCGACCCGTGATTACCTACTGTCATCGCGGAGCTCGAGCCGCAGCGGCATACTATGCCCTCCGGTCAATTGGATACGAAAACGTCAAGAATTACATTGGATCGTGGCACGAGTGGTCGGCTCGAAGGAACCTGCCCGTAGAAAAATGAGATTCTTCAAGGCAGGAAGAGGCCCTAGTTGCTTCGAAGCTTCGCCATCAGATCGTCGAGGCTGCCGAATTCTCCCTCTGGCAACGATTCTAGAACAGTAGAGATCTTCCTCACTTCTTCGGTGTCTTGAAAGACCTTCCATCCCTGATCTCTCAACAGACGAGACTTGGTCGTTGGAAATCTCGCGTCCTCGCTCAACACCTCGCGGATCGAGTCTGCTCCGACGCCACTTGTTATCTTGGGAAAGTATCCTTTCTCGATGAATGATTTGACTCGTCCCGCGTCCCGGTACATCCGGACCCCGTGAAAGGCAAGGATGCTCTTCTCGAATTTCGGGGCTGAAGCCTTCTTGGCGATCTCCTTCAGCTCCCTGTCGTCAAACTCGTAGATGTTCGCCTCGCCCTTTCCAAAAAGCCGACTGTACAACACTCTTCCCTCATAACGAGGTTCGCTATTCGAGAGATCGACAGAGTGAATCGCCCCCGACTCTTTCATAATGTCGAAAACCTTGTCCGAGGGTCTCACTCCTCTGAATTCGACCGCCACAGCAGTCCCGTCAGAACTGAATGTTCCAAGAAAATCTCTAACTCTAGCAGCAAGTTCGCTTTGTTCGATCGGCGAACTAGCACTAATCAGAACCGTCATGACCTCCGCCTCAAGCTGTTTACAAACTTCCTCGAGTCTCTCTAGGAGCGAACGAGCTCCGGGGAGAAGGTTTAGGCCATAGTGATCAACGAGGATCCGGGGACATCTCACCGAGAAACGAAATTCGCCTCGGACTCTCTTTCGCCATTCAGACGCTGAGGAAATGGCCGGTAGTTCGTAGTAGCTACTGTTCAGTTCGACAAAGTCGAAGGCTTGAGAATAAGCTTCGAGGCTATCTGTTCCAGGAACCTGGAAGTAGGCCCAGCCTCCCGCTCCAACCAATAGCTGAGACATATCTTCAAGAATCCACTCCGATCCCAGTTACTAAGGATAGAGGTTGGCGAACACAGGCCGATTCCTCCTCGGGACTTCCGGCTGGTCATATGCTGAATGGGTCGCCGTATTCTACCCTACTTCAACCGAGAGCAAGCTCGGATTCTACAGCAAAATATTCCCGACAGTAGAGATCGATTCCACGTTCTATGCGTTTCCGAAAGAAGGCATGGTGATAGGATGGGACAGATACTCCCCACGCAACTTCGTATTCAACGCCAAACTTCCGCAGACCATCACCCATGAGAGACTGGAAGCACTCGGAAAGCCGATCGAAGATGAACTAGACAAATTCGCCAGTCTGATGCTTCCACTGAACAACAGTGGCAAGCTAGGTTGCTTACTCATCCAACTGCCTCCGAGATACAAGTATGACTCTAACCATCTCGAAGAATTCCTCTCACTCTTACCTCACAGCTTCAAGTACGCTATAGAATTCCGGCACAAATCCTGGCTACGAGACGAGACTTGGAAGATTCTTTCCAAATACAACGTCGCCTACACAATTGTTGACGAGCCACTTCTACCGCCTGAGGTTCATGTGACAGCCGACTTTGCTTACATTCGTTGGCATGGCCGTGGCCAGAGACCCTGGTATGACTACCATTACACCGAGAAAGAATTGGCCGATTGGCTGCCCAAGGTGAAAGAGGTCGAAGGCTCGACAAAAACCACGTATGGCTACTTCAACAACCACTTTCATGGATACGCAGTAGAGAACGCGCTCAGCATCCTGAAGATGCTGGACAAACTCACCCCAGCGCAGGAAGAGGCGCTCAAACGCGCGAGAACCCACCTGAAGCAGGCGAAGGAGAAACCGGTAGGGCTTGGGGAATTTACTAGGGGAGGCGAAGACCGAGCAAAGATCGTAGACCTTCTAGGGTCGGTGATGGGCGAGACACGACTTGCTAGATCCTTCACAATTCCGGATGAAGACGTGAAGATCAAAGAGGCCAACCCGAAAACCATTGCCGCTGAGATCAGAGACTACACGCTCAAAATGGACATGGCTTCAAAGACGATCGTTCACGATTGTGGTGATTGGGAACGCGCGATCGAGACCCGCCAGTTGTGCAAACATATCGGAAAGGTTCTCCTGACCATACCCGAACAGGTATCGTTGACGTGGGTCTCAGCTATTCACGAGAACCTTGAAGCTTGGAAATTCCAGCAACCCAACAAATAGCGGGTCCTAGCCTGTCCTCTGCGAGTTTACTACTCAAAGTCCGGACCCAAGTGGTCAACTGTCGACGCTGCTCACGCTTGGTTGAATATCGTGAAGAGGTGGCTCGAAAGAAAAGAAAGGAATTCGTAGATTGGGAGTATTGGGGTAGGCCTGTTCCCGGGTTCGGCGACCCGAACGCTTCACTGTTGATCGTGGGTCTTGCTCCTGCGGCGCATGGTGGGAATCGGACAGGCCGGGTCTTCACGGGAGATCGAAGCGGCGACTTCCTCTACAAAGCCCTCTACAAGATGGGTCTTGCAAATCAGCCGACATCACAGAACCTAGAGGATGGGCTGGAACTAAAGGGCGCGTATGTGACAGCCGCGGTCAAGTGCGCTCCGCCCGACAACAAGCCATCGACAGAAGAGACAACGAACTGCTCCGCGTACCTCGCCAGCGAAATAGACTCGCTAAGAGATCTGAAGACAATTCTCTGCCTGGGACAGTTCGCCTTCAACGCTGTAATCAGAACAATTCAGAACAAGTACAATCTCCCGCGATTGTCCGCAAAATTCGGCCATGGAAGAGTGTTGAGGCTTGGCGAAGGAATCCCCCTCATCATCTGCTCCTATCATCCTAGTCCGCGGAACACTCAGACGGGTAAGCTGACTGAGAAGATGTTCCTCTCCGTTCTGCGAAAGACCCTTCGCGATCGAAAAATCGCCCGGAATAAGCCCTGATCAGCGATCGGGGAGGGAGGTTCCATATGATGCCCAGTTCACGCTTCCATGATCCCGCAGTACGCTATTTGAAAAATGCTGATTCGTCTGTTCCGCGGGACAAACCGATAATCTCGCCAAGAAAGGTTTCAGCCAGCGAATGAACCCCTTCTAGAATTTGCAAACAAATTCTTTCCCGCGACACAAAATCCGGATCTCCAAGGGAATTAACAAAAAAGTAATCCTTTCTCCCGCAAATCAGTTCTAGGCCATCAATCCAGACTGTTCTTTTTCAAACCCGACAGGCGCAGAACAAGCCCTGATCCTGAATCGGGGCAAGCGGTTTTTGATCTCCGAGATCTTCACACTTGATCATGCTGACAAATCCCACATAGCAAAATACGCGACTAACATGTTCTAAGCCCTGAATCCGAAGACTTCGCCCAGAACAGCTTCAACCAGCGAGAGCCCTCTGAAAAAAAAAGCCGCAATTTTATTCTCGCGACGCGAGAGTGCTTCCATGGAAGGCAGCTTGCTACGGCCCTGCCCTTGCCAATCGTTTCAATCCCCGGGTCTTGTCACTCATCTTCCTGCGTTTATCCAGGCGCTCATCTATTCGAAGACTAGACGAGATGCGTTTCGCT
>DASPWZ010000049.1:0-127015 GCA_035637535.1 Candidatus Dormiibacterota bacterium
ATCGGAGATGTCTGCACTCATCAAGAAGGGCCCCTCGACGAGGGGATTCTCGACAACTATGAGGTCGAGTGCCCATGGCACGGTTCCCGGTTCGACCTGAGGACGGGCGCTGTTAAAGAGGGCCCGGCTGGAAACCCGGAACCCACTTACGAAGTCAGGATTGATGGCGAAAATATTCTCGTCAGAGCAAAATAAGACGCAAGGAATTCTCAGTGCAATCGTTCTAAACCCTCCGCATGCTTTAACTAAGGAAATTCTTGTCGAGAGTCCCGTCAATCTTGGCAACCAGCGCTATCGAGAAACGCACCCAAGTTCGTAGCAATAGTGCTTTCGGTTACAGCGGTGCTATTGTTACGACTCATCACAGGATTCTTGCACATATGGCTATAGTGCACGAGGAGCTCCGTTAACTTTCTTGTCAGCCTGTTATCTTTTCTTTTCCTGTTAACTATTGTTTTTCTGTTATCTATTTCTCGACCCCCCCGGGGTATGTCAGAACAAAAAACTCCTTCACACTTTCATCGCCAAAACAACCCTTTAACGGACAGCGCGTGAATATCCAATGTTAGTCCTTGTTCCCAAACCCTGAACGTCTACGTATCGGTTGCAGCGGCTGGTCATATCAGGACTGGGTCGGACCCTTCTACCGGAGAGACGCGAAACCGGGCGACTATCTCAAGCTCTATTCAAACGTCTTCAACGCCGTCGAAATAGACTCAACATACTACCGCACACCCTCACCACTAATGGTCGCCAACTGGCGGAAAATAACCCCAGAAGCCTTCGTCTTCACCGCCAAGTTTCCGAAGAAGATAACCCACGAGCTGAAGCTTCGAGACAGCCTCGCACAACTGGAACGGTACTACAAGTCCATCTCCGAGCTGAGAGAAAAGCTCGGTCCACTACTAATACAGCTTCCACCCTCCTTCAACTACAAGAAAGACAAGGAAGCTCTCGAAATCTTCGTCGGACAGATCGACCAGAAATATCAACACGCGATAGAGTTCAGAAACAAGTCCTGGTTCAAACCCGAAATCTACAAACTACTCGAAAGCAAGAACGTAGCTTTAGCATGGTCGGAGAACCAGTACGCATCCACACCTCCGGAAGCAACCTCCGACATAGCCTACCTCCGAATGGTCGGAGACAGAACCATCACCAACTTCGGCGGCACACAGAAAGACCAGTCCCAAGTACTCAAGAAATGGTATGACACACTGGAGGAAAAATCGAACCTCTTCAGACAAGGATTCATCTTCTTCAACAACCACTTCGCAGGATTCGGACCCGGAAGCGTCAACGAGTTCCGACGACTAGCCGGACTGGCAGAGCTAGACTGGAAGGCTATGTCGACAGAAGCCGGACCATTACAAAGTAGCATCTCACAATTCCAGAACTAGCGTCGCAGCCAAGGGATCCGAGGGCTCCGCCAGATCCGGAACACGACATAGGCTGACCCCACAATTGCAGCTGCAAGCCCCCAGACAACAAGAACGGCAAATAGCAAACAGTCACCCAAGGTCCCTTCCTTACAGGCTCCACTCCCTAGAGAGAACAACCTGCCGGAAGCAACAGCTGAGATAGTTATCGAGAGACCTATGCCAAGAATGATTACAGATGCCACCGCCTCCCCAACATCCTTCATTTCTACAACTCAGGGTAACAGTTTCTCTTGTCCGTATTTTGTTAGGGTCCATCTGCCCGCTCGGCCCGACTGGTTCACAGCCACCACTCTATGTTTCAATAGAAGTTTCAGATGATATCCGACGCAACTCTGGCTAAGCCCAGCTTTTTCGCTGATCTCGGGAATGTTGTTCTTTCCCTTCTCCATAATATCAATAATCTTGGTCCTAGACACTAGTCCCCGGCTAACATTCCTCATTCCTGACACGTACGCTCTCGGATGATAAGCAGGACTCAGACTCGGACCCTCAGGCGAAGTCTGCAACGAACAACTTCTGCTGCTCCCTGTCCACAGGCAACGCCTTGAACGTCTCTGCTAGCTCGACCTTGATGAGTTCGAGTCGCTGACGATAGTATTCCCGGATGTTGTAACGTTGAACCATCTCAGTCGCGACGTCGAGATACTTTTCGACACCCCCTCGGAAGACTGTGGCTGCGAGCTTTCCACCGCATCTGTGGCATGTTCCTCCCAGAGGGACACGACGCGGCTTAGATCCACACTTTGTGCATCTGACTCGCTGGGAAGTGAAAGTTCGGAGATTGCCTACAAGATCTCTGAGGATGTGTGTTGACAGAACCTTGACGGCCACCTCTTCACCTTTGACCGCGACAATCTGATCCGCGAGGTGGAGTTGCTCCTTGACCTTGTCAAGCATTGTGGGAAGTTCCTTGTAAGAACTGATCAGCCTTCCATTATCAAGATCCTCTGTCGGATGCGTGAAACCAATAGTCCAGTGGTCCCCGCCATTCCCAAGATTCGAGTTCAGCGTGGGAACGAGACTCTCAACCTCACTCGGATGAGCGCCCTGCCAAGTCTTCTCATAGAACTCGACGGGCAGCTGGGAAACGTTTTCGATGTTGAGGGCTTGCCTTGCGATCTCCGCGGGATTGAGCAGTGGTGACAGGAGCAGCGGGGCGTCCATTAGGCCACCGATTCTGTCAGGCATGAACTCCCGGGAGAAATTCAGCAGCACGTCTAGTAGGAGGGACACTGAGTCTTCGTCCCCATCGCAGTCTCGTCTCTTCGCTGCGTGCCAGAAGGGATGGGCGTAACAGACACTCGCTTTGGTGAAGCCTACTATGCGGCCGACGACGCCTACGGACGTGTGGGGAGAAAGGCCCACGACGAGGCGGCCTATCAGATCCTCGCTCTTCGAGGCATTATAGAACCTCTCGAGGCCATAGTAAGAGGAGAGAAGGTCATCCAGAAACTTGGAGGCCTTCAGCAGATACTGCGCGCACGTCTCCGGGACCACGAGATCTTGCACTTCGAGTGCGCAGAGCTGGCTCGCGGATTCGAGCGGTTTGTCTTCCATGTCCTTCTCATAACCCAACAGGTGAGCCTTCTCGATCGAGAGACCTACCTCGCTCGGCCGAAACTGTGTCAGGATAGCATTTGTCGCGTCGAACCGGATAGTCCCGTCTTTGAAGACCGACACTTCCCTCCCAGCTCTCAACAACCCCTTATCAAGCGGCTCCGGCGTCTTTGTCTTATTCAGCAAGCCCTTCGTTCCCTTGATTATCTCAGGGGATTTCGCTAGTCCAACGCGTCTTACGGCCGCTTCCAATACGTGCTTGAGATCTACTGGCTTGTTCTTGTAAGAAACGGTCTCCACATTGCAATTCTTGCAGAGCCCAGGCCCAGGCAAGCCACATCTTGGACACGACTGGTGCTCTACCGTCAAACTCCCACATGTAGGGCATCTGACGCGAGGCTCCCAGGCATCGCAGGTAGGACACGTCCTGTCTACAACATCCAGGCTGACGGCCAGTTTTCGAGAGGCCTCCACGATATCGCGGCGGATTCCTCCGAACTGTCCTGTCGGAAAGAGGCAGTGAACCTTTGGCGTCATGACTCGCTCTTTGGCCTTCTCAGGTCGGCCCATACGGGCTCCCACGTAATTCGGAGCCTTACTCTTCACAGGGAATCCAGCGAGAATGCTAAGACGCTCTAGAGTGCTAGACCCGTCCTCTAGCTGTCGGCTCTCGGGCTTGAGAATTGCCCGCAGAATGAGGGTCTCGTCCTCCCTGATCTCCACAGAGTCTCCTCGGATCCTGTGGGGAAGACAAAGCCTCTCCAGGAGAGACTTGAGCATTGCATCGTTAGGAATTAGAATAGTCTCCTCAGATGGTTTTGAGAACTCGAGAATTCTCTCCCGTAAGTATTGCAGCTCATTGGGTTTGATCGCATCCCAGAAGACAGTATAGAGGGGATGTAGGGGAACGTTGAAGATCCGTGATATCTCCAACGCTTCTGTCGCAGAGAGTCTCGTGGTTAGCGGACTCGTAGCTAGACCGTGAAGGCGTTCTCGAGGAATCGAGAGCGGTGGGACCCTACTATCGTCTTCAAATGTCTTCAGCTTTTCAGCGAGCAGTTGACTCCACCACTCCTCGACGAATCCTGAAGGGACAAGTGTACGGTTGTTTTCTAGAAACTCGCCATATCCAACTATGAGGTCGCCGAGGAAGAGAATTCTGTCGATCCGATCCTTGACAGCTCTGGCCTCGCTAGGGTTGTCGATCCTGACGACGGAGCCATCCATCATCCTGACCACCGGCGGCTCGATCGAGTCAACAACAGTGACGATCCCGGCCTTGCCAGGACGCTCTGTCCTCATCTGAACTCCTACAGCTAAGAATCCTCCGAGAATCTCCATAGTCGCCGGATGGACCCCGACAGATGCCAAGCCTGTGTTTCTTGCTCGGCCATATCTTACTCGAAATCCACCTTGGGCTCCTGGAAATGCGAAGATTGGCCTACCGCCCACAACGTCCTCCATGAACATGAACTCCTTCGCCTCCTCACCCTCAGCCGAGGACGTCTTCAACGGGCGTAGCCAGTCCCAGCCCTCTAGGCTGAGCCTCTCGACGATACGGAGAACCTTCTGAGAACGACCTAGGAGACCATCATTTATGACTCGCAATGCTCCACCCCGAACTCTGTTGGTCTCGATTCGGGCAATGTTCCGGTTTACGGCTACCTCCACCGGGTCTGTCTCAACGCCGTTCGGTTCGACTGGAAGTCTTAGCATCGCATCGTGCAACACAGTATCTGAGTTACGGTACTGGAACCTGGCAACCGCCCGCTCGTAGATTCGTAGCTCCTCGACGAACCGGCGAGCTTCACCCTCCGTCGCCTTGTAGGGCTGGAGGTTTAGCCTTCGACGAACATGATCTCCAACGATCATCGTCATCCCCATCTCAGTGCCACCCGCAGATCGCATGGGCCCCGCGAAGTAGATTGCTAGATGTCTTGTGCGATCATCGTTTCGACGAATCCTAACATCGTATATTCCCTGTATTGGAGCGACAGTCACCGCTTCATCCAGAACAGCTAGTGCAGTGCGAACCGCCTGCTCTGCAGCCGGCTCTTCCTCAAAGCTGCCGAAACGACCGAGGACAATCTCTTCGCTGACTTTGAGCGCTGTCTCTTCTCGTGAGATGATCTTTACAAGTTCCCTGATTCGTTCAGCAATGCCGGCGGGACCGACGGCCTTCTCGACCCTCTCAGCCAGATCGTAGGTGGTCTGGGATTCAACCTTCGCAGACGGGTCCAGGCCCTTTGATCTGGCCAAGCTGGCGAGCGAGTATTGACGGTTGTACTCATCATGCAACCTTCTGGCGTAAGGATTGCCGAGTCGATTCTCCAAAGGGTCCAAGCGAGTCGCGTCTCTGTTGGTTCTCGTGTATGTAATATGCTATTGTGGATTTCTTGTCGAGATAGAGAACGTTAGGAATAGTGAAACTAATCCAAGTAGAAAGATATTCTCGCGCAAGTCCCTCGCATCGCGGCGGCTCCGGTGTGCGACACTATTCCGTACGGGGAGGCCCGGTTCTCGCTTGCCCACAGTTCGGACAGAACTTCGACTGGGCCTGCAGGTTTGATCCACAATGGGAACACGATACTACTGCAGATGCGGTGGAGACCATAGGCTTCACCGTCTCAGTTGGGACCAGACCTCCAACAAGTCTGGAGTTGAATATCAAACCTGCGATCAAGACCAGCACCGCTGTCAGGAAGATATAGAATCCGCTCTGGAATCCCGAAGCAACGCTAAGTCCAGCGACCCTCGAAACCGACTCAACTCCGACTGGTCCAGAAACGCAGAATGGAGAGAGACAGTAGTTCATTGTGACGTAGTTTATCGCGACAGCGTAAACGACCGGTGCAAGAGCTGAGAGAACTAGTCCTCCCAGGAGATAACGTCTGAGAAGGGTAAGGCTACCCACAACGACCAGAGCTGTAGCCACGAGCACTAGGACCAAGACAGAGACACTGGAAATAGTAAAGTTCCAAGAGACTGTGGCCCCGCCGGAAACTTGTGTGTTGAATCGGGGTGGATTCCAGATAGTCCAACGATGCGCCTGGTTGATGCTAATGCCTGAGACGTCGAATCCCCACCATGGTAGGAACGCGCCGATCAAAGAAATCGCCGCAGCCAAGATAGAGACAGGATTGATTCTCCACGGAATCGTGCTCAAGCTATTCATTCAGACTAACAACCCTGAGCTTTAACTCTGGCTATCCCAGCCGCGTTTGTCGTCCCGCAGCGGGCTTCAGGTCCGATAGGCGAGCTCCTACGAGCCGAATTCTTCGCCGATCCTTTTCGAATTCTCGAAAAAGAGAACCAACATATTCACGAATAACATCCTGGTCGTCAACATAGCCCGTGTGAGTCTTTTCACGAGTGAAAGTCTGAAACCCCTCAAAGCGGACCTTGATACCGACGGTCCTGAAGAGCAGTCTCTCCGCAAGAAGACGCTCGTGAACCTCCAAGACGAGAGACTCGAGAGCTTCCTTCACGACATCCTTGTTCTGAATATCTCGCTCAAAGGTCTGTTCTACACTGATGGATTTGCGCAGAGGCCGCTCCTCCACGGGCGTCTCTTCGATCCCATTAGCGATCCCCCAGAGCCAGACCCCACCTTTTCCGAACCAGTCGGTTAGCTTCTTCGCGGGGATCTGGCGTAGCTGTCCGATCGTTTCGACCCCGCGCTCTTGTAAGAATTCAGTTGTCTTCTTTCCGACGCCGCTGATCTTGTTGACGGACAACGGTTCAAGGAATGCTTTCACATCGTCAGGCCTAACTGCTGTTAGTCCGTCGGGCTTGTTCATGTCCGAAGCCATCTTCGCAATTGACTTGTTAGGCGCGACCCCGACACTAACCGTGAGCCCTTCAACATTCTTTAGCTCAATCTTCAACTTCCGTGCAAGGTCAATTGCCTCATCAAAACTGGCGCATCTGTCGCCCACATCGAGGTAGACTTCGTCGATGCTTGTTTGTTCAAACTTGTCGGCGAACTTCCGTAGCAGGCTCATGACTCGGTCGGAGACTTCGCCATAGAATTCGAAATCTGGCCTTACGTAGACGCCTTGAGGACAGAGCTTGTAGGCCTGTGAAATCGGCATCCCTGATCGAACTCCGAAGTTCCTTGCCTCGTATGAGCATGACATCACGACTCCACGTCCATGACCCGACTTTGGATCCGCGCCCACGATGAGAGGCTTTCCTGCAAGTGAAGGGTTTCGCTTTATCTCACAAGACGGATAGAAAGCGTCTAGGTCACAGTGCAGTATGATCCTTGGACCTAGACTCGGCCGCATCAAGCTCTCGAATTAATGATGTGACGGTAGTCTTTTTCAGTTGTGTTGTGAGAAGAAATTGAGGTAGCCCAGGTTCGCCTATTCGGAATTATTCCGGCCGTCTTCCGGTTAGGGTTTCTAGATCACTGGCGAATTTGAGAAGACAATTCCCTGCTGAGTGATCTGATAGAAGTAGCCGCGGGACATTATTGGGTTTCGGCCTATTCGCAAGACCTTCATTGTCCCGCCTTTCAACATGATCTCTCCAGTCCGCTTCTTCATCTCGATAACGCCATCTGCTAGATTGGCTGTTGCATTTTCAAGCGACTCGTCAACGACCTCCGTGTGAAGGATTGCGATTGTTACCGCGCGAGCAATCCTCGTTGCGAAACGCATGACCTGCACGTACTGGAAGACCTTTCGGGCCTCCGTAAGGAGGAAGAAGGGAGTGATCGAATCCATTACTATGATTTTAGGACCCATCCCAGGCTTGAGCGCGAAATTCCGGCCGTAGGTGAGAAGGTCCTGAAACCTCAGCGTCTCCTCAAGTATCTCTGATGGGTCCATCTTTGGCAGAGACTCTGCCAATTTCTGGGCGCCAAGAGAGAACATGTCCACAAATTCAAGGCGACCTTCCTGTTCGATCTTGTCGACAGCAATGTGATGATCCTCCAATCCAAGTTTCACGATATCCGCTGGATCATCAATGCAATAGTAGAGAAGACTGCAACCTTGGCGAATGAAGTTGGTCACAAGTTCTCGGACGAGTGAGGACTTGCCGCTACCAATAGGTCCCATCAGGGCGATGGCCGAGGGACGGGGAAATCCACCTCCTGTAACTTTGTCGAGGATTGGAATACCTGTTGGTTGAAGGGCCTCAACTCTGTGATCCTCCGCCGACCTCTTCAAGGACGCCCCTGTCTCGAAGGGAAAGGACGGGGCTCTGGTTCGAAAGGTGGCTTGTAACCTGAATCAGTCTCGACAAGTGACACATGAATGAATCATTAAGCAATCCATTCGAAAATATGATTGCTCGCTCCGGCTCAGCTTTTATTAGATCCCCGACGGGCGCTTCGGTTTCCTCATGATAATACTGGGCGGCTCAGCCTCGACGGGCCTCGCGGAGAGAGTCGCGAAGGAACTAGGTCAGAAACCTGCAGAGATCGAAATTAAGAGGTTTCCTGACGGCGAGAAATACATTAGAATACACGACGACGTGAAGGACAAGGATGTCGCGATCATTCAGTCGCTTTATCGAACTCCTGACGAATACATCTTCGAGTACCTGATCATTGCGGACACGCTTAGAGACATGGGAGCCGCATCGATCGTTGGCGTTATGCCATACTTGGCCTACGCGCGGCAGGACTCACGATTCTATCCGGGAGAAGCCTTGACATCGGCATCAGTTGCCAAGTTGTTCGAAGCCGCCGGCACAACGTCAGTCCTCACCATCGATTGTCATCTTCACAGGCTCGGAGACGTTTCCAAGGTCTTCAAAGTTCCAGCGCGAAACTTGTCAGCAATGCCCTCGCTCGGCAAGTACGCCCGGGACATCCTCAGACCCAAGAATCCCATCGTTGTCGCTCCAGATGAAGAGGCCGAGCAGTGGGCGGGAACGGTGGCAAAGGAGCTAGGGGCGGAGCATACCCATTTCACCAAGAGAAGAATCCGGGAAGAAGGCCAGACATCTTCGAGGCTAGAACTTGATACGGGAAATGCTGAATTCAAGGGAAGAGACGTAGTCTTCGCGGACGACATTATCAGCACGGGTGCAACTGTTGCAGGGGCCGCCAAGGCGTGCAAGAAGAAAGGAGCGAGACGAATGTTCGTAGTCGCAACCCACCCCGTCCTCGCGGAAGGCGCGATCAAAAGGATCGGAGCTTCAGGCATCTCTAAGATAATTGCAACAGACACCATACCTAGCTCGATAAGCAAGGTATCGGTAGCGCCCGTTCTTTCGGCCGCACTCAGGAACACTCCCTAGAAAGGCCAGGGCTCAAAATCCCTACTCCAATTTTGAACATTCATTAAGCCAATTCCCCGTAACGTTCAGTTGATCCTTGCCCCCGGAACTCGCGATCACAGGCGCCCTGAACTGGGACATCAATCTCTTCGTCAAACGCCTACCTCTGTCCGGCCAAGAAGTTGTTGTGGAGAAGATAGACAGGGTCCCAGGAGGCAAAGGAGGCAACGTATCAGTCGCAGCGTCCAGGCTTCTAGGGCCTGGGCATGTTGCTCTGATCGCCTGCGTTGGGCGTGACGAGGTGGGCAAGAAGCAGATGTCTATCTTGAAGCTGGAAGGCGTCGAGACCTCTGCCGTCCAATTACTGGATCGGCTTGAATCCGGCCAAGCCTACATAACAGTCGATGAGAAAGGAAGCAATGTCATTGAGACTCATTTCGGAGCAAATGCAGGACTAAAGCGTGAGCACCTGATGCTTCCGGCCGTCCAGTCCATCCTCGCGAGCAGTCGAATGCTTGTCGTCATCGATCCTCCTCGACACGTTGCGGGAAAACTGCTTGCCGAGGGTCGTCGGCTCGGACGATCAGTAATGTGGCATCCAGGGGTACTAACAAGATTTGGACTAGACGAGTTCGAGGACGACATGGAGGATCTGGATTATCTCGTTCTCAACGAGCACGAAGCTTCGTTATTTGCAGGAGTCAAAGGACTGGACACCTCCTTGGCGAAGCTGGCCAAGGTGTCGCCGAAGGCGAGGATTCTCGTGACGCTGGGGAGCAGAGGAGCCGCGTTCTATTTGGCGGGGAAGCTGTCGAAGATTCCGAGAGTTTCACTCGAAAAGCTTGGACGGAAAGTCGTCAATACAACTGGGAGCGGAGACGCATTTGTTGGAGCGTTTTCAGCCTACAAAGTCTTGGGCTCTGACGACATGACCGCGTTTCGTTATGCGAACATGGCGGGCGCACTGAAAGCCTGTCATCCTGAGACCAGAGGCAGCCCAACCCGGAAAGATCTAGAAGACTCTTACAAGAAATATTTTGGATAAACTATTCAAGGTTGACGGACCCGAGCTGGGTCAGATCTGTTAGACTGCTCAGCTTGATCATCGCGTCCGAGATTGTGTACAGAACACCTCCAATGAATAGCTCTCTCGAAATGTTGTACTTTGAACTACACGAGAGAGGATTATCCAGCGTCTGATGAGTAACCGTTCCCCTTAGTGTGAGACTTGCCGAGGTTACGTTAAACACGTATGCGCTGGAGCCGTTGGAGCATTGGCCCGTGCTCGTCGAGGCGGCTTGATAGTATGCGTTCTGTGAGCCATCGATTGGGATAACCAATAGACTGTTGGTTTTGTCAAAGAGTACCGCCTTTGCGTCGTTCAAGGCGGGGGAGTCAGAGTACCAGCTGGAAGTTGTATACGTGGCGGTTTCGACTGGATTCGTTGGGTCGGTCACGTTGAAGAGGGATACCTTGACTGCGGTGTGGACTCCGACTTTTCCGATCCCAATGAGATGTGTCTGGTCGTAAGGCTGCAGAAAGTCCGAGTAGCCGGCGACGATCAGCGATCCCATCACGGTTGGGCTGGAGGGATTGTGAAGGTCCAAAACGTAAAGAGGGTCGGTATTGTGGTAGGTCACCAAGTAGGCTCTGTCGCCCATGAATCGGGCCGCATAGAAGAGCTCTCCGGGCGAGAGGCCTTCCAGCCGGCCGACGGTTCTGAGGTTCTCGTTCAAGACGTAGACATTGGTCTCCAACGACGAACCGAAACCAGAGCTAGATGTCGCGACTCTGAAGTATCCCTGGTTCTCGTCCATCGAGTACTGGTTCAAAACGTGGCCCGGCACGGTTCCCGTCGCCTCGTACTTGACGCTAGATCCGTTGACACTGATTCGGTGTAATACTGTCCCAGATTGGCCATCCCAGATCGGCTGTGTAAGAAAGATGTGGGTCAGTGAAACGTAGATTGTGCTGCTTGTTCCAAGAAGGTAAGTCTCTACGGTCGGTGCCGGGTTGTCTTGATTGGTGTCGAGGGCGAGGATCGTGGTATAGCTGAACGCTCGGTCTGAGATATCGGAGTGAAAGACTTGTGTTGCAACAGTCTGCATCTGGCGTCCGTTGACGACTGTCAATGGAAGAGTCTGGTTCGCCCATGCAGGAGTACTAGTTACTAGGTAGGCGAAGGTTCCGATCTGGCGGGCTCCAATAAATGTCCCGTTGACGGTAACCATCGTCTGAAGTGAAGGACTGGAGCGGTTGGTAAGGTCGTAGACAGAGATCGAGGTATTCTGAACTTGGGGACGGATAGGTACGTAGTAGGATGTGCGATACGCGGGCCTCGTCGATCCACCGACGAATGTACTGATTCCGCATGCCCCATACATGTTGTACACAGTTCTTGGAGCCTCGCTCACGATGGCAAGGCGATTCCCGCTTAGAAAAACTCCATCTATTGTCTGGTTCAGTATGGAAATTCTTGAGACCAATTGGGCGTTGGTGACCGGGTATGCGCTGACTATTACCACAGTGTTGTTGGATACAGTGTAAATGTATTGCCCGTCGGTCTTTACCGTGTCGAGTTCATCGACACCCGCCACCTGGTTGTTAGTTTCAGAGTGAGACGGCGCTGAACTCACGGAAGAAGAAGATTGGGAGGCAGACCCCAAAGTGTTCCGTGAAGCTGGTAACGCTGGGCCTAGGGCTGGTTGTCCATACAGATCGACTTGTCGGCCATATTGGGGTAGATAGCCAGAGCCGCATTGGCTCCTCGTTAGCAGAAAACGTTCGAGGTCTTGGTACGAGCTGAACCTAACCATTCCGTGTGCGGATGGGGCAGTAAGAATTAGTGATATTGGAAGAATTCCCCCGACGGTCAATAGGATAAGGAAGGCCACTCTTGCTCTGGTTCTCATCTTTCCGCTCCAGCGTCACATGATAGAGACGGCTCACAGCTTAATCCCAGCGTTTAGAACGAGGCGTCCAGGAACCAGAACGACACAGTACGCATCTCAGAACAGGGGATTTTACTTCTGATCTCGTGATCCAAACGCGTCTAGCGGAATCTCGAAACCCTGGACTCTTGGTTCAAGGGCAAGATTGAACTGAACGCCACCGGCAGGAGTCACTAGAAGATTCTTGCAGGAAGAGAAAGACAGGATCATTGAGTCGGAGCTGAAAGGGCTCACACTTCGAATCTACTGACACATCCTCAGCCTGAACAAGAAGGAAACCATCGGGATCCGGTCGATTCAACGAACTCTCGGACTCAGCAGCCCGAGCGTAGCCTCTCATCACCTCGAGAAGTTGAAGACACTGGGTCTTCTCGAGAAGGATGCGACAGGCGAGTACCGGCTGGTAGGCCAAGTTAAGGTGGGAATACTGCAAAACTTCGTCGGATTTCTCGGAGTTCTCCTCCCACGCTACCTATTCTACTCGACCATGTTCACGGCGATGCTCATTCTTTACCCGATTATTTATCCGCCAAATTTTTCAGCACACAACATAATGGCGCTTGTTTTTGGAGCGTCTGCAGTTGTCGTTTCGTGGAACGAGACGCTCAGGGTTTGGAGGATGAGGCCGTTCTGATGTCAGGACAGCCTGTTCTAACGTGTGGGATTATGCGGGACGACGCACTCTTTAGTCCTGCGGGAGAGAAAGCGACGGGAGACATTAGGAGGGCGAGGCTGTGACCAGTTCACGAATCATACTGCGCCTTGCCCTCGGAGTACTCTGCGGGGTCGTACTAGTTCTGCTCCCCGCAGTCTTCTCTGCGGGACCCACAGCAATGCCATCAACATCATCTACCCAGAATTTTGGCAGAGCTTCCCAGCCAGCTACCCTGGCTCCGGCAGCCCCATCGTTCTTCGGATTAAACAGTGCTACAGTCGGCGGGCTGTCCCTTCTAACCATAATCCTGTTCATTTTCTTGCCATCGACAATATTCTCGATCTTGGTCAGAAGGTGGGCGGAGAAGAAGGCTTACGAGTATCTTGAGTGAGACGACTTGAGCACTGACTATCAGGCTCCGCGCATATTCTTCAACATTCTCGGAGGCTCACTCACCCTGTTGTCCGTCCAACTGCCTTGGATGACTATCAATGGGACTTTTCCAGTCTCGGTCGAGTCCGGTGGGATATTCGCTGTAATGTTCTACTGGGCGCTTGCAGGCGCAATCCTTTCGTTCCTTACGCGATTCGGAGGAGCCATGACACTTGTTGGTCTCATAGGATTCATGGGCGAGCCTTACATCTCTTATCGTCTTGCAAACCCTGGCTTGGGCGTCTTGCTCGCCTTCGCCGGGGCCATCTTGACATTTGCCGGTGTTAGATGGTCGATCCCTAGTGGAATTTTTAGAGGGCATGAGATAGTTGGCGGAGTGCTATACTCTGTCGGATTCCTAATCATCCTAACAGTCGTAGTCACCTCGTTCGTCTACGGCGGCTTGTTCTCAACCGGATCGGATCAATTGATTGTCGCGGCACCTTTGCTGCTCATCGGTATATTCATGACCGGTCTCGGATTGAAACTATTTCTCACGCCCGAGAGAAGACAAGGGCTCTCGGCGTTCTGAACAGAGTTGCATAGCCGTAGCTACCGGCCGCTATAGAAGATGCTATTTACCCGTCATCACGACTTACCCTTATGCCAACCGCAGCGCTGAACCCCGCGCTACAATATGTTTCGAAGAACAAAGACCGCTTTCTACAAGACTTCCGCACTCTGTTGAAGCAGCCGAGTGTTTCTGCTCAGAAGCTTGGGATCGAGGATTGTGCGAAGATTGTGAAGAAACAGATGGACATGGCAGGATTGAAGGCGAAGATTCTTCCAGTCAAGAACGGAAATCCAGTCGTGTATGGAGAGGCTCGATCAAAGTCGAGCTCGAAGACTCTCCTCATCTATGGCCACTATGATGTACAGCCGGTGGAGCCGCTCGAGAAATGGGTCTCGGGACCGTTCGATGCGAAGTTGAGCGGGCGGAAGATTGTCTCGAGGGGCGCGGCAGATAGCAAGAACAATGTTGTCTCTTTCATCAAGGCGGCTGAGAGCTATCTCAAAAGTTCCGGCGATGTTCCGCTCAATCTCAAGTTCGTTGTCGAGGGTGAAGAGGAGATCGGGAGTCCACACCTGCCGAGTTTCATTGACGAGAACGCGGAGAAGTTGAAGGCTGATAGTGTCGTCTGCTACGACGGCGACATGGCCGAAGAAGGCCGGCCAAAGTTCGAACTGGGAGTAAAGGGTCTCCTTTACGTTGAGCTGCGCTGTAAGAAGGCGAAGGACGATCTCCACTCATCCTACGCGCCTCTCGCCGAGAATCCGGCATGGAGGCTTGTCTGGGCCATGTCGACGATCAAGGGTCCGGACGAGAAGATCAGGATCAAAGGCTGGTATGATGACGTTGTACCATTCTCACCAATCCAGTCCAGACTGATGAACAAGATCAAGTTCAACGGCCTAGGGCTCCTAAAGGAGTGGGGACTGAAGAGTTTCCCGAGGGCGAAGAACAACAGAGAAGCTTTCAAGCATTACATGACAGAGCCGACGTGTACGATCTGCGGGTTCAAGACCGGCTACATCGGGGAAGGGTCGAAGACTGTTCTTCCGGGGAGTGCGATGCTCAAGATCGACTTCCGGATCGTCAACGACCAGAATCCCAGAAGACTCTTGCAGTTACTCAAAGAGCACTTGCACAATCATGGATTCGACGACATCCAAGTCAAGGCCCTAGGACTCGTCGAACCTTCAACGACCAAACCTTCCGCGCCGATCGCGCGGGCTGCTGAGAAGGCGGGCAAAATGGTCTACGGACGCACGCCCGTCGTGATGCCGAGAAACCCGGCTTCGGGACCCGACTATCTATTCACCAAACATCTCGGGCTCGACTCGATATGGACCGGCAGCGGACCGCCCTCAGCATACAGCCACGCACACGCCCCAAACGAATGGACGACAATCGACAACTTCGTAAACGGAATCAAGTACATCGCCACGATAATGGACTCTTACGCGGCATTGAGCTAGACTGTCCTGGTGATAGTGTCTCGGGGCGAGTCTGCGCGTTTAGGGCTTAGAGTGTGCTGTTTGCTCGATCATGAATTCCCTAGGAAACTGGCTCAAATGAGTGTGGCAATCAGACTCCCCTTTCAAATTAGGGATTGGGGATAATCCTAGTCGAATTCCGACCGCTATCTTCTGATCCCAGTCAGGAAAGAGATCTAGAAGCTTTTGTTAGTTTTATTGTAAACGCGTATAACGATTCTCGGATCATGCTGTCTCATGGCACTCTCGGAGATTGCTCGACTAATTGAGTCTATGACGAGCATTCCATTCAGCATCGCCATTGCCTCGACCAGAGACAGGCTAGTCTACCACTCTACTGAGGGCGGCACCCTCACACTGTGGTCCGTGGATCCTGCAACCGGGTCCAAGCTAAGAATCACGCCGGGACCTGTGGAACAGTTTGCAGATACAAAACACGATTCGAACTTAGTTCATTATACCAAAGACGTGGCAAAAGGGGGTGAGCTACACAAGGTCTACGCAGCTGATGTCATCGATGGAAAAGAAACTCTGACTGTTGACCCACTCCCGATGCGAATAGAGGGACTCGCCTCCGACGGCAAGCTTGTCGCCTTCACAGGATCAACCAAAGATGAGATGGCTCTCTACACTGCCGAATCATTGAGTCCGGAAAAGAGACGGACAGTTCCACCAACGGCTACCCTTACGGGCGCGACGAAGAAACATCTCGTCGGATGGGGTAACCTTTCGAGGAACCCTCGTTCTTCTGAGCTATTCATTTTCGATCTATCCACCGGCAAATACTCTGAGTACACTCCGAAGGAAGGTTCCACGAACAAAGTCCCCAGACTCTGGAGAGGAAAACTACTCTTCGAGAGCGACTACACGGGGAAGAACAGGCTACATGTCTATGATACAGAATCAGACCAAATAAGCGCGGTCCACAGCACATTCGACGACTACATCTCCTACAACGCAACTGAGCATCCGAATTATGGCTGGAGCGATAACGGCAAAGTCTGGTTCGTGGGGAAAAAGGACGGAGAGGCAAAAGCGTTCTTAGATGGTAAAGGAATCCCGACTCCTCCAGGGATTCTCTATGGAATGGCCCTGCTGAAGGACAAGGCGTACTTCATCCACTCCAGTGTGGTCCAGCCAACGAGAGTGATCGAAGCCGATCCGAGGAGTAGCAGAAGCAAAACAATAGTCGACAACCCTCCACCAGCAGACATCATCCAAAGACTCGGCAACGGACGTCTCGTACGTTTCAAATCGTTCGACGATCATAGTCTTACAGCACTTGTCATTGACCACGGCTCGCCAAGGCGGACAGTCGTATTGGTGCATGGAGGCCCATGGTCTGAATATCCAAACACATGGGGACCCATAATCTGCTCCATCGCAGTATCCGGCTACAACGTAATCGCCCCTAACTTCAGAGGTTCCACAGGCTACGGCGAAGAATTCAGGAAACTCGACATCGGAGACCCAGGCGGCGGCGACCTTCAAGACATAGTGTCGACCGTACAGTGGTCCAAGAAAAACAATCTAGCAACTGAAGTTGCCATCATGGGCTACAGTTATGGTGGATACATGACGCTAATGGCGCTAGGAAAAGAACCGGAACTCTTTTCCTGCGGAGTTGCGGGAGCACCGGTCGCGGATTGGAAAGAGATGCACGAGGTCAGCGACGCACTCTACAGAGGCTTCATCGAAGAACTGTTCGACAAGAAGCTTGAGCTGTTGAGCGATCGCTCGCCAATAACGTACGTGGAAAGTGTTAGGCGGCCAGTATGCATCATTGCCGCCCAGAACGACTCAAGGACCCCGATCAAACCCGTGCTAAGATATGCTATGGAGCTGGCAAAACAGTCGAAAACCTTCGAGCTGCACTCTATGCCGGACACGGGACATACAACGGGGTCGATGCAAGAACTGATGGACATAATCTTCCCAGCTGTTACCTTCCTACAAAGACGGTTCCCAACTGACACATCTAGAACCGCATCCTAAACTGCGAAACAACTAGAGCAGCAAATTAGAACATAGCCACACGACTTTCTCGCCGGCGAAGGGCGCGGGGAAAGGCTTTGCGTGCCTGATTTGAGGAGAGTCGATGGATGAGAGTCTCAGTTGCTACTTTTTCTACTCTGGAAAGTAGTATTTTGGCCATGATAGCTGGAGAAGGAGCCTCCACCAAGATATGGTCTATTCCCTGAGTTCTGGAATCACTTTGAGGGAACGGACCGGTGAGAACATGACCCAGAGGAAGGCGAAGATGGCACCGATGACGCTGATTTCCATCGCAGGCTTCAGACCAACTATTGTTCCCAGGGTTCCTCCTATCGTGGCTCCAAGGGGTATGGTCCCCCAAACGATCCAGCGCATCGAAGCATTCATTCTTCCCTGAAGCCGAAGCGGGACGATGGCCTGTCGGAGGCTCACTTGGTTGATGTTGTAGACGACGGTGCTTAGGGACACGAAGAACTGTGCGATCATGAGAAGTATCACGTTTCTATCTATTCGAAGGACCCCTAGAATAGGTATGGGTCCTAGGACAGCTAGCGCTGGACTCGTAAGTCCGGGGTTCACAACAACGTATGGGATAAGTCCGAGCCCGCCTATGAGCATGCTAGCGACGATTGCCCATCCCAGACCGATTTTCCTCACGATCATCCCGGAAAGAAAAACTCCAACGAGGAGACCGACGGCACCGACAGTGAAGATGAACCCGTAGACTCCTGCAGTCAAGCCCAGGGGTCCGGTTAGATAGAGGAAGGCGACGGGGAATAAGGCGCTGCCGAACAGGTTGAAGGTGGCGGTCGAGCCAGCGATCATTCGCAACCGATTATCCTTTAGCACAACGGCAAGTCCTTCTTTCAGATCGTGCCAGACTGTCTTCTTACTGTCTTGCAACGCTTCTTCTGTCTGAATGGTTGAAAGGACGCCGGCAGACGCCAAATACGCAGATGCATCGATTGCAAGGGTCAGCGGCGGATAGACCGCCTGCACGACTACCCCGGCCATCGCGGGACCCACGACTGCGGCCGATGAACGACTAAACTCTAGCATGCTGTTTCCCTGAACTAGCTGTTGCCGGCCAACAAGTGACGGAAGGATTGCTTGATACGACACGTCGAAGAAGACTGTCAATAGACCCACGACGAAACTCACCGCGAACAATAATGATATTCCGAGACTGGAGAGAAACCCAGCAATGGCCACGAGGGGGACCGATCCCAGCGCAAGCCCGCGTCCCACATTTGCGAGAGTCATTATCCTCTTTCGATAATGCCGATCAACGTAAACACCGATGAAAAGCGCGAAGAGCGGGAACGCGAGACCGCCGACGGCCTGGAGCAATCCGAAGAGAAACGCGTTCTTCGACAGAAGGATAAACGTGAAAGGTATTGCCAAACCACTGAACTGGGTGCCGAACTGAGATATCGTATCGGAAGTCCAGAGCCGGAGAAAGTTTCGGTTCTTCCAGACAGAAACGGCCTTCTCCGTCGTCGTCTCCATACGCCGTTAGAAAACGCTCGGCTCTCTTAAGGGTCGCTCACAGTGAGTAGTCACATTTGACAGTCACGTGCAGTGTCGAAAAATAAATGATCAAGATGAATATGCCGAATTATTCCTGTTTACTGCGAAGCGTTGTAGACGAGGATAACCGGTTTCCCTTCAAACTTGTAAGTGGGATCTCGCGTGAGATTATCGAGGCGTCATTGGAGCTTCTCCCTTAACCATATACTTGGTAATAATCCGGGGCTAGTTCTTTACCTCGAGCTTGCGGCGGCTTCAGTCTCTTGTCGGTTTGTTTGAACTCAAGAAGGAATACTCTCCCGTCTCTGATCGCCACAGCGTCACACACTTGAGAGCTATTCACCACGTAGTCAAAATTCGGCCGAAGCTTTTCGATCATTTCTCGCTCGTATTGTCTGGCTCAGCTTCCCGCACTATGAGCTAATTTCGCTAGGTCTTTCGCTCGCAATTTGCCAGTCATTTTCCCGCCTTTTCTGGCATCTTTTAGAGTAAGAGAAGGATGTTCCAAGCGCTGTTTCCTGCGGAGTTCGCGGAGGTCTGGAGTGTAGGAATTCCTTACGGCATTACTGAGCTTACTGTGAAGCTCTGGAGTCCAATGGATCTTTTTGTATCCAGTGTACTGTCTTATCTTTGCTTTCTTGCTTTTCGGAGGATAATAGGGATGCCCTTTTGTAAACAAGCTGCGTTGTACACTAAAATGACTGGTTTGCCCTCGAATTTATACTGAGGGTCTATCCAACTTTTGTGTCTCCCGTAACGTTTCAGTGTGGAGGCGGTGTGTGTTTTGTCGCCGTCTAGCCGGTATCCAGTCCATGTTCCGTCTTGGTTGGAGAACTCCGGCGGTAAATCGGCGCACCAGTAGGTGTAGCCTTTGTCTTTGTATTTCTCGTAGATGTCTTTGAAGCTGCCGTAGTCTTTGGTGTTGATCCACCGGTAGTAGTGGTACTTGTAGCGGACTCGGATCTTGTACCTGCTACTCGTTAGTCTCTTTGAGCGTTTTCTTCTTTTCTTTCTTGACTCCATTTGGGTTTGTTGGCTCATGTGGATTCACCAGCTGTTTCTCCCACTCGTGGGCGAGGCGAATGAACACGTCCTTGCTCGCGCACTTCAAGCGCTTAGTGTGATACGCGACAAAGTGCATGAAGCTCTCAATGTCGATATCATCTTCAAAGTCGACGGTCAGGATGTATCTCATTTCAGATCCACTCGGCGCTCCTACGTCTCGCCAATTGAAAACGCGGCTTTTCGAAGATTAAGCGAATCGAAACCCTTGAACCGGGTCCACAGTACTATCGAATTACCAGTCACTACGAGACATTGCGAATATTCGCTGGTCGACAAATTTGCCTTTTAGAAGGTGCAGGGTATGGGTTCCATTTTGCGTCTCGCGCTGGTTGCGGAATCAGAAACCTGCAGAACTAGAGGTCGAGGAGCTTTGGAAGCTCGCCTGCCCGACGGATCACGATGTCGGCTGTTCGACGAAAAGTTTCAAGCTCATCAGGGTTCCGCAGCCCATTATTAGCGACGAAACCTTCCATGAAAATGACTAGGCCGAACTCGGCTTGCCTCGCTCCTTCTAGCTCCTTTGAGCCTCCATCTCCGACATATGCAGCTTTTTGAGGCGACGTTCCGAGTCGTTCCAGGACGGTATTGAATGCCTTAGGGTCGGGCTTGGTGAATCCGATGTCGCAGGAGAAACATGCAGCGTCGAAGTACTGTGCCAGAGGAGATTCGGGCCACCGTCGTATGTCACGTTCATCACAGTCTGATAACAGGCCAAGCTTCAACCCTCGCTGGCTTAGGATCTGTAGAGCAGAGATGATTTCGGGCCGAGGATTCAGGATTGCCATATCCTGATAACGGCCCATTTCTCTATCGACCCTTGCGACAGCCTCCTCGTCGAATGTCTTCCCGTGCAGAGCTAGGTACGCTTCGATCAGTTTGACGATGGTCTGTGAACGATCAGTGGTTCTGAGAGCTAGGGTGTTGGACCAGTATGAAGTGAAAGATTGCAAGTCCAGGTTTAGTGCTTGCGCAACAAACTCGACTCGTCGAAAGCTCTTCGGCCGAAACTCCTCAGGGTCAACAATTGTATGGAACAGGTCGAAGACTGCGGATTCGTAAGAGGGTTCTGTCAAGCCTTCGGCTGGTCAGGCTCTTCCGGCGACGGGAGCCGTTAGAGAAGACCTAGACCTCAGGAGCCGCAGACCCGTCACGCCGACCCAGCTTGTCGGGACAAGAATCCGTCCCCGTTCGAAGAGGCCTATGAATTGCCCTAACTGACCCGATAAGGTGATTGAGAGGATGAAAAGCCCCCAAGCGGCGAGGCCGGTAGCGATAGAGTACCAGCCGTATCCGCGCCAAGCAGAGGCTTTCAAGAGGTATCGTCCGATGATGAAGATTGATACGGTTGCTGAAAAGAACGTGAAAAGAATAGCATCAATGTTCAGAATACCGTGAAGGGATGTGGGGGTTCCCAATTTCCCTGGGGTCCAGGGCCCATCAACGGTAAAGACCCCGATCAAGAACCTACCCACCCCTGAAAGGAATAGGAGGGCTGTCGTTTTCGACAATTTTCTGTTTATCACCGGACGAATCGCCTTGCGGAAGCCAACGGCGAAGGTCGCGAACAGAACGCCCACGACGAATTGAATCGTATTCACGATCCAGGCGGTCGGGCCGATTCCTAGGTCGTTGATGGTTTGGCTGCTGGTCGAGTATCCTGGAGTGAAGAGTCCAGTGACTGTGGGCACCACATTAAGGAGAATTGCGCCAACGATTCCGGCCCAAGCTGAGATAACTATCAGGTTTCGCTCTCGGGTCAGTCTGTTTTCGGATGTTCTCATGGCAATTTTCTCTCTTCTATGCCGCTAACGTTTATCCGCTAATAACACTGCCTGAGCAGGGCACTAGGTCCTAGGCCGGGCAACGCCTCCCTCGGCGAGCATCAAACCGCAGACTTTACAGTACCCATAAGAGTGTTTCAGCTACGGATCTCCACCTGAGACAGACGTTGCGTGGCTTGAGGGTATTCGATCAAAGGAGTTATTGAGACGACAAGTCCCGGTCACCTATTTTGCTTCCAGCAAGGGTTGTTGTTGTTTCTTCTGAAATAGGCGTTGAAGTAAGCCCTTTTTCTCTTCAATCTCTTTCGGATGGTAGGATATGTTCCCAGAGCCTATGACTAAGAACATCTTCAGACCATACCCTATATCGACCCAGCCCTCCGTATGAAGGAGAACTCCGCCTGGCAGTCTTGCGTCGGGTCCGTGCAGCAGTGCTACATGGACAACAAGTTCGTTCTGATGTCTCTCAACCTTAACTGTATGAGGCATTCCTCTCATTTCGCTCACTTCAATCCCGGACTTCTCATGTTTCATTTAAGGAGCGAAATTTCGGGAATCAGTGGAATTGGCCGCTGGGCCCGCAAGAGTCTCTGGTGCGATCAGCGGACGTTTGTCCAGCTGGGACGCCAGATACCTTAAATTTGATTGTTCTTTTTACGTCAGAATGACGGTTCGTACAGATCGACTTTGGCGGAACACAATGGAAGAAGCAGGCTACAAGCGTTTCAAGATAGAGCCAAAGCCGGCTCCGCACGTCTATCCGATTCCGAACAAGTTTGACGTGAGCGCTCGCAAGCTGCGCCTCGCATCGATGCTTGTTCACGAGGCGCTCGAGTACAGGCTGAACAAGGAAGTTGTGCTTAGCCGGCCTTGCATCTACGGGGTGTTTGGAGGCCGCTTCGGCGGATTCAAACCGCTGAAGCA
Organism: Candidatus Dormiibacterota bacterium; assembly: GCA_035637535.1. GTDB lineage: Archaea > Thermoproteota > Bathyarchaeia > 40CM-2-53-6 > 40CM-2-53-6 > 40CM-2-53-6. The sequence goes on from DASPWZ010000049.1 coordinate 22,565, forward strand.
CAAATGCGTCGGATGCATGAGATGCGTCCAGGAATACCCGCACATCATGACGGTTAAACAATCTGACAGTTACAAGCGGCTCGGTGATTCGTTCTGGACCCCCGAGAACGTCTACACGGTATTGAATGAGGCTTCGACCGGGAAGATTCCGGTTAAGGGTATGGGCTACAAAGGCGCGTTTGCGGGCGAGGGGTTTGACGGCATGTGGACGGACATGTCGGAGATAGTTCGCCCAACTAGAGATGGGGTGTATGGTCGGGAGTACATCTCGACAAGCGTCGACATTGGACGTAAACCGACCAGTATCGACTTTGCAAAGATCGACTATCAGCCGAAGTCGTTGGAGATCCAGGTTCCGATAATCTTCGACGAGCTTCCCACTGGCACCGATACTGCTGACATTCGAGCTGCGGTGGGCCTAGCATCCGAAAAGATCGGGACACTCAATATTTCCCGGGACACTAGGGACCGAGAGACGGGAGTTGATAATCTGCTGCCGATAATTGACGAAAAGGTGATCGCAGACAATGAGGAGCGGGAACAGCCAGAGATAGCCGAGTTTGACGCGGAAACACCTGGCCTCCTGGATAGACTGCTCGCGCGTTTCGATCGGTCGATTCTCATAGCTAGGCTACCCCTTAAGGAAGATTCCGGAAGCGCGGCGAGCAGACTAGTCCGCCAAGGTGTACACGGGTTGCACTTGTACGCTGACTATCACGGGCAGGACTATTCGAGGGATGCCCGGCACATCTCAACAGCGCTGAAAGATGTTCATCAGCAACTTGTCCGAGAGGGGCTTCGAGACAAGGTTACGATCATCGCCAGTGGCGGGATCACTCTAGCCGAACATGTTCCCAAGGCAATCATCTGTGGTGCAGACCTGGTCGCGATAGATACGACAGTATTGGTGGCGTTGCAGGCCGAGTTCAAAGGCGAGACCAGAGACAGGGCGAACCATCATTTGCGGCCGCGGAGGATCAACCCAGAGTGGGGAGCGCAGCGTCTGGTCAACCTCATCGGTGTCTGGCATGACCAGCTGATTGAGATTCTCAGCGCGATGGGCATGCGGGACGTCCGACGTCTAAGAGGAGACATCGGTCGGTCAATGATGGACTTGGAACTGCGGGAACAGTCGTTCAAGGGGATAGCATGGGCAACCTAGAGCTCATCCTCGAGAAGCATACCGAACGGATCCACCACGGCCTCGAAGTACTGCCGACCCTGAGGCATGGCGTGCCGGAAGGGTTGGGGAACAAGCGGTGGACTGGCGAGCTGATCCTTGCGACCTATGAGCAGGCGCTGACGGGAGAGATTCCAGAGAATGGTCTAGAGTACAAGACTGGAAACTCAGGAGGCGGCTTCGACGTGCTGGGATGGAAAAGCCATGAAGGGGTTGCGAAGGTCGACGAGGATAGCGTCGATCTATCAATTTCACTGAACAAGCTACATGAGGGTAGGAAGATCGAGATCCCGCTACCGATCTATGGCGGGGGAATGTCCTTCGGGTCGATCAGTCTCAACTTCATGATTGCTAGGGCCAGAGCTGCAAGGAAACTTGAGACCTTTACTTCGACAGGTGAAGGTGGTTACCCAGATCAGATCGTGCCCTACCGGGACCACGTGATTACCCAGGTTGCCACAGGCATGTTCGGCGTCCGAGAAGAGACGATACAGTACGCACCGATTGTCGAGTTCAAGTATGCTCAAGGAGCAAAGCCGGGACTGGGCGGCCACCTTCTCGCCGACAAGGTGACGTCTGAAGTTGCGAAGATGCGCGAGTCGTCCATGTTCACGAGCCTCTATTCGCCCTTTCCATTCCACAGCGTGTATTCTGTGGAGGATCACAAGAAGCATGTTGACTGGATCAAGACCGTCAATCCACGAGCGCTTGTATCGGTAAAGGTCTCGACCCCTACTGATGTGGACATGGTGGCTATCGGGAGCTACTATGCTGGCGCGAACATCATCCACATCGACGGCGGATATGGTGGAACAGGGGCTGCACCAGAAATTGCAAAGAAGAACATCGCGATGCCAATCGAGTACGCCATCCCAAAGGTGCACGAGTATCTGTCATCCGAAGGGGTCCGGGACCAGATCACGCTAATGGCGAGCGGTGGGATCAGAACCGCGGACGATGTGGCAAAGGCGATTGCGCTGGGAGCAGATGGATGTGTAATTGGTACAGCGGAGGCTGTGGCGGTTGGATGTACCCATTGTGGGAACTGTGAACGGGGACGAGGCTGCCAGGTCGGCATAACGACAACTGATCCAGAGCTTTCCCAGCTCATTGATCCCGAGTGGGGCGAGAAGAGGATTGTCAACCTGTTCAACGCCTGGTCGAAACGTCTGCGAATCATTCTCTCCGAGTTCGGACTCGGGAGCATCCGTGAGCTTCGAGGCAGGAAAGACCTACTGGTACGATACAAGTGAGATTGCGATGACGGGCCAAGCGATTATCGACTCTCGTAGAACCTTGCCTGTCCCGGACGCTCTATTCGTCAAACAGGAGGCTGAGGGAGGATGCGGTGTCGTTGGGCTGGCGTCAAACGTCCCGTTGGAGGGAAAATATCTCCTACAATCGCTTATGCAGATGCGGAACAGAGGTAACGGCAAAGGCGGCGGTATTGCTGCTCTCGGACTCGTCCCCGAACAGCTGGGAGTATCGGAGAAGATTCTGCAAGAAGACTACATCCTCCAGGTCGCCTACCTCGACAGGTCCACTAGGAAACAGGTGGAAGACAAGCACATCCGCCCGTTCTTCCGCGTCGACTACGAGTCGAGGGTTGAAGCGGTTGATGACTACCGGTCGATTCCGGGTCTCGAAGTAGAGCCTCCAGAAGTCTACAGATATTTTGTAAGGGTCAAGCCGGAGGTTCTAGATGATTTCGCGCAGAAGAACAATCTTAGAACTCTGAAAAGGAACGAGTTGGAGGACGAGTTCGTCTACCAGAGCGGCTACCGGCTCAACCTCCAGTATTACTCGTCGCTGGGCGAGAAGAAAGCATTCGTCGTCTCTCACGGCAAGAACCTGATCGTTCTCAAACTCGTCGGGTATGGAGATGATGTTGTAAAGTATTACCGGTTGGAGAATTTCAAGGCTCACGTCTGGATTGGTCACCACCGCTATCCGACGAAGGGCCGGGTCTGGCATCCTGGCGGTGCACACCCGTTTGTCGGACTGCACGAGGCGCTCGTCCACAACGGTGATTTTGCGAATTACCATTCGATAATGGAGTATCTAGCGCAGCGGAACATCCATCCATTGTTCTTGACGGATACTGAAGTGTCTGTCCTACTGTTCGATCTGATCAGCCGCGTCTACAAATATCCGTTGGAGTATTTGATCGAGGCGCTGGCGCCGACGACCGAGCGCGACTTCGAGATGCTTCCGGACGAGAAGAAAAAGATCTATCGACTGATCCAGACTTCGCACATCCACGGGTCCCCGGATGGTCCATGGTTCTTCATCGTCGCCCGGAATGATGTGGAGAAGAATGCCTGGCAGTTGCTGGGGATTACCGACACGTCGATGCTCCGACCGCAAGTCTTCGCATTGCAAGAGGGTCCGATCAAGATTGGAATCATCGCGTCTGAGAGACAAGCGATCAACGCTGTACTGGGACGATTACAAGAGGACGGTAAGATTCCGAGCGGGTTTGCTGACTCCTACTGGAACGCTCGCGGAGGGAGCCACACAGATGGGGGAGCATTCCTCTTCAGTGTAAAAGATGGAGAGGATGGAAAGGAACTGGAATGTGCTGACAAATTTGGACGGGAAATTACTCTTCCAGAACAGGAATGGCTACACGGACCCCGAACGGATCTCGCTCTAAACGTCAGCGTCGCGCTGCAACTACTAGGGAAGGGTCCAAAGGCTCAGGACCCGCTAGGATTCTACGAGTATGTCTGTCCCGCTCTGAGGGACGCTGGGTTCCAGTATGCCGGAGAGATTCTTGAGGAGTTGAAGAAACTCGCGTTGAAAGGACAAGAGTCGAGAAGGTTCGCAATACAAACCGTCTCACTGTTATTCGACAGGATCTACGATACTGGCAACAAGAAGCGTAGCTCATTGTTGCAGTTGCATCACGAGGCTTTGAATGAGATCTTCTCCTCTGTTCCATTGTCAAACTATGACCTCTACACTCGGCTGGACTGGAAGAACAGGCTGAGACTTGCGCATCCGGGACTGGACTCGCAGGTGCTGGTGGTTGATGCTCTGGAATTTCCAGTTGAGGGAGACGAGAGTGCGGCAAGGCTTGTGGTCGACGCGCACGACCAGGGCTGGAAGAACATCTTGCTGTACAACTTGCGAGGCCATAGGTTCATCGGAAGCGGGCTAGGTCCGCGAACGAATGGATTGAAGATAGACTGTTACGGCGATGTAGGCGATTATGTCGCTTCGGGCATTGACGGCTGTGAAATAACGGTACATGGTGCCGCTCAAGATCAAGCTGCTCAGATTCTCAAGTACGGTAAGCTCGTGGTTCATGGCGACGTGGGTCAGGCCTTCATGTACGCCGCAAAGGGAGGCGACGTGTACGTGCTGGGAAACGCAGCGGGACGACCACTCATCAACGCGGTAGGTAGGCCGAGAGTTGTGATCAACGGGACCTGTCTAGACTATCTGGCAGAATCTTTCATGGCAGGTGATCCGTACAATGGCGGAGGGTTCGCGATCGTCAACGGCTTGAAACCTTCCTTTGACGGGAGGTTCGCAGAGCAGGAATATCCCTATCCAGGAGGCAATTTGTTCTCGCTAGCTTCAGGCGGGGCCTTATTCATCCGCGACCCTCATCGTAATGTGTCAAGAGATCAGCTCAACGGCGGACGATTGGTGGACTCAACCCCGAAAGATTGGGAGCTGATTCTGCCATATCTGGAAGAGAACGAGGAACTGTTCGGCATATCAATTGAGAGGAACCTATTGACTGTTGATGGAAAAATGTTGGATCCATCCCAAGTTTATCGTAAGGTCGAGCCCTCATCGCTGCAAGAACTAGCCTAGTCTTATCCCCAAGAGCCGTTGTTGGGCTAGGAGGACACTCGCAAGCATTTTCAGACGACCTTTCACTATGAACGTCACTCGATTCGAGCGCTATCTTCACCAATACTGCAAATCTTCCCAATCTTGGTGGCAAGATCTGAAGCTTCTGTGACAACAAAGTTCGAGCCATCGGGGTTCTCAACGATCCGCCCTTTCGCTCTACCCCTCACGCCCCGCTTAGTAACCGAAAACTTTGGTTGCGACAATTTGAGAGCGACCTGAGCCTTCCTCTTCTCGAAACCCTCGCTCGTCTTGGTTTCAATGATGCCAATCTTGAGCAGAGGGTCCATCAATTGCCTCGACACAGGGTCTGCAGAATCATACGCGAGACTGGGGAGAGGACCATTTACTCCGTTTGCTTCAAAATACCGCTTGGCGTAGTCGAACCCATAATATGAAAAAACATACTTGCGGACCCCAATGCTGAGATACCGGAACTTCTCTCGCTGAGCCTGCTTAGTCTCTTCCAAGAACTCAAGCTGGATCTTTTCATCGAAATAGGTGCTCAACTTGCTGGAAAGGTCCAAGGCGCCAGCTAAGGGCAGGTAGAAAGTCGCCCAGTTCTTGTAGATCCGTCCGAATTCTGACATTGAGGAGTACTCTAGATGATATTGATCGATTCCATTAGTGCGCGGAACTATATTCAGTTGGACCAGCGGAGCATGCAAGGATTCATCAACGGCTACCTCTATCTCTGGCTTTTCAGCGGGTATGATCGGTTGGGTCTCGCGCCCGGTGTCCTTCCATTTTAGCTGCTCGTATGTCGACCCGAAGTATCTTGGGTGAATGACATTGTTCCGTTTTCTCTCAGGAATTCCACCGGTGCTTTCGCAATTGTCAGTGTAGACAAGCGGAAGCTTCTTGCTTCCTAGACCGCTGGACCCGAGTCCATGTTCTTTGAAATATGTGTAGAGGTCATCGTCCCAGGGAAAGAAGGTCTGTAGCGTGTCGAGCACATACCGCCCCAGGACCTTCATACCGGGGTCCTAACGATTGTGATCGCTCTTTGAGCTTAACTATTCAGAGAAAGGTTATGCATGAGAAGTAAGTCGTGCTAGTGGCAGGAATCTTTTGAATACGGACAGCTCGCCGAAGAAGGGGGCAGTGGGACTGAAGATTTTCTTCGGAGACATCAGAAAGGTGACCTCCAGTGAGGTGGCTGATGGAGAGGTCGCCCTTATCGTGACATCCCCACCCTACTACAATGCTCCATTCGACTATCCGGACCTATTTTCCAGCTACGAAGAGTACCTTGATCTAATCCGAGCCTTCGCGTCTCATAGCAAGAGAGTACTTGGCAAAGGGCGAATCTGTGCTATTGTCACTGATGACATGCTGGTTAGAGAAGGAGATGTTGGGCGTGGGAAGAAGTATCCAATTGTTGCTGACACTACAAGGATCTTCATAGAGGAGGGTCTTCACTATCGCGACAAGATTACTTGGGTAAAGCCGTCCGGCTATACTAGAATTAGTCGAAGGAGCGGGGTCGTTCTTCAACATCCATATCCGATGTATTTCTACCCTGACAACATACAGGAATCTATCCTACTCTTCCAGAATGGAGAATTCGATTACGCACAACTGAAGGATTTGTCTCCGGAGATCTTGGAATCTTCCAAGGTAGACACGTTGAGGTTGAACTCTGAGAATTGGACCCTGAGCGTCTGGAACATTACGAACGTTCTTCCAAAAGCGGGCCGAGTTGAGGAGGGAGTCGCCGCTTTCCCCGACGAGATTCCGAGCAGGCTCATCAAGCTCTTCACATTTGCGGGAGAGACTGTGTTCGACCCGTTCCTCGGATCCGGAACGACATTGAAGGTTGCGCGAGCGCTTGGAAGGAAGGGCATAGGCTACGAGATTGATCTTGAACTCAAAGACGTAATCAGGAAGAAGCTTGGACTGGACTATCACAGGTGGACCGGAGAAGACTATTCTCTAGAAGAAAAGAATGGAGCAAGAAATCTCCGAAAGACCCTTCAAACCAAAGTCCACCAACACAAAAGCGTTGCAGGCTGACCGTCAAACTACGCATTCTTCTTCTCCGGGCTCTCAACTGAAACGTCAAATGGAATACCGGTGACATCGCTACTCGATTTCTCGAAGACATATTTCTCACGAAGTTCGATCGAAACCTCCGGAGTCCCCGTTTTATTCATGCTGACGATCTGACCCACGAGGTGAAGGCCACAATCCACATCGACGGCTGCGAGTTGGGCCAAATGTCTATTCAAGTAGCCCATAAGTTGGCCATTCGAATGGACCCCTATTGCATTCCGATCGAAGGGATTGTCATAGTCTCGTATGAGGTCTAATTCTTGACCGAGCGTCGCGGCCAAGGCCACATTTGACCGTTTCTCATAACCAATTCCTTTCACGTCTGTTTTATATGGCAGAATTTCGATCAGACTACTATGTTTCTTCAATAACTCGTTAGTGCCAGATTTTGAGATAGCTACACTCACATCTTCTAGAATGGGACTCTTAAGGTGGAAGTCATCTCTTAGTTGTTCAGTATCTATCTTCGATAACCACTGGAGGAAACCATTGTAGTCTGGCTTCTTTTCTTGACCCATGAATAAAGAAGCCATTTTCATTGCTGCTTCTCTGAATGGAATACCCGCAGCCATCGCCCAGCTGGAGACTGGGTTGGGTACCCCATATTTTGTCATTGATGAAAAGAATGTTGCATACAACGACATATTCTTGTCGTCTAACCCGAGAACCTTTGATGCAATCTTAGTGGTCGCCGTAATGCCCCAAGGCAAACGGTAACCAAAGAAGTTCTCTACGAATTTCGCTAACTGTTCCGAAGAACCGGACACTTGACGAAATTCGGTGTAGAGGTCGCTCATGCTTGAGCCATTCATCCATCGCTTCATTAGTTCGGAGTAGTTTCCTGCAAACGCCCTTTCAGATTGCATCTCTGACAAGGGTAAGCAAGCGTTGAGGAAAAATTCGATCAATTCATTGACTTGGTTCGCATCGGCCTTCGACAGGAGTTCGATGGCCGCCGTCTTATTCTCTGAAATGTGGGTCCGGAGGGCCTCGCAACTGATAGTGCTCAATCCGGTTGAACTATAGACAGACCGCAGCTCCTGATCCGACACGAGATTCTGGATTCTGTCCGACGTTTGGGACAGAACTTGTTCCAGGGGGTCCATTGGAATTACGAAATGGTCTGCGTGTGCCTTCGTGAGCGTCTCGTTCAAGATAGTTCGGATCTCACCCAACGAAAGAAGCTCGTCGCCCTCCTCCGCTAGGAGAGCCAGAACCTCTGGATCAAGTATGTCCTGTAAATCGGTAACAGTTATCCTTTGATGCATTAGATCCAACAAGAGTTGAAACAAACGGCTGTAGAGGGGCTCGACGGATTCCCTATGGGCCAAGTAATAATCGAAGTCGACTTGGTCCTTATTTTCGGCGATTATGTGGATCACAGTTCCATCGGTCTCTCGCCCAGCTCTCCCTGCCCGCCCAGCGATGTTCCAATAATCCCTCGCAGGAATTCTTTCAGACCCTCCAGAACCGTAGCGCCTAGTTGTGTGAATGATTACAGTTCTAATTGGTAGGTTAACACCTTGGGCGAGAGTATTTGTTGAAACCATAACGCGAAGGTTCCTCCCACGAAAGTCCATCTCGATTGCCTTTCGCACGGCTTCAGGAAGATTTCCATAATGAATTGAAATGCCATGATTGAGGAGTCTCGTTACAATGTGATCGGCTCCAAGCCACTCCTTCGCTGCCATAAGTGAGCGTTTAGCAGCATCGCCGAGAAAATATGATGGGATAGGATCCCCCGAGACCTTACTGAGCTCTATTCTAGTCTCTAAGGCTGTACCCACGGCCTTCGCGAAATTCGCTTGCGTGCAAAAAACGAGAACAGGCCCTAGTTCCGAAAACTTGAACGCTAGTTCCGCGGCAGTTTGCGTCGAAGTTTGGTCCGGAAAGATTTCCTTCCGTGTACGTCGTGTATTTGGGTTAGTGAAGGAGTAAATTCTTTGTTTTACGACCCCTGGCACGAACTCCTCAAGTATAGGATTGTCCTCACTCTTGGAATATTTCAGCACCCCCGCGCTTCCTTGCCACACAAATCTGGCAACACGTTGAATCGACGGACGCCATTCGGATGTAATGATGTCCTGTGGAGACGTACCCCTCAGCCATTTCGCAAAGTCTTCAAGGGTCTCTTGAGGAATAACTGCAGAGAGAAAGAGAAAACGTGCATTATGCAACTTTCTTTTCAACCTGGTCATCAGAAGCTCGAACTTCACGCCCCTAGACTTATCGTCTGCAATTTGGGCTTCGTCCATGATGAATAGTCGAACATTACTCAAGAATTCAGGTCGCGCTCTTTGGAGTAAGTCGAGTTTTTCGGGAGTCATAACGAGTACGTCAGCGTCTTCAACCATAGTATTCTCGAAGTCATCAGATTCAAATGCGCCTATTACTGATGAGACTCGATAGCCCAAATCGCCGAACAAGTTGAGGAATGTCTGTTCTAGTTCAGAGACAAGTGCTCGGTAGGGTGCAATATACACGCACTTCGATGAGGGTTGCGTTATCAAAGTGTGTACAATAGCAAGTTCAGCCACCCTAGTTTTGCCAGCACTCGTTGGCATTTTGATTATCTTGCTCGAATCTGAGTCCAGCAAGCCTTTTCGAAGCGCGGCCAATTGGGAGGGCCAGAGTTCAGAAACTGAAGGACTATCGATTACTTTCCATCCAGGGCCTCTAGCTAAGAGTTTGAGATAGCGAATCCAACGTGGGTGTCCATCCGCGAGACCCCTCAGGATCGACCAGGTTGACTTACGTTGCATATCTGAGAGCAGGTCAATGGAGGATCGAACTAGGTTGGATTCCAGCACAGCTCCAATTCTCGCAAAGGTTTTCTCTGAATCCTTCAGGAATGTGCGAGCGAGTTCTAGGTCCTCTTCGTTTCCTCGCAGAAAGTATTTGCTTGCCTTGGAGTAGCCTTCACCTGCAAGGCCCGTTCCTGAAGCCATCCAAAGTTGGAAGTCGGTAAAGTCATTGACTGATGGCTGCTTCTTGGCTCTCTCTCCCAAAATCACTACTTGTAGGAAGAGCCTCTGGAGAAATGCCCCGGTGAGATCGGCCAATTCAGGTTTGTTGATTTCTAGGAATTTACGCCCTAACGATCGTGCAAGACAAGCTGCATTTGCTTGGTACCCAGCGAGCTGGTAGGCAACAGCGGCGTTCATGACGGCAGATTTCCTAGCATTACCTTTGGTAAGTCGGGTAATTGCATCCCATGCGAGTGCCAATTGCCGAGAAGCCCACCCGAGTTTTTCATCAGAATATTGTCCCACGTTCGCTAAGGTCTCGACCTCGAAAGTAGCGGCGGTCAGATTGCGCAGAATCCTGGGAAGCAGATAGCTCCACTTAGGTTTTTCAACTGTCTCTGCCGACAACTCTGTTAGCAATGCCCTTGCCTTCACTTGGGCTAACTCATTCAGAAATGACTCGTCGCTCGACATGCTTGCGACGTGGTCGGACCAAAGTGCGTACTCAGCCGTCATTAGTTATCTCCGTGATACCGAGTGATCCATACAGTTCCTCAATTAGCGGAATTAGGTTCTGGATTCGTACGAGCTGAACAGTCATACGAGGCACCGCAGTTTCTCTCGCCTCTTCTAGATTCCGAAGGCAAGTTTCGGACCACTTTCCATATTCCCACACTAGCCCTAGTCGAAAACTTTCTAGATTGGTCGTATCCTTCCTGTCCTTTAGGTATGCAAGAAATGCGCTGAACAGCTGATGTTTTTCTTCATGCATCCTAGACAGGACAAAGGTCGTAAACCCGAAGAAGTCCTCAACGTAGTCGGCGGCCAGTTGGTGATAGCCTTCGACTGCCTTGCTCGTATCCTGTCCGGATCGGAGTTTTGACTCAACGAAGGAGACGTCAGTTATTGCTCCGCTTACTACTTTGAGTGCTATCGAGTCTGTTCCGGGGAGACTTTGATCGGTCTCAATTCGATAGCGTAATTTTTGAACAGGGATAATGTATCCGAAAAAATCAGCAAGAATTGCGTTGGTAATGATTTCACCGAAGTCTCCGTATCTGAGATTCTTTACTTTCGGCCTACGTTCGGTTAGCATCTTCTGAACCGTATCCCAACCGAGACTCTCGGCAACGATTGTTAGAAAGTCGATATCATACAGAGCGGATGCAATAATCGTTTTCAGGAGTGACTTTACTTCAATTGTCAATGGTCGATGCTCATTGATGTCGACCACGTCGAAGGTCTTGTAAGGAGATGAGGACCTGAAAGATGATCTCAACCAACTCGCCAGCTTGGTGTTCTTCGGGGTGGCGAGGCTCATACCAAATCAGTCCAAATCTCTCTATTTCTTAGCTCGCTTTACGGACGGATTCGCTTGCGACAGGCGCTTGCCAAGGTGCGATAGGTGTTTTCTAACCGATATCCTTAAAAGGGATGTTGAGCTGGCATGTTGAGCATATATGTTGAGCAGGTTGTATGGACGGATTGTTGAGCATTTGGAGGCATAACACACGGTCTCGATAGTAATGCCTCAGATGCTTCCTAGCGATAAGGTCGACTCGATGCGACCGCGCGAGAAGCAGAAGTACATTGAACACATAATCCTCGAAATTCTCAAGCGCAATCCACGCGGAGTTACGATTGCAGAGTTACAGGATAAGACTCCATTCTCGAGAAACACCCTCATGGAACATCTAAGCAGGATCACCGCTACACGGCAAGCATCCAGAATGCGTCGCGGAAAGGTCTCGATTTACTATCGAAATGGAACAGTCCAGAATGCAATCGACATTCGAGACAAGACCGATCCAGATCATCTGTACACACTCATGCAGCTCGAAAACGAAGATGGCAAATTTATTTATGTTCAGGAGAAAGAGGTTGACGAGTTTCGTTCCATAAAGGTGAGAGGAGGAATCATGATCAACGCGCGTATGGCTCTAGAATTTCTGAATACTCTTCGGGAATTCGTCTTTGAGGCCAAGGAGTAAGGATTTCAACTGAGACTCGTCGTCGCCGAGCAAGCACGCGACCGGTTCGCGAGAACGGCCAAAATAACCTTAGACAGATTCACACTGGACACGCCTTACTTCTTCACGTTGTTGAAGAACCCTTCAGAGTTTGATTTCCTAATCGACCTCGTGGATAGATGGCCGGGTGAACATTTCGGGGGATGTGTCGTCCGTCTCTTTGACGCACGTCGAATAATCGGCGAGAGATTCAGGAACAAGAGACAAAGTCGGCTAGACTTGCCTTCAACAATGTCCGAAGAACCATTTCTACGATATACCGATACTTACCCGATTGTTGTCGACCCTTCCATGGAAGATACATACTATCTCAGTGAAATCTCGAAGTGGGACCGAGACGATCTCATTCACCCGAAGATTCGAGAGTTTGCGCGTATGATCGCCAAGGGGAGGAAGCGTAGCAACTTTGGAAAGTGGCGAAAGGGACAATACTGGACTCTCTGGAATTACGATATTGCTAGAAAGTCAGCACTTGCAAACGAGTTGGTCGCTGCAACGTTTGATGCGGAATTGCACTATGGGACTTCCACTTTGCTCGTCCCTGGACCTCTGATAGATGATGAGACAGACCTCGAAACTGCGTGTGAGCTGAACGACATAGGTGCTGCAAATGCGGTGGGCAAGGATGCTGAATTCGCGAATTACTTCATTCTGGCTGCAAAGGCGATACTTGACGAGAAGCTGAGGTACAAGCTCGCGGACTACATCGGGGGAAGTAAAGTCCGACTCAATATACTGAAGTTCAAGCTTCTTAATTTGAGAACTGCGACAATCGACCTTCTAGAGGCATATGCCGATTTTTACTCGAGGCTTGCAGAGATCAGAGAGCAACGAAAGGACATGGTCTTCTGTGCGCTCGAAAATGATTGTCAGGCTATTGTGTCCGCAACTGTTTGTTTTGATCTTGTCTCAACGTCAATGACTGGTTATGACCGGATTCCCCGGGGTAGAGCTGAAGCCGGCTACGGTGGTATCTTCAATGCGAATGAACTGACCCATCTAAAATTTGAGAAGTATAGGGCGATGTACGTAAAGAATGGAGAGAAGCCTCTGTGCGATCACGAAGTCTGTGGAAAGATTGATCCCAGAATCGTGTCTAAGGAAGCCTGGTATGCAACAAGGCGAAAACACTACCCTCTCTCTATGAACGACCTGTGTTCCAAGACGGCAAATTACATCTTCTCAGGAGATGTCGAAAACGCCAGACAAGACGTCATCAATTCCTACTTGAATCCGTTGAAGAAACTGATTCCAAGAAGCTGGGACAGCTCTATGTCGGTTTTTCCTACTCCATAAGTCCGTAATTGATCGACACAGGTCCATCCAGGATGGATACGCCTCACCATTCGACAAGGCCCTACACCCTATCCCTAAGCAATCTCCGCAGGACAGGAGATCTTCAGCATGACCCATGTTACCGTTTACGGTTACCAGATCCGTTACCATTCGAGAAGTGTGAAAAGTAGTTGCTCCTCGCGACGCAAGACTCGTGTTTGGGAAGATTTTCGTGAAGGAGGGTTGCTGGTTTCAATCTTGTCTCCCCATGATTGCGGATAGCCGGGGTCATCGACCTGATTGTCCCCTTGGAAACGCCTTGAAAACGGCTGAGGGGCCATGACGATGTAAAGGTCTGCGAGAGACTAGCGATCGGTTATACGGACTGGTTGAGCGATCTGTGCTAAGATCCGCTGAGCTAACGAGGCTCTGGAAAAATTGGGTATGCGTATGAGTCTCGCGACACAGAACTCCGACTATTCGAGGGAATTAACAGACCGTAATCCCCTTCTCCTCTTGGTTCTCTTTTAAATTGCGTCAATGGTAAGCGTTGGGCTATGCATCCGTATACGACTGACATGTATGAGGGAATGCTTGCCGAGACCATTATGCTGCCTGGCCATAATGGAGACATGATCAACGCCTACTATGCGCGACCACTAGGTCCCGGACCCTTTCCCGGGGTGGTGCTGATTCACCACATGCCAGGATGGGACGAGTTGTACCGCGAGTTCACGCGGAAGTTCGCCCACCATGGCTACCTAGCGATAAGTCCGAATATCTACTACAGGTTCGGCCACGGCAGCCCTGATGATATGTCAGCAAAGGTTCGTGGGTCCGGAGGGGTACCTGATGTGAGCGTAGTGGGAGACATCGAAGCCTCTGCCCGCTTCCTCAAGTCCTTGCCGCTCAGCAATAGGAAGGTCGGAGTCTTCGGGACCTGTTCGGGTGGTCGTCAAGCATTCCTTGTCGCTTGCAGGACAAAGTCCTTCGATGCAGCGGTCAATTGTTGGGGCGGAAACGTCGTACAGCCAAAGGAGAAGCTGACACCGGCACAGCCCGTCGCACCCATCGACTATACGAAGGACCTGTCCTCTCCGCTACTCGGTTTGTTTGGAGAAGAGGACAAGAACCCGACACCCGAGAGCGTCCGCCAGTTGGAGGAGGAGTTGAAGAAGTATGGGAAGAATCACGAGTTTCACATGTACCCTGGCGCAGGGCACGGCTTCTTCTACTATCCCAGTGTAGCCTATCGTCCCGAGGCGGCGGTCGACGGCTGGAAGAAGATGTTCACTTTTTTCGAGAAGTATCTTGAAACATCTGGAAGGGGGAGATAGAAGATGTGCACTGGAATAGTCGAGACTGCGGAAGTATCGGGTAGCGGCAAGGGTCCGAATGGATGGTTCAAACTTGAAAGGGTCAACGTCTCCTACGATCATCCCACCGACGCTCAACTAGAGCATGCTTTGAACATCGATTTCGTCAACGAGAAAGAAGGTCCTAGTGCACGTGTTGCGGTCGAACTCAGCCCAGAGTCCGCAAGGAAACTCGTAGACGTCATACTAACTACACTATCGCGTAGAGATCCGAGCACAGTCCGAACGTGAAGGCATCTGAATCAACGCTTTCCCCCGTATTGACTAGGAACATCGCCAACGACGGCCTCCTACAACGCCAGCTTTGATCAAGAATACCGCTCAAACATGCACCAAACGAACAGTTTCCCCTAGGAAAGTGAGACTTTCTTCGTGAAATCTGTTCGGGGAGTGGGGTAGGGGTATACGCCCCAGACAAGGGAAAAAGAAGAGAAACCCGCGCGCCCGCCAGTCTCTGCGCCTGAGTCGCCACTCTAGTCTTACCCGTGAAATCTTTCTACGAAGAAATTCCTACTGTCCGCACGAGAACTTTTCCTCCCTCCAGCGGCCTAATAATAATCCCGCGTGCCACTTGGTCCCGTCTCATATAGGGCTCTGGCTTCGGTCCGGCGCGGTGCTATGGCAGACAGTGCAGGTCTTCCAGCCTAGCGTATCCACTTTGAACATCCGATTCCTTCCACAGGTCCCGCAGAACTGGAGAAATCCAGTTGCGTGCCTCGGCTGAGACTGGACCTCCGTCAATGTCTCGTCCTTCTTGCCAGGTTCCTTTTTTGGAATAGGTTTCGTAGCTCGTTGGAGGTACTCTTTGCTGAACTTGAGCTTCGGCATCGCGGACCCAACTAATCATACAGCGCCTCTAGGTTTTGAGTACTACGTTAGAAGGAAATCACTGAGTCTAGAGTTAGAGAACAGTGCGAAAACGCCTAAGAACTCGCTGGAAGACTACGATTTCAGGATGACAGGCGATCTCCACGTCGGCCGGTACAGGATAGACCCGGGAGAAGAGGTCCACTTGAACAAGGTCGATGCCAACGACACCTCCGGCTTTGAGGGTAAAGGTCAGGACGAGCGTGAGGAGTCCAAGAAACTCAACGAGAGGCTGAGAGAGCTTCAGGAAATGCTCTACGCGGAGCACAAGATGAAAGTCCTGGTTCTGGGACGCTACGCGTAGAGCGATGACTTTCCGAGCTGTCCCACATCAAAGCCAATCTTGCCAACCATATGCTTGAACACATCCCTCCCTATCTCGGTAGCTCTCGAGGAATCAATGGGGTCCTTACGAAATTTGGAAAGAAGGCTTACTGACAGGTCAGTGAGAGCCGCAACTAGGGTCACGACCTCTTCAACAGAGATGTTCTTCCTCTCCTCAAAGATCTCTTTCTTTATGAACTCTAGCATCATATTGCCGTACTTTGTCATGCCGTCCCCGCCTTCTTCCATATCTTGAAGGGACTTGTCAGAATCACTCATTGCTGAGCAGCAGCAACCACATTATGTAGGGATATGAACTCGACTATTCGGCCGTTAGTCCTGGCCCAGCGGCTGGCGATCTCCTCAAGGTAATGATTCACCAAGAATCTCGTGCGTTCGTTGTCAGACTTTTGCCCGCTTTAATCCAAGTAAGGCATTAGGTTTTCTTGTCCTCTTCCTCTAGCAGAATCTTCTGGGTCTCCCTCTCAATCCAGCCTCCTCCGCTGGTGTGGTACGCGCCCCAGTAGTGACCCAAGACCCCGAGGCCCCAGAAGAGGATTGGGAACAAGGGCCAGGGAAATCCGGCGCCCGTGTAGTACCAGATCGCGACCAACCCAAGGTTAACGATTATGTAGATAGCAAGGTGCCACCGGAAACCATAACGCGCCTCTGCGATCATCCGCGCCCTTCTTAACCGTGCATCATCCACTGCCTACAGGAGAACCATCTCATTGAGACGTGATACCGCTTTTTAAGAGTTAGACCTTCAACAGGGAATTTGAGACAAGGAAAGATTGTTGAAATGAAATGTCACGCCGCTTCCATCCCCTAACTGTTAGGGGTGAGAAAATTGCCATCCGGAAAATTTCTAGCTGCTAGTCTTCGCGAGAACTCAGGAATCTATGTTCTCGCATCATTATCCAACGCGTTTCTCATAATGTCCCAATATCTAGCGGTCTCCGCGGCGGTGGCATCATATCTGCCAGTGGATTCGGCAACAGCAGTCCTGATAGCTAGCTACGGCCGGGGAGTTGGGATTGGTCTCGCGCTCTTCCTCAACTCTCTCGTGTTCCAAGGAATCCTCGCGGTTCTAGTCGCGATGCTAGCCCTAGCATCGATTGTCAAGACAGGATGGAAGTGGGCGTATGCGTTCTCAGGTGTGGCTGTCTCGGGTTTCGTCGGATATTGGCTCGGGGCAAAATTCCTGGCTATTCTGGAATGGATCTCCACCCTCCAAGACAACCGGGTAGACAGTTCAAGCCCGTACGCGGGTCTCTTCTGGTTTGGCCTGGCCGCGACCATATGCTATCTGGCGATGATACTCGTTCTGAGAAAATCTTACGGAAAACTCGCGGAAAGATATTCTGCGGTCAAAGGACCCATAGGTTCAGACTCGTTTCACGCCACCGAGCGGTTAAGACCCAGTCCCCATCGATTTCTGGATCGAGGGTATAGCCGAGAGTACGCACACGAACTCGTTCAGAACAAACCCCGATCAACGATCTGGGAGCGGAGTTCCATATGATGCCGAGTTCACGCTTGCATAGCTACAGATGGCGCCGTGTCGAAAAACGGGTAATTGGCTTGTTCTGCGCGAAAAACGGATAGTCTCGCCCAGAAACGTTCCGGACAGCGAATGACCTCTTCCTAAAATTTACAAAAAAAATCTTTCCCGCGACGCAAAACAGGTCTTTGGAATAATTCTGCTTCAGAAATCGCCTGGGATCCGCCCGTCCGTAAATCTGAAGCTTCGTACTAGAACCCGTAGCTCATCGGAACGCTTTGTCAATCTCCTGAATATCCCTTGTGCTCAGCTTCCAGCCGCTTACCGCGGCGTTCTCAACGACATGCTTCTTGTCACTCGCTTTCGGGATAACCACGACAGACTCGTGCCATAGAAGCCAGTTTAGAGCAACTTGACTTCGACTCTTCCCGAGTCTCGTAGCGATCTCGTCTACGGTCTTGAACGGTCCCCCTCTCCCTTTGGCAATTCTACTCTGTCCGAGGGGACTGTAAGCGATGAGCGTGATCTTCGCTCGTTGACAATAAGGCAGAATCGTCTCCTCCACTGCTCGATCTACGAGGCTGTATTCTACCTGGTTTGAAACGATCTCTTCTCTAGACAGTGCAGCCTGCGCTTCCTTCATCTGAACAACAGAGAAGTTGCTGACACCGATGTTCCGCACCACTCCGTCCTTCACTAGCTTCTCCATAGCCTTCATCGTTTCGGCAATAGGAATCCGAGGATTGGGCCAGTGAAGCTGGTAGAGGTCCATCTTCTTCATGCGCAACCGTTCAAGGCTCTTCCTCGCGGACCGGAGAAGATCGTCATACCCGAAGTGCGAAGGCGAGACTTTTGACGCTACGAAAACAGGCTTCCGCCAGTCTTCCAGTGCTCGCGAGACGACTTCCTCGCTGTGACCTGCACCATACATCTCCGCAGTGTCAACCAGAGTCATGTCAAGTTCAAGGCCGAGCTTTAGCGCCTCGATTGACTCGGAGTCACGGGAGGAATCAGCACGCATTCCGCCGCCCATTCCCCAGGTGCCCATTCCTACCTCTGGAATCGATTCAGAAGTCTTACCGAGGGGACGAAATTCCAAATTGTTGCCCATTGGGACTGGGTAGAAGTCTTGCCTTAAGCTCTAGTCTAAGGCACTCGAGAATGATCTCCCCGGGTAACCGGGAACTCCGTTCTGGATCAATTTCTCAACAAGGCGAAATTCTCGCAGTGTCGGTTCTTCTACTTCGAGGGCTTGCTAGAAGGGGAGAGTGCTCTTACAGCGTCTTCGAATTTCGCGTTTCCCTGGCGCAGCCGGATTTCGTCCTCTTCAAACCCGCGCTCTGCCATGCCCTTGTCGCAGAGAAACTTCGCCGCCCACTCTATTGCGTTGCTTGGCAGCCGGAGCTGTTTCGAAATCTCGTCCACCCTATGCCACGCTCCATCCACCAGCCGAATCCAGACGTACCAGAGGAGCATGGGCTTCGCTCCGACCATGTTAGCCGCTTCATCACGACCCTCTCCCCGCATCACTACTAATGCTGGTGTAACTCGATAAAAAATCAACCAGTAACACGTCCCGGAAAGGACGCCTATCGACGAAGAATCTCGACACTTCTTGGGGGTCCGGAAGAAGATCGCGGTCTCAATAGTCCTCATCATCATTGTCGCCTTCGCGGTCTGGCAGTTCACAAGCCCCCAGCTACTCCCCATGGTGGGAGGCAAGTACTCTGCGTTCGGACCCTACTCGAACCGGGGAAGCTGGACCGTCATGGAAACGATGAGGTATGGAGACGCATACTTCGCCATTTCAATATCAAACGTAACTTTCCCGCGAACAGGCATAGGAACAGACTACTCTCTCGTCATCAGCGACATTAACCAAACGATCACGAATTCGATCGTGAAAGGCTTCGGAGTGCGAGTAACGGGTCTGAGCATTCAGGATAGCGTTGACGGATCAACCTCGACCTGGGGAAATGGACACGATGTGAGCGACGCGGTCCAGGCGACCAGTATCTTCTTCTTCCGCACCTCGACTAACCACATGCTTCGATTCACTCTGACGTTTCAGCTCTACGATCTATTGCCGCTCGGCTCCATCCCGGACCAGACGGTGACGAACTCTTTCAACATAACTCAGACCGTTCTCTAGACTCTACCTGCTAACCATTATGTAGCCCGAATTGTTTCACAGTTTTCCGTCAGACCGTGTCAATAACATACGATTACATTGACGATTACTTGTACCGGATTGCCGCACCCCGAGATCGTCTACTCGAGAAGATGGAGGAATATGCGGATTCCCACGCCGTCCCCATCATCGGACCCTTGGTCGGCAGACTACTATACAATCTAGCTAAGACAAGCCAGAGCAGAAAGGTTCTAGAGATTGGAACCGCCATAGGCTACTCAGGGATCTGGCTGGCCCGCGCCGTAGCTCCACTGAAGGGCAATGTAACAACGATCGACATGGACCCCGAGCGGGTCAAGATTGCCAGGAAGAATATTTCCGAGGCGGGACTGGAACGCATAGTGAAAGTAATCGAGGGCAACGCTCTCAAAGTTCTACCAACGTTAAAGGAAGAGTTCGACATGATTTTTCTAGACTCCGACAAGGACGTTTATCCTGACGCGTTCAAAATGTCCCTACCCATGCTCCGGAAGGGAGGATTGTTCGTAGCGGACAACGCTCTGTGGGGTGGAGACGTGGCTAAGGGTGGCAAGTCGAAGGACACTCAGTCCATGATTAAGTTCAACCGCCTAGTCTCAGAATCTGCCGGAATGTCAACGGTTATTGTTCCCCTCCGGGACGGCGTGCTGGTCAGTCTAAAGGAATAGCTGTCTCTGGCTGTCGTGAGAACCATTGCAGTCGTTGACGCATACAACCAAGGTCGGCAGAGAACGGCGCACTCTACATTTTTATACGAAACTGTACAAATCTCTTTAATCCAGTGGCGCGAGGTGTTAGGATACTTCCTCGGTTTTCATCGAGAAAACGGGATGGGAAGGAGTGTCAAATAGAATGGAAACACATCAAATACCGAAGGTCCCCGGAGGGGAATTCAGATACCAGAGACGCTACACGAAACTGGGCATCCATCCCTACGATGCTGTAAGATGGGAAACACGGGACGCCGTAATTACCGACGCTAAAGGCCAGGTCATTTTTGAGCAGAAGGGGGTTGAGGTCCCGTCTCTCTGGTCTCAGACTGCAACTAACATTGTTGCTTCGAAATATTTCCGTGGACGTCTCGGGACCCGCGAGAGAGAATCCAGCGTCCGCCAACTACTCGATAGAGTTGCGAAGACGATAACGAAGTGGGGCGTGAAAGGCCAGTACTTCCTAGACGAGGAAGAGGCTCAGATATTCGAGGCCGAGCTTACTCACATTCTTCTCAACCAGATGGCCGCATTCAACAGCCCAGTCTGGTTCAACGTTGGGGTTGAGGATCGTCCCCAGTGCTCAGCGTGTTTCATCAACTCTGTCAAAGACGACATGCGATCGATAATGCAGCTCGCCATGACCGAAGGAATGCTGTTCAAGTACGGATCCGGAACAGGATCCAACCTCTCAGCACTCCGCTCCTCGAAAGAGCATCTCTCCACCGGTGGAAAGGCGAGCGGCCCCGTATCATTCATGAAAGGCTACGACGCCTTCGCGGGCGTTATAAAATCCGGCGGACGAACCCGACGAGCCGCCAAAATGGTCATTCTCAACGCTGATCATCCGGATGTCGTCGAGTTCATCTGGTCAAAGGCGAACGAGGAGAAGAAAGCTTGGGCGCTCATAGACGCAGGCTACGACGGAGCTGTTGACGGCGAGGCCTATGGCTCGGTCTTCTTCCAGAACGCGAACCACAGTGTCCGCGTGACCGACGATTTCATGCACGCAGTCACTGACAACAAAGAGTGGCAGACACACTACATCACCAACCACAAGGTCGCGGACACGTACAAGGCTCGTGATCTGATGCGGCAGATGGCTGATGCAGCCTACATCTGCGGCGACCCCGGAATACAGTTCGACACAACGGTCAACGAATGGAATCCCTGCTCCAACACTGACCGGATCAACGCCTCTAACCCATGCTCAGAGTACATGTTCCTCGACGATTCAGCCTGCAACCTTGCCTCGTTGAACTTGATGAAATTCCGGACTCCTGAGGGAGAGTTCGATGTTGAATCCTTCAAGCACGCCGTCGAGATAGTCATCACAGCCCAGGAGATTCTGGTGGATAACGCGAGCTACCCGACTCCAGGGATTGAGAAGAACAGCCACGATTATCGTCCGCTGGGAATGGGCTACGCAAACCTAGGCGCACTGCTCATGTCGCGCGGCCTAGCCTATGACAGCGATAAGGGCCGAAACCTCTCCGCCGCCATCTCAGCCCTAATGTCCGGACACGCCTACGCAACCTCATCACTCATCGCTAAGAGGCTGGGACCCTTCAGAGGCTACCCGAGCAACGAGAAACCATTCCTCAACGTTATCGGGATGCATAGATCCCACGCTGGGAAGCTTCCGCGCGAGGATGTCCCGAAGGATCTCGTTGATGCAGCGGTACGGTCCTGGGACGAGGCCTTGTCCCTTGGGGAGCGGTTCGGTTTCAAGAACGCCCAGATATCCGTGATCGCGCCGACGGGGACGATCGCGTTCATGATGGACTGTGACACCACCGGGATCGAGCCGGACATTGCCTTGGTCAAGTACAAGTGGCTAGTAGGCGGCGGGGTCATCAAGATCGTAAACGGCACTGTCCCAGAGGCCTTGAAGAGACTCGGATACTCAACAAGTCAGACGGATGAGATTCTAAGTTATCTTCAGAACAACGACACGATTGAGGGCGCTCCACATCTAAAGCCGGAACATCTCTCTGTCTTCGACTGTGCTTTCAAGCCGTCCAAGGGATCCCGTAGCATCCACTACATGGGACATGTGAAGATGATGAGCGCTGTCCAGCCGTTCATCTCGGGAGCGATATCGAAGACGGTAAACATGCCGAACAGCGTGACGGTCGACGAGATCATGCAGACCTATGTGAACTCGTGGAAGATGGGTCTGAAAGCTATCGCGATCTACCGGGACGGGTCCAAGAGGACACAGCCACTGACGACGAGCCTCGACGAGAAGGAGAAGGGCAAGCCGCTAGAGAAGCTGGCTTACAAGCCTCTACGGAAACGTCTACCTGATCAGCGCGACGCTACGATTCACAAGTTCAGCATCAACGGAAACGAAGGATACCTAATGGTGGGACTGTACGCTGATGGATCTCCGGGCGAGATCTTTGTCGTGATGTCGAAGGAAGGCAGCACCATCTCGGGACTAATGGACGCGTTCGCTACATCAATCTCTATCGCCCTACAATACGGCGTTCCACTAAGGGTCCTGGTCAACAAGTTCATCCACACCCGGTTCGAGCCGGCAGGGATGACGAACAATCCAGAGATCAGATTTGCAAAATCCGTGGTCGACTATATCTTCAGATATCTCGGACTGAAGTATCTGTCGGAAGAGGACCAGGACGCGATGGGCTTGGCGAGGACGATGGTCGAGAACCATGAGACTCAAGCAAAGCTCGTCGAGCCGACCCAGAAGCTGGCAGAACAGAGAATCGTGGAACACGAGTCGGCCAGTCGCTTAGAGCCGGAGCTGTTGACGTTCGATCCCCAGTCGGACGCGCCCGCATGCGACAACTGCGGCATGATCATGGTCCGAGCAGGCTCCTGCTACAAGTGTCTGAACTGCGGAAACACAAGCGGCTGCGGCTAGAAAGCAAGAGATTTCCTCGCCGAGAACTCCTCCAAACAAGACTCTTGTGTCGCGAGACTGAACTGCTTTCGGCATTTCTCTGCTGGTAACGGATATGTTAACCGTGAATGGTGACAGGGCCTTAACTAGAAAAATCCTAGGCGACAGATAATAACGGGCTGGGAAGCCACAGTTCTACTACCTCTGCAGGACCCGCATTACGAGAATGTTGCCTTCCTAGTCCTCGCGATCCACACTCTATCTATTCGATAGGGTTCGGGGAGAAAATCATTAACAGCAACAAGCGTACGGGACGTCAATAGATAGGAGTAGAACGGGCGAATTGTTCAAGGTGACCAGCCGACGGAATGGCTAGACAAGAAGGGGATAGGTCATCACGTTGCATCATGCCCTTGCTGGAGATGCCACCTTTTCAGACTAATCGGGTTAGCCTCAGCTGGAAGACTAGCGGAGGCCGAGTCCAGATTTCAACCGCAGAGCGCTAGCCTCTCGACTAGACTGGAGCTGCCCCAGCCGGCGAGAGCCGCTGAAACAGCCGAAGCCCTGGCTCTTCGAAGTCGCTGGCTGATTCTCGGGGTTGTACTGGTCGGCTCATTCATGGCTGTTCTCGACGTGTTTATAGTGACGCAGGGCCTCCCGTCAATCAAGACTACCCTCGGAGCTGGAGTATCCGATCTTGAGCTCGTAGTATCAGCATACTCTCTAGTCTATGCCGTCTTCCTGATAACCGGAGGCCGTCTCGGAGACATTCTAGATCGGAGACGAATTTTTCTGTTTGGCATGACCGTCTTCACAGTCGCCTCAGCACTGGCAGGGTACGCACCCTCGGCCCCATTTCTTGTCGGAGCACGCGCGCTCCAGGGTCTCGGCGCCGCGTTAATGTATCCACAGGTCTTGTCAATTATTCAGGTCACTTTCAAAGGATCCGAAAGAGCTCTAGCGCTAGGTCTCTTCGCCGCTATCAGCGGCATAGGCGCGATCACCGGAAACATCGTCGGTGGCCTTCTCATACAGCTCAACTTGGCAGGTCTCGCCTGGAGACCCATCTTCCTAGTCAACGTTCCAATCGGCATTTTCGGAGTCTTAGCAGGGTTCCTGGTTCTCCATCCTTCTAGGGCAGAACGAGCACCGAAGCTAGATTTGCCGGGTGTCGGACTGATCTCCCTCTTCCTAGTCTCACTGATCCTGCCGCTCGCTGAAGGACAACAGCTGGGATGGCCGACATGGATCATACTACTCCTGTTCGCATCCGTCCCACTGCTCGGGGTCTTCGTTCTCTACGAAGGCAGAAGAACAGACGCTGGAGCTGACCCTCTGGTCGACATGGACCTGTTCAAACACCGGTCGTTCGCGGTGGGCACGCCTCTCGTCATCCTCTACTACGTTGGAGCAAGCGGGCTCTTCTTCACCTTCGTCCTGTTCCTACAATCAGGCCTCGGATTCTCGCCCATAGATTCCGGACTCGCATTCGCCGCTATCAACACCGGCTTCATCACAGCATCACTCCTCGGCCCACGACTCATCCCGCGACTCGGCAACCGTCTCCTGAGCCTCGCATACGTCTTGCAAGCCGCGGGCTTGATCTGGACAATGTTCACCGTCACCTCCTATGGGACCGGACTCACGCTGTACGAACTAGCGGCCCCGCTCATAGTATTCGGACTAGGCGCCGGCTTTGCACTCTCACCACTCCTAGGAATTATTCTATCGGGAGTCCCGAGCCAAGACGTGGGAGCAGCCTCAGGCGTAGTCTCGACTTCTATGCAGATCGGGAACACTGTCGGCATCTCGCTGTTCGGACTACTCTTCTACCGCTTCCTCAGCAGCCAACTATCATCAACCCCCATCTCATACCTAGACTCGTTCAAGCTGACTCTCCCCTTCTTGATCATACCATCAATCTCGTCCTTTCTCATAGTCTTCCTCCTCACACAGCATCGTGCAAGGCAGATCATCCACCGCCTGGAGGCCTGACCAATAGGGTAAACCCTGACCGAAAGCCATTCAGATATTGCGGCATCTAATCAAAAACAGAAATATGAGTCCCAACCTAGGACCTAATCCCTGTCTCAATCATTGATATTCTTAGAAAAATCTGTGGATAGGATTCATCCCTTTTTTATCGAAGAGCTCACGCAATTAGACCTGGTTGCTTGATGCACTAATCGCTTGATCCGAGATCAAACTTTGTCATTATCTTCAGAATGATCTTTTCTGTGTCTGCCGAACGATCAAGCGAGAGGCCAAGAGACCTTCTTGCGGATAAAGGAATTGTCACCATTTTCAACCCTTTGTGTGTGATAAGCACGGATTCTGTGCGACCAAACAACTCGTCGGTCTGTCTCGCCATCTCTGTAACAATACTTGACCAGAACCCAATCCTCTTGCGAAGGTCAATACTCTGGCTAAGGACGTTCTTTGTCCTCGCGGTTTCTGCGCAGCCTGTAACCTCTGCCCCTTCGATAAATGCGGCGACCCTAATCGATGGATCT
Source organism: Candidatus Dormiibacterota bacterium (assembly GCA_035637535.1). Classification (GTDB taxonomy): domain Archaea; phylum Thermoproteota; class Bathyarchaeia; order 40CM-2-53-6; family 40CM-2-53-6; genus 40CM-2-53-6. The sequence continues at coordinate 48,271 of DASPWZ010000049.1, forward strand.
GACTCTATAATCTGTTTGCAGACCGTATTATCATCGCGGTTTTTCTCGGTTGAGAGATTCTCCGACTCGAAGTTCCGGCCGACATTTTGGGATGGCAAGGCCTGAGCTTCGAGGTTCTCCTCTCACTTTGTCTTTCTTGTACCTGCTTTGGATTCAAAGAGTTACGCACTAAGGCTGAGACCTCTTCCAAGCGGCGACGCCTTTATGTCCCTAAATCTATCCTGCACCAGTAACGAGATAGTTAATCGCCACTTGAACCGCTTTTCATTAACTCGCTAGAGCGCTGAATACTTTTTGGACGAGAAATGGTTGGACCCTAAATCGGATTTCTCCAGCATATTTCAAGAGTCGGTTAAGGAAGGTTTGCGCAATACTCTAGGAGAAACGGTCATGCTAACGGTTGTGCCGCTTCTCAAACAGTCGCTCCAGACCTACGCTGAGAAGCCCAGCGAGTTTCACCGAGAGCTCCAGTTCTACTTCGGATTCGGAGCCTTGACATTGGAACGGATGATAGTGAAAGAACTCTTCCAGAAGCTGAATCTTCACTACACATCGAGTAGCGAGCTCGACTTCGAAACCTCAATCGGACTTGCGAGGAAGGATCTTTTCTTGCTTCAAAGAGGAGTCACAAGAAAATGACTACCGAAAGCAAACCCTTCGACACGCTACTCGTCAACCAGTTGAAGACTCTCAAAACAGGAAAGAAGGACTAGCCATGGCCCGTAACAAGACTGGAATCCTTGAACTCGATGAGATGCTCCGAGGAGGATTCATGGACAAGGACGCGGTAATGGTTGCCGGGAGTGCGGGCACCGGAAAGACCACCCTCGCTCTGGAATATCTCGTGAACGGTGCAACCCAGTTCGGCGAGCCTGGAATATACCTCACCTTCGAACAACTCCCAGACCAGATCTATCGCGACGCAGAAAACTTCGGCTGGGACCTAAGAAAGCTAGAGGCCGAAAACAAGTTGAGAGTCGTGTGCACCAGCCCCGATCTCCTCCTGGATCCTGAGGGAGAAGAACAGTTACTCGGGGAAACGATCAAAGAATTACAGCCGCGAAGAATGGTAATCGACTCTCTCAATCATTTGGAAATGTACGTGCCACGGGGCGATCTTCGCAAGGAAGCCTACCGGATACTAATGTACATCAAGACACGGGGAATCAGTCCCTTAGTGATCTGGGAAGCCCAACAGGGAACAGAGAGTTCCTATGCGGTTACGCAAACCGGCATGAGTTTTCTCATTGACTGCCTGGTCCTGCTGAAATTCGTGGAGATCAACTCTTCGATGAAGAAGGCCCTAGCTATAATGAAGATGAGAGGGAGCGACCATGACAAGCACTTGAGAGAATACGAGATAACCGCTCACGGAGTAAGAGTGGCAGCACCATTTTCTGGATATGAGGGGATCATAACGGGTTCCCCACACAGGTCATTGACACAAGAAGTCGCCGGAGCTTGGGACAATGCGTTCACAAAAACGAAACATAAACAATAGCCATCAAGAGTGTCTAGAAAAACGTCATTCAACCAAATCTCCACCCTGTGCCAGCGGTACGGAATGCAAGTTTGATCTCTCCTCACACGACCAGGCGTATTGGAGTAGTTCCTGTCCCGATTTTTGTCGCGCTGATCGCAATCCTTGACATGGTACTTCCCACCAGCGTAGCGGCAAGTGTAGCCTTCAACCCACTATTGGTTTTCGCGATGCTACAGACCCTGTTCCTTTTTGGAACTGCGGTCGTGGTCGCCTACATTTCTCTGAAGAGTTATTTGTCTGGAGGTTCGCGGACCATTCTCTTGCTAGGTAGCGGGACTCTGGCATGGGGTTTCGCAAGCATGGTAGCTGGCTGGTTGCTTGGCCCTCCAGGCGGGCCGAATGTTGCTGTGACCATTAGTAACTCAGGTGCCCTGTTCGCATCACTGTTCTACAGCGCAAGCGCTACAACCACGACGCGTTCAGGTTCAACAAGAGACTCGAAGTCGCGCAAATCGAAGTTACTTCTAGCCTACGGTGGTGCAGTCGGCTTCCTCGTGGCGCTGACAGTGTTCGCGCTTCTAGGCGCGACTCCTGCCTTTTTCGTTCCAGGAGCTGGCTCTACGTTGTTGAGGCAGGTTGTTGTAGCGACGGGGCTCTTCATGTTCTCGGCGTCGTCCATCCTCTTCATGAGGCTGTATCGTGATTCAAGATCAGGGATCTTGTTCTGGTACTCGATGGCCTTAGCTTCGACGACCATAGGGCTGGCCGCGTTCTACTTCGGTAGAACTGTTGGGGATCCAATCGCTTGGACCGGTAGGATAGCCACCTATCTCGGAGGAATATACTCCCTCATTGCAATCTGGTCCGCCAGCCGAGGCTCACACGTTAGTCCTGCCGGTCCATTCACAGCTTCGGTCTAGGGCCCTCGTAGGTGCCCACTTACCTATTTTCATCAAGTAAATGGGTAGTCTATCGTTGCATTGGGGAAACAGGCACGAACTAATTCTCTGGATCGTTAGCTAGGAGACGCTGGTTTCAATTAGTCTCGTACTGCCAGATAGCTGTCGATAAGTTGAGGCACGACTGTTCGTGCCCCAAACCAAAACTCCTTGTTTGCCTGGTCACCGGGAGCAAACAAGTGGTCAAATTTCAAGCGATCTTCCTCAGATGGCATACGTTCTAGGCATCTCAAAGCGAACTCTCGCAATTGACGTGCACTGTCTAAGCCAGCATTCTTAGCCACGTAGTACAGTGCCAGTTTTTCCACTTCTGCGACATCGCGTCCGGTGTCGCGGCCTGCAAGCCTCAGATTTCCGAGAGTAACGAGGATCTTGTCTTCCAAAGACATCGAAGGTATCTCGTACTGGTTATTGTCTGGTATCCGAGAAATCAGGTCAGAACCTTTTGGCCGTGAAGCAATCAGCGACTTCATCTCGGCCAAGCTATCGCCAGAGCTTCCCGCAAGCACGAAGACTCTCGGGGTCACCTTTGAGGAATCAAGGTATGGAAGCAATGTCTCGTAAGGCCATGACTTGCCAGACTTACCGTCGACTTCGTCGATAAAGAAGAGACTTGGCCTTTCCGATTTTTCGGTAGCGGATAGGATTGAGCGAGCCTCCGATTCTTCGACTTCAGCTAAGTTCAAGTGTACATATTCGACATTGCCGCGGTTTCGTTCGAGTGAGCCTTGCATCTTTTCCGTCTTGGGCTTGGGATGAGCAAGTGTTTCGGTTACCTGTTTGACGAAGAATGTTTTGCCGCTTCCGGGACGGGCCCAAATCAGGTAGTTCTCATGTTTGGATGCGTTTGAAGATTGGAGGCCTGCCACGATTTTCTGTTTGAGATCTTTCAAAACGTTTCGAGTCTTCTCATTGTATCTCGTGTAGCTTCCTACCACACAATACTTTGACAATTCGATTTCAGAAGTACGCTCGAGAAGAGAAACTAGTTCCTTAGCTTGAGCCATGGATCGATCGTCCTCGCGATCGACCCTTGCCAGTTCGGATACTCCGAGAAACCTTCTAGTTTCCACCAGGAACTCTTTCCACGCCTCCTCATCTTCCATGAGAATGTGGTTTCTACTGTTCAACGGAACAAAGTGAGCATCAGCGATCCTGGTCGCGAGATCCCTGCCATCCTCGAATGGCAGGACAAGATCGCCCCGGGAGTGCAAAATCAGTGTTGGCACCGTTATTCTTGGTAGCAGATCTTGGACGTTGATCTGGAGAAATTCTTTGATGAATCGCACTGCGTTCTCTGGTGAGGTAGATTTTTTCTGTAACTCAGTGAACCAGTGTCGTTCCTCGACCTTTCCATCAGGCATGAAGATTGATGTGAACAACTGTTCATACGCGGGGTTACCTGTTCCCCAGCCGACCCTCGTCAGGGTCAGCATAGCATTCAACTCTTCAAGATCCCTCATCGACGATCGCGCCTTAGCGCGACCTAGCGCGCTTGCCCCATAGAGAATCAGGTGGTTTACACGTTCAGGATGTCTTGCCGCGTAAGCTATACTTAACGCTCCACCATGAGAAAGTCCGAGTAGCGCGAATTTCTCGAGCCCAAGGCTATCAACGACCGCTTCCAGATCCTCTACCCAGTTCTCGAACGTGGAGGATGCTACTTCTCGATCGGAGAGGCCGCATCCACGATCGTCGTATCGAGTGTACGAGTGATACCTTGACAGCTCCCTACTCCAATGCCTCAAAACCGGACTGTCAAAGTCGAACTGCAAATGGCCAAGCCAAGTAGCTGCCTTTACCAGCGGAGGACCAGAACCTATGGTTGAGTACGCAATCCGCGTTCCATCCCTAGAAGTGCAAAATCTGATCCGCTGTTCCAGGACGAACCCTCTCTTGCCAGCAGCAAGTCAGTGCGAAAGCGTGCTTAAGGCTAGCGGAAAATCCCAGGGTTTTCCATCCGGAAAATTTGTCTGTAATCACTTCTGGTGACTATTCAACGTGCACGGCCGTTATAAGCCGCGACGAGACATAGAGCGATCGACGAGAAATGTGTCACGTCAAAATAGACCAAGAGAGAATAGAACAAGCGACCATCAAGAATTGGCTTACAACAAACAACCTAAGACTGACTACTCGATAGGGGCCTCCAGACGATGGGCGATGTCTCCGTAGACAGAGGCGCGACAGCCAAACTCGGCCAGGTCGAGGGCGACCTAAGAGTCGGCCAGGCAGCAAGAATAGAACCAGAAGACAAGGTAATCCATGTAACCGGACGAGTATCCTGTGACGGAGACGCCGAGTTCCATGGAAGTCTATCATGCTCAGAGTTCTCCGCTCGCCACGGGAAAATCAGAATCGAGGGCGATCTTATCGCCAAAAGCGAGGTAAAGGTCGATGACGGACAGCTAGCGATCGATGGGTCCCTCGAGGCGGCCACGGTTACTGTCGACAAAGCCTTGAGGATAGGCGGAAACGCTCGGGCCGACGATTTTGATGTAGGAGGTGTCCTTGAGGTTAGAGGAACCATCTCCGGAAAGAAAGTGGACGTAGGCGGCTCGTTCAAAGTTCAAGGAACCGCCGAAGTCGAAGAGGTTGATGTCGGAGGCACCGTCGACATAGCCAGCATTGTCAAGTTTGCAAAGCTCGATGTTGGAGGCATGGCCCGGATCGGTGGAGGAGAGGTCTCCAAGGACGTGGATGTCGGCGGCAAGTTCGAATCGACAAAGCCGCTAAAATTCTCGAAGATCGACGTAGGAGGTCTAGCAACACTAGTGGAAGGCGGCGAAGGCGGAGATGTTGATGTGGGTGGAAAATTCGAGAGCAGAGCCGACCTCTCGTTCAACTCTCTAGACGTTGGAGGCATGGCGTCGATAGAGGGGAACGGAAAAGGGGTTGAGGTGGACGTTGGAGGACTCTTGCGAGTATCCGGAAGCCTCACGCTGGAAAAGGACCTGGACATTGGAGGCAGAGCATACATCGGCGCAGAACTCAGACTCGACTCTCTGGAGGTCGGCGGCTCCATGGAGGCGGACCTGATTATCGCCCAGAAAAGTATCGAGGTGGGAGGAGACCTCAAGACCATCAAGGGAACAAAAGGAGACACTGTCGAGCTAGGACATGGATCACGGGCGAGCGGACCCATTGTCGCACGAGAAGTGAGCGTCGGACACGGTGGCAGAGTCGAGGACGTCTACGCGGACACGTTAGAAATGGAACACGGGTCAAGAGCGCGGAACCTCTATTTCAGAGAAGGCGTCATTGAAGCAGGCGTCAACGTCGAGGGCGAGGTCCTTTACACAGACACGATCGAAGCCTCACCCGACGTAAGATTCGCAAAACCCTCCGCCAAGGTCAACGAGCTACCTAAACCGCCCCTCTGAGAAATTGCAGCCCGCCAAACGGTCTCGGATGGACATTTACGCAGAGATATTAGAAGCTCTGAAACGAAAGGGAGTGACCCGGATAACAAGAGTCTCCTACGCTGTTGGATTACCTGTCGACCGGACAAAAAACTACCTCAAGGATCTATCTTCATCAGGGCTCGTTGGCATGCAGACGGGCGAAGACTCCGGTTATTCGATAACACATAGAGGATTAGAATTTCTCGACGCTTACTGGAAGCTGAAAGGATTCCTAGACTTCATTGGCGGAGAATCTGGCGAGCCGGGCCGCGGCTAAGCCACGTAGCTCTTGTATTCTCCCTCAAACTCGCGGACTATCTCGAACTTGGGAAGTCTCCGAGAGCGAAGCTCTCCGTGGTGTTGGAAAGTGAGTTCTGGAAACATGACCGCTGGCCCATCTATAGCCAGCTTTGTAGCTGGGTGGTCGGGTCCTAGGACCCGGGCGCATATCTGACGGGTCAACCTTCGCACCTCACCCTCATCAACGTATCCCAGCGTATGCAGGTATTCGTGGAGAAGAGTGTAGAAGACGTAGGCGTTGAGGGTCTGTCGATCTTTCGCTATGTGTGTGACCTGGTCTAGCAGGCTTCTGTTCATGACGATGAAATTGGAGCCCATCTGGTGGAAAGCGCCGATGTATTCCGGCAGATCAGCAAGACCCAGCATCAACCCTGTTCGTCTCTTTCCCAGACTACTCTTGACCGATTTCTTTACAAGCTGAAAGACTTCTGAGAAGTTGAAGCTCCGGTCCAGTCCCTCCGATACACCTATGCTGGTCGGGGGTATGTCAACGTCCAAAATTCTAACCTCGAAGATGAACTAGAGTTTGCCAAGACTAGTTTTGGCTGACCGCCTATTTAAGGACTGGATTCCACAGAAATCAATCATGGGACACTCTTCGACTCACACCACAGACGAGTGGAGCGCAGTTGTTAGAGCGATTGAAAGCGCTCTTCCATTCTACGAGTCGATCAGCGAAATAATTTCTTTGGGCTTAGCAGGACCTCTCAGGCGCAGGGCAATCCGTCGACTGGAAAAATACAGAACAAATTGGATTCTAGACTCAGGCACTGGCCCTGGTACAAGTAGTAGGATGATGCTTGAAGATGGATTCGAGAAAATCGCTGGACTCGACCCATCGCGAATCCTACTGCGATTTGCGAAAGCTACTCTCGGACCCGGCTTCCATCCAGTGCTCGGGGTAGCGGAAAGCCTTCCCTTCCGTCCCGATGCTTTCTCTGGGGTCCTCACCTGTTTCTCTTACCGAGATGTTCGCGACAAAGCATTGTCCCTGGTAGAGTTTGCCCGAGTGGTGGATCGAGAGGGTCGGCTGGAGATAGTTGACGTCGGAAAACCTGACGGGCCGTTCCGACAAAAACTGATTGGGCTCTATGTCGCCGTGCTCATGCCCACGATTGCTAGATTCTTCATCAGCGGACGAACGAAGGAAAATCCCTTTCAAATGATCGTTCCAACTTTTCATCAGCTAGCAAAAAATCGTAGCGTCACTCGTTTGGCCGAACAGAAATTTGGTCCAGCGAGGCTTTACGAGTTCCTGTTGGGCGGGATGGTAATTATTGAGGCTAAACGAACTAGCTGACTTCTTGAACAGGGATCAATTCTTGGTTGTACCCGGAGTGATCCCATGTATCGCGACTGAAATCACCCAGGAGGTCACGTACGACAATATGAAGACACTAATCATAACCACTACTACCCCATACGCCTCTATCCCGAGTTGGTTCAGCGCAGAGACTCCGCCCCCAAAGAATAGCCCGTCCGGCAGTGAAGGGGGCACCAAGCTTCCATTCTGGAATGTTAGGCTTGCTAACCCTGACACGAAAGCCTTCTGAGCAAAGAATGGAATCATCAGGACACCGAATGTTCCTCCTAGCAAGTGTCCTGGGAACAATCCTACTGGATCCGTGAACCATTTGAGTTTTCCAAACCACTTCTCCCCCATCAGATAGAGTGGTCCGCCAAGCAGTCCTAAGACGACGGCGCTAAGAGGGCTAACGAATCCTGCAAGTGGCGTTATGACGATGAGGCCCATCAAGACCCCGTTCGCGGCATAGATGAGGCTCGGCATCTCCTTCGTCATCTGATATCTGAAGAACATCACTGAGAGGAAAGCAGAGGCTGCGGCGAGGAAGGTCGTGAGTACAACCACCATGGCTTCATTGTTGAACGCGAGGACACTTCCAGGGTTGAAGCCGAACCATCCCACCCAAAGAAGAAGAATCGACAACGTCAGCCAGGGAAGATTGAGCTTGACCACGACCTGAGGACTAGTTGTCAGTCCCTTCTTCTTTTCTTCCCTCCAGATTTGAAGGAGAATTCCCAGACCTGCGGCTCCAGCGGCTCCGTGAACCACAAGTCCCCCCGCGAAATCCGCCATGCCCATCTGAGCAAGCCAACCTGTCGGATTCCATATCCACGCCGCGGGAAGGTTCCAGATGATTATGAAATAGACTATCGAGTAGGCGAAGAAGGCTTGCATCTTCATTTTTCGTAAGACGATGAGTCCGACGAGGGCAAGGGTGACCGAAGCAAAGGCTGTTTCAAAAAGGAAGTACGTCCCAATCGTAAGCCCCGTACTCTGCTGGGACCACCACGCACCAGTAAGCAGCCCACTGATGTTTGTTGATGAACCTCCGAGAAACAGCCCAGTGTAGAGTGGATTGCCTATCACGCCGTTGATTGTCGGTGCGAACGCGGTGTTGAATCCGACTAGGGCCATGAAGAAGAGAGCTGATCCTGTGATGAGCATCGTCTTGAGCAGACTGATCTCTAGATCAGATCCAAGCTCTCCTATCTCCAAGAATCCGACAGAAATCGTCATGGTAAAGACGAGTAGTCCACATATGATGACCCAGAGATTGTTGGCTAGTAGTACAGGGTCCGCCACTTTCGGTCGGCCGACGATTTCAGGAGTGTTCTGGATTTAAGATGTAGGCACGGTGCAGAAAATAATGCCTGGCCAAGCTCAAGGCTTAGCCAGAACGTCGGTAACGGAAAAAAAGAAAGGGGGTGGACTAGGCCCCTAGTTTAGGGATTCCTAGTACCTGCGATGCTTTTGATAACAGTCCCTACAGTAGACTGGTCTTCCCTCTGTGGGCTGGAAGGGGACTTCCGTCTCCTTGCCACAGTCAGAACAGACTACTTTATGCATCGTCCGAGGACTGCCATACGAACTACGACTCATCGGCCTAGTACACCTCCTATCAGCGTGCACTAGGATAGGAATGGCACTAGCCTATAGACCTTAGGGACCCAGACCCCTCAATTCATAGTGATTGGACATCCATCTGGAGACCGCCCGACTTTTTTCTCAACAAATCTGGAGTGGAGACAATTGAACTGTCGAGCAACGACTAAATTGGACTAGAAGGAATGATCTCTCATGAACAGCTCAGAGATTCAGAAAGCGCTCGATTCTTCGGTGGAGCTGCAGATCACGGTTACGGGAAGAAAATCGGGACGAGAATTCTCGACACCCGTATGGTTCGTCCGAGAAGGAAATACCCTCCTTCTAATGCCCGTCAGGGGCTCGAAGAATCAATGGTACAAGAATGTCTTGAAATCGAAACGAATCGGCATATCATCGGGCAACGTATCGCTCGAGCTTTCTGCGAAGCCGATTAACGATGCGAAGAGGGTTGCATCCGTGGCGGACAAGTTCAGGAAGAAGCACGGAGTAGCGGATGTGAAGAAGTATTACACGCGATTTGACGCGGCCGTAGAGTTGAGCCTTCCCTAGCCAAAGTGCGTTGCTGGAAGGACACCGCTGCGTCTAGATCAAGGATTTCAGCACAGCCAATGCTTCGCTCACATGTGCTGTTGCTCTCGATTGGGATGAGAAAACATGCCTGACGATCCCGTTCTTGTCAATTACGAAACTCACTCTACCTGGGACCAGTCCGAAAGTCTTCTTGACTCCGTAGGATTTTCTCGCTGACCCGTCCGGGTCGCTAAGGAGGATAAAGGGTAGTTTGTGTTCCGAGGCGAAGGCCTCATGAGACTTTTGGTTATCGTTGCTTATTCCGATGACCTCTGCGCCGAGGTTCTTGAATTCCTCATATGAGTCCCTGAACTCGCAGGCCTCCGCTGTGCATCCTTTCGTGAAGTCTTTCGGATAGAAGTAGACGACGACGTTCTTCTTTCCGTGAAAGTCTTCGAGGCTAACGTACTCGCCAGCACTGGTCTGCAGTCGGAATCTAGGTGCCGGGCTTCCTGTCTCTACCATCGCTTACACCCCTTCAAAGTCTTCCTTCTATCGCCGAAAACGGATCGGAATACACGGAGACAAAACGACTTCTGATCCGCGTGGCTTACCCGAAGATGTTGATCTCGTAGTTTTATCCTGAACTGTCAGCTGAATCCCGTTTTGTCGGCAGGGTGAGGATGTCGCCGGGCGACCTCAATTTCTTCAGAGTATATCTTCTCGAGGTTCGACTGCCCACTTCGGTTCTTTTTCCCGCGATGGATGAACGAGCGATAATTTTTGGGAAATTCCTTCGCTACTACGACTTGCAATGATCTCGGTTCCGAATGTTGAGTCATGCTATTATTGATTAGCTCTGAATATATAAACACATTGATGAACGTCTATATATTTTTCTCAGCGTGCGTGCGGTGCTGCTAGAACCGCGTTCAAGCCCAGTCGACGCTGGAGTTCGAAGACGTATGCGGAGAGGACCTCATTGTTGACGTGATAGAAGCAGAACTGGCCTTGCTTCTCCTTCTCGACGACGTGAGCCGTGGCAAGTTCTTTCAGATGATGCGAGACAGTGGGTTGCGAGACGTCGAAAAAAGCACCGACATCCGAGCAATTTAGCTTTCCTGTCATTGCCAGCTTCTGAAGTATTGCACGGCGTTGCGGATCAGCTAGAGCCTTGCTGATACGATCAAAGTCCTCAGTCGCGAGCTTCATCAAAGATCAACTCCGTTCAACCAAACTATTAACATTTCGATATGCATCTATTCGTTGTCCGCTGCCCCCTCAAACCGGGAGTGCTCCGATCGATAATATAGATATTCATCAATATGTTTATATCCTGTTCGCCCCACCTTTTCAGCATGATGAGCAAACAGAAGACAGACAGCAAAGTAATCCACCTTAACAACGGTGAGTTCGAGACCCAGGTTCTCAAATCCAACGTACCGGTTCTCGTAGATTTCTACGCAGACTGGTGTGGACCATGTCATGCGATTGCGCCGACAATTGAAGCCCTATCGAACGAGTTCGAGGGCAAGGTAAAATTCGTCAAGGTCGATGTCGATGCCAACCAGGAAGTAGCGTCGAGATACGAGATCATGAGCATACCCACGATAATGTTGTTCGAGAACGGCAGAGTCGAAGACAGCATCGTGGGGGCATACCCAGCGTCCGTCTACAAACAACACATCGAACGTGCCCTGAGTCGCAGAAGCTGACCTCAGACAAGTCACACGTTGGAGCTTTGCGACATGGATCATATCTGCCCAATCTGTGGAGGACTAAGTCCGTGCATCTATCTGCAGTCTGAGTCCCGGAAGTTGTTCAGGTATCACGATTGTCGTTACTGCGGGTCTACCTGGAAGGAAGCTTCGAGCACAGAGTCTCCTTAGGTCGGGACTCACAAGGTCTAACGGACTAATCTCCAAAGGATCAGGATTGTTCCAATGATCCCGATGAGCATCGAGCCGAGATAGTTTCCTAGAAGATAGCCTAGGGGCCATGCGTAGCTAGTGAACCAGTCCCGCATGTACGGGTTCGATTGGTACTCTGACGAGAGAGCCGCGGACAGACCCAGTATTGTGAGGAATTGGCTGATCACAATTGCGCCAAGGGTTCTTCCAATTGCATGAGGTTCCCGAACGATTAATTTTGGAGCGACTTTGATCTTTTTCGGCCTTGGGTCGGGAATTAGGAGAGAGCTCAAAGCTCCGAGGGAGACGAAGATGCCGGCTGTAAACGCAGCCCACCGGGTCCCCTGAGTAAGCGCATCAAAGATGATGCCTCTCGCGGCAGGCCAATTTGCACCAAAGCTGGCGATGAGCGATGGGTCGATTCCTCCCGATAATCCCGAATTGAAGGCGGCCTTCAAGATAGCGATTCCCGTCTGGCCAAAATTGACCGTACTGGCTGCGAGCTCAGCCTGTCCCACGGTGGATATCTGAGCTACTAGTATAGCCCCAATTACAGCGATTCCGAAGGCTGACCCGATCTGTCTAACGGTATTGTTGGCCCCAGATCCTAAACCAGCTTTCTGCCAGGGTATGCTCATCAAGACCGTGCTTGTAACCTGGCTGATCGCCAGCCCAACCCCAGCGCCATAGACGACAAGGACGGGATAGAGGTAGTAGACGGGGTTGGAGATGCTGATGATCTGAGACATACTGAAGAGCGCAGCAGCCTCCAGAACCATGCCCGTTGTGATAATCCACTTGGGTCCGAAGCGAGTAGCTAGAACGCCGGCGATGGGGGCGAATATGAACACTGAGATAGCCATCGGTAGGAATGTGAGACCTGCGCTGATCGCGGACAATCCCTTGACCGTCTGCAGGAATATTGAGATGATGAAGACCGCCCCAAACTCGCCCATCGCAACGATTGTAACCGTGAATAGCCCATAGCGGAAGCCCTTGTACTTGAGTAGACTGAAATCAAACAGAGGCACTCTTCCCTTCCTTGCACGGCGAATCTCGTAGAAAGTGAACACGCCAAGTAGAACGATTCCGGAGATTATCGAGACCAGAGGGAGCGATAGTGGGTTTGAGTTCGACCATGAGAAAGCTCCGGCAGAGAACTCCTGGTTAGGAACCAGCCAACCATAAGTTTGGGCCTCGATGAGGCCGAACAAGACACTCGCCAAACCGACGGTGATCAAGACTAGCCCAGGATAGTCAGTCGTGTATTTTGGATCTTTGAAGCGAGTCTCTCTGATAACTAACGCGGCCCCGACTAGGGCGGCGATCCCAATTGGAATATTGATGAAGAACGCCCATCGCCACGAAACGTATGTTGTAAAGTACCCGCCTAGGACTGGACCTAGAACCGCTGCCGCTCCTGCCGTCGCGCCCCATATGCCAAAAGCTACGTTTCGCGATTTGCCAGTGAACGTCGTGGTTAAGATCGAGAGAGTGGAGGGAGAGGCCATAGCTGCCCCGAATCCTTGGATGACTCGGCCCACAAGCATCTGGGATAGATTGAGTGAGAATCCGTCGATAATAGATCCGACGATGAACGTGGCGATTCCGGCCATGAAGATCAGTTTTCTGCCGAATTCATCGCTCAGTTTCCCCCAAGAGAGGAGGAACGAGCCGAAGATGAGTGCGTAGAGGGATGTGATCCATTCTAGATCCTTGAGGCTGATGCTGAAGTCTTTCTGGATTTGAGGCAGAGCGACAATCACTATCGTTGCGTCAATGACGATGATCGCGAGGGAGAGGCTCAGAACGAGTAGAATGAGGAGCTGCTTAGGCTGGATCTTTCCTGATTCTGATTGTGCGGACTGGGCCGCCGATCCTTCCCAGTTCTGGCCAGACTCCTTGCCTTGATACTCCCGCGACATAGGAACACGCCGCTCTGATGGGGGTAATCAACCTCTCTTTTCGCAACTCCTTCGGGAGTCTGAATAGGATCTCAGACTCCAACATTTTATGTGCCTCATGACTCTCCGGGAGTTCTATCATGACGAATGAGGTCACTGTGATTACTGGTGGGAGCAGCGGAATAGGAGCGGCCTTAGCCAAGCAACTCGGGTCCAAGGGTCATCAACTCGTACTCGCAGCAAGACGCGAGAAGGAACTGAAGGAGGTTGCGAAACAAGCCGGGACGAGAGCGTTGGTCGTGCGAACAGATGTCACGCGTAGAGCCGACGTTGAAGATCTTCGGAGCCAAGCACTAAAAGAGTACGGACATGTAGATGTCTGGGTAAACAACGCTGGCCGGGGAATCACGAAGTCAGTGCTCGACCTAACAGACCAGGATGTCGACGAGATAACTTCTGTTGTTCTTAAATCGGTTCTCTACGGGATGCAAGCTATCATTCCTCACTTTCAAGAACGCGGCCGAGGACATTTGATCAACGTCTCTTCCCTTCTCGGAAGAGTTCCACTCGTGAGCCACCGGTCGATCTACAGTGCAGCAAAGAGCGGGGTCAACGTACTCACCGCGAACGCGCGCATGGACCTCAAAGCCAAGTATGCTGGAATTCACGTCTCGCTGGTCATGCCTGGAATGGTCGAGACAGATTTTTACAGAGTTGCCAACACGCCCCAAGTACCAAGAGCAGGCAGTCAAGTCGGCCCGATGATCGTCCAGTCAGCGGAGGAAGTCGCGGCACAGATTGTACGACTAATCGAGAATCCTGTGGCGGAGCTCTACACGAATCCAGCCTCGGCCGGTCTGGTGTCGCAATACTATCAGGATGTCAGCAAGTTCGAGGAGAACATGGCTCGGCGAACACCGTCCAGCTAGCCCTGCCCAGAAAAGCTGATACTAGTCTCCATCCAGGCTCCGGGGAAAAGTTGTAGAGCTTCGACGAAGTGGGAGTAGCGTTCCAGGCCAGGGTGTCATGTGCTGAACATTCTAAACTCTGTTTCACCCCACCCCGCACCGACTTCAAATTCCGACTCACACTTTGATAGGGATCTTATCCAAGTTTCATTTGGCTTCTTCTAGCACTGTGGGCTTCCATGCTGGTCCTTGCGTTTTCATATGCGAGCCGGATGAGTCTCTTGGCAGCTTCAAGATCTTCCGGCTTCTCGATCCTGAAGCTTACCCATCCGGCCTGAGGAGCAAATCTGTGGGGGAGAGCCGTCCCATTCTTCAGCTCTTTTTCCTGGTCGCTCTTTGAGAGGCGTATGTCGAGAAAAGACGGTCCGTGGTGGTGCATGAATTCGAGACCTTCAACTTGGAATTCTGTTCCTCCGAAGCGGTGAGCCTCTTGGGTCACGCCTGGAAGTTGCAATATCCAGGCCTTCAAGCTCTCTAAGAGTTCGTTCCGATCTACCATGACTAGCCCTCACCACTCGTCAACTGGACGCATGTATTTGTTGACCAGCATCCGCCTTCGGCTCGTTATTTCATAGAGGTTGTATAGAACTAGATAACCACTCAAAAGTCAACAGGAAAGAGTGACAATATGGCGCAATCCTCGAAACTTGCGATCCTCGGAATATCTGGCAGCGGGCGAAAAAGATCCTTTAACACTGCTCTACTGGAAGCAGCGAAACAGCTTCTCCCACAGAACGCAACTCTTGAAGTCGTTGATGTCTCAAGACTACCACTGTACAATCAGGATCTTGAACATGGAATGCCCGTGGATGTCAAGGAACTCAAGAAGAAGATTCGTGACGCTGACGCAATTCTGATCGCCACCCCCGAACACAACTATTCCATCACAGCGATTCTCAAGAACGCGATCGAATGGGGCAACAGGCCGCCGAAAGACGCCTCGTGGAGCGGCAAACCCGCTGCTATCGTCAGCGCCTCAACGTCGCTGCGAGGAGGAGCCAGAGCTCAACTCCACCTTCGACAGATCATGATCGACCTAAACATGTACCCGATCAATAGGCCTCAGCTATTGGTCGCGAATGCTCGAGAGAAATTCAATGAAAATCTGCAACTGGCTGACGAGGAGACTCTCCAGACCCTACGAGATGTTCTCTCAAGCCTCGTAGAGTGGACGCACAGACTTCAGCGATAACGCCGAATGTCTCGTGAAATCCACATTCCTACTACTTGAATAAGACTAATGAACCCTATAAAATCGACACGGTCCTCGAAAGAAAAATGCGAAATATCAAACGATGGGCAACAACAACCGTGCTAGCAGCCGTTATCTTGTTGGTAGTAATCCCCTCAACCACACCCCACGTCTATGGGGCCGCCATTCCCTGCCTCTCCACTTCAAAGTGTAGCATCTCAATCCTATCTCCAGGGTCAGGTGCAATTCTAAACAAGGGTCAGACTGTCAACTCATCTTTTCTGGTGTCATTCCTAGTCAACAATTTCACCTTGGTACAACCCGGGAGGGGGACGCCCTTCGATGTCAACACAACCACAGTGGCTGCTGGTGCCACTAATCCTGCTCACAACGAGGGCCACATACACGTTTTCGTCGACAACGTATACGTCACCATCTGGACTAGCACAAACGGCATACCCTTGACACTGGTCCCTGGGACTCATACTATCCGGCTGGACTTAGTAAATGATTTTCACAACGAGTTCAATCCAGGAATCAACGCAACGACCACGGTAAACGTCGTTGATCCACTTCATTCGGCTGCCAACAGTGCCCAAAGCAATGCTGGTAATGCGATGTACTATAGTCTCGGTGCCCTAGTAGCCTCTGTCGTAAGCGTCATACTCGTGGCGTACGTTGCGTTCAAACCAAAACCAAAGCCGTAGTTAGGGGTCGCCTGATTTGGGGACCCTGCCCCATTTTTTCCAATTCCCACTTCTAAGAATGGGTCTCTCACTGATTCTTGCGAGCCTATGCATTTTTCCTATGCTCCACTCTTC
This sequence comes from Candidatus Dormiibacterota bacterium, assembly GCA_035637535.1. Lineage (GTDB taxonomy): Archaea > Thermoproteota > Bathyarchaeia > 40CM-2-53-6 > 40CM-2-53-6 > 40CM-2-53-6. The sequence goes on from DASPWZ010000049.1 coordinate 64,633, forward strand.
CACACTGTTTGTTCGAGCCAGCACTCCCACATATTCGGCATCCATAGTTGACTATGCTTACCAACCAAAGGTCATCAACATTACCACGGGAACAGAGGTAATCTGGACCTATGTCAGCAGCGGACGGGACAGGCACACCGTCTCCTCAACGCCACAGACGAATATTACCCAGGGAGGGACGCCTCTAATCAGCAGCGGAACTTTGAACCCCGGCCAAAGCTTTTCTTACATTTTCTACAAACATGGTTTCTATCCGATTCAATGCGGCTTCCATCCAACGATGAACGGTTTGGTTAATGTAACCGGGTCTGACATCCAACCGCCTCAGTCACCCGTACAAACCTCCTTTGATTATACTCTGTATGCTGTCGTTGGAGGAGTTGCAGCGATTATCGTTGTAATATCAATCGCCGTGCTTATGAAGCGTCGAGCCGGAAAGCAGACTGCCGTACCTGGCCAATCCAGATCCTAAACAGTTGAATCGAAACACCACCTAGCGGGATTTTCGAGAGAGCCGAAAATGCTCCTTCTGTTTCGTTTCTATGTTGTACCACGGAAGCCAGAGAAGGAGTCCTCAACCTGTAAGTTCCTGCCACCATCGCTGGGTCCTAGACCTACATTGCATCCAGAACACGTCCTTCGTTAAGCACGTCTCCCACCGTTTCTCTCTTAAGTACATCTCACACGCTTTTCCAAGTGCGACATTCATGCAGGTAGCGACAACTCAGCCCGAGAAGAACGTTCAGCATGTCAGAGAATACGATCTGCTCCTCGATGTAGATTTTGCTGGTCTCAAATATAGCGGCAAAGTGACAGTAGATCTAGAATCCCTCGGGGACATATCCCTCAATGCTGTGGGCCAAGAGATCGACAGTGTGAAGTCCCGCGGGAGCAAAGTCCCATTCAAACATGCAGGGAAGATTCTAGAGATTCAGACGGGCAAGTTCTCGGGTCCGTTAGAAATAGAGTTCAATAGTAAAGTCTCCGACAACTTCACCGGGTTCTACAAGGCATCCTTTGGAGAAGGCTACATCCTCACCACTCACCTCGAAGCCGTCCAGGCCCGCAAGGTCTTCCCTTGCCTGGACCATCCCGCTTTCAAGGCAGTGTTCAAGGTTAGTATCCGGACGGACGCGAATCTCTCCGTCATCTCGAACATGCCCATCGAATCCGAGACAACGCAGGGAGACAAGAAGACTGTCACCTTCAAGAAGACCCCGAAAATGTCCACATACCTCCTCTACTTGGGCGTTGGAAAATTCGTACAGGAGAAGAGCCGGCACGGCGGGACAGAGCTCTACGCGGCCTACGCAGACCGGCCGACGGGAAAGATCAATACAGAATTCTCATTCGACGCCACACGAAAAGTCTTAGACTTCTACGAGTCATACTTCGGCATCCCCTACCAGCTGCCCAAGCTACACAATGTAGCTGTCCCAGAATTTGCGTACGGTGCCATGGAAAACTGGGGAGCCATAACCTATCGAGAAATTCTTCTACACGTTGACAAGGACACGAGCATCCGGGCGAGAAAGTCGGTAGCTCATGTGATCGCGCATGAGATTGCTCATATGTGGTTCGGAGATCTGGTCACGATGAAATGGTGGGATGACCTCTGGCTGAACGAGAGCTTCGCGACATTCATGGACTTCAAATCCACTGACCGAGCTTATCCAGAATGGAAGGTCTGGCAAGATTTTGTCCGAACATCCACATCCGGCGCGATGGGCCGTGACGCTCTGACCAAGACCCATCCAATAATGGCGAAGGTCCATGACCCCGAGGAGATAGAGGAATTATTCGACGAGATAAGCTACGGAAAGGGCGCAAGCATTCTGCGCATGATCGAAGCATATATTGGCTCAGAGAATTTCAAGAAAGGCGTCGCTCGGTATTTGCAGAAATTCCGCTACAGCAACGCCTCGGGTCACGATCTCTGGTCGAGCCTCCAAGAAGCATCCGGGACGGATGTTAGCCGAATCATGGAAGGCTGGATTAGCCAAGAAGGCTTTCCGGTCGTAAAAGCCTCGTTGGCCGACGGTAGACTGGTGCTTGAACAGGAGAGGTTTCTCCTGACCGGTGGGACGTCCAAGCAAACCTGGCCGATCCCTGTTACAATGAATGTTGACGGCAAGACGCAATCGTTATTGCTCGACAAGAAAAAGGGCGAGGTAAACCTCCCAACAACACCACGATCTCTCAAATTAAACGTTGACCAGACGGGATTCTACGTCGTCCAGTACAATGGAAAGGAACTGCTAGACCTTGTCTGGAAGAGCGGGCTCTCTCCGCTCGACCGTTGGGGATTGATCAGCGACGCCAAAGCCTTTCTCCTGTCCGGACGGACGTCTTTCAAAGAATACATCAAACTAGTCGAGAAGTATCAGAACGAGGAGGAGTATCTTCCCGCGGTCGAAGTCTCCGACCAGCTCTCATTCCTATACCAGATCGCACCCTCAAAACTAATCGAGACTTCCCGCAAATTCCATAATGCTGGCCTCAGAATCTTCGAGGGCAAGAAGGACGACAATAGCACCACCCTGAAGGGCATCATCGCCGTCCGCCTGACTCTGCTAGACGATGTCTATGCGAAGAAGGCCGGTTCTAAGCTCAATGACCTAGCCAATGTAGAGCCGGACATGAAACGATCAGTTGTTATGGGATACGCTAGATTATCAAACGACTATGACGGCCTCATCAGCAGATATACAGAGAGCACGACGGACGAAGAACGACTAAGATACTTGGAAGGATTAGCCAGCTTCAAGAAGCCCGAACTAGTAGCAAAAACACTGGACTTCGCATTGAGCAGCAAGGTAAAGAGACAAGACGTCCGCAACGTGATCCTCTACGCCACCGCCAACCCAGATGCGAAAACATCCCTCTGGGAATGGTTCAAGAAGAACATGGCAAAGTTAGAGGAGATGTACGCTGGAACGGCCCAGTTCTCCATCATATTACGAGAATACTTCTCGATTGTCGGCGTCGGCCGCGCGGCTGAGGTCGAGAAATTCTTCAGCGAGCACAAGGTTATCGGAGCCGACATCGCTTTGGAAAGATTGAGAATCTACGACCAGCTCGCAAAGAAGATCGGTGCAACCACTTAGGATTCAATTGTTAATTCTTGGTGTGGCTTGGCCGCTCTTTCGTTGTTCGTGAGACGAGGCAGTGGGAGCTGTTCAGTTAATTGGGAAAATGTGGGGAGGATTTGAACCCACGTCGCGCTCAGCCGAGCCCTCCGTGGACGTTTCTTCATTTGAATTTCTATTTTCGTCGGACATGTTGGTCACCCATGTAATTGTGCTTGGCTAGCTAAGAACATTCCGGCCGATTTACCAAGTAAGCGACGACGATAGCGGTACATGAAGTACATGGCCGATGCCAGTCTAGCGCACATTGCTCCGAAACTCCGAGACAGAGGCTCAGATTGCGATGCGGTTCAGTTGTTGATGAGGAAGAATGAACACTCTCAAGAGCACATTTCGGATGGCGAGATTGCAAGCATCCCCAAGAAGGACAAGGTCGCCATCACAATGATCGACTCCGGTATCACCTTCGAAAAGGTAGCCTTGTCTCTCTAAAGATTGCCTAGTCTTAAATACGAAGAGTCCAGAGTTGGCAATGAAAATCATTGCGCAAACCAAAGATAATGATTCAAATCGGATCGTGTTGTGCCATCCTTGCGGCTCTATCGGTCCTGTCGATTGGCGTTCCCGTTGTTCACGCGTATGGTAACGCTGCACTTTGGCAGATCGCGCTATCGCAGAACTGCAATAATCCATCCTTCTGCACTCCATTCCAAGGCGGTTTCTGGCTCTGGGCAGAGTTTGACAGCGACGGTACAGGAGACGCCACCGGTACCGGTTGTGCCCACCTTGTTGCTGGAGGCTCACCAGGAGCGGGCGCGGACCACTTCAACGCGGATATTCAAGGTTGGACCGTAATGCCCGGCAGCGCAGGACCTCTAACCTTCTTCGTGTTAGGCGGAACCATGACTCTTACTAGCCATACTGGCGGACCCCCCGTAACAGTCCCAATAGCTCCCCTACCACTTGACACCGGCATTCCCGCCGTAGCTGGTCACTTTTCCACATCAATGATTCTAGGGTTCACACCGCCGCCTGGCGTGACTTTCGTCATACAAGTAGTGCATTTGACTCATTAGATCAGATCAATCCTTCCTCTCCTTTTTCTTCTAATTATTACTACTTTGGGACCCCATACAGGGTCCGGTCGTGCGCATACGGGTGTGAGAGGGGACGGTCAACATTATGCGTCAAGATTTGCGCGACTCCGATTTGTTCGTTCGGGTCCGATTCGGAAATAATAAACAAGCATATAGTCAATTACTAAGCAGGTCAGTGAGCCACCGAGACCTCGTTGACAAAGGCCTAGGCTCCTTGTGATTGGAGGCTGGATTCTGTACCGAGATACAACTATTCAAATAGAAGCCTCTCCGGCATTCAAACGCGAACAGCATGCAATCTCAGCAGCAAACTAAAGGCGAGGTAATCGCCGAGCTACGGGGGAAGACCGACAGCTTCAGCATCAAAGACATCAGTTCTAGCGGTGTCAAGATGGAGAACAACGACGTTGGCCAGATCACAGGCAAGTACCAGGCCAGTTTCATGGAAACGATCAGTATCCACGTGAAAACTGACGGTACAAGCGACTGGGAAGGCAAAGGCATCCAAATGGCAGGGCAGGACATGGTCGTCACCACGAGTAAAGGTCATGGTCATCAAGCCGGTCCAGGAACAATCGCATTCGAGGGAGACGTTCACTTCATGACCCAATCACCGCGCCTATCATGGCTCAACAACACAAAGGGATGGGTCGAAGGATCAGCCAACCAGGCTGATCAGACGTTCACCGCAAAAGTCTACGCCAAACAGTGACAACACAACCGCTCTAACATCCAACTTCTCCTTTTTTTTCGCGGCCTAGAAGAGGTCTGTCATGACGTCCGGCCAATGAACAATCCAGAATTTACGTGGGGCTGTACACGTTGTTGTTGAGAATATTTCCCGGGTACCCCATTCTATCAATAGCTGACTCTCCTAGGCACTACCACTTCAAAATGCCACCGCGTGCATTCATAGGTTTGACTCGGGAGGGGCATTCGTTTCGGTGGAGAAGGATCTCCATGGGATGCGACAATTCGCCGAGATAAGCAAACGTCCCAATGCTTCACGTATGCACCGCTAAAGGCGTAACCCGGACAACGGCTTCCGATTACTATTGTAACGTGGACAAAAACGTCACTGTTTGATTACCGAAAAAATCTGGTGATAAACAACCCAATTGGTCCCCACCAACTCCACAATCCTCAGTGATGTTCGCTTTCCTATTGTCTTGAGAGGGACCGCGAACGCATTTGCCTATGCGGTGGTGCTGTTGAGTAAGTAGAAAAGTCCGCAAACAAATGACAACGGCATGCGGACCTGATTGCTGACGGCGCTCTCTTCCCCTTCGGCTAATACGGTCATGAGGGGAAGAGAAGTTAGCCAACCCGTCAATTATGACAACCGCGGTCGTCTTTCTCTGTTCCTCCTCTTAGTTTTGTGCACACATACTTATCAGCGCGCTCCCCGCTGGGGATGAAAAGGGAGGGATACCGTGGGCGACAAACGCGATATCGATAGGGCGCGGGCCGAACTCGAACGAGTCGATGCGATGTGGGCCGCAGCCGCAGCCGAGCGTGACGTTGAGCGAATTGTTTCGTTTTGGGCTGACGATGCGATCGTTATTCCGCCGGGACAACTTGCTATTATCGGCAAAGATGCAATTCGGGACTACGTGACTGCGAGCCTAAAGATCCCGGATTTCAGCATTCAATGGAAGACGACTCGGTTTACGATCGCCCGAGCTTGCGACCTCGCGTACGGCGTCGGGACGAACCAAGTTTCATTCAACGACGAGAGTGGTAATCGATTCATGTTGCGAGGAAAGGCCGTGACTATTTGGCGGACGGAGAGCGGGGGTGCTTGGAAGTGTGTCGTCGACATCTGGAACGACGACCCGCCGCCCGATAAATAGTGTGACTGTCGAGGGACAATGGAGTCGAGCGAGTGTTCAATGACCAAACCCGGAGCGGAGGGTTTGTTATTGGTGCGGGGGGTGGGATTTGAACCCACGAACCCCTACGGGACGAGGTCCTGAGCTTCGCGTTCCTCAACCATTCTTGGCAGGGTTGAGTTCTCGCGCCTTTGACCTGGCTTGGCAACCCCCGCGCTGAGTCGAGAGAATTCTGAACTAGTCTGATAAAGCCTTCAAGCCGCGCAGGGATGCAAGCGATATTCTCCCAGTCTATATTCTTGGTCTGATGTGTCTGTATTCTTCGATCTCTTTGAGCCGTTTCTCCCAGTCTCTCATCTGTCTGTCGCGGAGGACCGTGTTGAGTATTTGGCTTGTGTTCATGTGGAGTTGGGTCCAGCGTTCCCGTGTCTTCAGATCCTTGTCATGGTCAAGCATGATCTTCCTAGACTCTACCAGGCTTTCGAGTAGCTCTGTTATGATCTGGGTTCGGACCGCGTCTTCTTCTACTGGGTCGTTGTTCTCTGTCAATGCTAGGACATTACGCTCCCGTCCGGCTCCTCTGACGCGAGGGTCATCTTTCGGGCCTGAGCCGCTACCTGGCTGATCGCATCATCCTTCAGAGTACTTCTCCATAGCCGCAGCAGTCTGGAACCTGTGCTGCTGAGCAGCTGCTTCTGCCCCTGGTCGAGAGTCTTGTCCCTGGACCCTTCCTCGAGATTGTCTAGGACCGCAATGGTTAGCCTGCGAATGTTCACCAGCAACTCCTTACGACCAGACTCTCCTCCAGAATCCTCTTCCACCATTCTCTATCTCCTCTAACGCCTCTTTCATCGGGCGTCACGTCTTGTAGACACGGCAAGACCCGGAAAACGCGTCAAGACCAGTCTACGAGACGCTACTTCCCAATGATTCTAAGGCACTAGGACGAGAGCCGTTCCTCCCAATAAACGATGTCGTCGAAGACCCTAGCAGCATACGGAACAGCTAACCGAAGGATACGAAACCGCCCCCAGACACTGAACGTATTCCAACGTCCGAGACAGACGGAAAAATACGTTTTCCAGCAGAGAAAAAAATTCTTAACAACCCCCCAGGGGCCCATCAAATCTTCCCACAGACTCAAGAAGAACTCTGTACCGCCGACCCAGAAGGGCCGCCTTTCCGCATCGGACCCATGAGATAAGGAAGGTGTTAGAAAAAGGGGGTTTGTGTCCCAGGTGGGTCTCGAGAGATATTTCTATTTCAACCGTTCAAGTATTATCTCTATGGTGGAGACGTTCCGTGCATCCTGGCCATCACCGACAATCTCCGTGCCCAAGTTCACATGCTTCGACAAGCCGCCCTGGAAGAAGCGGTTATTCACCACCTCAGCCACGTCAACGGCAGTGCTGATGGCTCTTCCACGAGCCTTTAGGGTCAGCTTCTTGGCGCCCGTGTTATAGTGCATCATGACAGCCGTAGCATAAGCCATGATCGGCTTCTTACCGATCAGTATAGTGTCCGGTGGAATATCAGTTCTACGCACAGGGGCAGGAGCCCTCTCAGTCTTCCTTGGTTCTTCTGACAAGCAATTCACCTCCGACAGCGCGAGTACGATGTCCGGCAAAACGCCACTAAGACGGAAGACCCCTAAATAGCTATCTGAAACCCGAGATCCCAACGCACCTCGACCAGACCTCTGAAGCCCCCGGCTCAACCCAGCAGCACTAGACACTCGCTCATTCTCAATCTAGCCGAAACAACCTCGGGAAGACGTCTCGATACCAGAGCTCAGGAATCCGAGATCCAAACTTCCCGCTAGAAAATGTCTCCTGATTCTGTAATCAAATCCCAGAAAAACTCTTCGCGACTCGTTCAAATTAGCTGAACAGGCTACGAATTGTTCCTTCCTTCTTGTTCAAATTCCAACGTTTATCTCCAACGGAAGCATAAGATATCCTTCTATGCCCAAATTCATGCAGTCACTCGGAGAAGAAAACTACCACAGACTCCTCGCGGAGGCAAAAGCAAGAGACGTCACCGTACAAGCACTAATCCGCACCATCGTCATTCCAGACTGGCTCAAAGCGGTCCCAACGGGACAGACAAACATCCAGAACACCCTGGCACAACCCACGCGCCTCCTACCCCGCACAGGCATACTCACGGAGCAGGCCCGCAGGCCTCTCCTAAACGCCACAATCGGGCGGGCTAGAACCTAGCCCCGCTCCCTTTTTTTCCTGCGATACGCATCTCCACTAAGAACGTAAGATTCTAGGCCTCAATTCTCAGAGACGCTACTGGCCATCTGCCTTCTGTGCATCAAGCCACGGGAGTCGTCCGCAACTTGGGCCGTGCCGAGTCGGAAAACTGTTCCGAGAACCGCTCGTACATCTTCAACTCCTCAGTAGACATAGGCTTGATCTTCTGCAAAGCCTCATCAAAGTGTCGCTTAGCCACCTTCAGACCCTTAGCCCGCTTCTTCGCATCCTCCGGATCCTTAGCCTTGGAAATATGCTCCCGCAAAGCCAGCATCACACCCGTATTAGCCAAAGACGCGATATCCGCGCCAGTATAGCCATCAGTCTTCCGAGCCAGCTCATCCAAGTTCACATCCTCTGCCAAGGGAGTCTTACGAGTATGAATCTTGAAGATCTGCTTCCTCGCCTCCAAGTCTGGAGGAGGAACGAACAGCAACCGGTCAAACCTACCCGGTCTCAATAGGGCGGAGTCAATAATGTCCGGTCTATTCGTAGCCGCGATGATGATGACGTTTCGAAGCTCCTCAAGACCATCCATCTCGGTCAAGAACTGGCTAATCACCCTCTCAGTCACGTGCGAGTCACCACCGCCACTTCCGCGGGTGGGTGCAACCGAGTCAATCTCATCGAAAAATATTATACAAGGTGAGGCTTGCCGTGCCTTCCGGAAGACCTCCCGGACCGCCTTCTCAGACTCTCCCACGAACTTGTTCAGCAGCTCCGGACCCTTCACGCTAATGAAGTTAGACTCGCTCTCGTGAGCCACCGCCTTCGCTAACAAAGTCTTACCCGTCCCCGGCGGACCATACAAAAGTAGGCCTTTCGGCGGAGTAGCATTCAACTGTGCAAACAAGTCTGGATACTTCAGCGGCCATTCAACAGCTTCTCGCAATTCCTCTTTCACGTCCTCTAATCCGCCAACCTGGTCCCAGGTCACGTCTGGAATCTCAACTAGCACCTCCCGCATTGCTGAGGGCTCTATCTCCTTCAGGGCGTCCTGAAAATCCGCCATCTTCACGATAATCTTGTTCAGGATATCACCTGGGATGCTCTGGGCCTCAAGGTTGATCTCCGGCAGAATCCTCCGCAGCGCCCGAATGGCCGCCTCCTTCGCCAGCGACTCGAGATCCGCGCCGACAAAACCATGCGTCACATCCGCGAGCTTCTTCAAGTCGACATCCTCAGCCAACGGCATCCCACGGGTGTGAATCTCCAACACTTCCAGCCGGCCATCACGATCAGGTACGCCAATCTCGATCTCACGGTCAAACCGGCCCGGCCGACGCAACGCTGGATCTATCGCATTCGGACGATTCGTCGCCCCGATCACCACCACCTTCCCCCGTGACTGGAGACCATCCATCAAGGACAAGAGTTGCGACGTAACTCGTTTCTCTACCTCTCCAGTGACCTCTTCTCTCTTCGGTGCGATCGAGTCAATTTCGTCGATGAAGATGATCGAAGGGGCATTCTCCTGTGCTTCCTTGAAAACGTCCCGTAGCCTCTCCTCGCTCTCACCGTAATACTTGCTCATGATCTCCGGCCCACCAATGCTGAGAAAGTTCGCGTTCGTCTCACTCGCAACCGCTCTAGCTAGCAAAGTCTTCCCCGTGCCTGGAGGTCCATGAAGCAAGACACCCTTCGGCGCCTCGACTCCCAATCTCTCAAACAACTCCGGATGTCTCAACGGGAGCTCAATCATCTCCCGGACCTTCTGGATCACGGGTCGCAGACCGCCAATGTCCTCGTAACTGATCTTAGGAATCGCACGAATTGGTTCCTTGACCTGTTCACCGACAAGAACCTCCGTTCCCTCAGTAACAATCACGGCTTCAGCGGGAGGACTCGTATTAGTCACAACCAGATTGACAGTCCGTCCCATGATATTGATCGGAACGAAGTCTCCCCGCGACAGAACCCGCCCCTCCAGGAGTTGGCTAAGATACTCTTCCCCGCCGACGATACGGAGCGGCTCTGTCGGGGCCAACGTCAAACGTTCCGCGATCTTCGCGTCTATCTTCCGAATAGTGACCTTATCATCAATGGAGACTCCCGCGTTGTTCCTAAGATAGCCATCGATCCGGACAATCCCCTTTCCATAATCCTGCTCGTGAGCAGGCCAGCACAGCGCGTTCGTCTTCCTCTTCCCAACAATCTGGACGACATCACCAGAGGTAAGTCCGAGTTCTTGGACAACTTTCGGGTCTATTCGAGCTATCCCTCGCCCCACGTCCCGCTGGAGAGCATCTGCGACTCGTAGAGTTGCCGTCTTCTCTGGCAAATTCGGTCCCTAGAACATTCGTCGAATCTTGCTGGGGGCGCTAATAAGTTCTACCAAAGTACGCTTGTAAATTAGCTCTCACACAAAGACCGCACCGTTGACGTGTCAAAGGAAGTTGAATCAGCCCACTCTTCATCCCGCTCCGACTGCTATCCGTGACCGCGCATCTCGGGTTATCGTGTGATTTATACGCCGCCAGCCACCTAGGGCGTAGGAACGTCAAGGAGAGCAGTTAGAGATTGTCTGAAGACGTGAAACGAATGGCCGACCTTCTAAAATCAGGGGCGACCATGCTCTCCGACGTCTGTCCGGAATGCGGAAACCCCCTCTTCAGAGTCAAGGGAGACATCTTTTGCGCAAAGTGTAACAAGCCAGTCGTCTATGCGCGCGCGACGGGTCCCCAAGCCACCGTATCGCAGAGCGTCCTCTTGGAGACAGTAGAACAGACGATTGTGGGAAAGATTAGCGAGACAAATGCATTACTCAAGCTTGAGAAGGACCCTGAGAAGATGTCAGTCTACAGCAACCTAGTATTCGGCTGGCTCTCAATGCTCGAAAAGCTTCGCAGCCTGAGAGGTTCCGATAGCGAGTCATAGGTCCAGCAGGTTCTCGGGCTTCAACAAGCGCCCACTCTCCAGGTCAGTCAACTCGACTATTCGCCGCTTCCTTCTCGCCAGTACAACAGTTGCGCCAGCTTGCTTAGCCAAAGCCAAGAGTTCTCCCTTTCTCTCTTTTCCAAGAAAGGATCTTCCTGCCTTACACTCGACCAATACAGAGCGGCCATTGCGTAAGCACACCAAGTCTATTGGTTTCGACTGAGCCGCACGGACGACAAAGTAGCCATTCCTTCTGAACAGATCCCTGATCCGATACTCCAACCTACGTCCGATCTCATAGTTGGACAATGCATCGCATTGGAAATCATTCGAGTCTTAAGAACTATGAGAGGGCAGAAACTATTCCACGGATCGCCTCCGTTCTTCAGGCTCCCGTCTATACGTGAGAAGGACGAAAATCGCGACAACCGCTGCCAATACTAGAACTCCGCTGAAAGCTATCTGGTTGAAAGATATACTGACAAGACTGCCGAGGATCAACAACCCGAGAGATAGTACAAAAGAAGCTACCGTCAGCTTCCCAAGATTGAAAAGCTGGACTCGCTCCCACCTCATCGCCCGCATTCTCGCGGATTCCGAAAGAGCATCGTTCTTACCCACTAACGGTTTGATAGCAGAATCAACAGTCAAGGCGGTGGTTGATGCTTCCATAAGGAAGATGACGAGCATGAATTGCAACAGAAGTACAGCGCTGTCCGGCCCAGGAAGCCCATAGAGGTCGGCGGTCACTTTGCCCCATACTATGAGGACCAATAAGCTCCCGGACGCTGCTAAAACCGCAGTCTTGTTCCGTAGCAGCATGCCTGACAATCCGACGATTGCAACCGTTGCTGTAACGAGAATTGATTCCCGCCCAAGGGCCGATGTAGGAAGACTCAGAATAATCCATGGGGCGAGAATGACATAGTTGATCTTTAGAAATGGCGTGATAATTGGGGAAATGAAATCTAAGCGGCGGGGATGGGTCGAGTGCTCCTCACCTTCGACATCAATACTGACAATGGAACGCCTCTCTGCCAGTCAACGACGGTTGCTGATCTCTCCAGCGCAAGAAGACTAATGGATCTTTCGAGCATGACCAGTTTGAAAGCTATTTCCTCGGTTTGGTCTTGGAATGACGCAGGTGGCGTGGGCGAGGGAGACAGGACAAGCATGCTATACCCAGCAACAGTAAGTTGTTTGACTCCTTCTTTCATCTCGGGGTCCAGTAGAGGCGAGATTATCACGATCTGTGATCGGGAGGGAAGCATTCGTCGGGCAAGCAGATTCATCACATAGCTGGTTGAGACCGTCGCTCTACCAGGTTTTGCCGCTGCCAGCAGGTAGAGTATTCTTCTCTCATGTCTCTTTCCAAAGCCTGCAGGTATGGATCCTCTTTCCCCTCCTTGGAGGACGAGTCCGACACGGTTGCCCTGTCTTAACAACAGACGAGTGAAGGACGCGGCAGCTTGAATTCCGCGTTCGAAAAGCTCACCTTCGCTCGGTTCGAAGAAGGTAACGTCCGTATCGAGGACAATCATCACATCGGTCACTCTCTCTGCTTCGGTTTCGTTAACGATCAGTTCGCCGTGGCGCGCCGAGGCTTTCCAGTTGATTCTCTTTGGATCGTCACCCGGAATGTAGTCGCGCATGCTGTAGAACTCTGTTCCGAGTCCTAGTATCTTTGATGGGATAACTCCGGGCCAGGGCCCTACGTGTCGAGGACGGAGCCGGGTGTCTCTGAGGCGATCGGGTCTCGGCATTACGGAGAGAGTTTCGGGTCCAAGCTTCTTCTCAGTTAGATAGAATCCAAACGGATCTCTCACTCTAGCTATTAGAGGGCCAATCTCATAGTTCGCTCGGGGGGGACTGGGAAACTCGAAAATTAGGCGTAACTCCTCGGAGGGTACTACCGAAGCAGGCGTATAGCTTGCTCCTCTTCCTGGAATGATCCTGCCGTCGAGGATTTCCTGAATCTCTATGTTTCCGAGAGTCGCGCCTGTCATGTTTCGAAGGCGCGATTCTACTCGGACGTCTTCGTCTCCGAACGTCTCGTCTGGGACAATGTCTCTCTCGAGTCTGATGTGAATCTTCTCAGGGAGGCCCCAGACGTTCGAGAAAAAGAAGAGAGAAGATAATCCGAGGATGAGCACTCCGATCTCAAGATCGTTCAGAAGTAGTGCAAGAACTAACAGGGCTGCCGTCATTAGAAAGTAGAGGATGGCCTTTGGGGTGAACAAGAATCTGCCCTAAGACTTTAGTCTGGGCACAGGGATCGTCCTGACAATATCCTCGATTACCTGGTTCGGATTGGTTCCCTTAACCCAAGATTCTGCTTTCATGATCAGCCGATGAACGAGTGCCGGGACCACAGCTTCCTTGACATCATCAGGGATGACGTAGTCTCTCCCGTGAAAGACGGCTCTTGCCCTGCTAAGCTTGAAAATTGCTAGAGATCCTCTTGGGCTGGCACCTATCTCAATCTGGCGCTGATTTCTAGTTGCTTGGACGATGTCCGCAATGTATCCTAAAACGTCGTCATCCACATGGATCCCTTCAACAGTCTTCTGAAGCTCGAGAATCGTCTTCGAATCCGTAGCGGGATCTAAGACTATGTCCTCCTGACCTCGAGACATACGGCGTCGCATTATCTCTACTTCCTCTGTTCGTGAAGGGTATCCGAGCTGGAGTCTCACTAGGAACCGGTCTAGCTGTGCCTCTGGAAGCGGATAGACTCCTTCGTACTCGATCGGATTTTGAGTCGCAATGACGATAAAGGGGTTTTGGAGCGAATGTGTCTTTCCGTCCAGTGTAGTCTGCCTTTCCTGCATTGCCTCCAAGAGAGCAGCCTGTGTCTTCGGTGGGGCTCTATTGATCTCGTCTGCAAGTAGAATATTGGTGAACACGGGCCCTTTGCGTAGCTCGAAATCCCCCGTTTTTACGTTGTAGACGTAGGTCCCGGTAATGTCGGCAGGAAGTAGGTCCGGGGTAAACTGAATCCTGGAAAAGTTGCATCCTATCGCCATGGCGAAGCTCCTCGCCAACAGTGTCTTGGCAAGCCCTGGATAGTCTTCGAAGAGAATGTGTGAATTTGCTAGGATAGCAAGCATGACCTTTTCGAGAACAGGATCCTTCCCAACGATTGCCTTCTTTACTTGGCCAATAATCGTCTGGCAGGTCTGCCCCGCATCTTCTATCCTCAGCCCTTCCAGGCTCCAATCAGATCGATGGCATCGCCAATCAAGCTTATCCTCGCCAACCCGCTGGGAGGAGTGGGCCCATATAGGATATGGTAGAGAGACTCTTGTTGAAGAAGGCGTGGACCCTCCCTGGGGTCCAGCAATATTCGGCGCACTGTTTCGGTCTCTAGGCCTGTTTCGAGGGCAACCTTGGTGGTCAAGAGTTCTCTGAGCCTCGCGCGGACGACGTTTTCAAAGTATGAACTGCTTGCGCTGGCCGCCACCTTGAATTGGCCACTTAGGAAGTGTACCCGGCTTCCTCGAAGGCTCGCAGTCGATGCTATAGTTCTTCGAAGCGCGGGGCTTGTCGACTTTCTTGCAAGGTCGCGGACAATCACTACAACTATGACGATCAGCGGAATCCCAGTCAAGGAAATAGTTGGTGTCGATTCTGAAGGGAAAATTCCCCTAATCAGGACCAGCAGAATGGCATACGCAATCGCGGACCAAAAGAGTAGCCTGACTGTTTTCAATTCTCAGTTTGAAGTTGAATCTTGGAGTTCTTCTGCAACGGATTCGAGATACTCGTGCGCCTTGTCCGCGTCCTCATCGTTGATCTCATGAAGACTGTATCGAGCCTCCTCAAAGAGTCGGGTTAGGTCGGTGGTCGCTGGTCCCTTTAGAGCAAAGGTCGACCGCACCGCCCTGTCAAGCTCCCGTGCAGTTAAGTCCGACGAGACAGGTGCTCCAAGCCTCGAGACAGTTGTAATTAGGCGCTCGTAGCAGGCAATTATCCTGCTTCTCGGGTCTGATGCTGACTCCACGACTATCTTGATCGCCTCCTGAACGGCTTTTAATCTCTCTTCTTGATTTCCCTGCAATTCTTGGACTGTCGCATCGTGTGTTCCCCTTAACGCGACTCTGACGCTTTGGATGACGACCACTCCTCCAACAATAAGAAGGCTCAGAAACGCTAGGCTGAACCACGAGTTCTGCACAAGATTGGAAAGCGCTGGAAGAATACCGCCTGTCTGGAGTATGTTGGGAGTCGTCGCATCTTCTCCTGTGATGCTTTTCGCGATGGTAGCGTTTGTTGCCTGTGTAGGGTTGAAAATGCTACCTTTGGTTTCGATGAGTACTCCAATGGCGAGGGCCCAGAAGAACCCCTGGAGAAAGATTGCGTAGCGGGAACGACGCTTTCGCATTTGTCTTCGCTTAGCTATCCCGTAACCGATTGCGGCTCCTATGTCTCGATAGTTTAGCCCGATTATGACGACCACGGCGACCATTGCGCCAAGAATCACCACGGGTCCGAGATAGACGAGATAGAGTAACCAGTATGATCGGAAGAGAAGATTTCCTCCGGGAGTCCCGTGTGAAAGAGAGGCTAGTGCGAACGCGAGTACGATCAAACCCACTATGTACGGTAAGATCCGGGGAATCTTCAAGACGAAGGGTCCGAAGGATGACTGCTGCTATTAGCGATAAATAGTTGTCCTAAGATTGGGAGACTTCTGCAGAAACCTAGTCTTTTACTGCTTCGAGGATGCTTGCAACATTCCAGAGCTTTACGCGCGTGTAGGGTGGCATGTTGGGGTCTTGTCCGATCTCGTCCAGTAGTGATATTGCGTTTGACGCTCTTACGCCGATCGTGTTTGACAGTGCTTGTAGAGCGTCCATTGCGTCTTTTGCGGCTCTACGAATGTTGCGTGGAGTAGTGTTATCGTTTGAGACTTCGTTCAGAACGCCAAGGGCCTGTTTGATTCTGGCCTCGTATTCCTCTTTCCGTTTTGCCTTTTGCAAGCCATCTCACCAAACTCTTGAAAGGGCCCTGTGGTCCTAGACGCATCCTAGCCCGACAGGTGGCTATCGGTCTTCTTAATTAAAAGATTTCCATACGGGGAGATCCTCGTCGCGGCCTTAGTGGGCAGTCTTCTGAGGTTGGTGAATGGTATGGGTTCCTTGGCAGCAGTCCAGGCATTGGCTGCAAGTGATGCAGAAGTGATCTTCGGAGAAGAGTTCTCTCTGGCAGGAAGGACATTTTCGCCAGAGTTGAGCCGCGTTCTTGCGGTGCATGGTTGGTATAGAAATTGTTCGTCGACAAATATGAACATTCCAATCCCCAGAAGAGTTATGCTTTGGGGGAAGGAATATAGTTGCCCGAAGCGAAGAGCGGAATGCAGTCTCTCTTGCCAACTTCTCTTGAGGAAGATCCGTCGCTGGGTACCCTAGACAAATTCCCGACTGTACTGCACGCTCGGGCCTCGTTTTTGTTTGACATCAATCCTAAATCGTTGCAGAAGGCTCTCGTTTCCGCGTTAGCATCCCTTCGAACAAATCCAAAGTCTCGGGAAATTACAGTGGCTGATCAGGATGGTTACTCGAAAGGACAAGTAGCCTTCAAGCTAGGAATCGGTAACAGTGATGGGTTCGACATTCTAGATTCCAAGGAAGAGGAGCGAGTCTTGCACAGAATCGAAAACCAGGGTTCGCTGGATATTCTAGACCTGGCTTTCCAACTTCACTATTCGCTGAGTGATGGTAGGAGACATAGGGTCCACGAGGATCACTACATCTTGCGGCTGGTCTTCCAGCCTGGGAGAGTCGAGGTCTTGGTCCATCACTTGAAAGGTGTCAGAAGAGTCGAGCCCGACGAGCTGATCAGGCTCATAGTACAAGAGCTCAACGTTGAGTTGACCCGCGACCGGTACGCTCAGGTCGAGCTAGAGGCAGTAGAGATTACCTAACCGTTGATCTGATTCTCAAGATGAGAATCTGAACCTTTTTCTGACGATACTCCAGACGACCTCGTGCACTTCTTCAACGGGCCGGTTTGCGTCAACCATCTTCCAACCCAACTTCTTTGCTAATCTTCGGTAGGTCAGTCCGACTCTCAATAGCAACTTCTTGTCTCTCTCGTGAACATCTCTCCCGCTCGATTTTCGGCCGAAGGATGAGAGCACGGGAACGTCGAGAACAATGACGAGGCTCGCTGTAGGCAGCCCTCGGTCCAAGCCCTGCAGCCATTCCAGGCCTAAGCCTCTCGAGACTCCGTACGCCAGATTTGACGGGTAGTACCTGTCGGCAATTACAAAATCTGATTTCTCGGTTAGATTGGTTATGAGTTCTTGATTCTCCCATCTGTTTAGAGAGTAGAGCATGTGGAGTGCTGTCGCCGGATATTCTTGCTTGCCAGCGAGGAATCGTTGTATCTGTCTGCCTGATGGTGATCTGTAGATGGGGAAGCTGATGGTGCCGACTCTTGCGCCCTTTCTCTCGAGCTCTTCTGCGAGGAGTCGTGTCTGGGTTCTCTTGCCCGACTGGTCTATTCCTTCTAAAGCTATGATCTTGCCTCGCATTGCTCTGAGATTGCCTGAGTCTCGTTGTGGATAATAACGATTAGAAGTTAGACGATCAATCTTGACCGGGCTCGTCTTCGTCTGAGGCTGACGTGTTTTTCAGGTGTTGATATGGTGGACCGGGCGGGATTTGAACCCGCGGCCTTCCGGAGGCTTGGCTTCGATGTCTGCTTGCAAACCGGACGTTCTTTGGCCTGATGTTGTCAGTATACCAGGCTGAACTACCGGCCCACGGGTCGCGTGGTTTCTCTGGTTTGTTTGTTAAGTCTTGTTTGTGGGGCCGCCGCCGGGACGTTCACACCGTGTTGGGGTGGTTTGAACCCGGCCTCCAGGCTCCACTGGCCAAGGCTTTCTATGCCTTTCAGGCCTGTACGCTACCAAGCTACGTTACGGCGGCCACGAGTGGAGTCGCTGTGTCTCGCGGAATATCTAAGTTTCCAACGGGACCGGACCGCGAAGAACTAGTAAGAATTCGTTTCAGAGGCGTTTTTCACGCCTTTCCGGTCTCTTTTGTAACATCGATCTATCCATTTTTACAGAATACGGTAGGGCCTATTTCCATGAACATGATTGAGAGACCGGTGATTGAGTCTCGATTTTTCGTCTGAACGTGCTCAAGTCATAGGGGGATTTCTGCAAAAGCGCTATGAAAGGCCTACCCATTACGGGCGGTTCCGACTAGAGATGGCAAGTCCCAAGAAAGAACTCATGATGTTACGGGTCTTCCGCCTGACCCTTCCGGCGGCCCTGCTCGTATCTTTAACGTGGATGACGCTGTTCACGGATTCCGCGCGCCAAGCTGTGATCAATTCTCTAGGAGCCAACGCTAACATCATCATATTCATCCTCGGACTATTCCTAGTCCTCGGACTCTACTGGGTCATGGGCGTCTACGAACGCAAAATACTCTATGAGAACCACCGCACCAGGCCAGCCTTCTAGGAACCACTCTGACGTCACAGAACTCTCGTGACTTTCTCCTTTTTCGGTCGGTGGGCTCTCTCCTTCAGGGAGGAGAATTCCTCTCGAAGGGCAGTTTTGTGTCGCGGGAAATATTTTTTTCTAAATTCTAGCAAGGGTCCACTCTCCGTCTGAAACGTTTCTTGGCGAGATTATCGTTTTTTCGCGCAAAACATGCGAGTCAGCGATTTTTCAACAAGTGTTCATCTGTATCGATGCAAGCGTGAACTGGGCATCATATGAAATGCTCCTCCCAGACCCCAATTCAGGGTTCATTCTGCGCGAATTTGTGCGCCTGCTAGGTCTTGCATCTGAACAGCTAAGAGTATCAAGATTCCGAAGACGAGATAATGAGACTGAGAAATCTTTCCTATGTTACGCTCTGGGCTGTCAATTTCGACCAGGAGAAGCATTTGTACAAAGAAATTCTGGGACTACCCGTCGCGCAGGAGAATGATAACTTCATCATGTTTGACTCCAAAGGATCAAGGCTAGCATTTCACCTGCTAAAGAAAGGAAGCCGACTGGATCGGCAAACGGTCGAGTTGCACTTCGAAGTGGACGATGTAGACGAAGTCTACTCGGCGTTGCAGCGTAAGGGAGTCAAGTTTGCTGTCAAGCCCGCTAATCGGCCATGGGGGAATCGCATGGCGAGCTTTCGCGATGCTGAAGGATACGTAGTCGAGATTGTCGGCCCGCAGAAGGCGGACGAACCAGTGAAAGGAGATTAGGACTTCTTCCTACGTCTCTTGTCGGTAGACACTGGTGCAGGCGCGCCAGGGAAGAAGTAGGGCATAGTTGCCGCGGCTGGCGGCGGCGTAGCCGCCGCATCTTGTTTAGTATGCGTCACTAGGTGGGGAGGAACGATTTCCAATATTCCAGATTGGCTCAGTACCCGGTGATCGTCGAGGCCGTTGTGGCGTAGAAACTTGTGCAAGAGCAGTTTGACTTCCTTGTGCTTGAGGCCTTCAACTTGAATCTGGTTTCCCTTGGTCGAAACGCGGCCGTTGAGGCTCTTGACATGTTCTCCAAGAAAGTCTACAGCCGATCCAATTTTTCCAGGCAGTCTTGCGAGGTTCACCGTCTGCTGCTGTTTTTTCTCTCTTCCAACGGGTTTTGAACCGTTCTTCGGTTTGAAGTTGATAGCCCCCGAATCTCTCGACAGGTTCCTCTTTAAGAATCTGAGTCGAATTTAGAGCTCGCCAGTTCTTGATCTGGCTGCAGTTTCGGCCTCGACTTTGTAGAACTCGGCGAGTTCGAATGATTCCTTAATCTGTTTCTCCAGTTCCTCCATCGGAGGATAAACGGATCTATAGATCTCAAGAGGACCCACGTGAGACTTTACGTGGATGATGTAGGTCGGGTAGGCGGCGTGGCCGAATATTCGCTTACTGTTCCAGGATTCGCCCTTGTTGCCGTCTTGGTAGTTTACGTGATAACTTCGGAATCGAATCTTCTCGGGGTTTTCTCGGCTCATCTTTTCCGCGAGCGTCCTGAAGAGGGGCTTCTGGGTCTCGCATCCTGAGCAACCCTGACGGGTTAGTGCGGTGACATAGACGATACCGAGTTCACTTACGAGCTCTGCTAGCGCTTCTTCTGCTGTTCGACTCTTCAACTTGTTGAATTCGACGATTTCCGGGAGTTCTCTCCTTACGACCTCTGCTGAGAGGGTCAATAGTGTTCGTACAAGCTGTTGAGAGGCCGCCAATATAATTCTGTAGTTTGCTGCCGTCCGAGCCTTTGAGATTGGAACCTGTGATCTAGGCAGAATAAAGAAAGGGGGAAGGGTCCAGTTAAGGACCCGAGCTTTTCCAGGTCACTGAGAAGCTGTCGCCGCTGCTGGATAGCGATGATGGCTGGGCTTTGACGGCTCCGGAGTTGGAAACCATCGTGATCACTTGGACCGAGGAGCCGAACGATCCGATAGTTCCTGGGGTCCCATTCACCGTGGTGGTGCACGACGAGTATGAGACTGTTCCAAAGTCAGCTAGGGGTAGAATGCCTCCGCTGGAAGATGGTGCTTCAGCAATCCATTCCGCTGAAGATCGCTGAGCAGAGCGTACTCTCGCTGATGTGCTGAAGGAAACGCCTGTTGACGTGTCTGTAATGGTCACAGTGAACGATCTTCCGTTGAAACTGGCTTCGGCGGTCATGTGGTCTCCAGGTCTAACCGTGAGTCCATTGATGAGGAACGAGGGGTGTGGGTAGAACTCGTACCATGCATAGTAGGTTGGTACGCCATTTTGGCAGTCTGAGTCCGTGCCTGTCTGTTCGACTGTCCCTGAACTGAACCCGTCTATGCCTACCCAGAAAGACGAGTACTGGTTGGTGCTCGGACATGTTCCTTGTATTGTGGGGACTGTCCATGATCCTTTGGCATCGCTGACCGAGCCAGCGGCTCCGGTTACTGCATAGCCGCTCCAGTTCGTGCTGGTGAAGCTACCGTCACGCGCGCGCGGCGCAAGGGTCAATTGTGGAACCGGGAGTGCCGAAGCGATCATGAGGAACGAGAGAACGATGAACGCTGTTGCAATGGCAGATGAAGCAGATATTGTCTGCACTTTCATTTTCAAGAACTGCTGCGCGGTGGATAATCTAGATAAGATTTGTGGACAGCATTCATCACAACTGAGTGCAATAGGTGTTCGAACTAGACGATCTGGGAAGGACAAATGCAACTTTCATTTGGTACAATGTGACAATGAGCCCAAAGGTTTCCGAAAGATTCAGAAGGCCCACTCTCTAAACTTCCGCCCGTAGATCGCGTGAAGCGTTGCTCTCGCCCAAGGTATCCTTGTTGGCATACGTGATACTAGCTATTTCCATGTCCTTTGCCATCGATCACGCTGCATTGATAGAGCAACAACTGAACAGTCAGATTCTTCCGGCCCTAAGGTCCAACGTTGATGCCAATCGACCAATTAGCATGTGTGGGCGATCAGGCAGCGTTCTCACAGGGCATCGTGGAGATAGCAATTGTCCGCTCAACTTTACCCTATCCCTGAGCCAGAAGAGTCTCGTCCAAGCTCGCGGTTCAAACAGTTCAGTTCAACTGTCAGTGACCTTCATCTCAGGCGTCTCGGCACCCGTAACTCTGTCTGCTCAAGGAGCGCCTGCTGACACGGAGATTCTGTTTGCTCCCGCATCGGCAAGGCCTTCGTTCTCGTCGACCATGACGATTTCGACGAACGAGGCAACTCCTCTGGGTCAGTTCAACATCACCATTCTCGCAGCGGGCAGTGGCGTTGAGAAATCAATAGTCCTGTCTCTGCTAGTCGTCCTCATTGTTCACGACATAGCCATAGTCTCAGCCGCGATCCAGGGGACCGCTGCTGTCGGCAACATTGTCGTTATCAATGCGACTGTCGCAAATTATGGGTCAGTGTCCGAGGCGTTCGAGCTACGAGCCTACGCGAACACCACCTTGGTCGCTGATCGATCTGTGCCAGGTCTTGCTTCTGAAGGAGTCTATGCGAGTCAGCTGATGTGGAACACATCTGGATTTTCCCCTGGAACGTATAGGGTACTGGTAGCTGTTCCTCCAGTTCCAGGCGAGCTCAACTTGCTCAACAATAGTCGAGAAGCGGGCCAAATGATTCTGACTCAAAGCCCAGGTTCTGGACCAAGTCCTTCACCTGCCGCGTCTGGAAGTGCGCAGGGTTTGAATTACGGACGTCAGCTGGCCATTGTCGCGGCGATTGCGGAAGCTGCTATCGTTTTCTTACTCGTTGTTCGTAGCAAACGTAGAGCTTCAACTGGAAACGCCTCAGCAGGAACCCGGAAGATCTAGCGGGCTCCACTACTCCCCGAATTCGCCTCACCCTAGCGGGGCAGATACGCTATTCCCTGAATCTCCACCTTCATTCCAAACAGAAGATCAGCTCGTACCGTGGCCCGAGCAGGCTTAGGATCCGGGAAGAACGTCGAGTAAGCCTCGTTCATTTCAGAATAATCATTTAGGTCACTGAGGTAAACCGTGGTCTGAAGCACGTATTCAAAGCCAGAATGCGCTGCTACCAGCACCCTCCGAAAGTTTTCCAGAGTCGTCTTAGTCTGGGACTTGACGTCTCCTGGCACTACTTTACCGTTCTGATCAATGGGTCCCTGACCTGAAACAAAGACTAGATCTCCAAACTTTATTCCTGGCGAAAACGGCAGATTCATTGGCGCAGGCCCCGTTCTGACAAGTTCCTTTCTCATAGTGCGTCGATATTGGATTTGGCATGTTGGGGTTTAAGAGTTAAGGGACTAATCAAGAATTCCCCGAGTTAGAGCGGATATGTTAACCAGCGAGCACATCCTTGAGCCGATTACTACTACTCAGATAGAACAAGCTAGCGCGAGAATCCGGGGATCAGTGTTGCGGACCCCCATTGTCAGATTGAACATTGACTCTGACATGGAGATCTATCTGAAGCTTGAAAACTTGCAACCCACCGGCTCATTCAAAGTCCGGGGAGCCTGCAACGCTATCGCATTGGCAGGACCAGCAGCAAAGTCTCGCGGCGTATACACTTGTAGCGCCGGAAACATGGCGCAAGCCCTAGCCTGGCAGTCAAGGCAAAACGGGATCCCTTGTTCAGCTATCGTTCCAGACAATGCCCCTGAAACTAAGTTGCATGCCATCAAACGGTATGGAGCCAAGATCGTCCAGGTCTCCTTCGACGAGGTCTGGAAGGTGGTCACCACCCACAGATATGGCCCATTGGAGAGTTCGATTTTCATTCACCCTTTCAGTGACGAAAGGATGATCGCTGGAAACGGAACTATAGGATTGGAAATTCTTGAAGACATTCCAGATGTGGATTCAGTAGTGATTCCTTTCGGAGGCGGGGGTCTTACTGCAGGAATCGCTACCGCGATTCATGAGAGAAAACCGACGACGCGAGTCTACGCAGTTGAACCAGAAACTGCTGCTCCACTTGCGGCTTCGTTCAGTTCAGGAAGGGCGATGGAAGTAAAGCGGATTCCCAGCTTCGTGGACGGCATCGGCGGAAAGAGTGTTCTTCCTGAAATGTGGGAGATGGTCAGGCCATTGATTCAAGGTAGTATTGTCTGCTCTTTGAGTGAGGTCGCCTCGGGCATCCGTCTGCTGGTCGAACGGAACCGAGTAGTGGCGGAGGGCGCTGGTGCTGCATCCGTAGCTGCGGCTCTTACGGGCAAGGCGGGCAAGGGGAAGATTGTCTGCGTGGTGTCGGGAGGAAACATTGACACTACCAAGCTCGAAACCATCCTATCCGGCAAAGTTCCCTGAGATGGGATTGGATTGATAGCGGAGATCGACTCGACCCAACAAACGAAGAGTCACCTTAGGGTTGCGGTTAATGATTTGACATCGTAGCCGAAGGGTTGCAAGAGGTTCGATGTTGACGAAACGAGTAGGTCAACGTATCTTTCAGGATCGTAGACGGTATCGTCGTCCGCCAGTTCTGGGGGCAAGGCTTGACCTTCAGGAATTGTTGACATATTAATCGTCAGAACGTAACTTACCTGCTGTCCTGCGTGAACTGTTCCTCCTTCGTCGATAAGATACTGGGCTGCGATCGCTTGGGGTACGCGGTGAGTATACTCGTTAGGCATCTTGCTCAAATTCTTCGTAATTATCAGCTCGTCGATAGGAACCGTGCCGCTTCGCAGTTTTGAAGCATATTCTCTGAGTGTGTTGAGAACTTGAGGAATAAGTGCTTGGAACTCCCGTGAATTATCTGCTTCCTTTAGGATTGCCAACATTTGTGTCTGGCATTTCTCAACTATCTTGGGAGTGTCGTGGCGTCGGACATCGATACCCCGAACCTTGAGGGTCCGGTCTTGGTCTTGAAAGGTGCCATAGTACCGGTTGAGGACTGGCGCCTGCGGGTCTGTTTTGGAATTGAGGAAAACTATCCACCTGTATTGGCCCTCAAAACTAAGGGGGAGTTTCAGATCCTCTCTGATCACTGCACATAGTTCTTCATAATCAGCCGCTGTCGCATCAGCTTTTGTAAGCCACATAGAGTCAACGATTCCATGCACGAGTTTGAAGCCTCTAGCTTGGGCTATTGCCACAGCACGGTGGAGGAAGATTCGTGAGAAGGCGCATGTCGCTATGTGCGCGTCTATCTTTCCGAACCGGGCGTTCTTAAATCCAAGATAGCCGAATGAACAGACCAGAATCCACTTTAGTGCTGACTGACGTGCATCATACTTCTGCCTCTTCAGCTCATCTTTTTCGTCTTTCTTGAGTTGCTTGTACTTCGATCTTCTATCGAGGAGAATCTCAAGAGATTGTGGGACGATGCCTCGCCATCGGTCGCAGATATTGTAGTCTAGCTCTGGAACCCGACGGGGCGAGTTGGGGCAGCATTTGCATTTGACGGTTTCTCCGCTTAGGTTCTGGTCCATCATTATAGTTGGGTAGAGGCTGGTGAAGTCCAGTTCTCCCACTTGATCATAGATCCCGGTCTCGGGTTCGTGGATGAAGCCTCCTCTGTCGGCGATGACTAGTTCGTTACTATCTTTCCATTCTTCGGGCTGGTTCTTGTTCCATGGGATTAGCACGTTTTCTTTGACCGCATGGTAGAATTGTAGACTAGTCATGTTGGTGCCTATGGTCGCCCGGCTGGCTCGCTGAATCGGAATAATACACGTCCGAGCGATTTCGAATAGTCCTTCGAGTCCACAGTCAGCGCTGATGAAGGCGTTGTGGTCGTCAATATGCAGTCGACCTAGTAGGCGAGCGGCGGTCTCTCTGTACAGAATTTTTCCGTAGGAGAAATAGGAGTGGCCTTGAACCTCGTAGATTCTTAGTGGTGAGGGGTCTCTGCCGAGAACTAGTCTGTTGAGCATCCCGTTTTTGTGGGCGCGTCTCGCTAAGTACGGGAAGATGAACGAGTCTCCACCTTCTGTAATGACAATGTCCGGATCTATTCCGTTGAAGGTTTCAACGAGGCTGAGGAGTTTCTCCTCTTCACTGCCTGAATCGAGAACGAGTATCTCTTCCCGATCGGTTATTATTCTAAGGGAGTCTAGCTCGTCCTCGAAGGTTCGAATTCTCTTTTTCTTTCGGGTCTTAATTTCTAGTCTGGTCTTTCGAAGCGGGGGTAGTTTGTAGTCTATTGTTTTTCTGGAATCTTTCAGGGTCCATTCAATTTTCTCGTCCCTTTCCTCTGCCTCGACGAAGGCTAGCGGGAACAGGTCTTTCTGGTAGAGGTAGACTTGGGGAGAGGGAACGTCTACATCGTAGAGGCGGAAATTGGAATAGCTGCTTTCCCGCTGTATCCTCCG
Source organism: Candidatus Dormiibacterota bacterium (assembly GCA_035637535.1). Taxonomy (GTDB): domain Archaea; phylum Thermoproteota; class Bathyarchaeia; order 40CM-2-53-6; family 40CM-2-53-6; genus 40CM-2-53-6. The sequence continues at coordinate 90,550 of DASPWZ010000049.1, forward strand.
CGCAAGCCTTGTAGCCTCCTCATCATTCTCTACTACGACCTCAAGGACTCGGGATTTTTCTATGTCGCCAGCCCTTTCAAATTTGTCGACAAAAATCGAGTTTTCAACGTAGGATTTGCACGCGAGATCAACTAGCTTTCGGTAGTCGCCTCCCACGTGTATTCTCGGCTTCCATCTGTCTGTGAGCCTTACGCACTTTCCGTCGGGTTTTTTCAGCCATACTACCATCTGGCCTGGTTTCTGGTAGAGGTCGAGAATCCAGCCTAGATGCTTCACGAAGAATCAAGATGCGCTTCTCTATTCTGGGACTAATTCGGAAGAGCGGGACGAAGAGCGAATGTGAAACAGATGTGAAACTGTAGGAAAGTAAACGGAGGGGCTACTGATAACCAAGTAGCGTTTTGTCCAGCGTAATAACCTCGTCTTCCTTCTGAGGGGTGAAGGGGTGACGGGCTATGATGAGCTGTGTATAGGCTCCTCTGTCCTTCAGTCTCGCAGAAACATGGGCAGTATGCATCAAAGCGTCTGTCATGGTCTTGTTTCTTGCCTTCTGATTCGTGGCTATAATTATCATGTTTCTCTGCTCAGCCGTTTTTCCCAGAAATTGTACGCTTTGGCGGAAGATGTCCAGTGCTTCTTGCTTTTCTCGTACGTCAGGATCGCAGAAGAGGGCCGTGATGTCAGAGACGACAGCGAGTCTAGCTCCATACTCATCTAATGCTGCGGTTAGTTTTTCCACAATGAGGCTGTGAACTTGGTGATGCGTGAAGGCTCTGCTTAGATGAATACGTTGCTGCACTCGGCCAGATTCCAGTCCGAGATTGACGATGTGCTGAGAGATGGTGTATGTGTCGAAGACGTTACCTGCATCTATGAAAACAACATCGCTACCCAAGCCTTGGGAGAGTGTTGCTCGGACGCAGAGGAGGAGAGAAAGAGCATGCGATGGTTCACCCTCGAGGAAGACAAACTGGCCCGTTTTGAGAATCAATGCCTTGTCTAGAGACTCTATCCCGGTGGTTATGCCCGGTTGGAGGTCTCGGGGGAGGTTGCTTCCCCGACGTGTTTGGTATTCGATCTGGTCGTCTGGCTCTCTCAGGAGTTCTGGGTCTCTACATTTCAGGCTGGTGAGGAGGCGTCTTCCCGGAGGAAGAGGGGAGGCTCGGCAGCCTAAGACCCTGTCCAGTTCGAAGCCGCAGCTGGGACAGGTTCCGTCGAAGACTAGTTTGATTTTTCTAGGATTGACTTGTTGTTTTGATAGGACTAGGGCTTCGTCGCAGAGGATACAATGGTACAGGTAGCCCTCGCTGCCTTTCTCTATCTGGTCTATCTGCCATGTCTTGGGTTGTAGAGAGTCGATGGTATGGCGTGTTTCCATCGCAGACCCTTAGGGTTGTTCTATTCGTCGCGTCTGCTCTTTGGAGCGGCGTCTTCCACGCCTTTCGCGGTGATCTGGAAGTAGGTCTCAGACTCTGGCAAGTATGGTGAGTCGATGATTTTGGCAACTCGTAGCCCCTGGCTGGCTTTCTTCAGCATGACTCTATGTGTGGAGGCGTGAGCTAGAATGTTTCCGCCCGCGGGACGCATGGGGTCACCGAAAAACGCTTGAGGGTTAGCTTGAACTTGGTTTGTTATGACGACTGCTAGGTTAAGGGCTTGAGCTATTCGGAGGAGTTTGTGGAGGTGGCTGTTTAGGCGTTGTTGTCGTTCGCTTAGGGATTCGCGTCCGATGTATTCGCCTCTGAAGTGGGAGAGGATTGAGTCAACGACTAGGAGTTTGATGTTTTCTTCTTGGCAGATTTTGAATGCGTGGTCGACCGTGAGGATCTGGTGGTCACTGTTATAGACGCGGCTGTAGATGATGCCGTCGAGTATCTTGTCCGCGTCGAGTCCCATTGCCTGGGCCATCTGGTAGACTCTTTGGGCTGCGAATGTTCCTTCAGTGTCGATGAAGAGGGCTTTGCCTTCGAGGCCGCCGTCTTTGGTTGGTAGCTGGACGTTGACGCTGAGCTTCATACAAATCTGTGATTTGCCTGCTCCGAATTCTCCGACAAACTCTGTAATGGCCTGGGTTTCAAGCCCGTTTCCCAGCAGCTTGTCAAGATTAGTGGATGCAAAGCTGAGCCTCTGGAGGCTCAATCTCCTCTCATAGAGCTGTTTAGCGGTGACAAAGTCTGTCTGTATCGTTTCCCGAGCAGCTCGGGAGATTTTGAGGGCGACGCTGTTCTCTAGGCCTGCTTTTTCGACTAGCTCTCGTATTGGTGCGATGGCTAGGGATGCGATGGAGTCGTAGCCTGCATCGCGGAGCTTGCCGGCGGTTACTGGTCCAACGCCGTTAAGATCTTGAATATTCACTATCTCTTCAGCCAAAGACTATCGGAGCGAGGATAGTCTGGTCATGGCTTATCTCCCAGAGTGAGGACCGTAAGTAACAAGATCTAGGCTAGGAATCTGTTCTGGTCGTGTTCAATTTGAGGCCTTTAGAGAGTAAATGCCCCTAGAGGAGTGAAAGTATTCGACCCTAATCGGGGCGTCTGGTTGAGGCTCTTAGATAGTATCCTACGGAACGGTCAGCCGTAATGTGACCTGCCCAGCCGAGAAGTGGCCATTGGATTGCTCCAGACGACATGCTCCAGATGGCAAAGACGGGAATCCAGACGAGAAGTGTGTGGAAGAAATTGTAGAGCCCAGGTCCCCAATGAGGCCATTCCTTGGCTCCGCGCATCGCGAGGCCGATAGGGATGAAAGACGCGAGGTCGGGAAAGGTCACCCAGAAAACCGTTTCCAACAGGTTCAGATCTTTGACAACGAATAGCCGCCAGTAGAAGAGAACGATGAGTAGAATGATGGTAATCAGTAGCATTTCAAGTCGATAGGCGATGGAGTTTAGCCGGAGAAAGCCAGGGCCGGTTCGTGGAGGTTTAGCGTCCTCAGAGACCTCCTGACGGGAGGGTTTAGAGAGAGAATGTTCAGATATCCCCTGAGCCCTACTAGGTATAGGGTGTAGTAAACTCATGGCGCAGAAACCCGAGCAAGCCAGTATTTCAAAAGCTCTAGAGGTAGCCACGCTGGCGGCAGGGTGCTTCTGGTGTACGGAGGCTGTCTTCGACCAGTTGAAGGGTATTGTAAAAGTGGAATCAGGCTATTCGGGCGGGAACGTTCCCAATCCTTCGTATGAAGAGGTGTGCACAGGGGACACGGGACACGCTGAATCGATCGAGATAACGTTCGACCCTAGCATCATATCGTTCAAGGATCTTCTACAGATATTCTTCACAACCCACGACCCTACAACATACAACCGCCAGGGAGGCGATGTGGGAACCCAGTACCGCTCGGCTGTATTTTATCACAACCCAGAACAAGAAAAGATTGCCCGTCAGGTTATCCAGGAGTTCAACGAGTCGAAAGTCTGGAAGAAACCGATCGTCACCGAGGTAGTATCTTATCGCGACTTCTACAAAGCGGAGGATTATCACCAGGATTATTACGCCAAGAATTCCCGACAACCCTATTGCAGGGTAGTGATCGAGCCGAAAATTGCGAAGCTGCGAGAGCACTACCGCGAGAAACTGAAGCAATAATCGTCCGTTGCGGAAACTTGCGCTATTCGAGTCCAACCCAGTCTGCCAGCTCCTGCTATATTCAGTCTGCAGGCGCAACATGTTTGATATTGTAAGAGTGGAAGGAGTGGTCCCGCATCATGTCCGAAACTCTTGAACGACAGGAGCGTTGGAAGCAGCAGAAGGAGGAGGCTGACCGTCAACGAATGGGGGGCGCCTACATCCAAGGTTTCATTGAAACAGCCGCGGCGCTTGTCGGCGAGGAGCCCTTGTTCAGTAAGGGTTACTGGAAATGTGCGAGTGGATGCAAACCCTTTGGCTTTGGACTTGCAAGGACCCCGAGAGAGTGTCCCAGCTGCCACAAGCAGCTGATACTCTGGGTCCCAGGACCATAGAGTATCGCGTCGGTTCAAGGTAGAAATAGTCGTTTTCAGACCCGCATCCTTCGAACGGGATTGACGCTCGAGACTAGACGCCTTGGCAAGAGCGATCTTAAGATTACCAAAGTCGGAGTAGGAACTGCTCCGATAGGCTCAACCCCGGAGTGGAGAGTCTGGTGGGGACCCCAAGACGAAAAATCGGCCATTCGAGCGATCCAGACCGCCTTGGATGAGGGAGTGAACTGGATCGATACCGCTCCATTCTATGGATGGGGAAAGGCGGAGGAGATCGTAGGCAAGGCGATCAAAGGTCGAAGAGGCGATGTCTATGTCTTTACGAAATGCGGGACGTTGCCCGATGGCAAAGGTGGTTCCATTGAGAATCATAAGCCAGAGACCATCAAGAGAGAGGTCGAAGCGAGTCTAAAACGTCTTCAGACCGACCACATTGACCTTTTACAGTTTCACGATATGGACGCGACAACTCCGATCGAGGAGTCCTGGAAGGTGCTCCAGGATCTTATTGGTCAGGGAAAGGTCAGGAACGGTGGATTATCAAACCATACCGTAGATCTCATCGGGAGGGCTGAGCGAATAGGCCCCGTCACGGCTAATCAGGTTCAGTATAACCCCCTCCAGAGAAAGATCGAGAAGGACATCCTGCCTTTTTCACTGAGCCATCAGGTGGGCGTCCTCGGCTGGGGGTCCTTAGCTGAGGGCTTTCTCGCCGACAACTTCAGTTTAGCATCCCTGGACCCGAAGGATTTCCGCAGAAACCACTGGTACGGCCAACCAGAGAACCAGGCCAAACTGGAGAGGGTCAGAGGAGCCTTGTCAAAGATAGCTCGAGCTCATGGCAAGAAAATGGTGGATGTTGTCATCGCATGGGAGTTGATGCACCCTGCTCTAACGGGAGCAATCATCGGAATACGTAACGAGAAGGAGGCTCGAGAAATGAAGGATGGAACGGAACTCATTCTCTCAGGTGACGAGATGCAAGAGATCGAGCGAGCGACAGCATAAAGGCTCAGCGAATAGAATTGGCAGGGCCGTTCGCGACCGGAACCACGCTAGGCACAACGATAGCTCGCCCGATACCGGAAAAGACAAGTTTCAACCGATGGGTAATCGCTATCGTAATCCTTGTTATAGTGGTTGTTGGCGTTTTGTTCACACTCATCTATCAATCGTCTGCAATCGTTTCTACCAAGAACTTTAGCTACAGCACGGTCGCCGACCAGTCAAGCAACTACACACTCGAAGTCACAAACATCAACGGTGCGGTGACACTCGCACCGTGGGGACAAACCAGCTTCCTGATCAATGGCACCGTAACGGCGAAGGGTCTGGGATCGTCCCCCGCACAGGTAAATCTTGTCAACTCAAGCATGAATGGTAACATCATATTCCAGGCCCAATTTCCCAACAATGCTTTCTTTCTAGTCTCGCAAACATATTCTGTCAAAATCGACGTGTTCATACCACTTTCAGTGCACATTAGCAAGATCGTCGTAGACAACGTAAATGGACGGGTTCAAGCAACCGGTCTCAATGTCACCGGCGCAAGCATCTCCTCATCCAACGGCGACATAGACTTCAGCTGCTCAATTTGTGCAAGCGGCGGCTTTTCAGCGCAGACCACCAACGGTAACATCGTAGGCACTTTTACGACACCGATCATGGCAGGGAACTATACAATGTCGTCTCAAAACGGCAACGTGCAAATGGCCGTTCCATCATCATCCTCATTCAAGTTGACCGCATCTCTCGTCAACGGAAGTATTCAGACAGAGAATCTTGTACTGAGTAATCAGACAAAGACCAGTACCCAGGTTACGGCCACAGTCGGAACCGGAGCAGCCGACGTAAAACTGCTAACAGTAAACGGTCAGATTACGATCATAGGAGCCTAGCGACCAAAAGAGCCTGCATGGTTCTCCACCGTTCGTGTTGCGAGGAGTGGCTCGTTCGTCAACTTCGGTTACTATCAGGTTTTCTACATCGGACCCCTTTTTCCGAGTCCGAGTATCATTCCACAGTGACTGCTGATTGGGGTCCACTCTTGCGGCTTTCACGTCCGCGTTCCCAGCAGTAGCTTTACTTTTCGGATTCCTTCTCGTCCTCGTCGGAACAACTGATGGAACCCGAGAGTTGATTCAAGGCGGCTGGGGATTCATAACGGTAGGAATAATCGTGGAATTCGTCCTGCCGATTTCTAGACGGTTGAGATAGCGGACGATGAGGATTAAGTTATGAAAGCATTCATCGCGAGCTTCGTCAAAGGGCAGGTATTGCTTCTCGCTCTCCAGCCGATCCTTTTGCTGCTCATCATCTTCAACAAAGTCTCCCTCTACTACTGCGCTCCCGTCATCGTCTCCTTAGCAGTCCTATGGGGCTGGTTCGATTACTCAGGCAAAGTCCAGCGCAGAGGTGCTTCTGTTCTGAAGAAGCTAGAGCGTCTAGTCGACGATTTCGGTTGGTTGAACTTCCAGGAGGGAGGCGGAGCTGGCAACGAAATGGTTGTCTCCCTACTAGACAAGGCGAGCTTCGGGTCAAGCACTTTGACCACACCGCAACTCGCTACAGCGACGACTGAGAAGATCAAAGAAGTCTACTTCACGCTTGAGCTCTGGTACTTCTCAATGCGCCAGAAAGTCCGATTGCTCCTTCGAAAGGCAGCGTCGATGATCGAGTACGATTTGCTCGAGGTCGTTAACGAGTTCATCGAGTTCTACGGTGAGTTTGTCGAAAAGGTGGCGGAGGAAACTCTTCGACTGGTTGCAAAAGGAGATCTGACTAGCCTAGAGAGCGAACGAGAGGGCTTCTCGACTTTCAAAACACGTTTGTCGGAGCTAAGGGGTCGAGCTAACGCATTTCTCCAGAGCCTACGTGACGACGGTCTTCCCGTTTCTGAGACGAAGGTTAGAGCTTTAGAAGTGGATCCTTGGTTCAAAACGGGAACCGAGATTTCGGAAACTAAACGGTCGCCACAGTGATGGCATAAGTTCTAGAAATCATGTTTATCCAGCTCTCCAAGAACCTGGTCAGGCGTCTCCCTCGCCACCTCGACGATTGTCGTTCGTGTAGCGTGGTTGGGAAGTAGGTCAGAACTCTGCGCCAAGGAAGAGGGCCGGCCGAGTGTCGCAGTTGTTCTTTCAGCGATACTCGCCTCGTTCTTCACCCGCTGAATCAGCAGTATTGTGCCGCCGAGAGCCATCCCGATCAGAAGAGCGTCAACTTGTCCAGTCAACAGCAGACCCAATTGGGGAAAGTTGCCGTCTACCCAGATTCGAAAGTAGATGTTGGAGAGATACTCGTTGCTGAACCCCGCCAGTAAGGTGGCGATGACTATGAACTGCGCCATGATTATGCCGTAGAGCAGTTTTACGAATCTTTCAGGATATCCTGGCATAACTAGGGCTTGCGAAGAATACTGTCAATCTCTCTCATTAACAGTGCGGCTTGTGTATGACAAACGCGTGGACGGTCGCGTGCAAAGAGTTTAACATCGGCGTCGGAAGAATCGACACTATCTTGGCCCAGCGCACTCTCTCTCTTGAGATTAGAGGATTCGAAGATTCTGATTACCGGAGGTTGGCGGAAATCTATGATGCGATCTTTCCTGAGCGAGCGAGGAGCGTTGAGGAGTGGCGATTTTACGATGATAGTCTCGACAAGACAAAGTACTATTTCAAACGTTATGCCTGCATAAACTCCTCAACCGGTGTAGCTCTGGGTTTTGGAGAGATGTGGAATCCTCCGTGGATGTTTCATCCCAAAAAATTCTGGTTCGACGGCTGGGTCGATCCGAAGCACCACGGCCAGGGCATTGGTAGTGCGATCTACGATAGGCTCAAGGATGACTTTGATGAGCGTAGTGCGACTGCCGCCTGGATGGGGATTCGAGAGAATATGACACGATCCATCGCCTTCGCGCAAAAGCGGGGATTCAACGAAAAAATGCGGGGCTGGGAGTCAACCATCGACCCATACCAAGTAAACACTTCAGAGTTCCAAAAATATTCGACTAAGGCTTCTCAGGCTGGAATCGAGTTCTCGACCCTTGAGCAGGAACTACGGGAGGATCCAAGGTGTTACACTAAGCTGTACCAGCTTGTGCAGACCGCGTTCAGAGATGTGCCGATAGCTGACACCCCTACAGACACTCCTTATGATCAGTGGCTTGCCTTTGAGATGAAGAACCCTAACCTCATTCCTCAAGCGTATATGATAGCGAAAGATGGGGACAAGTACGTCGGGACCAGTGTCGTTTGGCGGTTGAAGAAGGAGCCCAGAAGCCTCTACCAAGGCCTAACGGGAGTTCTACGGGAGTATCGAGGAAAAGGAATTGCCGTAGCCTTGAAGTTGAGGGTCCTAGATTTTGCCCGGAAGAACGGATTTGATAATATCCGAACCTTCAACGCATCCACCAACGAAGGCATGCTCAGCATCAACATGAAACTGGGATTCAAGCGAGATCTCGCCTGGATTACTTTCGAGAAGAAGCGGGAGCAGGAAAGATCTTCGAAAGATCAATGACACTACCCGTTCTAAGGCTGAAAGGCTCGCCGTACGAGATAGGATACCGACACGGACAATTTGCCCGAGACAGGATTGAACGCAATCTCGAGGTCTACTTCCGCCGTTTCAAGAATGAAACTGCGCTCTCAAGAGACGAGGCGCTTAGGCGCGCTGAAAAGTACTTGCAGGTCATCCGACGCGGCAGTCCCGGCTACGCTCGCGCGATGGAGGGAGTCGCCTTAGGCTCGAAGACAAAATTGTTAGAGATTACTGCATTGAACGTTCGATACGAACTGATGTACAGCCAGTTCGCCAAGATCGGATTGAAACCTATACCACGAGTAGATGGCTGTACGGCGTTCGGGGCGATGCCCGAGGTAACTGTGAATCGTCACCTGCTGATGGCCCAGAACTGGGACTGGATTCCCCAGATAGAAGGACTCTTTCTCAAGATTCGACCCACTACCGGTCCCAACGTCCTCTGCTTCACCGAGGCAGGGGTAGTTGGGGGAAAGATAGGCTTGAACTCTGAAGGAATAGGACTAGCGATTAATGGACTGATCTCGAACAAGGATGACTGGGAGAGACTGCGAAAACCGTTCCACGTGAGATGCTCGGAAATTCTCGGATCGAAGACTCTCTCACAAGCAGTCTCAAGAATAACCCGAGGAGAGAGATCCTGTTCTGCAAACTTTCTGATTGGGCAACAAACGAAGTTGGGGGCCGGAAAGATTGTAGATGTTGAATCCGCTCCCGAAGCGACCGGAGCGTTCTCTCCAGAGGAGGGGATCTTGGCCCATACGAATCATTTCCAGAACCCAGAACGGTTAGGAGTCAAGCAGGTTCTGGATGAGGAACGAAGATCCACGTTGCATCGCTTCGCTAGGATAACCCAGCTTCTCAGGCAGATGAGAAATGGAAACAGGAAGATGAGCATGACGAGAGCTGAAGATATGTTGAGGGACCATGATGGCAAGCCAGAGTCTGTCTGCCGCCACGAAAACAATTCATTTCCCGCGGACCAGAGATATCGCACGGTCGTCTCTGTAGTTATGGACCTTTACACGGGACAGCTCCAGACCACTCTAGGCTCACCATGCGAGAGAGAGTATCAGACACTTCGACTCTGACAACTGAGTTTGGACTAAATTGGCTGAGACCAAAATGTCTCAGCACTCGAGTGAGTGCGACAATTGAAAGAAAGGGGGTAACCGTTCTTAGGAGAACGGTTAGTCGTCGCTTTGTACGGCCTGGTCATTCTGCTCGTCCTGTTCGTGCACTAGTTGACCTCTAATCTCTCCACCTGTGTGGGCAGTGGTGTGCACGTTAACGTAAGTATTCCCGGCAATTAGGGCGTTGATGAAGTCGGTCCACGTGTTGATTCCTACGTCGGGGCGAGCTACGAGGTTGCCTGACGTTCGAGTGCCCTCGGCGAGAGTGTCGCATCCTCTTGTGCTATTGAATGGAGTCGGAGAGCCAAAGAAGGGTAGAACGACTGGTCCGTTGGTACCCGCGGCGCCGACGTGGATGTGCGAAGCTATGACGTTAACGATGTTGCAAACTACTACTTCGAATGATAGAGTGGTGTTGTCTTCGCTGAGTTGGACTTCGGCAAATCCGAACGCCATAGTGTTGACTGCTGGCACCTGCTGGTCGCCCGTTAGGCGAATGTGGAATCGTATCGTAAGCCCTTCATGACTGGTCTCTTGGGCAGTCTGGTGGTGGGCGCCTTCGTTTTGGCCATTATCGTCAGCATTTGCAAGATGAGGCAGTGCTGCTAGCACTCCAAGCGTGACGAGAAGAAGCAAGGGTAGAAGTATTTTCAAACCAAAACCCTCGTGTGCAGCCTCATTCTTTGCAAATTTAACGCTTTCCAACGCGGCGTTTGAGAGCATGCTATATCTGTGCGCCCCTGCCTCGGGATATCCAGAGACAGAAAAGATGGTCTGATAGCTTGGAGCGACAACCTTCGAGACGGTACGGTCGAATCGCAAGGCAGTTTCTCAAGTCTACGGCTTATTAGCGAAGGTTCGGCACCGCACTACCAGTGGTCTCTCTGTCATTGCTCCAAGCAGTCGAAGGTACACAGCTTAGCGTAGACACTAGCAAGCAGCACCTTGCACCATTCGTCAAATGGGCCGGAGGAAAAACAAGTCTTCTACCTGATCTATTGCCACATGTCCGACACCGTCTAACAAGTTACTATGAGCCATTTCTGGGCGGGGGAGCGCTCTTTTTTGGAATATGCGCGCGGACCACAAGCTTCAGCGCACACCTGTCTGACACTAACCAGGAACTCATCGCAGCATACAGAGTTATCAAAGAATCCCCGGAGGAACTGATACGCGTCCTTTCGAGATTGCAGGGAGAGTACGAATCAGCAGTAGACAAGGGCGCTTATTTCTACCAGAAGAGAGATTGGCGACCCCTTGATCGCATCGAGTCAGCCGCCCGACTAATCTTTCTGAACAAGACCTGCTACAACGGTCTTTACAGAGTGAACTCGAAGGGCGAGTTCAACGCGCCCTTCGGCAGGTACAAGAACCCTAGGATACTCAATTCTGACGTCATTCGCGCGGCCAGTCACGTACTCAAAAACACGAAAGCTGAGTTGCGTAGCATTGATTACAAGGATGCACTTGCCCCATGTGGCAAGGCCGATTTCATCTATCTAGATCCTCCTTATCAACCGCCAACCAAGACTTCCTCCTTCACGGACTACACTCCGGGCGGTTTTTCCGAGAACGACCAAAAAGAATTGGCTGAAGAATTCGGGAAATTGGTTGACAGAGGCTGCACAGTTGTTTTGTCAAATTCCGAGACATCATTGACCAGGCATCTATACGATGATTTTGACATAAGGAAGGTCACTGTAAATCGGCCAATCAACTCTGTTGGAGCGGGAAGGACTGGCTACAAAGAATTAATTGTTCTTGGGCGTCCACGATGAATTGGGACTGGGTTGTTAAGGCAACCTTGGTTTAGGACATGTCAGACCCCTTCTTCCGAGATGCTTTTCTTCAGAAGAGATAGTCCGAGATTTGACTTTCTTCGAACGTTTTTATCGCTCACTTCTTGAGTTTTGCATTCATCTTTGTTTGCAGTGGAGACTCTCAGCCTTTCGAAGAGATATGGAAAGACGGATGCTCTTCGAGAGCTGAACTTTACCGTCGACGAGGGCGAGATAATGGTAATTCTAGGCCCTAACGGGTCTGGGAAGACCACTCTCCTGATGATCCTCTGCACCATTCTCAAGCCAACATCTGGCACCGCGAAAGTGATGGGGATCGATGTTGTCGAGGAGGGCACGAAGGTTCGCGAGGTTATGGGAATAGCCTTCCAGGAAGCCCGAGGGTTCTGGCGTCACAAGCCTTCCTCAATATTGAGATTTCATGCTTCCATGTTCGACATCGACCCTATGAAGCGTCAGGACCTCATTGAACAGACGATGAAGGACTTGGAATTGTGGGAATCTCGTGACAAGAAGTTCATGCATCTCTCTGGAGGCCAAGCTAAGAGGCTAGAGACGGCTAAGGTGCTGGTCCAGAGACCCAAGCTGGCAATTTTCGATGAGCCAACCAGCCAGGTGGATTTGAGAGGCAAACGGAAGATATGGGACAAGATTAGAGAGCTGAGAGATCAAGGGTCCACGGTGATCGTTGCTACAAATGAAGTGAGGGAGGCAGAGTATCTCGCAGACAGAGTAACGATTCTCCACCAGGGCCACCTAGTGGTGCGTGACTCAATTCCAAAGTTGAAGGACGCGATCGCCGGTGGAGATGTGGTCGAGGTAGGCTTCGAAGACCCTGTTACAGACAACCTCGTGGCTGAGCTCAAAGGCCTTGGTGGGGCGCTTGCTTTGTCTCCAGAAGGTAACGAGTTGCGGGCAAAGGTTTCGAGGGCGGAGGACTGGGTTCCGAAAATGACCTCTGCCAGTTACAACTTGGGCGCGAAAATCTCGTCGATCAAAATAACAGAGCCGTCTCTCGATGACGTCTTCATTCACTTCACAGGCAAAGCCCTGATTGACCAACAATGAATCGAGTACTGAATCTCGCAGCGTTCAACATCAGAGTTCTTCTGGGGGATCCAACTTGGTTCATTCTTTCTTGGGCTCTCTTCGCATTACAACTAGCAATCTACGGGTCCCTCATATCCCGACTTGTAGGCTCGAACCTACCGAACTATTTCTTCTTCTACAGCATCGGACTAATGATAATTGTCGTCTTCGAATCGGCAGAAGACGTAGGTCGACACTTCGTCGAACACGCCCACGAAGGAGAACTACCATACTTCCTATCTCTCCCCGTCTCAAGGAGTGGATTCCTGGTCGCCCAGGCAATTTACGGAGTGGTGAACACGCTGGTGAAAGTAGCGCCGCCGCTGCTAGCAGTCCTTTTCATCTGGGGAAATCTGACAGTCTCGGGCGCTCTCTTCGCCCTAGCAGCGCTGTTTCTTCTGGGATTGGGTATCACCGGGACGATGGTATCTCTGTCTTTCATCGCTTTCAAAGCGGTGGACATCTACATGGCGGTCTTGGCGGGACTCTCTGCTCTTCTGATCAGATTCAGCACCGTCTTCTACCCTCTTGCCATAATGCCCAATTATTACTCTCCGGTCTCCGTTCTCAGTCCACTAACATATGGAGCCGACCTGACCAGGTGGGTTCTAGGCTTCGATCCAAAATACTTGCTCAATCCGGTGCTGGCTGCAGTTGTAGTCACGGCAATAGCGGTTAGTACTCTGTCTCTCAGCGCGAGGATCGTGGACAAGATCATAGAAGGAGTCAAGGCAGCTTGAGCGAGTTCTCTCGCCTCCTCTTGGTCGCCCGGACTGATTTTTCATACTTCTTCAGAACCAAGTGGCTGATGGCCGTGTTGATTAGCCTCAGCCTATCCGACATGCTCGTAACTGCCCTAGTTATGGGGAGGATGATCAGCCCCGGATATTTCTCATTCTTAGTTCCGGGTATAGTGACCGTGGGATTGTTCACCGCGGCCACGGACACCGGACGGAGAATCTGGTTGGCCTTGCGTGAGGGAGTGGTCCAATACTACATGACTCTGCCAATCAGAACATCGGGACTGGTTGTCGCCTACATCATTTCCGGAGGCCTTGGAGGAGTGGTCTACTCATCAGTGCTTCTGATAATCGCCTCTTTCGCAGTTCATCCTCAGAATATCCTAAACGCTATCCTTCTGCTTCCTTTCATGTTCGTACTCGCAACGGGAATCGCCGGTCTGGCAGCCTTCTTCGCCAGCATCTCGAGAAGGGGCGAAATATACTGGGTATATGCCCAGGCCCTCCAAGTGTCTCTCGTCACTATAAGCACGATCTTCTACTCAGCCCAGACGATTTCCCGATACCTTCCAGGTCCAATCGCAACGATTGCCGACTATAACCCCCTCAGTCTAGCGGCTACTGCGCTTAGAGATTCTGTCTTTAGCGGCGAGTTGCTGAACACGACCTTGCTCTCTAATCTGCTTGCTACATCGCTCCCCCTCGCCGCGCTAGGTGCGTTGGCCTACTGGGTCATTCTCAGAACCCTGAGACTGAGAGGCAAGCCGTAGGCTGTCGCTAATTCGTGCATAGGTCTCAGGAATAATCCACTGGGACATCAATAACACTCGGCTTACGCGAGTCGAGAGCATTATCGAGGATCGATGCCAGTTCGGAAGCTCTGCTCGGACGATAGCCCTGAGCGTTGAACGACTGGGCCAATTGGACAAAGTCTGGATTTCCAAAATCCACTCCCGAAGCGCGACCGAAACGAGCCAATTGTTTTCTCTTGATCGATCCGTACGCGTTGTCGCGGAACACGACCACGGTAACACCCACTCGCAACCGGACAGCAGTTTCTAGTTCGTGGGCTGTCATGAGGAATCCTCCATCTCCACACACAGCAACGACTCTCCGATCAGGATGGACTAGCTTGGCGGCTATGGCTCCGGGCAGTCCGATGCCCATGCTCGCGTATCCATTGGAGATGAGTACCGTGTTCGGCTCGTATGTCGGGAATAGTCGTGAGATCCAGAGCTTATGATCTCCCACATCGCTGACGAGAATATCATCCCGCTTCAAAGCCTCTCGTAGGTCATGCAGAATCCGTTGCGGTTTCAGCGGATACGAGTCGTCTTGCGATTTGGCTGTGGCTTCTGCGAGAATACTGTCCCTAACAGATTTTGCGAAATTGCTGGGTCGAGGTTTGACTTGGCCCGTTAGAATTGATAGTGTCTGGCCGATATGTCCGACTAGCTGTATGCTTGGCTGATAGTTAGTGTCAATCTCCGCGCTCGTGCTGTCCACGTGAATTATTGTCTTATCATTCCGAGGGTTCCAGAGTGATGGAGCGTATTCGACAAGGTCGTAGCCTACGGCGAGGATCAGGTCTGCGAGCTCGAAGGCCTTGCTTACTAGTTCTTGGGAGGGCAGTCCTATCGCATAGAGACTCAGAGGGTCATCGTCAGGCAACGCTCCCTTGCCCATGAAAGTGTGGGCCACTGGAATCTTGGCCTCCGCTAGAAACTCTCGGAAGGGCGCCGTTGACCGTGCCCTGATGATTCCGTTGCCCGCTAGGATCAGAGGTGTCTTGGCTTTGTTGATGAGTTGGGCGGCCTGTTGTATCTGACTGGTTGTCGGACGGGCCTGTTCCGGACCAGCAATCTGAGGAATCGGCGTAGTATGGGCAGTTTCGTCACCGATATCCTCCGGGACTTCTAAGTGGCACGATCCTGGCTTCTCGGCCTCGGCGGTCCTGAAAGCCTTCCTAACAGCTTCGGGAATCGTGTCCGCCTTGAAAATCCGAGTGTTCCACTTCGTGATGGGACGCAGAATATTCACTACGTCAACGTATTGATGGTATTCCTTGTGAAAATGCTCAAGGGCCGCCTGTCCTGTAACGGCGATTAGAGGAGCCCTGTCTACGTTAGCATCTGCGATTCCGGTCGCCAAGTTTGTGGCGCCGGGACCCAGGGTTGCTACGCAGATCCCCGGCTGACCCGTGAGACGGCCGTAGACGCCGGCCATGAAAGCGGCGGCCTGCTCGTGCCGAACTGTGATGAGTTTGATCTTTTTCGACTGTCCTAGAGAGTCTGTGATCGCAAGGGTCTCTTCGCCGGGCACTTGGAAGACGAATTCTGTTTCTTCATTCTCAAGGCATCGGACCAACAAGTCTGATCCTTTCAAGGGATTACGAGCTCCAGGTAGTTGCTCGATGACGTCGTATTTAGAGGAAAGAAAGGAGAGAAGACCTGAATTCAGATCTCGCAGGTCAAATGGGCTGATAGTAGTTCGTGGTTGGAACTTAATTATGCTTCAAGCTCTAGGGACAAGATCGAATTGTCTTCCAACATAGAACATCTTCTCGTGAAGAGCGTCGATGATCTGTACGAGGAATTGGGCAGGTCGCTCATCACGCCGGATTACCCCTTGGCTGGAACAGTCACAAGGCAGAACGCAGTTCAGAGAGGCAAGTCTTTCATCTCTGGATCCTTGGAGAAGTTGAGAGCCAAGATCTGTGTCGATTGGCGTTACTGCAGCAAAAGAGGCGAGTATGGGGATTTTCAGTCGCTGGCCTACGCTGTCGCTCCTCTCATCTCGAGCGTTGTAGGAGTTCCTGCGACCACTGCGATGATCGTGGCAATCATTTTGATTAAGTCTGGATTGGAAAAACTTTGCAACTGTCCGTAGAAAGCCCGAAGCATCGCATGCAAGAATTTCGAGACATAACAAAAAATGGGGTTTTATCCTATCTTCCGGCCCTGTTTTGATAGAACTGGGCTAGTATCCGTATGTTTGTTGGGCTAGTTGGTCTGTAGGTGCCTAGAGGTGTTCTTGCCTTCGAGGGCGTTGACTGTGTTCATTACGACCTTGATTGTTGGGCCGATAGCTATCAGTAGGAATATCAGTGGATAGGCCCATGGGATTGTTGCGAAGTAGCTAGCTGTGATAGGCTTGGAAACGTTGTAGAGGATTACCAGTGCTATCATCTGAAATATCCAAGTGAGCAGTGGTGTATAGTTGCGGTAGCTCTTGTAAGCATCGCCTAGAGAGTTGGCCAGTTGTGTTCCGAACTTTAGTACAATGGCGGACACGACTAGTCCGAGCGTGAACACTACTAAAGCAGCGATAGTGAAGGTGGTGGTAGGGATTAGCGCTGTGATGCCTGGGAAGCCGAGGACTGTTGCTTGTATGACGACGAGGACGATGATTCCCGCGAGTAGGCGTATGAGTGGTGGCATTATCGGTCGGAGGTCGTCCATTACGCTTGATTGCTTCGACATTATGACCGCTTTTTCCAACTACAGATAGGGCCGCTGAGCAGTTACCCGTGACGGAACCGTTCATCCGAGGGTCCATGTTACACTAGCCAGTTTAGCCTCGTCCCTTTAGTGACATAGAGACAAAGGGTCGGTTAGCAAATGGCAGAGTTGAAGATCTATCTCTCAGAAAGTCTGAATGAGAAGTTTAGACGGATCGCTATGAGCGTCTACGGCTATGGACGAGGGTCTCTCAGCAAGGCCGCTAAAGAAGCCTTCACCAAATGGTGTTCCGAACACGAGCTATCTCCGATACCCGGCAAAACAGTTGGACATTCAGAAAGCACGCGAGACCAGCCGTCCTCAGGAGCTGAGTCCCACAATCCGGACGAACGCGAGAACAGGGATCAGGGATCGAAGAGTTTTGGAGAGAACAACTCCTTGAATTCGACTTGCTAAAGCACCTAGGGCGCAGGTATCCTCGAAGGTTCCGAGAGGCTTCCTAAAGATTCGAGTTCGGTCTTTCACCATTGATCAGGTCTATTCACACGTGATAGTACTTGATCTGATGGGTGTTCAACTCAGTAGCATTAAATCCCGTCCGACGGATTGATCTTCTTGGAAAGCCTTTGTCTAAGGGCCCTATAGCCGTCATCCTTGCAATCATCATCATAGGTTCAATCGCAGGCTATCTCTTTTACACCAACTACGTCCAAGGAACAATGACCCTGACCATTACCGATCCAGCTCAAGCGCAATACAGCAGTTCTCAACAATACGACCCGAGCATTACACACATCAACGTAGCCTTCTCGCAATTCCAAGTTCACGTTGCCGGCCAAGGCGATTCTAGAGGCTGGCAGACGATCAAGATCTCACCGCAGACAATAGACATGATTAACGTACTGAGCCTTTCGCAGGTACTCGGTAAGGTGCCGCTTCCCGCTGGCAAATACGACATTATCCGATTCAACGTGACAGCCGTGACTGTCAGCTTCTCGGGCAAACCAAGCGTGATATACACCGTTCCCGATGGAAGCTTGAAAGTTCCAGTCATCAACGGAGGCTTCCAGATAACTGCCACGAGTTCCGTGACTGTGCAATTAACACTCTCCTTCAATAACACCGAGATTCTAGCAATGAACGGAAATCTAACTCCCGTCGCGACCGCTAAGGTCGTGGCTTGACCGACTAAATTCGGATAGAACTCTGTTCTTGCAGTCTCATCGGATTATCTAGCTTCTCATCAGGCTATTGTGGCTTCAGTTGGCGCCCTATGTGGCGAAGGATGGTATGATGTTCTCGGCAAAATCGAGGAGCGAGCCCAGATAGTTTGTTGGTGGAAACGGGGTGATGAAGTACTTGCTGCCGGCCTCGCTTGCGGCTTCAACGTGTTTCTGATACTCCTTTCGCTCGTACTTTGACTCGGGACTTTGCGGGAAGGGAGCCATGTCGGCCATCGAGATCTTACCGGTTCTCTGTCTGCGGTGAGCTTCGTCCATGACGATCTTGCGTGACTTTGCATTGTCAACATTGGGAAAGGCGGGTATCATGCAGATGTCGGCGTATTCTCCTGCCGTTCTGAGCATTCGTGGACCAATGCCTGCGAACAGTAGAGGGGGATGAGGTTTCTGCGGTGGTTTCGGGTCCAGGACTGCCCCTTTGGCGTGGTAGAATTTTCCTTTGAAGTCGACCTTTTCTTGGGTCCAGAGTTTCAGAATAAGGTCCACTCCTTCGCGGGTCTTATCGACTCTGATCTT
Organism: Candidatus Dormiibacterota bacterium; assembly: GCA_035637535.1. GTDB lineage: Archaea > Thermoproteota > Bathyarchaeia > 40CM-2-53-6 > 40CM-2-53-6 > 40CM-2-53-6. The sequence goes on from DASPWZ010000049.1 coordinate 109,032, forward strand.
GTTCGAATTCCATTCGCTGTATCCCTCAAATTCCATCTGGGACCAACCCGCTCCGACACCGAGAATCGTCCGCCCGTTTGAGAGGAGATCAAGAGTGGATACGGTCTTTGCAAGCATTCCGGGCGGGCGAAAGGGTATCGGAGTTACGAGGGTCCCGAGTCGGATCTTCTCAGTCTTTGCCGCGAGATACGTCAGGGCTGTCCAAGTCTCAAAGGTAGAGTCGCCACCTCTATCGGCTCCCCACATGTAGTGGTCCGGTAAGACGAACCCCCAGTATCCGAGCTGGTCCGATTCTACGGCCGCTGTCTGAATCTGTTTCCAGTTGGCGAACATGTTAAGCCCGCCAGCAACAATGAACTTCACAACCGGTCGTTTCCGAGTAGGTTTAATGGATTACAAAAAGCTGACAAAGTTTCTGGTAGAAGCCCGACCCGCTCAGATCTCATGTTTCTGTCAAAGACACTTAATATCATAACGACTGATTTGGTCCTAAGCTCGGGATGGAAGGATTTCTTGACTACGAAGCTACCACGAGTGAACTTCCTAGGAGTAATAGCTGGCGTTCTGGCCCTGTTTAGCATCCTATTTCCGTGGTGGGGAATCGCAACAACAGGCTTCGGCATCTCCACCTCCTCGATGTGGGGGTTCTTTGGTGGTCCCAGCCACAACCCCGATATCAACAACGCTTCAGGCTTCTCCAATACGATCACAACCTACAGCCCAATCATTCTCGCCCTAGTGCTCCTCTCCACCGCCCTAGCGATTGCGGGAAGCTTCACACCCCGCGTCAGAATCCTCGCCGGCAGCCTTGTGACCTCCGTCGCCGCCCTAGTAGGCTACGCGGAGCTCATCGGCTACACTGCGTCTAACAATTGTCAAGGAACGGGCTGCATCACTCAGCCAACAGGCTCAGAAACAATATTTTCAGTAACTCGCAGCTGGGGCTTTCAACAAGGATTCTACATCTTCACAGCAGCAACAATCTTAGTGCTCGTAGGAATGGTGTTCCATCAAACCCTGACCCAGCATCGCTCTAAAGGGGCGACCTCCAATCAGAAAGCATGATTCTTTGCTAACTGTGAACAAAACTTCCGAGGATTTTATTTTCAGCCAAGGTTAGGACATATCTATTAGTCCCCGAGGACATGTCTTATCCAAGGTCAGCTCTCATGGCCGAATCTCTCACGGTGGACGGAGTTATGAACGCGCTCCGCAACTGCTATGATCCCGAGATTCCGGTAAACATTGTAGACCTTGGGCTCATTTATGGAGTTGCAATCGATGACGACAGCGTCAAGGTTCGGATGACCCTGACGACAGTGGGATGTCCCGCTCACGCTTACCTAATGCATCAGGTTCAAACGGAGATCGAGAAGATCCCTGGCGTGAAAAAGGCAGAAGTCGAGATTGTCTGGGAGCCGCCCTGGACCCCTGATAAGATGAGCCCAGAGGCCAAGAAGCGGTTGGAAGCGGCCCAAGAACCAGTAACGATAGAATTCAATCCTTCAACGTTCAAGCCCAGAAAGAAGGGACACATCGCCAAGAACCCGGACGGTAGGATAGTACTAATCAACGAGGCCAACTCTCGATACTTAGGAAGCGACGACATCGCCAACCTCTGGGAGAGAAGCACGGGTGAAAAAACGATCGACGAGATCACAACCGAGATCGCCAGCCAGAAGAACCTCTCACCCTCTGAGATTCGAGTACAAGTCTTGGAGAGCATTACGCAACTCATAACAATCGGACTCGTACATCCCGAAGAATCCATTACTCTCCCCCTCCACACCTGACCCAGATAACTCTGGATAGCCTTCCGAACATCCGTCCGGATCCTTGCGAATGTACAGGCAACTAGCAAACTACTACGACGAGATTTACTACTTCAAGAAATACCAGAAAGAAACTGACAAAATCAAGACTCTAATCCAGCAGCATAAGAAATCCTCGGGCAACAAGCTTCTCGACGTTGCATGCGGAACCGGAAATCACATCGGGTATCTGAAACAACACTACAGTGTAGAAGGATTAGACTCCAGCCCTGAAATGTTGCGAATAGCTCGCAAGAAACACCCTGAAATAGTCTTCCACCGAGGGGACATGACCAGTTTCAAACTCAAGAATCGATTCGACATCATTACGTGCTTATTCAGCGCTATTGGACACGTCAAAACGAAGGCTCGTATGAGAAGGGCGGTTCGAAACATGGCTAGCCATATTCAACCGGGAGGTCTGATGATTCTTGAACCATGGATTACACCGGCTAACTTCAGGAAGGGAATTGTAGGCTTCAACTCCGTTGACAAGCCGAATCTGAAGATCGCGAGGATCAACATCAGCAAGGTCCGGGGACCGGTCTCAGCGTTCGAATACCACTACCTTATCGGGACTCCTAGCAAGGTTGAGCATATTGTTGACAGAGAGTCGATGGGTCTCTGGACCCATGAAGAGTATCTGGATGCTTTCCGAGATGGAGGCTTGGAGGTCGTCTTTGACCCTGAGGGTCTCATGGGTCGAGGGTTGTATCTCGGGGTCAAGCCCTAGACCAACGTTGCAACTTTCTACCAATTCTACTCGGCTAAGTAGCGACAACTACCAATTCTACTCATCTTAGTATCGACGTTCCCAATGACAACTTTGTATAGCCTAGGGTATCGTTCTACTGCTCTACCAGTCCACAGTTCTTATACCAAAGGGCAAGTAATGCTATGGCATGAGCAGTGTGCTAGAAGTCAAAATGATCAACGAAGGCGACGACCTAAGAATAGTCGTACCAAGGTCCTACTTCCAGCGGTTGGGTATTGAGAAGGGAGATACACTCCTCGTAACGGTCGAGGAAGAGAGAACTAAGGCTAGAAAGAAGAACGGGAAGGCCCGAGTTCACCGAGTGCACAAGCATAACTAGTCCGAAAATCAGCAGCCCTCAACGGAGGTCAGGCGCGCCTCTCCGATATTCGGCAACGTCTATGTTTTAGACCCCAAACGGTCCTGAATTGGAAGAATAAGCCCGAATCGGTCGAATCTGTCGTTCATCTCACCAGTTTCACAGTTGGAAATCAGAGTAGAATTCCCATCTCGACCTCATCATGATACTTCCCGTCCTCGCCAAGGTAGTTCTCGCGTTTCACACCTTCTCGCTGGAAACCCACCTTCTCATACAATCTAATTGCTCGATGATTATCGGCGACCACAGTCAACTCGATCCTGTGCACCCGTCGGGCTCGAGCTAGGGCGATACCCTCATTCATCAAGGCCGCACCCAACCCAACGTTCTGAAAATCCTGATGCAGATAGATGAATAGATCCCCTGTCCCTCGAAACCGGGCATTAGTGGCGAGAGATATCTGCAGATGCCCGACAACATTCTGACCATCAAAACCTAGAACAATTATCCTGTTCTCCAAGTCGGAAGTCATGCGCTCGATTCTCTCCCGATTGTAAGGAGGCATACTCCACCTGAGAGACTCCTGCGAAAGACCCGCATACATTGAAACGAGGCCTTCCTTATCCGAAGGCTTGTAAGTACGAAGTCGGACCTTTCGGCCATCCTTCAAAACAGCCGGTCTTCCGTCATCGCCCATTCTGGCTCAACCGTCTGCTTCTGCCGTCAAACTTCGACTGTCGAGCCTTTGCTTCCCAGCTCGACCATCGTGAGATCCTTCACGAACAGGCGATACAATTCAGGCTGCTCCGTATGGATAGGTATCAGCCGTTTCGGCTTCACCTGCGCGATCGTCTCCCGCAGTTCGGTCGGCATCATGTGGCCCGAGCTGTGAATCTGGTACATGGGCAGTCCAAAATGGTTCAGCCAATTCGTGAACCGTTCGTGATCCATCTCCATCTCTTCATTGAACGGCTCTGAGCTACTGTTGATGTATGCGCCGCCTGGACCGGGTTGTATGTCTAGGACTTCGTTCATGTCGTAGGGGCTGGAAGCCAGAATTATCTTCGGCTGCATCTCCCGAATATCTTTTGATGTCTTCACAGTCACGGAACTGAGAATGTCCTTCTCCCAGTTGTAGTAAGTCTTCTTCGATCTCTGATAAACTGCGATGTGAGGGTCCCCGATCACATTCGGAACGTCTAGGTGCTTGTCGTTTGCGAGGGACCTGAGAAGATAGGCTTGTTTCATCGACACTACAAGAAGCCGGTCGTTTTTTTCGGCGATCTCATGAAAGGTCCTCAGTCTGTCGATGTCCGCCGAGGAGAAGCTGGCGAGTACTGCGCCCTTCGTTTTCTTGACGACATGCTCTGATTTTTCCAGTACCTCTTGCTCGGTCCGCAGGTCTCCTCTGACCAAATTGGTTCCCTCGCAGAGGAAAAGCTCGGGCTCAGATCGTTCGGCCGCATCCGAAAAGTCCCTTGTCATGTTTGACTTTGGTCCGTGGGATCTGAAATCCCCGCTGTAGGCTATCGTTCCTCTCGAGGTATGAACTAGGAAAGCATAGGAGCCGGGAATGCTGTGGTCCACGTGGATCGGTTCCAGCTGGATTTTTCCGAAACTGAGATTGTCGCCTGTTCTGAAGCTCTTGAATTCTATTCCTTCAAGGTCGTTCTCGAAGCCTCTCGGACGCATCTCGGACAGCGTCTTCAGAATCGATAGGGTCGTCTCGCCACAGTAGACTGGGATCTTCCTGTTCAGCAGTGAGATACACATGGAGTGGTCGATGTGTGCGTGGCTGAGTACTACGGCGTCGATTGGTGGACTCTCCTCGTCTCTATAGAGCCCGTGGATGTCCGGCAGTATACCGAGGGTCACGAGGCCTTGTCTGTCTCTGGGTGAGAGGAAGGGTTCGGAGAAGAACTGGCCTCTTGCGCCTAGGCTCATTCCGAAGTCTAGGAGTATTCGCGAGTCGGAGTCTTCGACGAGAAACTTGTTTCCGCCGATTTCTCCTATCCCGCCCAGTAGATCGATCTGAACCATCGGCTCAGCCAGTTCGCGAATCGAGGGGACTTGGTAATAACCTAGGTTCTACGAGGGTGATGCTGGACTTGCAAGAAGTAGCGGCCCCCGCCCTTCACATCGCGCTGGATCGTGATTCTGTCCCCCGCTCTGAGACCCTTTGATTTGACAAAGTAGTGAGAGTGTGGCTGGTCCGGTCCCCTGCAGGAGCATGGGTATGATTCAATCTTCGCTTTTCTAGGTTGGCCGTTGTGGATGAGCTTGAATGCCTCTCCTTCCTCCGGGAAGAATGCGAGTCGGTCTTTCAGTACGAGGACGAAATTCTTCTGCTCTTCCTCTGAGGTTATCTTCTTCGAGTAGACATCCATATGCAAAATAATCACGATGAGTTAGAAAGGACCTATTCTTGAATCCTATGCTTGACCAGGGGGCAGACAGGCACAATCAGGATATTCCGAAGTGTTGAGAACAACCTAACAGACCTGCCTTACGACACCCAAAAGAAATGGAAGCGAAGAAAGACGTTTTCGACAGCCGGTAAGTTGGAGACCGTTCACATAAAATGTTATATTCTTCCGGTCTCCAACCACACAAAATGAAACTCTTTGTCACGAAAGAAAACAGTTCTGAATTCAGCACCCGAGGAAGCTAAGCGCTTGGCATGTGCACCTCATAGCCGTGCCATTGAGTTGACTGTCGAGAATGATGAGCTGTCCCTTGGTAGAAAAATCTCTGACCAAAAGACGTCCGCATCTATCCGCATCGTATTGCAGCCGCTTATCGGAGTCGTGTCCTTCGGCCTAGGATTAGGGCTGTTCAGTATTATCATAGCCTATCCAGCCACCAAACCCTACATTGAACCTCTCTACTTTCAGGTTGGCTTCGTGGCAGGGCTACTTCTCGCCACGGGCTTCTTTTTGGTGACCAGACATTGATGCGTTTCAAGAGTCCACGTGGACATCTCATGTTATCGCTCCTCATCTTAGGCTCTACGGTATTTGCCTCGACATGGGTCGCTCGAGTTCATGCTGACCAGACCACTGTGGCTTCTATCGGCCTGCCCCAAACCCAAACATGTCTTTCAAACCCGAACTACTCCAATGGACATAACCTATGCGTAGGCTTAACGGCGACTCTCTCCAAGGATTTGGCGGAAAGGGACTCAACACATGATTATTATGGAGTGGCCCTGAGATTGTGGAATGAGAACTCTACGTATAATGGAATCGTCTCGATGGACGCGTATCTCACATTCAGCACAAATGGAGGGAGTCTCTTTGCGCTGCAGCCTCAAGCTGGAACTATTGGCTCTCAACAAACCATAAGTCTCTCGGCGGGCGGCGTGTCTCTCGTCATACCGCTATATGTTCCGGATCAGGTCGTAACGACAGACACGTCGACAGGTGTCCTCACCACTACCGTTCATTGGGAAGTAAGGGGAGATACAGGCATCTGTTGTAATACCATTTTCACAAATTACGGTGAGCTAGGCGTGATTTTTTCCGTTGCCGAGGACGCGTCAGCTAACGTATCTGCATCAGCAGGTTTTTTCTGCCCTGACGGTGGGCTCTGTTCGAATCCCTTTCCCTATCCCTTGAAACAGACTGTATTTGGGTCGATGTCCTACACGCCACCTGATTTCACGTTCGTGGGACCATCATCTATTAACGGCCCTGCTGGCCAGACATCAACTTTCACACTTGCACTAACTTCTCAGACATCATTCCAAGACACAGTCTACCTCTTCGACACGGGTATGCCATCGGGATTCACGACGAGCTTCTCGCCAAGCTCTATTGCGATTGGCGGAGGGAGTACTGCGCAAGTTAGCTATTCCATAACCGTGCCCCCCAATCCCCCTTCCCCATATTTTTGGACACTTACAGCGAGGACCGTAGGCAGTACTCAATTGGTCCATACTTGGACTGTATCAAGCAACCCTGACTTCAGTATCTCTTCTAATCCTAGTTCGATCGCGATGACTTGCAACGCCACGAGCTGTGGGGCTTGGGGTTCGACGGCCTGCCCTGTGCCAGTAGTAACGGTGCAGAGCCTAGGTTACGCGGGGACAGTAAGCTTCTTGGTATCTTCGGCCTACTCTCAACTTCGACAATCCAGCGCGACATCCCCGATCCTGCAGGAGACGACCATCACCAACGGTGCCAGCATTTCGGGCAACCTCTACATTTGGTCAACCACGGGCTCATCCGGGACTTCTACTGTGACTGTCTCCGCTTACGCAGGTAGCTTTAGCGGCCAGGGAGACCCTCCCACTCCAAATCATAGTGCTATCGTATCGGTGACTTTCGGTCCCAATTATGTCAACGGCTGTGGCGACTTTGGTGGTGGTGGCGGCGGGGGTCATCAAATGTGAAGCAGAACAACCATGATTTCTGGAATTTCCCCATTTTTTGGGGTCTCCGGGTTTAGGGCCCAACGGCATTTTTCTCAGAGGGTCTGGTCGAGAAAAACACGTCATCGACCTAGTCGTCCATGCTGTAAGGCTTCTGGAAGTTACCGTTGGCCGATCTACGCAATGTCGAACACTGGCACAAGCGTGACCCATACATTGTACATCACGACCAACCCTGACTTCAGTATCTCAGTGAGCTCGACTTCGATCATCGGAATCGCCACTCCTGGTTACTGGGGGTTTACCGGGTAACTTTGACCAGTCTCGTATGCGCGGGAGGGGTCACGGTCTACAGAAGCCCGACTGTAGCTTGGGGGGTGTGCTGACTACTCGCAACTGAGCAACCCTTCGTTGACATTTCCGAACGGAGGGAGCGGTTCAACCGCGGTTAGCGTCCAGGCGGATTATGTTAGGTCACTATGGGACAGCATTATGATATCGACATCGGCGCTTCCGCCGGTAGCCTTTCTCATCAAGTCACAGTCCAAGCAAGCTTCACTACGACCGGGAGTACCTCCCCGTACATCCAGTGTAGCCCTTGCGGTGGTGATGGAGGAGGGGTTCCATATCAACTAGCAAAGAGCCAAAAGCGCATCACTCTGCGCGGTGAAACTCTTGATGATGATCAGCGTCCAACTTGATAAAACTCGCTATGCGGCCCCAAAGATAACTCCGCCCTTATTTCGGCGGTGACGAATAGAGTCCTCTTTTGATTGAGACCAACCGGCAGTTCAGCCAAAAGTGTAGGTTCCGTTATTTCGAACTCCTAACTGGAATGGTTATCGAATGATTGTGTTTGCTTGTTTTGGTTCCCACTGCCTGCGAGATGAATTGGTCTCCCGGCCTTGGCAAACTAGGGATTTTCCTGGAGAACTTTTTGATGCCAGAATGGCGCCACTCCAAGGAGCCAAATAGCTTTTTCAAATAGAGACAATGACAGATGAGACTCACAATGTTCCCGGTGGACTTTGTCAGCTGGGTTACAGGACTGTTTTCCGGCGATCCACTGTTTCTGGTTTTTTTCCTAGGGGTGCTTGGCAATATTCTTCCGTTCGTCCCAACTCCATCGCTACTCATCGTAGTTTTTCTAGTCATCAATCCTGGATCGCCATTTCAAGGAATCGGTATTATCGAAATTGCGTCAATAACTGCTCTAGGCGCCTGCCTAGGAAAGCTCGTGAGCTATGCACTGGGATATGGAGCCAGACGAGCTATCGGCAAGAAAGAGAGATTCGACTCTCTCAGGAACTATCTAGGTGGAAGCACTTTTCTAGTTGGCGTGATATTCGCGGCATCTCCCTTAGTAGATACTGCGTACATTCCTCTGGGCATGATCCGCTACAGTCTACCGAAGACACTGCTCTCACTGTACACTGGTAAATTTATCTGGATACTGACTGTCCTCTATGTTGCTCGGCAGTCAAGTCAGCTTATCCCACAAACCTTCGGAGGAGACTTGACCACCACTGTTCTCTCTATTGCTCTCTTGATTCCGATAGCATATTTCCTGATCATGGTCGATTGGGAGAACAGACTGTTGGGTCGGAAGGACACACTTCGGAACAGGATAATAGCAAGGATTAGAAACTTCTTTTCGAAGGAGCAGGGCGAGACTAACACCGCGAGTGTAAACAGCTAGCAAGAAGCAGAGATATCCACGAATTCTTGTTGGATTTCCCTTGAATAATCACTAGACTATTAGTAGGACGATTCCAGCACCTAGGTTCAGTGTCTCCTTGTCCAAAAGAAAGAGCAAGAAGAGCAAGTCAGGCGCCGGCAGGGAACTCGTTATGAATGAAAAACAAGGGACGCTCAGCGCCTATGGAGCTAGATTTATTCTCATACCCGTCAAACTTATTCATTCAATCGAGGACCGACTGACGGAGAGTTTCGGACCAGTTACCGCCACGAGCTTCCAATACGAGATCGGAAGAGAAGGAGGCGCCCAATACATCCACCTCGCCCATAAGGCGGGATTCAACATCAAGACACCTAGCGACGTACAGAGAATCGCAAGTAGTCTGGGGACCCTTGACGGTTGGGGAAGACTGGAGATCATCGATTTCAATCCGACCAAAAAGTTTGCGAGGATAAGGTGGAAGAACGGTGTATCAGTTCGAAACAAGACCGGTAAGACACCTGTCTGCCATTTCGGGCGTGGGATTCTCACCGGTGCGGTGGGTGAGATTTTTGGAAGTCGATGTGAGTCTATCGAAGTATTGTGTCAGGGTAAGGGCGACAGTTTCTGTGAGGCCATCATAGGCGAGCCGAGGGAGATTAGCCGGATGGCGGATATGAGACCCTAGGCTGACTCAGGTGCCAGAGTCGGAGCTAGAGGATCGGATCAGTAGGTCTATGCCTTTGAATCCGTTCTTCTTGTACTTCGCGCCCGGCTCTGTAATCTTGTAGACTCTTCTGCTACGCCTGTTTGGAGAATTCCATTCTCCAGCCACCAGTTTCCGCTCCTCAAGCTCGTAAAGTAGCGGATACAATGTGCCCGCCCCGATTCTAGCCCCCGTCTTTGTCTTCAATTCTCTCATGATCTCATAGCCGTGTTTTGGGCTGTCGTCGAGCAGGTCGAGGACGAAGAGGTCGAGGAAGCTCTTCACCATTCGTTCCGTGACGACCTTGCTCATGTTCGCACCAATATATCGAAGTACGATATTCTCGTGTCTCGATATAAACCCCACCTAAAACTATTCTCGGAGACCGATCCGATATCGCAGGGAGTTCGTTGAAACGATCTAAGCAGCCCTACACTGGCCTCCAATGCACACGGTGCCACCGTTTCTTCCATGAAGAAGCGCCTCTAGGCACTTGCCCGAAATGTCATGGTCTACTAGACACAGTGCTTGACGAGACAGTCCTATCTCTTTACTCAAAGCTACAGCCGGGAAACGACGTTCAGTCCATGTGGAAGTTCAACATGTTTCTACCGGTAAAAGCCGGAACGATTCCCGTGACAGCAGGGGAAGGAAACACGCCCCTCAGACCAGTAAGATCGTATCCACAACTTCACAGCGTCTGGCTGAAAGACGAGACTCGGAATCCAACTGGAACCTTCAAGGACCGAGGCGCCTCTCTCGCTGTCACACGGCTCTCGCAACTAAGAGTCAGAACACTCGTACTAGCCTCGGAGGGAAACGCAGGCTGCTCCTTCGCCCTCTACTCACAAATGGCTGGAATCAGTTGTCACGTGTACCTTCCAAGCCACGCCAACAATGCTAAGGTTGAGCTTTCGAAAAAAACTAGGCGCTCAGGTCACTAAGGTCAAAGGGACAATTTCAGAAGCAGGACGACATGCGGCCAAAATTGCTGAAAAGACAGGCGCTTACAATGCTTCAACTTTCGTGACGCCGTTCCGACATGATGGCAAGGGAACTATGGCCCTCGAGATCTGTCAACAACGGGGATGGGAGAGCCCCGACTACGTCGTCTATCCTGTCGGAGGAGGAGTTGGGCTAGTAGGGATGTGGAAGATGTTCAAGATCCTCCATAGACTCGGATGGATACGCAGACGGCCCCGAATCATCGCAGTCCAACCAACCGGATGCGCTCCGGTGGTAGACGCGTACAACAAGGGTAGGATGGAGGTCCTCGAGTGGAAATTACCAAAGACAATTGCAAACGGATTAAAGATTCCAAAACCTCTTGCCGGAGCTTGGATTCTCAAGAGTCTTCGAGAGTCAAGAGGACTAGCGTTGAAGGTTTCGGACGTGGAGATTCACAGAGCCATGCTTAACGTTGCAAAACGGGATGGATTATTGGTGGAGCCTTCCAGTGCCGCGGCTTTCGCGGCCATACCTAAGCTACACGAGACAGGAACGGTCGACAGAAAGGATAGCGTTGTCGTGATAGCAACGGGGTCCGGGTTGAAGACCTTAGAACAATTCTGACTCGGGATTTTGTTCAAGGACTATCAGCATATCCTTATCGTCAACCAGTGAGGTAGTACTAGCAGCTAGAGCGAGGTATCGTGTCGAACAAGTGACAGTCCAGGTGGATGATGCTGGTGTCGGAGACCTTCTCTTCGGGGCCATCATCGGGGCTCACAGGAAGGAGACTGGAGAGTTTCACTACGATATCATTCCAGTCAACTATTTCCAGACACCACATTTCCGGAAGAAACTGTATCTCAAGAAAGCAACAGAAGTAACCCTCCGTCTCCTACAGGAGATGAATCTGGGAGCTGAAGAGGAAGTCGAGGTCTGCCGTAGCTTCGTCTTCGATGAGACCCGAGAGGAGCTTTTCAGAAAGTTCGGGAAAGAGAAGGTCAAGACCGCGATCATCTCCGGAGAGGCACAACATAACGTGGAGACGGCCTATCTTGACGAGATTAGGAATCTAGGCTACGAGCCTTTGCCAGATAGAGATGACAAGAGAGCTGGAAGCTTCTTTCACATGCTCCGATGGGTCAAGAACGATCGGACACGACTAAAGTATGCAAAGACTGGCTGGCCTCGCTTGAAGAGATACATTCACCTTCGCCAAACACCATCAGACGCTGGAAGCTGATGGATCGAAGTAACTGAGGTGGCATTTCTTCTCAGTCCAACTCTCGAAACGATAGATATCGTCGCATGGGCGGAAGCAAGATAAGTCCACGGGCTCTGGAGTGGGACCAATGGGATTACTGGATATCATTACTGGAGAGATGCTCCTAGTGCCCGGCGTTGAGGCCTATGACAGCGGACGAGATGATGTTGAGCTACGAGTAGGAGGAAAAGCGTTTGCCCATATCCACCGCCCTGACAGAATTGATGTTCGTCTTCCCCTGGATGTCAAGGAGAATGTACTCAGCCGAGGCATAGCCTCCCGGTCTCCTGAACCCCACGATAGAGAAGGCTGGGTGTCCATGAAGCTGGGAAAGAACTCCGATCTCCCGGCCTTAACCAGGTTGCTGCATCAGTCCTACAGGTTCACGTCCAGCATGCTGTAAACGGGTCAGAAACTGAGGCCAGGTTTCTAGGTCTAAACGCCTAGCCGGCGAACGTCTTTGACAAGCGTCTATGCAAGCGGCGTCTACTTGGCTTCCTACTGTTGAGTGCTAGATGTCTTTTCTTGTTCTTCGTTCTCTGTCGACGATTAACCTTTGAACGCTGGTTGGGTCGAGGCAACGCTGTCGAGAGAGGCAGCATTAACTAGTATTTCTGGGTTGAAAATGGGATCGGACTTGGCTTATGCTGTCTGAAGTGGTTTGGAGTCTTTGTCAGCTGGATCCTGAACCTTCGCCTCCTTCCAGGTAGAACCGCAAACGTGACAGTTGTGATATCTGAACTGGCCCGTTTCGCCGGCGGACTGTGTGCATGGGCCCATGTGGCCGCATACGGGACAAGTATGAGTTGTCGCCGGAACACGCGACATAATCGAGGAGTATACCGCCTTCCTGCTATTTTAAGGAAAAGGTCTTTTCTTGTCTACTTCAATTACACTTCATCGACTCGTAAGAGTGTAGATAACCTTCTTAGCTTGACACATCTTCAGGGAAACGAACTAGAATGGAATCAGAACCTGCAAGAGAGGCCGAGGAAGAAGAGATCGATGTTATCTGGGACGAGAACGGAGCCGCAAGATACAGAATTCTGAAAGATACTAGAATCGTAGACTTCGACGGCCACAACATAGCCTGGCTAGACGAACACGGAAACATTATCGACTATGAGGGACGCCACCGGGGCTTTTATGAGAATGGTGTATTGCGAGATCCTGAAGGCATGGTAGTAGGCCTAGGACAGGACCCCGCCGGACCACATCCAGTCCTCCACAACAAGGGTCTCATTCCAGGAGTAACAAAAGCCGCTTCCGCACCAAAGAAGACCAAGCCCACGAAGCTTTTGAAGAAGCCTGAAGCCTCGCTGTTATGGTCGAAGAAGATGCTGGAAGAACTCTGACCTGAGTTCAAACCCAGAGACCTTCACAAGACAATCTGCAAACGCACTAACAGAGCGTACACGCTATCCCTAGGATTTGCACTAGATGCCTCCACTTCACTATCTCCCGATAGGCATCTTCGCAGTCGTCTACGCACTAATCGCTCTCAGAAACTTCCGCCGCTTCAAGATTCCCATCTGGACCATCATGCTCGCAGGAGCAGTGGCAATGATCTTCTCCGGAGCCATCCCCCTACAAGACGCATATGCAGCCATTAACCTGGACGTGATATTCTTCCTCCTCGGAATGTTCTCGATCGTTGCAGCCATGGAGCTGTCAGGACTCCTCGAATATCTCACGGCGAGAATGATTAGGCTCGCCAGGACCCCACAACGGGCCTTGGCATTGGTGCTGTTCGGAATGGGTCTCCTCTCAGCCTTTCTCGTCAACGACACATTGGCCCTGACAGCAACCCCGATAATGTTAGGGCTCTCGAAGCAGATGCGGATCAAACCGAGTGTTTTGTTGATGACGCTCGCGCTTGGTGTGACAATTGGTAGCGTTATGACTCCTGTTGGGAATCCGCAGAATCTCCTCATTGCCCTGTCAAGCAGCATTCCAAACCCTATGTTCGACTTTCTCTACTTTCTAGTCCCACCAACAATCATAGGGCTCATAGTCACATTTCTGATTCTCAAATTCTACTATCGAAAGGACCTTGCAAAATCCGCGGAAGATTTCGGGACAATTCCGCTGCCACCAATCAAGGATGCAAGGCTAGCAAGACTGTCAGCGTATGTAGCTGGCATCGTGGTCGTCGGCTTCTTTCTTGTGGGAGTCATTCAACTGTTTGGGGTGCAGGGAAACGTAAACCTTGGAACAGTATCCCTGTTCGGTGCGACCATCGTCTATTTGCTAAGTACTAGACGGAGGGAGATTCTGGCATCTGTGGACTGGGGCATCATAATTTTCTTCATGTCCCTCTTCATCGTAGTCCAGGGCTTCTGGGATTCGAACGCTCTCCAATCATTACTACTCTACTTGCCAGCGCTCAACCCCTCAGACATAGTAGTCTCTCTAAGCGTCATAATCCTAACAAGTCTGATCTTCAGCCAGCTACTAAGCAACGTCCCTTTCGTCGCGGTCTACATCAAGGCGATGCAAGCCGCAGGATTCACAGGCAACAATGTCAAAGCCTGGGTTGCGCTGGCCGGCGCGAGCACTCTAGCAGGCGGACTAAGTCTACTGGGAGCAGCAAGCAATGTCATCATTTTGGAAGCGGCCGAGAACAGAGGCTCAGGTTTCAGCTCGCTAGAGTTTTCCAAAATTGGACTTCTAGTGACTATTCCAAACATCCTGATCCTCTACCTCTTCCTCCGAATCCTGTAACAGTATATCGGGTCCCGATACCCATCAACGATTCCTGAAAGATTTCGGCGTCCCATCATCAGGGATTGACAAGTTTCTAGGTGATCAATTCGTTGAATAATATACCCGTCAGGGAAAAAGGCGTTCCCAAGGAAAAGGGCAGGCAAAAAAAGAATGATACTTCCAAGCAGACGCAGACTAGGGGCAGTAGCGCTTATCGTGGCGGGATTAGGCGCATTCCTCGTGCCGTTCCTGCTACACTCGCCATCGCCCCAGGGTACAAGTCCTACACCTACGGGCGCAAAGGACAATACGTCTTCCAGTATTGCGTGTAGTCCTAGCACGATTACCATGGGTGGGACTTCGAGTTGTACGGCATCCGTTCCTGATACTACGACTGCCTCGAATGTTCCGACTGGTACTGTGAGTTTCGCGTCGTCGAATCCGGGAGTGGGCACTGTATCTGCTAGCTGCTCGCTATCAGCTGGCAAGTGTACCGCTGACTTCACCAGTGTCGCAACCGGTACAGCTACCATCACTGGCACCTACGGGGGTGACTCTAGTCACAACGGCAGTTCAGGTAGTTCCAGCGTAATCATCGCTACGCACACAGGGAACGGTAACGGCAATGGCAACGGTGGCGGTAACGGGAACTGTGGAGAGGCCATATCTCCCGACCCCCGCCATGACAAAGGAAACGGCAAAGACAACGGCAACGCTTACGGACTCATCAAGAACAAGATGGACACCACAGTAGCCTTGATGAAAGCTATGGGCAAGTCTAACCCGGCCTTCCATCTACACCACGACACGGACACCGATAATGACGAGGCACACGGCTCAAAGAGCATCCATAATCCGGGCGATCACGACTCTTCCTGTGCCGCGGGCGAAGAAAAGCACGAGTAACAATCCTACTCTGATCTAATTCTACTCCCCAAACTCTTTTCTTAGATTCCAATCCCTCTCTTTCAAAAACACTTGGCGTTCGCCCGGTCGGTGTAAGGTTTAGAAACACCGAAAAGATTCTTAGACCTTGGATCTGGAAATGGTCAATCAGGGAGAAAGAGCTCCGACATTTACTCTGGCAGACTCTGATAGAAAGCCGCGCAGCCTTCAAGAACTATTGAAACCCAAGGGAGCAACTCTTCTAGCGTTCTTCCCCGGCGCCTTCACAAGTGTCTGCACCAAGGAAATGTGTAAGCTGAGAGATGATCTCGCGGAGTTCAGCAAGATTAACGCCCAAGTTGTAGGAATAGACGTCAACGATCCCTGGACGAACAAAGCTTTCGCAGAGAAGAACAGTCTGAACTTTCCAATCCTCAGTGACTATACAAGAGACATCGTTCACCAGTACAATGTGTTCCATGAGAATTTTGGAAACTTGAAGGGCTACACAGTAGCGAAGAGGAGCGTCTTCATCCTCGACCAGAACGGCGTCGTGACTTACAAATGGGTCAGCGATGATCCCAGCAAGGAACCGAACTACGACGAACTGAAGAAAGCGTCAGCGAAAACAGCGTAAGACCAACAACTAGCCGAGTTTTTCAACCGGATATTTTTTCTTTCAGTCCTACTGCATACGACGCATTTTCGCCCGTCTCGTCGTGGCGCAGATATACGTACGCCTCCTCTGATCCTTTGATTATCTCCCGAATCTTTTCTGTCCATTTCCCAACCTCGCTAGCGGTGTAAACATCCTTCCTCAGCCTGAAGTACGGAAGTTCTCCCGTCGTCTTGAGAACAGGTTTCATGTCCTCGGTTTCGGCGATGCAGAAACCTGCATCATGCTTCTCTAGCAGCTGATAAGTCAAATCGTTCAGCCAAGAATCATGCCTGAACTCGAATACTTTCTTCTTCATACCAGCTGTCTGTGTGAGGAAGTCTTCGAGAGTCTTCAAGTCCTGTCTGAAAAACGGTGGTAACTGGAACAACACGGGTCCAAGTTTCCCTCCTAGCAAATCGAGGGTCTTTCCCAGTCGATCCGCGGCCTCGGAGGCACCCTTGCCGAGCTTGAGGGTGTGAGTAATTGATCGGGGTGATTTTATCGCGAACCGAAAATCTTCGCCTGTTCTTCCGGACCAGGATTTCACCATGGCCGCGCTGGGAGGTGCGTAGAAGGAGCTGTTGATCTCGACACTATTCAGCTTCCCGGCATAGAAGCTGAGGAAGTCTTCGCTCTTCAAATCCTTGGGATAGAAGCTTCCCTTCCAACTGGCATAGCTGAATCCAGACACTCCAACAAAGAATTTCATTCTAATCTATCGTCCTCCAAGCGGATCGGTTCGGATCGAATCGAAAGGTTTCTAAGGTCTTCTCTCAACTCAGGAAATAATGTCTTCATCATCAGTCGCTGTCGGCTCCGTTGGACTTCCTCTGGGAAGCACCGCGGTAGACTTCCAATTGAAGGGAGTAGACGGCAAGATGCACTCTCTCAAGAGCTTCTCCGACAAAAAGGCCCTGGCAATCGTCTTCAGCTGCAATCACTGTCCCTACGTGCAAGCTTACGAGGCCCGAATGGTTCAGTTGCAAAGAGACTATCTGCCCAAGGGTGCTAGTCTGGTTGCTATCAACAGCAACGATGATGAAGGGTACCCTGAAGACAGTTTTGAAAACATGATAACGCGCTCGAAAGAAAAGGGCTTCAACTTTCCATATCTCCGTGACGAGACTCAGGAGGTCGCCAGAAAATATGGAGCAATCTGCACTCCGCACATCTTCCTCTACAACCAGCAACGGGTCCTCAGCTACAAGGGACGCATTGACGACAACCGAAACCCGACCGATGTCAAGAGTCACGACTTGAGAAACGCAATAGACGCCGTCCTGTCAGGCAAGACCCCGGCTGTCCCAGAGACTCGACCGTTCGGTTGCTCGATAAAATGGAAGCAGTAGCGGACCTAAGAATTTCTAGCTCGCTAGTATCTGAGAGGCTTAATATTCCCCGTAACCACTATTAGAGTGAGAAAATGGGAAAGCGCAAGGTTCTCAGCGAAGCCAACCTCAGTGAAATGCTTACTCCGGGTCCCGGCCAGATGTACGGGACAGTCAAGAACCTACTCGGCTACGATAGGGTCCTAGTCGAATGCGCTGATGGCGTAACTCGTGTCTGTCGAATACGTGGCAAGATGAAGCGGAGAGTCTGGATCAAGATGGGAGACACCGTGTTGGTTGCTCCATGGGATTTCCAGCAGGAGCGAGGAGATATTATGTTCAGATATACTCAAGGACAGGTCGAGTCCCTGAGACGTTCCGGCCAGCTTAAGATGTAGCCGAATAATTTATCCCGCGAGCCCTTCGGTACATCCTTCAATGAAGGCTCTCCCGTATCCACTCAGTGCCTGGGCGATAGTAGACGAATCTTACAGTATTCTATACGGCCACGAGAATTGGAAGATGTACAATGGGCTTGAGTTTGACGAGAATTTC
>DASPWZ010000050.1:0-3532 GCA_035637535.1 Candidatus Dormiibacterota bacterium
TTTTCTGGAAGACAATTCATGACCATGGACATAACCATCCCGAGATAAATCTTCAATTTGAACAGCCCGGCCCAACCAATATTACGGAGAGCCACAGCCGACCTCCAGCATGAAGGGAATCAAGGAGAAAGTCTACCACGCCTGGAAGACTGGAACGTATCCTAGTCCGGCGACGAAGACCCTTGGCATCAAGATACTAGAGCTCTCCGAGGGACGATCATTGGTCGAAATGGAGGTCGACGAGCGCCTCCACAACATGTCAGCCACAATGCACGGAGGAGTAATGGCGGATATCGCTGACGCAGCCATGGGAATAGCGATTTCCACCACTATATCTCCGCAGGAGGACTTTACGACGATGGAGATGAAGATCAGTTTCTTCAGACCCCACATCAAAGGACCGTTGAGAGCAGAAGGGACCGTGGCGAAACGGGGAAAAAGGGTCGCCTTTGCGGAAGCGGTCCTGACGAATCAGCAGAAACAAATCATCGCCAAAGCGAATGGCACGTGGCTATTCCTGACCACATAGATCTCCAGACTTCAGTCAGACCTCTGCCCTAGCCCGATGACTGATCAGGCTTGACTAGATTTCTAGACGGGCTCTGTATTCACCAAATGTATGTCTGAAGAGATCGCTAATCTCGCCCACAGTACACTCAGACCGGACTGCTCTCAAAATGTCTTCAACTAAGTTAGCATCTCCAGAAGCCGCGCTCCCAAGTCTTGATAGAGCGCTCTTCACCTTCGCTTTGTTTCTTGAATTCTTGAACTTCCTCAGTTGTTGAATCTGTCGCCTCTCCACGCTTGGGCTAATTCGCTGAATGTTCACTTCTTTTTGATCCTCTTCTTTGAACCGGTTTACTCCGACAATTACCGTTTGGCCTTTATCTACGGACTGCTGAAACTTGTAGGCACTTTCTTGAATCTGTCTGTGAACAAAGCCAGATTCGATAGCCTTCCTCGCGCCTCCAAGCTGTTGTACTCTTTCGATGAGGGCAGCGACTTGGGTTTCGATCGTCCTTGTCAAGGACTCCAGGTAGTAACTGCCTCCCAGCGGATCCGCCGTCCGGCTCACGCCAGATTCATGCGCGATGATCTGCTGGGTCCGTAGAGCAATTCTGACAGAATCCTCCGTGGGAAGGCCAAGAGCCTCGTCACGGGAGTTTGTGTGAAGCGATTGGGTGCCTCCAAGGACGGCCGCTAGTGCCTGGATCGAGACTCGGGCAATGTTATTGTCCGGTTGTTGGGCGGTCAGAGTCTCGCCGCTAGTCTGAGCATGAAATCGTAGTTTGCAGGACTCAGGGTCGTGAGCTTTGAAACGTCGTCTCATTATACTCGCCCATACTTTTCGGGCTGCTCTAAACTTTGCAATCTCTTCGAGAAAGTCGTTTCGACATGCGAAGAAGAATGAGAGCTGAGGAGCAAAGTCGTCGATCTTGAGACCGCGAGCCAGTGCGGCTTTTACGTATTCAATCGCATTTGAGAAACAGAACGCAAGTTCCTGAATGGCATCGGCCCCAGACTCACGAATATGATAGCCGCTGATGCTTATGGGATGCCAATGAGGCATTTTCCGAGCAGAATATTCTATGAGGTCGACCGCGAGTCTCAGAGAAAACTCGGGCGGATAGATGTAGGTATTCCGGGCAATGTACTCCTTCAGAATATCATTCTGCGTAGTTCCACGCAACTGCCTTTGCGGGACCCGTTGCTCCAGTCCAGCCGCAGCATACAAGCAGAGCAGAATCGGAGCGGTAGAGTTGATTGTCATGCTAGTGCTGATCTTGCCGAGATCGATTCCATCGAACAACCGTCTCATATCGTCGATACTGCTGATAGCGACTCCGACCTTGCCCACTTCCCCATGCGCTCTTGGATGATCAGAGTCAAGGCCGAGCTGCGTTGGAAGATCGAAGGCAGTGCTAAGTCCAGTCTCTCCATGAGAGATCAGATACTTGAATCGCCGGTTGGTTTCGCTGGCTGAACCGAATCCAGTGTACTGTCTCATCGTCCAAAGTCGGTCCCGGTACATGCTCGGGTAGATTCCCCTAGCGTAAGGGAACTCTCCAGGCTTTCCGAGGGAACGAACCATTCCCCTAGAAACGTCTCTGTTGTCGTACGATGTCTTGACAGGTATTCCTGAGTCTGTGGTGATGCGATCAGGCATTTTCTGACACGTCTAATCTTGCGATGGCCTTCACGAGTTTTGACGCTGCTGTCTCAGGGTCCAGTTCTTTCTTCGCAACTTGGCCGAGTAGATGCTGCCATGACTTTTCTTTCTTGAGACGAGTGACTGTCTCGGTGTAAAAGTCTGAAAACGCAGCTTCGATGAGTTCAGACTCAAGTCGCTTATTCCTCCTCTCTTCTCTTATGCCGTGATCATCTAAGAATTTCTGGAATTTTTCGATGCTGTCCACTAGCGAGGGCACTCCTGTTCCTTCGATTGCTACAGTCTTTAGCACAGGCGGTCTCCATCCGTTCTTTTCCTGTAGCCCACTGGCGACATTGAACATTGTCTTCGATGGGTTGGTTATGTCTGCCTTGTTGACGACGAAAATGTCGCCGATCTCGTTAAAGCCTGCTTTGAACGCTTGGACTTCGTCCCCGAGCTGTGGCATTACAACGACCACGGTCGCGTCTACGGCGGTGGCGACTTGGACTTCAGTCTGGCCAGCTCCGACCGTCTCTACTATTACTATGTCCATTCCGGCCGCATCGAGGACCCTGATCGTGTTTATTGCGGCGCGAGCGAGGCCGCCGACATCGCCGCGAGATGCCATGCTGCGAATGTAAACTTCTCTTTCGAGGCTATGATCCATCATGCGTATCCTGTCGCCTAACAGTGCACCTCCTGTGTAGGGACTGGAGGGGTCTATGGCTAACACGCCCACTTTTCGTCCTCTCCTGCGGAGTTCTTGGATCGTCTTGTCGACGAGAGTGCTTTTGCCCGTCCCTGTAGGACCCGTTATGCCTACTGTGAAGGCTTTTCCTGTACGTGGATACAGCTCGTGAATGAGTCGGCGACGACCGAGTCCTCCAGATTCAACAATCGAAATGGCCTTACCGAGGGCCCTGTGATCACCCTTCAATACTCTCGAGGCTAGATCACTGACCAAGCTAGAGCCCTGATTGCCGGTTCGCTCTGGAACATATTTCAACGTTCAGAAGACGGTCACACATGAAGATAATGGAGAAATAGGAAAATCCGGCCCGTTATGGTTGTATTGTGACTATTTTGGCAAAGGGCTACTGGAAGAAAGTTCTGGACGATATCAAGAGGCAGCGGAAGGCTAAGCCTTCAACCTTCAACGTGAAATATCTCGCCAAGCTGAAACGCCAAGAGGCAGAATGGCAGGCGAAGACTCTCAAACAGTGGACAAAAGACAGCCCTGAGCGGAAGCAAGAGTTCAGAAACCCTTCCAACATCCCGATCAAACGAGTCTACACTCCAAGAGACGTCGCCTACCAGGACGAATCTCGCGACGCTGGTCTTCCAGGCGAGTATCCGTATCTCCGAGGAGTCTATCCCACG
>DASPWZ010000051.1:0-18965 GCA_035637535.1 Candidatus Dormiibacterota bacterium
GCGTGGTAGACTTTCTCCTTGATTCCCTTCATGCTGGAGGTCGGCTGTGGCTCTCCGTAATATTGGTTGGGCCGGGCTGTTCAAATTGAAGATTTATCTCGGGATGGTTATGTCCATGGTCATGAATTGTCTTCCAGAAAAGGATCTGAGAATGCGCGGCGTGACATCAGGATAGCTCTTGAGAGAATACGTCGAGACATGGATCATGCTCGAAGAGATCTCGCCTCTGCAAGCAAGACTTGGGTTAATTCGACTAGTAAGTTTGTGCAAGACAAGGCTCCGAAGGTCTCTGCCACCATAGACGAGACTCTAGAGAAGACCTCTGAAATGTTCAAGCGAACGATGAACACGATCGATGCGGAAACGAAGACACAACAGGTCAAGCTTCTACGAACATACAAATCATTTCTGTCCAAACAGGTCGATGTGATAGAGAAGCGATTGAAGAGGCTCGAGGGGTAGCCTGAGTTCTACGAGGTGGGGCCTGGGCTCATTTCTGCTGAAGATGAGTCAGCCGGGAGGGCCGCCTTCGTCTTCCGAATTCTAGTGTATGCGAAAAATACCAAGAGGCCGAAGCCCATCCATATGCTGCCGAAGACTCTTCCAAGCGGATGGAGAATAACTACCAGAAGCCAGATCGTTAGGTCCGCGATGATGCATAGCACCCCAATGATCGGAATCGAATACTGCTCGTTGCTATCCGATGTTTCGCTGGGTTTCCTCCAGAATGGCTTGATGTTGATGCTTCCAGGAGTCTTGAATGGACGAAAGATTGCCTTCTCTTTATTTCTGAGGGAGATTAGGCTTAGGCCGACGATCACGTAGGCGATTAGTGCCCCGAAATTGTACAGCTCCGCGACAAGGCTGAGTTCTCCCGAAAAGGCTAGGGCAACGGATATGGAGGAGAAGGCCACGATTGAGATGAAGGGAGTGCTGTACTTTTTGTGGAGTTTTCCAAACGTCTTCGGTATTACTCCGTCTTGGCTCATCGCGTAGCTTATTCGAGACGCTCCGACTATTCCTGCGTTGGAAGCTACTAGAAGGACGGACATGCCCAAGAAGGCTGCGAGGCCAGCAAGAATCCAGCCGTTCGGGAGAGCGAGCGCGAGGAAAGCTACCGGGTCGTTAATGCTGGTTGGATTGTCCACGAAATCCTGAAAGCTTCTCACTCCGAGCGCGAGAGTTGAGAAGGAGAGCGTGGCCACCACAACGGCTGCGCTGATCAGAAATACGGCTCTTGGGATATTCTTAGCTGGTCGCCTGGTTTCTCCCGCCGTCTGGGATATGACTTCTATCCCGAGATAGGAGGACATGGCTATGGTGATCGCATAGAGGAAGTTGGGAACAGTCGGAGACGTTCCGAAGTGAATCGTATTGAGGCCGGGTCTATAGGAAAACAAGTAGCCAGTGACTAGGATGGCGGCTACTCCAACTATGTTGAACAGGACGAGGAAGTACGAGAATTTGGCTGACTCACCTATTCCAAAAATATTGAGGCTCATCAGAAGCAGTATTGCGGCCGCTGTCGCCCCTCCGATTAATAGTGGTCCATTGAGTTGTGGAATAAGATAGCCTAGGTAGCCGATGGCGGCTAGGGCAGATATGGCGGTGGTGACGACGTAGTCGAGGAGCAGTGCCCAGGCTGCGAGGAAAGCGATTTTTTGTCCGAAGGCCTTTCTGGCGTATACGAATGCGCCCCCTGCTTGGTGGTAGGAGCTCGAGAGTTCTGCGTAGCAGAGGGCTGTGAGAATGTAGGCTATTGTTGCGAAGAGGTATGCGTATGTTGCGGCTGCACCCGCGTAGATCACGACGAGGCCCAGAGTGAAGTAGATCCCTTCTGCTACATCGGCGTAGCCAAAGGCAAAGTTGCCCAGAATGCCGATGTTTCGTCTAAGTCCTTGTCTTCTGCGCCCGGTAGGTCTCTGGGCGGGCTGTGTCAAACAGACGTTCCTCAGTTATCCTTTAGAGCCCTGAAACTGCTGGGTGCTCCAAAGGAATGATATTTGAGACTATTTGGGCCTAGTTCCTCTTGGAGAGAAGTTCGTAGAATTTCTTCTGAACTTCAGAAATTATCTGGTCCCGTTTGGCAGGGTTGGCGATCTGTAGGAGGAGGACAAGCTGGGTCTCTTGGGGAGTTACTTGGGTGACACGGACTTGGGGAGTCGTATCTGGTAGAAGGTCGACCTTTCTGCCCTCAGCGATGTGTAGCAGTTGATCCTCAATTTTCGTCAGGTCTACCTCTGTGCTGACTGCGACTGGTATTTGGATGCGGAGGGCTCCTGAGCGGGTGCGATTGATAACAGATCTTCTCAACAATGTCGAGTTCGGGATGATGACTATTTCGTTGTCTGGTGTAAGGATCTTTGTTTGTATCAGATTTCTCTCGATTACTCGTCCGTAGTAGTCTTGCACTTCGATCCATTCTCCTACCTTAAACGGCTGGAATGTGGACACGAACTGGGACGCGGCCATGTCAGCAAGAATGTTCCTGTAGGCCACGATCATCGCGAGACCCCCGAGGGAGAGTAGCGCGACTAGTAGGAGTATGTTGACGTTGAGTGTGTTGAGTATGTAGAAGGCGCCGAATATCCTGATGGACCACGTTCCTATCTGCTGCAGGCTGACTATCAATCCAGATGGGACAGTGCCTGCTATTCTTGTAATGATGCTCCTGTACACCCGGACGACTGAGAAGGTGAGTACGAGAATGAGTATTATGGTGAGGATCTGCTCGGCGGGCGGGCTGGTGAACAGGTCGAATATGTTGGAGGCCACTCTTTGTCCAGCCCTTCCCCGAAGGGTGTTAGGCTGTTTCGCGTGACCTTAAGAGTTCCACGGTTCGCGCGACGGATGGCGCGTCGCCTAGCAGTAGAACCTTGTCTCCGGATTTCAGTTCGAGCTCGGGTTCGGGGAAGACGTAGCTGCTGTCTCTACATACTAGGGCGACTCTGCATTTCTCTGGCATCTGTATCTCATGAATCTTCTTTCCGATCAATGTAGCATTGAGCGGGATTATTGTCTCGGCGACTCGCAGGTCGAGTTCCGACCGGTACATGAGTGTGACCGCGCGGTCTCTCTCTAGCATGTTTTCGAGATCTTTGAGGGCTAGCTCTGCGGGGCATATGACCATGTCAGCCCCTGCTTCCCTCAGCCGTTCCTTGTTCTTGGGGCTGTTTGCCACAGCGATAATGCGTGGAACGCCAAACTCCTTCTTCGCCTGTCTAGTCGCGGCCAGGTTGACTCTGTCGTCGTCCGTTGTAACTATGACTATGTCCGCTTGTGAGGCCTCTGCCAGCTTGAGAACGTCAG
The DNA here is from genome assembly GCA_035637535.1 of Candidatus Dormiibacterota bacterium. GTDB lineage: Archaea > Thermoproteota > Bathyarchaeia > 40CM-2-53-6 > 40CM-2-53-6 > 40CM-2-53-6. The sequence goes on from DASPWZ010000051.1 coordinate 3,310, forward strand.
GCTTGGAGCCATCGGCGTTTAGAATGGTAGCATCAGAGTTGGTGGATGCTTCCTTGCAGCGCTCCTGCTTCTTCTCTATAACGGTCAGTCGATTGTCATCGCTGCTCGAGAGGTACCGAATAAGGTGCATTCCTATCCTCCCAGCTCCGATGATTAGCGCTCTCAACTAATTCCCGGCCTTCTGATTGTAAACACGACTATTCCAGATAACCGTCACCTGCCCCGTGGATTGTAATAACCTTGGGGTTAAATCCGCGGTCTTCTAGTGCCCGAATTCTGGGGTAAGTTAACAAAAAGCGCCTAGAACAAAGCCAGAACAATAATCAAAGCTCATTGCGTTCTCATGGTTATTTTGCTGCTTACCTCTAGGAGGAAGTCAACCTTCGATGGCTAACGAAGGGGCATATTCCACATCCTGAGATGGACTTCTCGTTCAGATCAAGCTCAGATCAACGATCTGGGAGGGGCTTTTCATATGGTGCCCACTTCAAGCGTGCATTGTTACAGTTGGAGCCCGGTCGAAAAATGGCTGACTCACCTGTTCTGCGCGACAAACCCGGAATCTCGCCTAGAAACGTTTCAGATGGCGAGTGGACCCTTCCAGGAATTTAGAAAAAAATATTTCCCGCGACACAAAACTGCCGTTTGGGAGAACCCTCCCAGAAATCACTCCGAATCGTCTCGCTTGCCAAGCCCTCAGAACGAGTCCGGGCATTCTCCATATCTACGAAATTAGCGAGAGGCGTCACGTTCATCCTTTGATGATGTGCTTCGAGATTATCAATCTCATTATTTCAGAGGTCCCTTCGCCGACCGTGTTGAGCCTAGAATCTCGCCAGTGTCGATGTACATCGAATTCATCCGCATATCCATAACCTCCGTGTATCTGAATCGCCTCGTCGCAGACTCTCAACCCGTGCTCGCTCGCAAAGACTTTCGCTTGGGCAGCCTCAGACTCGAACGGTTTCCCCTGGTCCTTCAAATATGCGGCCCGGTAGACCATCATTCTCGACGCGTTGATATCCGTCAACATGTCCGCGAGCTTGGACTGTATCATCTCAAAGTCTGAGAGCGGTTTGCCGAACGCAATCCGGTCCTTACTGTACCTGACCGCCTTGTCAAAAGCAGCCCGAGCAATCCCAGTGGAAATAGCCCCCACAGTCACTCGTCCCCCAAACAGCATCTTCTTCGCATACTCGAAGCCCTCTCCCTCAGTACCGACAAGGCTCTCCTTCGGAACATGAGCATTCTCGAAAACAACCTCCGCGGTAACCGAGCCTCTGTAACCCAGCTTGTCGATATGCTTACTAGACTTCGCAGACCTTGCGTCAACGAGGAATGCCGAGGGCCCTTTCGGCGTCTTGGCGAAGAGGAAGTAGAGGTCGCAATAGCCGCCATTTGTGGTGAACATCTTCGTACCATTCACCACCCATTGTCCACCCTCGAGACGGGCAGTGGTCTGCAGATTCCGCGCATCAGAGCCCGCGCCAGGCTCGGTTAATGAGAAACCAGCGAACTTCTTACCGCTTATCATCTGAGGAAGATACTCCTTCTTCTGACCAGGATTACTGAACTGACGAACGCCCTCACAACATGTCCCGTGAATGGCGAGCGAAAGAGCGGTGCTGGCGCAAGCCTTCCCGCACATCTCCATAGCTGCGACGTAAATAGGCCAGGGAAGCTCCAATCCACCAAAGTCTTTGGGAAAGCCCATACTGGTGAATCCCTGCTCGAAGAGTTTCCGAATGTTCTCACGAGGAAACTCTGCCTTCAAGTCGGTCTGGCGAGCTGTCGGTTCGATCTCCTTCTCGAAGAAATCTCCCAACGACTCAAGGAGGAGCAGATAATCTTCAGAAGCTGACCCGTACATCATCTGAACGAGTTCTTTCTGTTCCGGACCAAAGAAACCGACCATCGAGACTCTCCGACCGTCGGCCATTTCCTTGGTCCGTTTAATCTTTAGTACAACACGTTTTTCAGCACCGCACCTGCTCAATCCTCATGATCTTGAACCACTGGCGCTTATCTACGGCGAGGATCTCTGGCATTATTGTTCTCGCCGCAATCGGGATCATTTCCTTCGGTGGGGCAAGCTGGAATCACGCGCTAGTTCTCGATAGATCGGTCTCTGGCCAGCCTCTTCTCATACCTCAAGGCCCCATGGGAGTGACAAGCGCTACAGCCGGCGACCCTTACTGGTTCCAAGTAGGAGCGATCGGCGATTCAGGCATTTACAAGAGCGTGGGCGCAAGTGTAATGATCAGGACTGTATACGACAAGGTCAACAATGATGCGCACTCTTACTGGGTAGGTAGCATACTGGCTAACGGGGCGTTCGTCCAGGTCGGATACTATAATGGGCTAACCACAACGAACCAGTACTATTGTTGCGCATGGTTCTACGAATTCTTCCCAGCAGGAAACACGAACTCTCCACCGATAATCGGTCCTGCGGGATCAGCCGGCCCAATCGGATCATGGCACACCTATACCATGAACTACACTGGAAATGGAGTCTGGTCATTCTACATGGATAACCAGTTCCTAGGATCCAGCCCAACGCAAGGTCAACAGTACTATCTGGGACCCGGTGACACCGATTCAGGGAGTCACCCGGCTGCGGTTCTTGCAGAGGTCGCACAGACTACGTCCAACACGGACGTTATTGGCCCTGCAGAATTCAAGAATTTCATGTACGAAACGAACCCAGGAGCTTGGCAGTTAGTCCAGATTGGAAAGGTCCACATTGGCTACGGCGCGACAAGCTCCATGAACCTCGCAAATCCCTACAGTGTCGCAGAAGTGTCGGGAAAACAGAACGACTTCTTGACAGGCAGCGACATACCATATCCTGGTCCAGACGAATGCGGGAGCCCGGCATACTACAGTCCGACTAATCCCTCCAATCTGTGGCCAGGGAGCGCAGTCCAGTGTGTCGGAAACACCGCAACAATACCTAGCCTCTCTTTCGATGACGTGGATGGGAACGGTCTCACGCCAACCTGGATCTCGTTGTCTGACTCGACAGGCTTCGAGATATTCCTCACCGCATATCAGAGCCAGAATGTTCTTCCGCCGTCAGGGCAGTGGACGATCAACCAGGTCTCGTGGCGCGCCACCAACGTGGCAACCGGAGCGGTGGTCAACTCAACCGCGAGCAGCCAGATCGTCCCGACAAATGCATTTTCGGTCACGATGCACGTGGTCGGATACTTTTACTCACTTCCAGTCAAGAACACGACGGTCATAATGTATCTACCAGACTCAACCAACGAGACAGTGAGGACTGACGATAATGGCCAAGCAGTCTTCACACAGCTGCCAGCTGCCAATTACACCTTCCATATCGCGGTACCATACGGAATATCTTCAACGACGACGCAGAGCATAAGCAATCCCGGGTCTCTCATAGCCAAAGTCTTCGGTCTTCCAGAACTGATCACACTAATCATGCCGCCCATACTAATCGCCATTGTGGTAGCAATCGCTGTCGCGAGAAAGGAGAGACAACGGCAAGCCATGATTCAAGCACAAGCGATTCCCGCACCCGCTTTCGGATCGAGCTTCTGCAGGTCATGCGGGCAGCCGCTCTCGCCCACCGCTAATTTCTGCACCAGTTGCGGAACGCCACGAATAATGACGCAATGACCATTTTTTTTCGCGGAAGTCTTATAGTAAACAGTTCATTGCCGATTTTCCCGATGGGTTCTTGCCCTTCCAGATAGGAATCGTTGGGGTTGGCTACGCTGGCTTCGACTCAATGACCCCCGGACTCTCGACCAGAGAGTTGATGTTTGAGGCTGCAACTCGCGCCTATGAGGATGCGGGAATAGATCCTCGGAAGGACGTTCAGAGCTTCGTCTGCTGTACCGAGGATTTCTGGGAAGGAATCAGCATCACAGACGAGTATATGCCCGACCAGCTGGGTGCGGTTCTACGACCATTATGCACAATCTCCTCAGATGGGATAATCGGACTAGCTACAGCATGTATGCACATCATGTCCGGCATCGCTGATGTCGCGGTCGTAGAATCTCACAGCAAGATTTCCGATGTCGTGAACCCTGAAGAAATAGCCAGTTTCGCCTACGACCCGGTCTATACTCATCACCACTTCGACGCCGATCCCAGATTCCTTGCAGGAATGGAGATGGCTCGATATCTCAAGGAGACCGGCACCAAGAGAGAGTACTGCGCACAGGTAGCGGTCACGAACAAGAAGAATGCATTATCAAACTCTCGAGGCGTTCACGGAGCCAACATCGACAAGGGAATAGTGATGAACTCACAGGTCGCCGCCTCTCCCTTGACCGAACTGGAGTCAAGTAAGGGAATCGATGCCAGCATCGTTTTCGTTCTAGCATCCGCCCAGAAGGCCCGGAAACTCGGAGACCATAGAGTCTGGATAAAGGGCATTGGATGGAGTTCTGACACGCCCGTAGTTGAAGATAGAGATTTTGCGCGAGCGGAATACGTTGAACAGGCAGCGGGCAGAGCCTACAAGATGGCCAACGTCAGAAGACCAGCTAGTTATTTCGATCTGGCCGAGGTTGATGATACCTACAGCTACAAGGAGCTTCAAAGCTTGGAAGCGTTGAAGCTAGCGTCAAGAGGCAAAGCGGGTAAGATGGTTGACACTGGAACTTTCGACGTTGATGGACGCTTGCCGGTGAATGCATCAGGCGGCTCTCTGGGAGTAGGACATTTACTAGAGGCGACTGGACTGCATCGGACGCTGGAGGCGGTTATGCAATTGCGAGGCCAAGCAGGCCGACTGCAAGTTCCAAGAGCAAAGAGAGCTCTGGTCCAGAGCTGGAGGGGCATACCTACTGCCACAGGGGCAGTAGCGGTGCTAGGAAACTAGGAAGAATCGGTGATGAGAAGACGAGTAGCAATTGTAGGTGCCGGAATCACACTCTTCCGACGTCGGATGCTGGAAAGCCCAAAGGAACTCTCCTTCGAAGCATCAAAGATGGCCCTAGACTCAGCAGGGCTGACGCTGAAAGACATACAGTCAGTGGTCTCAGGCTCAGCGCCAGACGCCTTCGACGGAGTGCACATGAAAGGAGAATACTATCTTGACGGAATGGGAGCGATCGGAAAGCCACACGAGCGCGTCTACGTCGGCGGTGGAACAGGAGTCTTCACCCCGATAGGCGGCTGGTGGAACGTCGCCTCCGGTCTCTATGACACGTGCCTCTGTGTTGCGGAAGAAAAGATGTCGCCCCTACACCCGCATCCTCAGTATGCTTTCTGGAGCATCTTCGATCAGATACTCGAACGACCCCTCGGAACGACCTTGCTCTGGATATTCTCTCTGGAAATGCGGCGGTACATGCACAAGTATGGAATCAAAGAAGAAGAGATTGCTGAAGTAGCGGTGAAGAACAAAGGCAACGCGGTCGATCATCCCTCGGCACAACTGGGAGCTAAGATCACTGTAGACGATGTGATGAGATCAGAACCCATCTGTGAGCCAGTCAAAAGATTAGACGTCAGCCCTCCAAGTGACGGAGCAGCCGCAGTGATCCTTGCCTCAGAAAAAGTTGCGAAGAAACTGACAGATCAACCAGTCTGGCTTGACGGTGTCGGCTGGACCCTGGACAGCACCCACTGGACCAACAGGGACCTCGCCTATCCTGAGTATGTCGAGAAGGCTGCAAAGATGGCTTACAAGATGGCCGGCATCACGAACCCGAGAAAGGAGATCGATGTGGCAGAGCCGTACGACCCTTTCGACTACAAAGAGCTTCACCATCTGGAGGGGCTACAGCTCGCGGGTAAGGGCGAGGCGCCTAAGATGACTGTTGACGGCGTGACTCAGCGCGACGGGGATCTTCCTGTCTGCCCTTCAGGCGGGCTTCTAGGTGTTGGTAATCCGATAGCGGCGGCTGGCATGATGAAGATCTGTGAGATCTTCTGGCAGCTCCGGGGAGAGGCCGGAAAGAGACAGGTGAAGAAAGATGCACGGACCGGTCTCGCCCAGGCGTGGGGGGATTTGATGCAGGTCGGCACGGTCACAGTAATGAGGTCCTAGAGGAGAGAGGCAGTGTCTCGGAAGATAACCAGCTACCCAGGCCGCGAGATCACGCTGGACGAAGTGAGGGAGGGCAAGTATCTTGACATTGTCTACAAGTTTGAGCCTAAGTACAGCTGGGCCGCCGGAGTTGCAATCAGCAGATTTCTCACAGAGTTGAAGGACGGGAAGATAGTTGCGAGGAAATGCTACAAGTGCGAGAGAATTCTTGTTCCCCCACGAATGTATTGCGAACAATGCTACCGTCCGACTGATGAATGGGTCCGGGTAAAGGACACTGGAACTGTGAACACCTTCTCCATCTCCCACGTAGGGACGGACGCGAGACGTCTCAAAACTCCCATTCTCGTCGCTGTCGTAGATATTGAGGGCGCGAGTCCCGGGATGGGCATACTTCACAAGTTGGGGGAAGTAGAACCTTCAAAGATCTCTATTGGAATGAAGGTGCAGGCAATCTGGAAGCGACCGGAAGAGAGACAAGGAGCCATCACAGACATCCTATACTTCAAACCGGTCGGGAGCTAAGACAATGCCGATTCTAGAGAAGATCACTCAACCCCTACAGGCTCGCCACTGGACGGACAGTATTCCATTAGAGTATCACTACACTGCGGGGGTTGCGGGCGAGGCGTTTCGCAGAGAATTGAAGGAGAACGGCCGTTTCTTATCTTCGAAATGCGCCAAGTGCAAGAGCACCTACATTCCAGCCAGAATGTTCTGTCCCGCCTGCTTCATCGAAATCAAGGACAATGCTCCACTGGAGGAAACCGGATACGTCTATAGCCACACGACCGTGAACCGGAACAGAACAGGCGAACCTATCGGTGAGCCACTTAATATCGCCCTGATCAAGTTCGAAGGAGTAAAGGGCGGAATAGTCCACCGGCTCCAGCTAGACGAGTCTGCTAACGTGAGTTTCGGGACGAAGGTCGTTCCGGTTCTAAAGGACCGGAGAGAACGTACGGGTGCGCTCACAGACATTGTAGCTTTCAAACCGCAGTAGCCACTAGCGTTTGCTGGAACTCTGTTCTACGTCGTACGTCTCGCCCGATTCTGCAGTGTCAGGATATTTCGGGTTCGAAGTCATAACCAACCTCTTCAAAGCCAACTCTCTGCCTATTCAATGGTCGCCGACTGTCTCTAGAAAATCGAGTCTATACTAGCTCTAGGGAATAGAGTCCAATCTGGCGAATCCATCAGGAAATTGTTACGAGCCTACGCCGATTCTTCCCATAGGTCCAACAAATGCCTACCGGAAAGAAACGAATCGAGAGCGATAGAGACAACAAAAACACTACAATTACGCTTCCGCGAACAGAACATGCAAGACTGACGAAATTCAAGGAAGACTTGGAAAAACGAGAGGAATATTCTTGGTAGCGAATCTCGGATTAGGAGGCTTCATTGGTTTCGTAATAGGTCTGGCAGCAGGAGGCCTCGCAGCCTCCACGAAGCAGTTAGTCTTCACTTGCACTGCTTGCAAGACGCGAGTAGATGTGACTAACTGGAAGGAGCCAAGATTTTCTTGCCCAAAGTGTGGGCAACAATATGTCAGACAAAACCCCTGACGCCGACCTCTGTTAGAAATCGAGTCGATCGATTCGACTGAAACAGAATGACCCACAAAGAACGTCTCAACGCAGCAATATTGGAGTACCAAATTCAGTAAAGAAATGGCGTTCTTTACAGCATGAGGATTAGGTTGATAGAAACCGATTCTTACTCTTCAAGATGATCGAGTAAGGGGTGTTCTCAAGCAGATAGGGTGGGAGGGCGAGTCTAGCACACCCTAAAGGCATTCGACGGGATTTCCACGCGTGGAAATAGCATCTCATCTCTGACGTCCATACAGATGCTGGTGGTCAACCCAGAAAACATCGCCAAAGTTGTTCCTCAGGATAGTCTCAAGCTCCTCTTTTCTCCCCCTATCGTGCAATTCGACCAGAATGTTCCTCACTCTTCGCTTGGCCAAGGATTCTTTCATGCCCTCAAGAACCAGAAATTCTGCACCTTCAACGTCGATCTTTACGAGATCTGCAGTAGGCTCTGTCAGAAGACTGTCAAAAGTCAGCGTTTCAATAGAAATCGGTGAACCGGCGTAGGCTCTATCAGGGGCATGATCGCAAGATCGAAACTCAAATTTCTCAAACAATGAACTCGCGCTGAGATTATCGATAAGGGTTCTTGAATCTGAATTAACATAGAACGTAGCTTTGCCATTCTTGTCGGAAAGAGCTACCGGAACGACCTTCACATTTCTTACAAACCTAATGAACAGTCGTCTCTTCAATCGTCTTATGTTCGTTGGAACGGGCTCTATGGCGTAAACCTTGTGGAAATTATGTCTGAGGAGCAACGAATAGAAGCCTATGTTCGCTCCGACGTCGTAGAAACAATCGCCATGAATGCTCTTCAAAATTTTCCGAACGTTCCTTTCATAAAGGCCAAGGATCTGTTTGATAGCCAATACTGCTCTTCTTCACTCAAGCTTTTTTTCTATGTTACGACTAAACTAGCTACTGGGTGAGAATCTGTCGAAGGGTGCAGAGGGCGCCTTGCGATCTCTCATTTTTGACGGCGCATTAATCCACGCCAAGAGATGCCTTCGAGCCGACAACCATTCCAACGGTTCCCATCACAGACGGGATCTTGCCATGCAATTCTTTGAGGATTCTGTCATCTTTCGATCTCCAATAAAGAAGCAAGGGGAGTTTTGTTACGTTCCCAGCAAAGAGAGCTGTGAATCTTGCTCTACCCATCATGAGGACAACTTGCGGATTTGAATAGTAGGCTCTCTTGGCATTCGAAGCCGGCAGGCTCATTAGTTTGCGAAATGCTTCGCGACCAGGAACATTCTTCTCGAAGCTGACCGTCACACGTCCGGTTCGTTTCAGAACCCTATTAGCTTCGTTAAGGAATATCTCCGGATGAGGCAGAAAGTGAAATGAACGCACAGAGACAACATCGTCGAACACCGAAGGTTTGAAGGGTAGATGTTCCGCATCTGCCTGAACTACATCTCCTGCGCCCTTTAGCCTCTCCCTTGTTATCCTCACCATTACTTTGGACAGTTCCAACCCGACGTAATCAAATCCTGAAGAAACGAGGTAAGTGGAGACACGTCCTGTTGCCGTGCCGACGTGGAGAACCTTGTCTCCCTTAACCATCGCTAGTGTTTTGCGCAGTTCAATCTCGGAGAAGAACCTACCTCCTTTGGTGCGTCCATATCTAATGTTGTCGTAGTTTTTGCCTTCTCTGTTGTAGTTGTCAATCACATTCTTCTTGCTCGGAGTCGCCTTATTCCTCATCAGAGTTGTTTGTGTCGTGTCCACCTTTGGCGTACCCTGTCGTCGACTTAGCTTTAGTAAGACACCGATCATCAGAAAAGTGTTTGACAAGAATCCGAGAAGAACGACCGGCAACAAATCAGAAGCTGGAGTGTCACTCCTCCTCCAAGCCGAAATGACCCGAAGTGGATTGATCCGTCTAAGGGCAATAAGAGGATTCTTTGAAGCATACTTCAAATTGTTCGATGAATAGTACAGATTACGATTCAAGAGTTCTTTCAAATTGACGGGGGAACCCATGTGCCAATCTGTCACCCACGAGTCAACCATCTTGAAGCCATGCCGGAGAAACCTCCTGTGAAAATCCAAATCTTCCCCAGCATACAGATCTGGGTCAAAGCCACCAACACTATCGAATACATCCCTCCTCACGAATCTTACAGCGACGTGCAGAGGGTCATATGAGAGAACCTTTCTCCTCGATGCAACTAGGCGCGACACTTTGGAATCCTTTGAGATATCTTGATCATTGATTAGTACACCGTCAAATCCATCTATTGACTTGATGCATGATGCGATTACATCGGGACCAAGTTTGTGATCAGCATCCACGAAAAAGAGATATTTTCCGTTTGCGAACTTTGCCCCCAAGTTCTTTGCCACAGATCTTTCGCCATATTGGGATATTACGAGTGCTCCCATTCTCTGCGCGATTTCTCTAGTCGAATCAGTACTGATGCAATCTACGATGATGATCTCGATCCGCTTGTATGATTGCAAGATTATCGATCTCAAGCAGTCGTCAATTGTGCGAGCGGAGTTTCTTGAAGGGATAACTACGGACACTAGAGGTTCGTGATCTAAGCTAGAGAGCCGCAACCCTTTGCCACCACCTGGACCACGAAGTCTTTGATTTGCTTGGAGCATCAATATACACCAAGAATCCTACCTACGCCGACGATTACGATCCAGAAGTACAGTTGAAGATAGAGTAAGATAGCTAGGGGAACAATTTCTAGCTTAAACGATTTGAGCTTCTTGGAAAAAGAATAACCGCAAAGCAGGACCATCATTGTCGTTATCATGACAGCGTAAAGAAAAACTGACCCAGGAATACTTTCAACGTATCCAAGAATGAATGCAGTGCTATTTCCGATCAGCAAGTACGAAATTCCCTGCAGGAGAGTAATCGTGAGAAACGTCGCTAATGCTCCGAACAAATATGCAAAGTATTGAAGGCCCGTGCGACCCGTGAAGGAACCGTACAAGATGCCCAAAGGGATGAGCCATGACAACCATTGAGGTTGTGAAGCCGAAAAGAGATTGAAGGCTAATCCCGCGACCAAAGTCCATTTCACGAACAGCAGTGGGCGCAATTGTTTCGCTCTAGCAGACTCGTAAGAGTATCCGATGCAAGTCAATGCCACTGCAACTGGGAGAGTTGGCAAAATGCCACTGGGCTCAATTTTGAGAACCTCCCCTATCAAGCCATAATGTGTTCCCCCAGTCCCGCTACTCAACCCTATGAAGCGATAAACTAGCACTTGAAGAAAGGACGGAAATCCTCCAAGGAGGAACACAGGAAACAGTACAACCGCGACTATGGCTAGGCCCCCAAAGACTTCCAATGGCAGCTCGTCACGGAAACGATGTCGAATAATCGAATCGCAGACCGCTAGCGCAAAGGAAACAAACCCGAATAGCTTTAGCAACCCAGATACGACAAACACAAGACTTGAAGCGGGTCTATCATTGCGGGTCGCGAAGATGTAAAGTCCCAAAAGTAGGGGAAAGAGCATCATGGAATCATATGTCCCCCACACTGCAGAAAGAAGGATCGGAAACGGATTCAAGAAGAATAGTGTCGCAGGAATAAGTTTCCGGGTGAAGCTCAACAGAACAATGAAGATGCCAACGTCGCATAGAATCGAAGGTAGTTTCAAGAACAGACTCTCTATCATCATTGCCGTGTGGTAGTAGTATTGGAAGTCAGGCATACCTGCGAGCCTCAACAACTGATAAGGTGCGTAGAACAATAGCTGCACGTAGTAAACAGTCGGAAGAGTCGGAAAATATTTCAGGTCGATAGTCCCAGTCTGGTAGAAGAGACGTTGCGATGTTATGAAGAGGGCAATATCGCCGGGATGTCCGGTGAAAGGTGCGAGTCCTAGCCGAATTCCGAGTCCCGAGAGAAGAACGACACTAGCTGGCTTGGTTAGTTTCATTGGAGAACAACCTCGATACCAAAAGAACGACAGCTACAGGCGTTACAAAGAGGAAGACGAGATAGTACGCGAGGATAATGCTCGGATCGATCTCAGTTGGTACAGTGGTCGACGGGGCCTGGCTCAGATATCTAACCGAAAAACTCCCGAGCTGGAATGACAGAAATGATCCTCTAATTGCAGACAGCACAATCAAGAATGTGTTATTGCCCGTGAGAAGAGGAGGATAGCTAGTTACCTTGCTGGCTGAAAAAGTGGCAATGTTGTATGTCAGTGAGCGGGCCGAGTACTCGAATCCTTGACCGACGACCGTTAGAGCGTGCATGTAGTAAACTGTGTAGTCTAGATCTGGGGTGCCTCTGACATAGTAATCGATGTATCCTTGAGCGAATTGGTTGTCTGTGTAACCCAGATTGTTGGTAGAGTTTAGGGTCAGAGTTATTTCATCTATTGTGTCCTGAACCTGATTGGCGGCGTTGAATGGATACTGATTCGGAGCAACGACCTTTAATCCGTACACATTTAGAACGAACTGTCCCGTTTGGCCGGGCGTCGCTTCAATGTAGAAAAGTAGACTGGTTATGCTGGACCCCATGGCTGAGAAGATCCCGTTAACCCTGTAGGCCTCTAGAATGGCGCTTATTGTGAAGTTCTCTGTCCGGCCTAGTCCGCTCCTGTGTTGAAGGTACGATGACTCAGACCACGCTTGAAATGGGGTCCCCGAACTTTCCTCTCCCGCAATCCTAATCCCGTAATGTATTCCAACGCTTGTCTCTAAAGAGACTAACAGCACTGGATTTTGTGCTAGTGAGAAATTCACTGATCGGTATAGGTTTACGGCTTGAGGGTACGATTCTGATGCAATGGTGGCATTCAGCTTTAGGACTCCATTTGCGGATATTCGAGAGGTCATGTTCGGCTGAGAATAGCCAACGCGCCATCGTGAGGCATTAGTGAGGGGATCCTGCCAAATCGTATTGTTGAGTCGAACATAGTTGGCGGATTCAAGACTGTTCAGGTTAGAAACGTTTAGGACGGTTGTCTGCTGGCTCTTGCCTCTGAGAATCACAACCATGCTTGCCATCACGACAATGGCTATGACAAGCAGAGCATACAGATTCCTCGATCTCAACCCTCGATCACATAAACGAATTCTGCAACGGACCCAGAGACGCGTACGATCATTATGACTCTACCTCCTCCAAGAGCCTATTCGTTGACCGTTCCAATGTGAATTTCTGGACGATGTTTTCTCTGGCGCGTTTGCCCATGTCATGTCTCAGCGTGTCATCGTCTAGGAGCGCGTTCATCTTAGAGCCGATGAACTGGTGGTCCAGCGGGTCCACAATGTATCCTGTGACTCCGTCAACAACCACCTCGGGCGGACCACCATGGTTCGTCACTATCGATGGTTTCGAGAATAATCCAGCTTCTACAGGGGTGAGTCCGAATGGCTCGTAGAGTGAGAGGTGTACGAGGAACTTGCATCCTCCGTATGCTTGGGCTAGGTCTTCTTCACGGTTCATTGTTCCTCTGAACTCAATCGGCACGTCTAGCTCGGACCCTAGGTCCTTGAGATTGCTCATCTCCTGGCCGTCGCCGATTACCATGATCTTCGACGACTGAACGTGGGACGCGGCTCGGATCATGCTCTCCACGTTCTTGAGAGGAATGAGTGATCCTACAATCAGCATGTAGTCCTCTTCTTGCACGTGATTCTCCAGCGCAAGTTGTTCTAGCAGTGGGTCGGCGGCTGGATAGACGACACTAGGTGTCTCTCCTAGACGGTAGACGCGTTTTAGGAAGTTGGAAAGGAAGGAACTGTTGGCGATGACTTTCCCGTATCCTCGTACAGTCTCAATATCCACCACCTTAGCTACTCGGGCTGTGAGTCCGTACAGTTGGTCTGAAAGCAACATCTTCGCCAACAGGCCACCGTAGAACTCGCCCCCAGTCCGTCTCACGGTCGGGCTGATGCGTCGATAGTCAACCCCGGTGATTATTTCTTCCCAGGCCAGTTCGAACATGGACCCTGAGTACCAGACGATTCTCGGCCCAAGAGCCTTGGAGAGATAGAAGGCGAGAACAGGTTCAATATGATGGTGGATAATGATCTTGTCGTACTGTTTCAGTTCTTCCAAGAACTTTCTCAGTAGTCGGAATCGCTTGGGACGATTCAGAATCGCCGTGGGAATACTCCTGATAGGCTCTCCGTCCAGCCTCTCCTCCCAGCCGCAGGACATCGTCCCTGTGTAGTAGAACGTGACATCCTGCCCCCTCCTTCTCATCTCGATGTAGTGGCTGAGGGCTAGCCGCTCCGCTCCCCCGAACCTGCCGTAGGATTGTAGGAGGATAGCGAGACGCATGGGCGAGAATGCTAGTGGTTTTCCGTTCGCTCTTTATTCTTATCTCCTACCGAGGAATTCTCCGGAATTCCGTAGACGCCCGGGGACATCAATATGCGACTTTTAGAGGAGTAGTATTCCCTGCAGAGCGTAGTTCGCGCATAGAACTAGTACGAGGATGATGATTATCTCGGGCCAGCGAGTGTTCCTAGCTGAAATCGCTGGCAGGAAGAACAGTAGGACACTAGACATCAGAACTGGGATGGGCAGATCGTAGAGGATGCGTGTCTGACTGTAGCTGTCCAAGACGAGGAATGGTATTGAGGCTACTCCGATCCAGAGAATGACTAGTCGCTCGAACCGGTCCTTGACCCGGAGCGCGAACACGGCGAGTAGTCCCAGAGCAAGAATAATCCAGTTTCCTAACAACCCGCTATGAGTATAGAGCAGTCCGTCGACTAGGTTGTTCCAGAAAGACGCTGCTTGTCCGCTGGTGGGTAGCTTGGTTGCCACGTCAGCCGCTACGGTTCGGGTCGCGAAGAGGGTGCTTTTCAGCAGGTCGAGAGCGATCCCGGCGATGATGATTCCAGTCACGGATTTTAGATGGACGGAATGCTTTGTCTCTCTCCAAAGCGAGACTGCGAAGACTAGACATGCCGTGATTGTGAGGATCCAGGTCCAAGGATGGGTGAGGAAGATCGCGACCGAGAGAACGAACATCAGGCCATACTTCGGGGCGGAGGGCGACCTTGAGAATGTTAGGAGAAGGGTCATGAAGAGAAAGACAAAGATGAGCGCTAGCATGTTAGCGTAGTATCCTCCCCAGAGACCGACTGTAAGATAGAACGAGAATGGTGTGAATAGAGCTGTTAGGCCAGCCAGACCCGGGCTACCCTGTCCAAACCTGACGAAGATGAAAGTTGATAGTGACAGAAGTGGGGCCAATACCGCTGGCAGGTACTCGATGATCTGGGTGGGCGAGATCCCCAGCGCCGCTATCGCGTACAGAATCAATAGCAGGAGTGGTCGTGAGCCGTCTAGACCCTCGACAAAAGAGTACTGAAGCGCTTGGGGGAATGGTCTGGCTAGCATCTGAGTGATCCAATTCACATAGAGGGGGCTGTCTATTCCGATTAGACTCCCGGTCGGATTCAGGTCGGAGCGGTAGGGAACAATGGCGAGGAAAAGACTGACGGCTAGGCTGATCGCTAGTAATAGTCGGGGATGGGAGAGAATCTTGAAGGATCGGGCTGACTCTGACAGTGACCGGGTCTTGACTGATGGTATTAGAGTCCGGAAGGGTTCGCTGAGAAACTGGACGAGCTTCTCGAACCTCCGCGAGTGGTGACGTGCCTCTCTGGTTCCTAGCTTGATCAGCCAGGCGTAGAGGAGACCCAGCAGGAAGATAGTAGAGAGCGGGGCTAGAAACGTGTAGATGTTATTGTTGAGACTGGAGAGTCCAGGGTCCGGCGCGTAGGGAAATAGCGCTAGTATTACTAGGACCAGAACTTGGAAGGATAGTAGAAGTAGGATTACGCTGGTGAGAATGGCCTTGCGGTGCGTCATCAGACGAGTCCTCTTCAGAATCGATGACACTCCTATTATGTTTCCAATGCTGATGGAAAGCGAAGAGTTTCCTAAATGGACCCCTGACGCGCTTCCACAAGTCGGTCTTGGTGTCGACGTTGCATTGATTGTCAATACTGCTAGTTACAATATTGTTGTCTGGGGTAAGTCCAGCGATACAACAAATAATGGGTGA
>DASPWZ010000052.1:0-9981 GCA_035637535.1 Candidatus Dormiibacterota bacterium
GAGCCGGAAGCTATTATCGTACGAGACATCATGACAAGGCCTGTCATCACCGCAAGAGAATCGGACACTGCGGCTGATGTCGCGAAACTTATGGCCAAACATAACATCGGTTGCGTGCTCGTCTCTGGCAAGAAAGGAGAGACGATCGGAATAATTACGGAACGGGATATTGTTCAGAGAATCGCAGCCAAGAATTTAGTGCCGTCGAAGGTGACCGTGGCCGAGGCCATGTCCAAGCCCGTTGTCACGATAAAGTCAGGCGCCAACGTTACAGACGCCGCGAAACTGATGAACCAGCGAAAGATTCGAAGGCTGGCCGTGATGGAGGATGGAAAACTAATGGGAATCTTGACGATGAAGGATATTCTAGAAGTTACTCCTGCGATAATCGATCTCGCCTCGGAGAAGAGCCAAGCTGGGCTCGGAAGGACCCCACGAACCAGCACTTCCCGTCTATCCGGCTATTGTGATGAGTGTGAGACTTGGTCAGAAGGGTTAGTGCAGAAGGATGGGGTCTTCCTTTGTCAGGACTGCGCAAAAGAACTTGGCTCGGCCGAAGAAGAGAACTGATACTGCAGTAGACTTGGAAGACCGGAATATTCTGGTCAGAGACGCGGACATCTGGAATGGAATCGGGTTTAGAAGAGGCTCCATTCTAATCGAAGATGGTCGGGTCAAACGAATAGCTCGCAGTCTATCTAACGGCGGCATTGAGACGATTGACGGTTCGGGACTCAAGGCTCTGCCTGGGCTCATAGATGTTCACGTCCATCTCAGGGATATGAGACTGGCTTACAAGGAGGATTTTGCAACTGGGACAGCTGCGGCGGCGGCTGGAGGATTCACGACTGTGCTTGACATGCCGAATACCGTTCCCGCGACCGACTCGGCTGATCACCTGATTGAAAAGCAGACTGTTGCGGCTCAGAAAATCTATGTCAACACTGGTTTTCACGCGGCGGCGGTGTCTAATTCTCATGATTTGGAAGGGTTGGCGGAGGCGGGAGCATTCTCGTTCAAGCTCTACTTGCCGAAGCCTATTGCCCCATTCGATGTCCAGAATGATCAGGTGATAGAGAAAATGATGCGTGCAGCCGCGCGAGTCGAGACTCCGGTAACTGTGCACGCGGAGGATCTAACCGCCGCAGAAAACACGAGCAAGGGAGACGGCTTCGAAGAACTAGCAGAGGCTCGATCTCCGATCCTCGAAACTCGCGCTGTCGACAGACTCTTACCAATTCAGAAGAAAGCTCGTTGCAGCGTCCACTACTGTCATTTGACTCTCCCCGCTAGCCTCGCGAAGATCAATGCTACTTCGAGATCGACCAGCGAGGTCACACCTCATCATCTCCTCCTGTCCAAGAAACTCTTGTCCAGAATTTGGTGGAAAGCATGGATGGTTCCACCTCTAAGATCTGAACAGACAAGGCGTAGCCTACTCAACTCCACACTTACGGGTCTCGCCAGCGTCATTGCCAGTGATCACGCCCCGCACACCATCAAGGAGAAGGATCAGTCAGCCAGCAAAAGTCCGCCGGGCGTCCCGGGATTGGAGACGACTCTACCATTGATGCTCACACTAGTCAACAGACAACAGATGAATCTCTCACTTCTAGTGAGACTTCTCAGTGAGAATCCTGCAAGAATTTTCGGTCTAAAGTCCAAGGCCAAGCTCTGGAAAGGAGCCGATGGTGACCTGGTCCTGATTGATCTGAAGAAGAAATCAAGGATAGATTCTAGTAGGTTCTTTTCGAAAGCAAAGTTTTCGCCCTTTGACGGATTCAAGACACAGGGTGCGGTCCATTCCACCATCGTCGGCGGAAGGCTCGTCTACAACGAGCCAGAGATAGTCGCTGGGGAAGGTTCTGGCTTCGTCTTGCGAAGTAGGCCCCTAGATTGAGGTTTGTCGTCGATGGAATGCTGGGAGGCTTGGCTCGCTGGCTAAGAATGCTGGGATACGTGACAGAGTATGACCCGAAGGCAGACGACAACAGTCTCCTACAAAGCTCTCAGGTGATGGACTCAGTCCTCTTGACGCGGGATGAAGAACTGCACAATCGGGCTCTAGGAAAGAACATCCACTCGGTCCTGATCATTGGTGGTACCGAGGAAGCTCGACTGGGACAGCTAGCAAGAACTCTTGGCGTTACGCTTGACATAGACATGTCCGCAACTAGGTGCCCTGTATGCGGCGCAGAGCTCCACGAGATTACTAAGAAAGAAGCCGCCAGTGACGTCCCGGCGAAGAGTCTCGAACTCTACGATCGATTCTGGAGATGTAATAGTGCGGGATGCGGGAAGACGTATTGGGTGGGAAGTCACTGGAAGCAGATACGTCACACCTTGGAAGAAGCCCGAAAGATGATGTCATCAGAAGAGAAGGACACGAAATGCTAACGACCGAAGAAGGTGTAGTATTGGTGAAGACCGCCCGGGTAGCGGTTGAAACTCATCTCTCAGGAGAAGAATTCCAGGCGCCGGCTGATGCGAGTCCGGGCCTGAAAGAGGAGAGAGGAGTGTTCGTAACGCTCCTCGACCACGTCAAAGGTGGAAGTCTGCGGGGATGCATTGGAATCCCCTTTCCAACTAGGTCATTACTTGAACAGGTCAGGGTTGCTGCAGTAGAGGCGGCGACAACAGATTTCAGGTTTGAACCAGTGACTCTCGAGGAGCTACAGAAGAGGATCGTGTTGGAGGCAACTGTGCTCTCGGTCATGGAGCCCATCTGGATGAAGAATCCGCTCGATCTGAGAGAGAATATTCTCGTTGGAAGAGACGGTTTGATGGTTGAGGGCATGGGTAGCCATGGGCTGCTACTACCTCAAGTGGCCGTTGACGAAGGGTTTGATAGTGAAGAATTCCTTTCTCAATGTTGTTTGAAGGCCGATCTTCCTCCAGATGCATGGCTTACCGCAGATGTACGAGTTTCGCGGTTTCAAGGCCAGGTTTTTGCGGAGGAGAAGCCGAATGGCCGGGTGTTTGAGAGGCGTCTGAAACCGTAGAACAACTCGCGTGGACTATCACGTCTAGACATCATGTATGTCGGGCCTTTCAGAATTCGGGACGTGTCGAATAGGTTCGAGGCTCGGGTTACATCATGGTAAAACGGAAAATTGTGGATTCTTCTCCGGAAGACTTGTCCAACCTTCAACGCTTGGTTGGCCCTGAGAGTGTTCTCGCTCACTGTGCCGGGGTCAACTATCAGGTGTACGTGACGGACACTCGTCTTCTAGTCGGGAAGAGGTTTGCGACAGGGGAGAAGTTCATGAACGTCCCGACGGCAAGCATCAACACTCTTGAGCTGATTACTAAGAGTCTTCTTCCACCGTTGACGTTTGCGGTTCTCGGCGCGATCGCGAGTTTTCTCATCTGGTGGTTTCCGGGGACGAGAATGTTGCCTTTGCCGCTGTTTCCTTACGATGTTGCAATGTTGGCGGGACTCGTTGTCTTTGTCGGGTCACTTGTGGTGGCTTGGTGGAGATTAGGCATTGCGGTGCTTCGGATCCGTGTCAATGATTCTCAGGACCCGATTACTGTAAAGCTGGTCAGCACCTCGAAGGCTGAAGCAGTTTTCAAAGCCCTCAAAGGTTAGACGAGCATCAGGACCTTTCAGGTCTGGTGCAGTCAGCGTATCATAACGGGTGTTCTTTGTAGAACGCTTAAACTGGGTGACTCTTTCTGAAAGAGTCCAGTTTGACAGCCTCAATTCAGGAGGGTGATCTGGTTTTCCTCTATCAGGACACTCGCCGTAACTGGATTGCTCGGGCGGGAGAGGGACGATTCCACACTCATCGAGGGTATCTTGATCTCAAGGATCTTGTCGGGTTAGAGTACGGGGTGTTCGTCAAGACTAGCTTGGGACAGTTGCTTGCGGTGTTCAAGCCTCGGCTCTTGGAGCTGGTGAATTCGTTCAGCAGACCCACCCAGATAATGTATCCGAAGGATATCGGGTATGCGATCTATCAGCTTGGACTGAAAGATGGAGACACCGTCATTGAAGTGGGCACGGGTAGTGGTGCCCTAACCGGTGCCCTGGCTCAGGCGATCGCGCCGAACGGCCGGGTGTACACTTACGAGAACCGGGAGGAATTCTTGAAGTCGGCTAAGAAGAACGTGGAAAAGACTGGTCTGTCAAGTCAAGTCACCTTTCGAAACATGGACCCATCGGAGGGATTCTTGGAATTGAACGCAGACGCTGCTGTGATCGATCTCGGCGATCCTTGGAAGATGGTGGGCCCAGCATGGGAAGCCTTGGCGGGGGGAGGGATGCTGGCGGGCTTCACGCCCACCGTTAACCAGTTAGAGAAACTTGCTGAAGCGCTGAGGAAGGGCGGATTTCTCGTATTTGAAGCGGTTGAGCTCTTGATGCGAGAGTTCAAGACCGAAACAGGGAAGGTACGACCCGAGTCTCGAATGATCGGGCACACTGCATATGTGACGATCGCTCGAAAAGTCATTGTGAAAGAATAAGCGTTCTTAGCCCCAACTTATCATTCGGCTATCAAGAACTCATTTATTCATACTCACATCTACGTCAATCCATGGACTCCTCCAGAGGCGAGATTACAGTTGAAAAAATGTCAGCGCTGTGGAACCATCTGCCAAGACGCAGATGTTATGTGCGGAATCTGCGGCAGCAACATCGCCAATAGCCCCATCCTACAGGGCACCATCGAGGAAGAAATACTGAGAGAGCAAAAGGAAGCCGATAGACACAACACGCTTCTCGAGCAGACGCTCGCCAGGGAGTCCAAAAAGAGACTTTTGCGGAACCTTCTATTGTCGATGGCCGCGATAGCCATCGGGTTTACAGCCATAATCTTCGGAGCAATCCAAGGTCATGATATTCGCCTGCTATCCTATGACACCTACACCTACAACCCAGCCTACGAATACATTTTCGTTGTAGACATCCTAGTCATAATTGGAGGCACTCTGCTAATCATGCTAGGGCTTCACCTTGGGCCAGATGTGCTAGGAAAATCCGTACGCTTGTCATTCGTGCCCAAAGAGCTACAAGACGAGAATGAACCATCGGACTAACTTACACGCAGCCCTGGCATCCCGCCGCAACCAGCGGCGCAATCTGTAATCACTATCAAGAGAAGCTGGGGCGCGGCCCCAGACCCCCCCGATGACAGAGCACGATTCCGGTACGCTAGCGAAGGCGCGACGCAAGAAGCTCAGAAGACAATGAAGACCTGGTCATCATGCCGTCAAGGTCATCGGTCTTGACTCTTACGACAAATAGAGGGGATTACGAAATTACAGGGGTTTCCCGCATTTCCCGCAATAGATCGCATCCTCATTCTCAAGGTAGCCGCAGTTGCGGCATTTCACTTTGACAACGGATTCACTCCTAAGCGGGTTTCCTCCAAATCCTATCCTCAAGCCCTCGCCAGCGGCCTCTGAGACACGCTCAATCGCGGGTGATGCCTCAGACGCTACATACGTAGTCACTGGCCTAATCATCCCAAGTCTAAGTGCTCCGAATCCAAGTGCTAAGAGAACCATCCCGATTATTGCCGTGACGAACGATGAATTCATCTGGGCTTCCCTTGCTGCGAAGTCAAACTGGTTTGACGTAGGCGTCATCACTGACGTTGCCGCTACTAGGAAGAGAACTAGCCCTATGACCACCATTATTGCCCCAATGGCCGTCAGAGATCCGCGACCCAAGCCGAATAGTGACCCGTCTTCACTACCCATTCGAATCACTGGGAATAACGAGCGAAAGCATGAATTAAGTCTGTCCGACAGAAAGGATCGCTTTATTACGCTTACTTGGTAGCCAGATACTACTACGGGAAGCACTGACCGCGTGACGCGCGCTCGCGCTCCTTCGTCGCGCTGCGCCACAAGCAGCCAACACTGGTTTTCCCGCTGGAATCTTTCCGACGCAACAGAAAACCCGGAGGCAGACTACGACATCTTGCTATCAGCAAACATCAACAAACAGTTCGAACAACGCCAGCCATCACTCACCATACAGCACTTAGCCCAACAAGAATCGCAAATACACACGGCATCAAGACTCACACGACGAAACTTCACCCTTCAAACAACACAGAATACGTCATCACCCACATGACGCCTAACCATGACCAGACACCTCAATCAGAGACTGAAACAACAAGACACCCTTCAAGGAAGCAAGACCACCAACATACCCGAACAGCTTCAGCAACCGACGAAAAACACGACTCGCGCCCACGAAGATCCAATGCCGAGAAGCAGACCCGCGAACGTAACCAGACTGATTACTCATGTACTGAGTAACCAGGTAACGCGAGATACCGCCAATACCGCCCTTCCGATCATCAACACGAGTAATCCAGACCTCAAACGCACGATGAATCTCATACCAAGCATGGCGAATCCAAGCGATTGGAATGAAGCACCCACGATACAACGTGTGAAGGACATCATGTCCCTCAGAGGTACGAACACAACAATACTCAAACTTCCCAAACATCCGACTAATACGCTTAACAAGAATCTGCAAAGACTTCTGAACCACTCGTGGAGACCTTGGACTCGAAGTCAAAGTCAAGAAACGCAGATCAGCACCAACACCACGACCAATCGTTAAGCCAGACAAAGCACGACGATAACCACGACGCTGCTTCGCAGACCACCAACCAGCTACAAGAGAGCGGAAACTGTGCTCACGAATACACGACTGGCATGACTCCACACTACTGACAGAATGCCTACAGAATCGACTTACGGAGACTCGGCAATCATTGCCCCATCAGTCCTCGTTGGTAATAGTACTCCTGCTTCCAGCGATTTACCACTAACCCGTTTTCTTATCTGGAACACATTAATCGCATAAGCGTTCATATATGGGAAGGATGCTTGAACCGTTCGTCACGGGTAGCGTCGCAATGAATGCTGTTCGCGTTGGAGACTCCGATCTTGCAAAGATACTCCGTGGAGTCGCAGTCATTGTGGCGGCGGCATTGATGATTCTTCCAGCATATCTCAACTATGAGATCTGGAAGACAGGATTCAACCCGGTTGTGTCAATGGCAATTAGCCTACAACTGTTTGCTATTGGAATCGTCATCTTCATTCTCGCAGTGGGCAAAGAGCGACTGGCTCCAAAGTCTCAACCTCAGTAAGGGTCTCATACCGCCGGGGATTTACAACCGATAATCTCCACGGCCAAGTTCGCTCTAGATGGTCGTTAGGGGCGCGTCAATCTGTTTCTCTTGGTCCGATTGAGGCTCGGGGGACGAGACTCTGTCCGCCCACTCTTTGACGACCTTGACCAATTGCAGTCTCAAGTCTTCTCCTATGAGCTGTGATCTTCTAACTGTCCTGATGTTATCTGCGAGCTGGATCGAACCGAGCACATCCTTCGTCCACTTTTCGATATCCCTGCGTCCAATGTGATATTCCAGCGATTCTAGCGGGACTATCTTGAGAGCGTCAAGGAATTCTTGGATAGATGTTGCAAGTATTCCCGAGTATTGTCCGAGTCCTGTGTCAAAGTAGAATGATTTGTCCCGAGGAACTGCAATGATCCCGTCGACCGTGTCTCCCTCTTCGACCCTTGTATTGGGCCAGAGCTTGCTTCCAGGGAGGATCTTTGCATTGTTTCCGATGTTGCATCCTTGTCCGATTATTGATCTGTCAATCGATACGTCGTTGCCAATGACAGCTCTCTCGCCGATTATTGTTGATTTTATGGAGCAGTTTCTTCCGAAGACGGTGTTCTCGAACGCGACTCCGGTCTCAAAGATCGTCCCAGACATCAGCCTTGAATTTTCTTTTAAGACGGTCCCAGGTCTAATCTGGACATTTTCCCCAAGCGACGTCTCGTTATCGATCCATGAGGGACCAAGCATCTGGGAACCTCGGCCAATCTTGACGTCTCCCCTAGCAAACACTGGCTCGCTTGGGTTTCCGATCAGCCTTGCATCTTTGGGAGGGTCCGCAGCGAAATTTCGAAGGACCCAGTTCACTCCCTTCAGATACCCCTTCAATTCCCCAACATCGACCCAGAATGAGTCAGACGTGTAGCCAAAGAGATGATGGCCCAGTCTCATCAAGTACGGGAACAGGTCTTTCGCGAAATCCCACTTCTCATTCTCGACATAGTCCAAAACTTCAGGTTCGAGTATGTAGAAACCTGTGCTTACCAGATTGCTTGGAACGGTACCCGGAGCCGGTTTCTCGACAAACCTGACGATCTCATTCTCCTCGTCCACAATTGCGACTCCATAGGCAGATGGATCCTCCACGTTGGTTAGCGCGATCGACACTTCGCCTTGTCTATCTGAATGGAACCTCGCCATGTCCGTTAGCGATATTTCGCTGACCACATCAGCCTGGACAACCAGGAAAGTTTCGTCTAATAGATGGGCGGCGAGCTTCAGACTTCCAGCTGTTCCAAACGTGACCCCTTCCGGCTCAACAACATATGTTATTCGGACTCCGAAGTGGGACCCGTCGCCGACGTATCCCATTATCTGATCTTTCAGGTATCCTGGGATTATGATGAGATCCTTGAAACCGTTCCGGGACAGATGGGATAGTACGTAATGGATTATCGGGTTTGGACCCAATGGAAGCATTGGCTTTGGCCGGGTGAATGTGAGAGGACGCAGACGCGTGCCTTCCCCCCCGGCCAGGACTACGGCCTTCAAAGTTGGCGAGATCGATGCTTACTCGCGTTCTTCCTCCATCCGCAGTTCTGGCCGGCCACGCATAATATGCATAGCGGCTAGTCTTCGGACGCCGAGGGGAACGCGGTGCAGAGGGGTCTAGAAAACAATGTGTCAGAAAAATGGAGTAGTTAGTTCTGTTCGAAGAGCCGCGTCAATCTTTCCGCGACATCCTTCAGCTTGTCTTTGTATTCTGCTATCTTTGAAGCGTTGGATTTCGCTAGATCCTCGAAGTAAGAGACGAAATCCTTCATCTCGCTCACCATGGAATCGACGGAGTTTGGTCTTTGCGAGAATGGGAAGCCGAAGGGGAATGTCCCCTCATCCTTGCCCTTGTCAGTAAGTTCATAGCGTCCATCTTCTCTCTTCCGGATTGCGCCCTCTTGGACCATCTGATCTAAGAGGGGGTAGATTGAGCCTGGTGATGGGCGCCAGCCTCCCCAGCTCATTTTCTCGATCTCATCGATAATCTCGGCGCCATTCTTTGGTGAGCGTCCTATCATGGAGATGACCCAGGGTCTGAGCCATCCTCGCCTCATCCCGCCCCAATGCCTATGTCCCCACAAATCTTGTCCGATATCGTTTATCCGATATCGGCTATTAAGCTCTTCGGTTCCCGACGCTTGATCCAGAATGCTGCCGAGACACTCCCTACCAACTCCAGCATCGCTACACTAGCGAATGATACTTCTAAGCTGAAGAATTGGGATACGTATCCACTGGCCAGCCCCAAGATCGATGCGCCTATTGTCTGGCCTGATGAAAGAACTCCGAAAGATCGTCCGGATTGCTGACCAATGGAACCTAGGTAGCGTGACAATTCTGTGTATGTCAGGGGATACGTGGCGGAAATTGAGAATCCGGTAGCAAGCAGAGTTATAGTAGCAAGGATCGCGTTTCCCGAAAGGAGAGTGAAGGCAGCAACAGAACACGCTGCAACGAGATATGAGATCGCTAAGAGAACATTAGTTGGGACGAAACGGGTCGAGCCTCCAGTCGCGATGGCTCCGAGGGACGCGAAGGCAATGAAAGAGGAAACTATCAGGTTGGCCTGTGAAACGTCCAGGTGTGCCCGTGTTCCGAGGAAGATATTCGCGAAGTTCAAGATGACTGCGTAGGTTCCACCTGAAATGAAGGCAGCAAGGACGAAGAAGAGAGGAATCATCCGTCTTGTTTGCGGCTTCGAGATGGATGGAGTTTGAGGATCATCGGATCCCGCGGAATGTCGACCTCGTAGAAAGGTTAGCGTTAGGACTACATCAGCTAGGGTCCAGATCGCGAACACAATGAATGTTGCGCGCCAGCC
>DASPWZ010000053.1:0-14094 GCA_035637535.1 Candidatus Dormiibacterota bacterium
CCAGATCAACTGACCAGCCAGCTTCGTCCACCTGACCCGCTGCGCATGAGGAGTATACTGAGACTTTGCATACTTGTGAGAAGTCTGGATCAGATCCTGAACCGTCTCAATCATGACCTTCCGCTCAGACTGACGCCAAGCATTGATACTATTCTTAACCTCAGACTCCTCACGAACCTCATCCTCGTCCATTGTAACCTGCCTAGTCCTACAAATCTAGTCGAATATGTCCAAGAGAGCAGAACGAACCACAACTTGCAAAGTTCTCGAAAACTACGAGAACAGTTTCTGGTTCAGTTTCACTGGAACATTCCGGGTCCCCTATCACCTTTCTGTCTCCAAACGAATCCGGGACAACGTGCCAAGACTGTTGACAAGCCTACAAACAATGTGGCTATTAGACCTGCGAGAACCCCCCGAGAGTCACCGTAACCGCGAGGGGGAGGATGAGGTCAAGAAACTATCCTCTAGACCAAGGGCCGTTCACAAGCCCCAGACCATAAGATCCTCGAACGGAAAGACCCGCCGATTTGTTAGAACCAGACCAAATCGCCAGGTGAATGCTCAGCTTCTCTGCAAGATGTGTCACGCAGGACCCACGTGTCCGGATGAGTAGGGAACGCTAATGTAATGAGTGGGTCTCAACGATTATCGATTCAGCATCTGAGAGGCAGCTGCATTGATCAGCAAACTGCTAGTGGTGGTCTTGATCGCTTCGCTTCCGATCATCCCAACGCTAGTGTTCTGGCAGCAGCGACGGATCTATTGTGGCAGTGGGAGTCCAGACCGGTACTAAAGGCGGAGAAATTCTCCTCTTCAACCACGCGGGCTCACTCCTCTGGAGCAGAACCATCGACCGAGCGATCAGCAGCATCTCGATCTCTGACAACGCCTCTTACATCGTGGCTAGCGGATTCCAGCTCATTGGCTCCGCCGCAATGTTCTAAGAGAACGGGGCTGTCTACTATTTTAGTCGAGACGGGACCCAACTCTGGAATTACACTACTTCCCCTGACATGTACAGCAGAGACTTTCCTCCTCCGATCTTCGGGAGTCACCTTTCCAATGATGGATCACGGGTCATAGTTCAGACTCTGTTCAGCGTCTTCTGTTTGGACCAGCATGGCAAGATGCTCTGGAATTACAACGGCACCGGCACAAACCCGATTCACGTAGCCACCTCATCGGACGCGTCGCATGTTGCTGTGACCGATACGCAGCTCCGACTTCTCAATGGCCAGGGAAGAATCCTCTGGAACTCCACCAGCATAACCAACCTTGTCCAAAGCCTGATCGTCTCGCCAGACGCAAAGTATGTCGCAGTAGGCACTGCCATGGACGGAAATCATGGCACCTTATACCTGTTCAACAATACCGGCAGCCTACTCTGGTCACGTGCAGAGGATAGCAGCCCATCCTCCATCGCATTCTCTGGAGACGAATCCAGAATAGTTTTCGGGACTGACTACCATATCGTATCTTACACAATTCAGGGCGACCAGGTCTGGAGCTTCTCTGCGCCCCCAGCGGTCTTAGCGGCAAACTTAGACGGGTCCTATGTGCTCGCTGGACTGTGGTCAGACTGGACTCAATCAATCCTCGTCATCGACGGTCAAGGCCAAGTTGTCTGGGGAAAACCCGCAGGCGAGATACATGGAGTAGCTCTCTCAGCCGACGGTTCCAACGCAGTCGTGGCCGCTGGACCTCCAGACACTGGACCGTTTTCGTTTAACAGCGCAGCCGTCTACTTCCTCCCATCGCCCAGACTACTAGTCGCCGACACCGGCTCCCTCTATTCCACCCTCTACTTCATCCCGACAATCGACATCATTCCCGCAGCAAGCCTCTTCCTCATAATCCCCGTAGCAGGGCTAGTACTCATCACCGTCAAATGGTGGCTAAAGACCCGACATCAAAACAACGAGCCTCCTACGGGAGAAAATGCCATCACTGACCACCCAGCCATGAACAAAGCGACCAGCAGACATAGCGACGGTGCGATTCAAGTATGTCTATTGGTGCATCAGCCACCAACAATACGTCGAACCTAGCGCTCGTAGAAAGCTGCGGGACCAACCGCGTTGCAAGATCGTGAAGCTCAATCTCAAGCTATTGCGACAAGTCGATCCGGAGATCATTAACTGAAGCAATGGGTTGGATCTCTACCGCTATGGCCTTGGACCGGCTTTCTCCCCAAGAGATTTCGGCAGGTCCTGAAGTTCTAGTACATCCTGCTTTATTTCCTCGACTTCTTCTCTTATGTCTTCGATTTGTTCTTTCACCTGATCGGTTTCCTTTGTTACCGACGCAGTCCCAATTCGAGCTTTGGATAATCTAGCTCCGAACGCTTGAAGATTTGCCCATTCTGTGAGAGTCAGCAAAATGCCAATGACCAGCAGACCTAACGACGATATTACCAAGTAGCGATCCGGCATGAGGATTCCGACAATTGCCAGCAATGCACCGCCGACAAATGCAGCAAACGTTCCCATCGCATAATAGAAAAGTGCATTAGTTCTATTATGAAGGGTCAGGAAAAGATGGGCCATTCTCTTTTTCCTTCCTGCGGCCAATTCCGAATGTGTCTGGATCGAATTTTCATTGGCTTCGTGCATCCGCCGAATGTTTTCAGGCACGGGCCCTGGGATAGATCCTATAGCACTTCCTAGTTCCTTTACTCCTTTCTCGAATAACAGGTTGGTTGAAATCATCGCTTGCTGCGCGATGTAACTCTCTTCCTTCAGAGTGTTGCTCTCTCGAGTCACCATTCCCCAGAAATAGAAGAAACCAACTGTCCAACCTGCGGTAATGAAACTGTCAAATTGAATTATCGCTTGACAAGCTTGGGACATAGTAGCGGGACTCAATGCTCCTCCGACAAATGAAGCGATATCAAGGGTCCAGATCACAAAGGCGAAGGCGTACAGGAACAAGAGAATCGCGTATTTGATCCTCTTCCACGGCCTTTGCTGAGAAAGCTCATGCTTTGGAACGACAGAAGAATCGGTAGCAGTCAACGCCCCTCGTCTCCGCTTAAGTCTCGGAGAGTCTTAACATTCATCCTACCTAATTCTTTGCTAGGTCGTGCCTTATCTCTTCGTATAATTGATCCCTTTTCTTGTCCGAATAACTGCCGTAGGATAATTCTAGGATTCTGTATCCTCTTCTCCGCAGTAGTGATCGCAACTCTTCGTCCTTCGCCATCTGCGCTTTTCCAAGATGGACCCGGCCGTCAACAAACACAAGCAACGGTCTGGACTGCAGAGGGAAGTAGAAGTCGGCAATGGTTACTGGTATCTCGACCTTTGTCTGATAGCGTATTCCGTTGTCTCGTAGTTTGATTGCCAATTCTTGTTCCATTCGTGAGGGGTTTGCGTGTAGGCGTTCTCGCCAGTCGCTCCGCTGACTCGACATCTGTAAGGTTGAGCTAATGTTCGGCTATTGCTCAGACACGAGAATGAAACTGCCTGTTCACTCGGTCATTGGGCTGCAACCGCGACCTTGGCAGGTGCTGCGGGCTTTAAGATTGCTCTAAGTCGATCCATCATTGCAGTAAAACGCCCTTTCATGTCTTCCTCTCTTATTGCGATCTTTCCAGCCTGACGTTCGAAGGCCACGAGTCTGAACTTGGATCCATCGATTCTAGGATGATCTCCACCTCGCGATGTCCCCAGTCCCAGATCAGATGCATATTGCAAGAGCAAATCTATGGAGTGTGTCGAAATTATGATCTGCTTGTTCCATTTCATGACAGCATAATTGAAGAGGTCTACCAAGCCTTCGATGGACCCTCGTTCCAAGTGAACCTCGGGTTCCTCGATGATGAGCGTGTATCCCGGAGGGGAGAATATCACGCCTGCAATGATGGTAAGGGCTTTCTGTATTCCGGTTCCCTGATAGGCAAGATTGACACTCACATCTGAATATTTGCTAGTGGTTTCAAGCGATGCAAGGTTTCTTCTTAAGGGGGATTTCAGGATTGACAGCTCAGGGTCGATCTTTCGTAGCCAATCTTGGGCTATCGGCCAGTTCTTGTCCTGGTCTGTCCAACGTTCGAGAAGATACGTGATTATGTTCGAACCATACGGGTCCAATTGTTGACCCCATATCGGGGTCGAACCTCCCTGCTGAGTCTGGCGTTCTTTAGACACGTCACTCCGTGATGCACGGAAGTACCAGGTCTTTCTTAGAAGGTTCATTGGATTAGGGACACTTGGACTTGATCGAAAACCTTGGTACGCGCCTCCTTCGAACGAGGTCGTAAGTGTGATCGGGCTTTCGGTGTCTCGAATTCTCGTTCCGACCTCAATTATCCGATTAGTTTCATGTTTGTGTACTGCTGACGCGAAATCACCGAGATTGTAACTCTCCGTTTCCCAATAAGGACCTCCCCTCATGCCCGCTTCTCTGAGAAGATTGAAGCCAGTGATCAGTGCGCTCTTTCCAGAATTATTTGGTCCGACCAGAACTGTGAGCGGTGCGCAGTCAACGCGATGTTCGTTCTCGTCGAAGCAAAGAAGGTTCCTTGTCCAAATGGACTCTATCATGGCGGGACATTTACTTCATCAGCTCTAGCTCTTATAGATTAACGAGCCTCTTGTCTCCGTCTCGAAGACGTTCGCGACCTTCTGAGTCGAACCCTGATTCAAGCTCCGTCAATTTACTTGCGATACGACCCGGCTTGGTAGGTCAGGACTAAAGGAAGACAGAGTGCTTGGTTTGCTGTTCAATATTTGCCAGGGAGAAGACTGCTCGCCCTAGGACAGAAAACGTCGAAAAATCTGAATGTAAGGAAGACGGCTCACTTTCCGGGGCTTCAAAGGCTCTTCCGATTCCTGGGTTTTCTTGTTTCCTGGCCAATGTTCTGGGTCCCAGCGTTTTACTAGTTGACCGAGGAACGCGCCTGGAATTACTATGACAGTCATGAAGTAGACGAAGGTAACGACGATATGGTTTGGAAAGGCAGTAGATGTGAAGAATCCGGGTTGTTGCGCGGCGTTAACAGTTATGATTCCCCATCCCAAGATCGCAAGGAGCATCCATCCAAGGTAGAATAGACCGACTGTTAGAAGGATTCCCCGTTTTAGTTTGGAGGGGAACTTTACATTCCGGTCCGTCATATGATTTCTGACCCACTCCTGTAAGTATAGTAATGATGCGAGCAACCCAACGCCGGTGACGATGATTCCGAACCAGTCCAAGTTTCGCTTAATGACCGAGAATGATCTTCAGTCCTAGCGTAAAAACATCACCTGAGTAACCCTAAGCGATTGACGTGTAGGCGTTCGCACCAGTCCCTTTGCTGACTCGACAGCTGCAAGGTTAAGCTATCTTTCCGATAATACTCAGACACGGGAGCGAAATTGCTGGGCACGATCTTGACGCGGGAAACCAAAGTGGATCGAGGATCGTTGACGCTTAGCTCGCGACGCTTTTTTGTTGGTGGACCTTGGTTTGGAGGGTTTTCGCAGATTTCTTGCTCCTATCTTCTCCTCTAGAAGATAGTCTTCTCCGGTCCACCTGTTATAGTCTAGTCCGAGCTTCTTCCTAATCACGTCTTTCAGCTCAAGGTCGATTTCGTAGCCTACTCCCTTTCTTCCAAGCTCACTGCGAAGCCGACGGGAACGACCCCTGGCGCTCCGGACGCGTTGGCAACTTCCACAAAACGACTCACATCATCTCAAGGTCCGAATAGGGACGGCCCAGCTTCTTGGCCAGCGGGCTCAAATGGAGCAAGTCCACATAGAATCTAGGAAGTTAGTCCGATCGCCATCGTGTGTACTGTTCCGTCATCAAGCGTAATGTATACTGTATGAGAGCCAGCGGTCATTCCAGTTGTGCTAAAATTAAACAAGTACTGGTTGCTGCTAGTATCAAACCGGAAATAGTTACCTGTATTTGCTGACCCGGTGGATGTCCCAAGATTTGTCTGCGAGTCAATCCAAATCTGAGCCGTGACTACAGGAACGAAACTGCCTAGAGCATCCGTCAGCTGGAACCTTATCGGAATGGTTCTTCCAATCTGGAATCGGGTAACAAGGGGCTGCGGCGAAATCGCTACGAAATTGTAGCGGACTTCATACCGAACCGCCAAGACGGCAGTGTTTCCAGCCTTATCAGTTGATGTCACAGCGTAAGAGTGGGGTCCCACAGTGTTAGTATCAATGAACCCAGTTGGTATGATGCAAGTGTCTATCCCCGACAATGGATCGGTACACTGAGCATTTGCGAGTACTGCCTGTCGGAGGATAAAGAACTGTCCGTCCTGTACCGATGTTACTACAGGTGGAGTCTTGTCAATGTTGATATCACCAACAATCGCGGAAGCCGAATTACCAGCCCTGTCTATGCAGGTCCCAGCCCGGGATTGACCTGCACCTTCCGTGGAAACAACTTGAGGGCTAAGAGGAGCCACGTCTACACCGGAGGGGGAGTCGGTGCAGCTGAACAAAACGGTAACATCGTGATTATTCCAACCATTTCCGTTCGGGCCTGGAAACCTCGACCCAATCACGACAGGGAATGAGAGGTCTATGTTGATCGGTCCCACAGTGATGTATGCTAAGTTTCCTGCGTTGTCCTTGCAAACGCCCGTCACAAACTGACCGGCACTTTCACTGGCCAAGGGAATTGGTGGCGTAATCGAAGTGGGGTCCACTCCTGATAGGGTATCAATGCACATGAAACTAACTGTAACTGGATCTTTGTTCCAGCCGTTGGCATTGGGCCCGACCGACCTACGTCCGGTTACAGCAGGAGGTGTCATGTCAATCCTTACTGTTACGGACGCCGAGCCGGACAACCCGGCCCCGTTGGTGGCCGCGCAAGTCAACGTGGTCCCGGGAGTCTCGCTAGTCAGGATGGTTGCGTCACATCCCGACGAGGATGATATCCCGGAATCGGGATCGGAAACAGACCAGAGGACAGTGACTGGGGCGTTATTCCACCCATCGGAGTTCGGCGTCAAATTGACCGCGGACTGAATCGTAGGTGTGGTCGCTTCGGTGGAGGGAGGCACAATCGTGAAGCCGGAGAAAAAAGAATTGTCCCATTCTATTGCCGAAATCACTGCTTCAATGTGGAACTCTACATCATACCATCCTATTGATGATGTGCTAGGCTGCGAATACGGTGGATTAGGTTTGCTCGCGAAGTCGGTGGGAAATATGAATTCTACCTTACTATCATGAGGGACATCTAACAATCCTCCTGACACCATTTCCTTGAAATCAGGAGAAACAATATGAAAACTAACCGTTCCACCATAGTGCGATACCATCTCAAACCCGAAACCATCTCCGGGGAACCCAATCTGGGGAACAGGAAAGCCCGGATCATTCGGAGGTTTGATTTTGATCACTATATCCATTCCTTCGTATGGTATTAGATTCGGAAGGTCCGGAAGGTGGGCCGTTGCCGTCGATGGGCACTTGAACGTTCCCTCTCTCAACCATTCCCAACTGACGGCTAAACCCGTCACGTCAAGTGTGGTGATCGGTAGTTCTCCCCCTTCTCCAGACATTAGGTCGTTCGGCTCGCCGGTAGCGTGACCCAATCCGAGAAAATGACCGAACTCGTGCGCGGCAACACTCGTCATGCCCATATCATCCAACTTAGCTTCGTTGCCCTGTTCGTTTAGTACAAAAGCGGCTAGTGTTATTGCAGAAGGTAGGACATCACAACCAGGAACAAAAGCCTGAAGATTGTTGAAATCCCATTCTCCAACCTCGCGGATTGGGTTACCAAACAAGTCGGTAAAAATCCTCACCCATGAAATATTTACATCGAAATTGTTTCCACATTGATTCGCCTCCAAGCCTTCGACGAAAGTGCAAACTGTTATTTGCCCTAGATACTCGTCTCCAAATTCGCCCGTGTAAAGGTTTATCGCATTCAACCACCGGTCCATGGCATTCTTCACGTCATCAACGTATGATTGCTCGAACCAGTCGTCTGCGGAAGGAATGATCTTGACGTTGAGGTTGCTGTGGTCCTGCGCGTAAACCTTTTGAAAGAGAATGAAGTCAATTTTGAACAAGTCAATTCTGAGAGAGGGGTTGTCAACTGCAAGCCTAACCCTTTGGTTATGCTGTATGCTCCCTGACTCTCCAATGACAGTTAACGTATACCAATCTTGAATAGCTTCCGATTGGGTTGTGATTTTTAGTGTACTAACCCCCGATCCCGGCACTGTGGAGGGGAAGAATTCCCCGAAGATTTTTCCACCGGGATTTATTGATGATCCCATCGGCAGCCCTGATACTGCAAGCTCGACAGAATCGCTGAAACCATCCAAGGCGGCGACCTGAACAGAGAAGGTTGTCGTCTGGCCCGCTTGGACCTCTTGGAACGTGGGGGAAACTGAAATCTTGAAGTCAGGTTGAGCCTGCGCGTGACCCAGCTGGAACAGCCCAGCACTCGATACTACCAGGAGAACCATCAGGCTAATGGAGAAGGGCTTTAACATTACTGAATTATCCAGTTTCTTTGCTCGCAACGAAGCAACTATTTCACATTTCTGGCCGAAAGCGTTCTTCTCCCAAGAGAGAACTTGGAACTAGGCAAACCATATTTCAAAAATGGTCCGAAGATGACCAGATAGTCGAGTCTGGCGCCTATTCTGGAGGAATCCAACAGAAATAATAGTTCCCCGGGAACGATTCTCGTAATGACGCATTTAGGATTTTTCCGTTACGTTGCAGACCGGGTAAGGCCTCTCCTGGAGAGGCCGGGCCACTCGCCGAAGGCGAGGTTCCTTTTTCCAAACGACAGTCTTGATATCGGTAGCCGTCAGGCAGGTGAACCGTTATAATCGCCTCGAAGGAGGGTCCTGAAATGCCCCGTCCTTCCCTGATCCATTCATCTTTGTAGAGCTGCAATGCCTCACTTCTGGAACGTGAGTAATAGTTTCTATTCCACACATAGAATCCGTATCCAACAACCTCCCCTGCCACCAGAGGGGCTCAAAGTTGAGCCTGAACTGCATGTGCGTCGGTTTTGAATCGCCAACTGTAAGTGTCGTAAAATCTAGTTTCCACCAAGAAGGTTCGGCACTCTTACCTTTGGCAACCGAGATTTTGGCATCGGTACCTTCTCTTTCCAGATGATGGAGCCGCAAGCTCTACTCGTTACTTCGTCATGCAGGGCCATGACCTGCACCGCAACACGAACGCTCCTATGTCCCACGGCGGAGGCCTCGTACTCTTTCGCATCCAGATGGTCAGAAAGTCTGCGGTCTTCTCCTCCTTGAATCCGACAAGACGATAGTCCTGATCTTCTTCGACCGTTTCTAGCAGCTTGAGTCCAAGAAAGCGATCCCAAGCATTAGCGATGTCAGCCCTTCTAATGTGGCGACGGTGAGTAAGCAGTTGGTTGATGGAAACTTTCCCATCGTTTTTGCTGATGGACTGAACGATGTACGCCAGTGCCCTAAGAGTCGAGGGGTTCATTTGCCCCGAACGCCTGGATACTAGCCGTTCGATCGTTACTCGAAGTTAAAACCTTGGGACACGCGACAGTGAACTATCCGACAACGGTCATCATGAAAGATCGTCCGAGAACGCCTGCGAAGATCCTCCCAGGGCTGCAATGGCTCTTGTTGACAGCTTGGGAGAGAATGCGAGATGATCTAGGATCATCGTCATCGGTTCGAAGTAGCCGATGGATCTTCCCTGGTCTCTCTCAAGTTGCCCTAGCACTTTGACGGTTTTGCTACGTGTAACGTGGTGTAGTAGTTTCCATCCGAAGCGCTGGTATGAGACGAAGCTCTCTGGGTCCGGGCGGAGTTTGTATGTGTTCCTGACTATTGCTTGGTCCCAGAGCATGACAGTTTCAGGGAGGAAGAAATGGAGTGCCTTGCCAAACGTGGTCGGAGGGGCCTCGCAGTCTCGAAAGCTCCTACTGATCTCTAGAATCTGCTGAAAATCGTCAGGGGCAAGGCTGTAGAGGACCCTTCCTTGAAGATGTTGTAGGTCGGCCAGATTTTTTCGTAGCCAGCTGCTACAAATCCTTCTGAAAGCGGTCTTCCCACCTTTGAAACGGAAGGCCTTCCATTTGCCCAGGAATTCGACAGCATCATCGAGTCTATCTACGGAAGATTCGTTTCTCCGTTCCCTTACGAGGCTCGGCCAGACCCCGTGCGTGCCAGCGTCATGGTAGGTGTACTTCTCAGCTGCCTCCCTTAGTTGCTTGAGTTCGAAGCGATTAGGCATCTGGAAGCTCTGGGTCCCATGTTTCGTCCACCACGTCGCAGCCGAAGGAGTGGCTTCGACTCTCTTACTCCGTCAGAGGAACAGGATCTTGAGGGTATCTGCGACAAGAAGGGCTGAAAGAGATTTCTGCTGGTCTCTGTGCCATGCATTTTCTTCAGAAAAGTTAACAAGACGCAGTCAGACAGGCCTGAGGCACCCGTCTGATAAGCGGTTTTGGTGTCGAACATGCCTCGTGGTCCTCGCGACTTATACGCTCACGGGCAGGGAACAGAGTCCAAGACGCCCAGGAGACCTGTCCCCAAGGTGGTTCGTATCCCCCCGCCTCAACTTTTTCGTTGTCCACGTTGCTCCGCAATGAGTTTTCAGGTGTTATTCCATGAAAGGGATGTGGCGGGATTCTGTGCGGAGTGCAACTTGCGGCTACGCACTGATAAGACGATTGGCAGGAGGACTCCGGAATACTACGCTGAATTTACTCGTCAAGTCGAAGCTAGTTACCCTGATCGAATTCAGAGGGTTTTCTTGAAGACGAATTCTGTGTCAGAAGCAAAAAGGGTCTACCCGGTGGTTCGTCGACTTGGATACAGAACGAAACAGAGCAGTCCTATGCTTCACGCTCGTCTAGTAATGGTTGAGACAACACGCGACCAGGCGGTGGCCTTGATTGAGAAGTTAAGAGAGCAGGGCATGCAAGTTGCACTGCAAGACGACCTTCATTCTCCCCCACCCTAGACATGCTTTGTCCGCCGAGCTAATTCAGAAAGCGTGATGCGGGCAAAGGAACTTGAGGTTTTGGCGAGAAGCCCCCCCATTTTTTCTTCGCTCCAACTTGAACCTCATTCTTTATACCGAGCGAGGTTCCCGCCACGCCCATGTTCGTCCCCGGCATCATTTCACTCGCATTCTACAAACGAAGGCCGAGCCGGGTCCAAGTCATTTTGGGTTTGGTCGCCACAATTGTGCTTTCGGCGTTGCTCGGATATATCTCACCGAGCGGTTCGCTCGGCCAAGTGGGCTCGGTCATACTGGCGGTGGTCGGCGGCGTGATCCTTTATGTTGTGATCTTGGCGGTCCTCCTTTATTGGTACCAGCCGAGGCACGCCAAGTCGCGTACGCAGACACCGCCGACGCCTGCCCCTTGAGTCGGGAACTCCGAAGGAATCTTTTCCTTCGACGCGATCTGCATAGTCGCGCAACAGGCCATCCCACGAGCCCACCCGCATGATCCTTATTCAACCGCGGGAACACTAGACAAACAACAGTCTCGAGTTTTGCGCCAAAACTTGGCTTGGGCTTGAAGGCTAAATGGAAGGTGGTGCTATGGCTGATTACATAGAAGCGATCTTCTAGTAACCACAGTCGCAACGGCGAGGGTCAGGATCTGATCTCGCGCCCATGGTGTTGCTCAGTGCCGTACCCGTTGTGCTTAGGTCTTGCGTAATCTCTTCTTGGTTACAATATTTCTAACTGTCTGAGTCATTACTGCCGAGCCTATGTCATCAGCGATGGGAACTAAGGAGTTCCTTGATTTCCAGCAGACGATAAGAGACCTTGAAAGGCAGGTCGATATTCTTCTCAGAGAAGCAGCAACGAACGGTCCGTCCCAGAGAACTAGGGAGCTGACCGAGAAAGTCTGCATTCTGGCCGAACGAGCCAAGCAAATTCGTCTCCAAGACGCTAGGAGCCAGTCTACTACCAACCAGTCAAACCTGGACAAGCTCCCCAAACAGTTCGATGAAGACTTTGGCAAATTCAAAGGATTGACAACTTTCGTCGAATGGGTGCGGAAACAGCATTACAACGCCACAGGCCACAATTTGGGAAGAACCTATGGTTCCTTTGGTTCCAAGGAAATCTCGCCAGGACAACATCACGGCAAGCTTCTCATTGATACCTTAGAAATCCGTTGCGACGCGTGCGGTAACGAATCCCCTCAATCGGAAAGAAGAGACTATCCAATTCATGTTCTTCTTCACGACCGTGGGCAATGGGAAGCTTGTACCGGTCAATCCGACTGTGAATGCCAAGGCTACGGGGGCAAGGGCGTTCGAATTGGCGTCGACCTGTCTACCGGAAGAGTAGGGAAAGGGCGAGCCTAATCTCGCCCACTTCACTATTCTATCTTGAAGACTAGTTTAGCGGCAATCTCAAGGCAACGCTGATGCGCGTTCATTGAAGGGATCGAGTGAGGCAAGAGTGATCTCGCGCTTGCAACGTCGGAATCCCCGAAGTGCGATAGTCTAAGGTTCAGGTCTTTCAGAAGCTTTTCTGAGTCTATCATGATAGCTAGAAGGCTAATCGTCTCTTATAGGTACGCTGGACGGATGTGAAACTAATCTCAGGCCTTGGCCTTGGGGTCCGTTCCATCTACAACTTGAATTCGCAAATCTGTTCAGGTCCTTGCCCCTTTTGTGGAGGGGGAAACAACTCCAAGAAGAAAGAGCACTGACGAAGCCAAAGCATTCCCTGTCGGTTTCGAGACAGAAATCGTCCCGGAATATCTGAAGAGTGATGACCGCGTTGTTGCCTTTTCAATCATCATCGTCTCCCTCTCAGAGTTCTCCTGAGGGCGGGATTGGATTCCGCCTCGCTCTTGAGCACCTCTTCGAAAGATGCTCCTTCGGGAACGACCAGTTTGAGGAATACTCCGGTTCTGCCAATGGTGCCTCTTCGGGTCAAGACCCTGATCCGCTCCCTCACTATGTCTGAGCTCACGCTGAGTAACCGCGCAACTTCCGACTCTCTGCCAACAATTGGAGATTCGATGTGCCCGTTGTCGGTGGGCTGTATGAGGGTTAGTCTCTTCGTGCATCCGGGCGTTCTGATGCCGCGGTTTAGGTCCTCCATGCTGGCTGTCCCTCCGAACTTATAGAATTCGAGTTCCAGTCTGCGGAACTCCGACAACGGAATGGTGATGGAGGCAGTCCTTTCGGGGTCCAGGTATATGTGCGCCTTCGGCGAGTGTTTGGGAGTTGCCTGTGTTATCTCCCGCGAGTAAGGAATATTTCCTGAGGAGGCAAGTTGGGCCTCAACAAGTTGTGTGCTGACGCTGGTAGGGATCAGAATGTCTATGTCGCTCTTTTCGTCCACATCTCCTCTGGCGACACTGCCATGGACTAAGGCACTATTCCCCCACGTTGCGAGGACTCCAAAGATGGAAATGGTTCTTTCTCTAATTGACTTTAGGAGGCGCCAGTGCGCCGCGTCATAGGTTACGGAGAGAGAGTCCACGAGTCTGCTCGGCTTTGGACCCGACCCACGCCGTGTCAAAGGCTCCCCTGAAACAGATCTTCGCTCGCCGATGTTGCGATATTGCGACTAAATGCTCGATCCCGGTGTCTGATTCTTTTCAGTCCTCTGCTTATTGCGACACCGGGCCCTTGCCACGGGTCCAGCTGATGTGAACCTGAGTTCGCTTTCCGGGTAATCGTCAAACTTCTGACTAGAATCTTTGTCTATACAGGTATCCTTTCGGACCCACAAAAAAGGGGGGAAGGTCGACGGAGCTATATTCGTATGATTACGCGTTGAAGAACGGTAGATGAGCGAGAAGTGTCTCGCTGCTGAAGAGGCCTTGGAGATTAGTTACCTTCTCAAAGGAATTCTTCACGATGTCTTCAGAGGTTCTTGCTTGCCAGAGTGCGACTATGTCGAACTGTCCGGGTACGGTGCATGCTTCTACGAAGCCTGGGATGTTACTGAGCTGCTTAATGGTATTCTCGACTGAGGTGTGCTGTACGTTCAATAGAGAAAACCCAAGGGCCATTTGGCTCTCGAGCTTCTTGCTCGGCTGCATACCGTCGAATCCGGTATGAGTGTCGGTTGTGCGTACGTCGCTGATCTCGCGGATTTCTTTGACTGTCTGGTAGATGTTGTGTGGAGT
>DASPWZ010000054.1:0-9765 GCA_035637535.1 Candidatus Dormiibacterota bacterium
GTGTCTTTCCAGCGTGCCAGAGGAGTCGTTGCTGCTTTTGCCCAGATAACGTGGGAAATATTGACACCAAGGTGGACGACTCGTGCCCATAGTTCTTGTCCAATCGGGCAGCGTTTTTGCACTCTCACGAATCACTGCTCACCTGCCAAGTCAAGGCAAGGTCGTCAAGCTTGACGAGATAATTTCTCCGGTCAGAGCGAAAAGTCAATCTCGATTCAGTTACTCGGTTTTGACGATCAGGACTGATTTTAGGCTCTTTGTTGCGTGATAAGCTCGATTCATAGTTTGCCACCTCGATACTGAATCTGCGAAGGGTCTCGAATTATCCCGAGTCGATGATGTGACCATCGATACGTCTTCAACTCTTTAGGGCAGACTAGGCCTGTTAGAAAATCGAGGACGAGTTTGTTTTGGCTGTAATTTGTGGTTTTAGGTTTGAGGTTCGGCCTGAGACTGAGGTTGTGGAATTACAGGCGGATCATCGTACTGTTCATGTCTGTAGGGAGTGTCTTGTTCTCTTGACGGTTCATCGTCGTATTCATCATATGAAGGTGGAGAAGGTTATTGTTGAGGTGGCTGAACGGCAACCCCTCGTGGCTTTCGCCTAACCACTCTGCCCCGACGAAGAGTGCTGAGTATTCTGCTGACAGCGTTCTTGGGTCGACTGCACGATTCTCCTTCTCTCTCGGTCATATTACTAGACCTCTAACAATCTCTCGTGCCAGCGGGAGTAGACCGCTTCTTCCCCCATAGCCGACGTCTCCCACCAGGAGCCAGAAATTCTCGTCAGGACGATCCCTCGGACTGAAGAAGTCCGACTTGATTCTCATTCCGCGCCTTGTGAATAAGCCCACAGTATCGATCCAGCCTTTCGAGGTTCTTCCCGCGATATGGGCGAACCGGGAGCAGATTCCACAATCATTGTCGTAGAGAAGGATCGGCCGCGCGAGAGTCATGAGAGTGCTCATCCAGTAAGATCAGGGCTACAAGCAGACTGTAAGCCTTTCCGATACTATGTCCTACTCTAGAAACTCGCGATTTCACTTGAGCTTCCCGTCAAAATCGAGCAACTTATAGAACGGAAAAACCGCCATCGCGACTCGCATTCGCCTGCGAGAAAACGGGACGAGTTGTAGAAGAAAATCCAGACTCACACCTTCTTCAGTTCGGGCATCGAGATGACCTCGGCGTAAATGGCCCCGGATTCGCCCTAATGAAAGCCTCAGTTATCTATGGATATGATTTGATCGCTTGGGAGGGCTTCATTTGTGTTCTTTCATGTTTTGTACGGCGTCTCTTGTGTTCCTCCGACGGATGTTCAAAGATGTTGGATGAAATAACAGAATCAGATACCGAGCATGCGAAAATCGTATGAAGAAACTATTCGGAGCATCACTAGTCCTCCTCTGCCTCGGCTTGGTCTCAGTAGCTCACGCAACAACGACCGTCAGCACGACTTTCGAGACTCCAGTCAATGTCCAGACATCGATATCCACTTCAGGCTGCAGCAATTCTCCCGGCCCAACGATCACTCTGCAGGGAGCATTGTCTCTAGGCGGTGTGGGAGTTAAACTCCTATTCGAGAACAACGTTATCGGAACACACACGCATACCGTAGAGTCGACCGCTAGCGCAACAGTCATTCCGCAAGGCCAGAGCATTCAGATTCCCAAGCAGCCCGTCCTCGGCGGCGTCGGCGGTAACCCGTACATCTGGCTGCAGATCCTGGATGGCAACAACAACCCGCTGACCGGCACGACCTTCCTCGGAAGGTGTGTACAGGGGCTCTTCACCTCTAGTGCAGACTTTAGCATTCCATCGACAGCAATCGCTCAAGTGTCAGCGGTAGACTGCAGCAACACCGGCTCTCACATCAGCCTCTCCGGACAGCTGGCACTTTCGGGAATCAAGGCTAACCTCATCTTCGCCAATTCCGTGAACCTAGTCCACGAGAACACCCAGTCAACCACTGTCAGCGTAGTCCTCATCCCTGCTGGCCAGACAATATCGTTCGCTAAACAACCATCTCTAGGCGGCGTCGGCGGTAACCCATGGATATTCCTCCAGTTCACTGACGGCAAGGGCAACGTAGTGTCAGACAGCTTCCTCCTTGGACGCTGCGTACAGCTTTCGAAATAGGGCAGAGCAGCCAAACCTGACAAGGACCAATCCCCCTCTTTTTCTCATTTATCGACCCGGCCTCGGAGCCTTTGACCTCTCTCTGAGCTCGATACCGATGGGACACGAGCCGTAGAGAGTTTGCTATTTTGGCCGAGCAATGAGCGTAGTAGAGGTATTTGTTTGAATAATCCTTCAGTTCGAAGTAGGGTTTCTCGAAGTAGACTAGGGTTCTTTCGTATCCTGCCAGCAGGCCATTACTGGTCCAGACGGGATCTTGAACCAGAAGAAGCTGCCCATTCCGGGGATGTCGGTTCGCGGGAGAACTATCTGGCCGCCCTTCTTTCGAACCTTCCTCTCTGCCTCATCGAGATCTTTAACGAGAACGTAGTTTGTGCTTCCAGGAATCTCAGATTTTTGAGCTGATCTTATGCCGACGGTCATCCCTGCGGGGTTCTGGAATGTAAGGTACTGGCCCGTAGGCATCTGAACAGAGTCGAACCTCCAACCGAAGGTATCTTCGAGGAATTTTCTGGTCTCGCTTAGGTTCGTGCTTGCGAGCTCTGTGAACGCCATCGCTCCTGGCGTTCTAGATCTCCTTGAATCGTTTCCGCTGTTCATCGGTCGTGACATGTCCAAAAAAAGTGGGAGAGCAGGGGATTAACTTATTTTCGGTTAGCTATTTGTGGGCGAACATGGCCGCGAACGGTCTTGCGTCGAAGAAGACCTGTATCGACTTGACCTTGCCGTTTTCTGCATGAATCCATTCGGCGCAGGGAACAGTCCCGGCGGGTGTGTTGGTTGCAAGGTCGTACACGAAACAGACGTCGTTGCCTTCGACGAACGTCTTCCTCCTGTGTACCCCGGTGACTATCTGGGCGAGGCGTCGGATCGACTGAACGTAGTCCTGAGCATTGTCGAACTTGTCTATGGGACCCGTGAATGAGAGGTGTTCGTCAAGGTATCGTGCGCTTGCCTCGTACTCCTTCTTCGACCAATGATCGAAGTATTTCAGAGCGACATCGCTCTGTGACGCGGTTGTTTGTACCAACTTTTCCTCATCGAGATAAACTATCCAAAGGATACTAATATGCCTGCTAGGGTCCAGAAGGATACTGAATTGTTTTGGCACGGTCCAAATCTAGAGAAGTGAAGATGAGCCCCAAGCTCCTGTATCAACAGGATCCCGTGCGAGGAAGTGTCAAGGCGCTAGGTTCGAAGTGGACCCTGCTAATTCTGAGAGATATTGGATTTCTCAGACTGGAGAGGTTTGGTCAGATCTTGAGGAATAATCCTGGCCTTACACCTCGAGTGCTCTCGCGGCGTCTTCGAAATATGCAGAAAGAAGGCTTGATTGAAAGGACAGTAAGGTCGGACCGAATCACGTACTTGTTAACTCCTCGTGGAGAAGACGCGGCGTACGTACTGTTGGCATTCTTGCGCTACGGATTGAAGTATCATGCGCTGTCGCTAAAAGCCACGAGGCTGAAGCCGCTTCCGTCGTTTCAAGACCTAGTAAAAGAATACTACGGCAGGAGATCCCAGAACTAGGGGCTCAAAGAAGGAAACGCCTCCGCAACTTAGAAACCTCTAAAATCCTAATAGGATAAATCGACCCAATTCAGGCGGATCGATTTGTCGACATTCGTTCTCGTTCCAGGAGCTTGGCTTGGAGGTTGGGTCTGGAAGAAAGTCACACCCTTACTGCAGGAAAAAGGTCACCGAGTTTATCCCGTGACTCTAACGGGAACGGGAAACAGGGTCCATCTCGCTTCGAAGGACGTCGGTATGGAAACCGCAATTCAAGATGTGATGAGCATTATCGAGTATAACGACCTTGACGATATCGTACTGGTTGGGCATAGTTTCGCCGGGAAGGTTGTCGCACCTGTCGCAGATCGGGCGCACAAGAAAGTCAAGATGATTCTCTACCTGGACGCTGCTCGGCCCGAGAAGATCCGTGGCCCCCAGGCCGCCTTCAACCCAAGTGAATTTCCTCGACCGCCCGGAAGCTGGGAGGTACCGTTCTCCGAGAAGATTATCGAGATGATTGGGAAGGACGTGCAAGGCACGGACCGGGAGTGGATGTTGGCTAAGGCGACCCCGTGGCCGGTCAGACACGCAGCCGATCCGATTAGTCTGTCAGAGAAGTTTGACGCTGTAAAGAGCGCGTACATTTTCTGTACTGGCAGCGGCGATCCAGTAGATGAGATTGTGGCAGGAAAGTGGGGAAAGCTCGAGGGTCCCTACAAGATCATGGACA
This sequence comes from Candidatus Dormiibacterota bacterium, assembly GCA_035637535.1. Classification (GTDB taxonomy): domain Archaea; phylum Thermoproteota; class Bathyarchaeia; order 40CM-2-53-6; family 40CM-2-53-6; genus 40CM-2-53-6. Next base: position 4,382 of record DASPWZ010000054.1, read on the forward strand.
CGGGCCACTGGCCGATGATTACGAAGCCGAAAGAACTGGTCGAGGATATGCTGTCTTTGACCAGTTCGTAGGGCGGTGTCGCGTCATAGGCCTTTCGAAACTTTGTAAACCCACAAGTTGAAATAAGCTCAGCGCCTCAATCAGTTCTATGGAACCTCAAGAGCTCCCGGCTTATCCTCTAGCCTCTTCCACAACATTCGGCTCTACAAAGCGAGAGATCCTGCTCGTCGTCAAACGCGAAGGCCAGTCCGACCTACAGAGTCTAGCCGAACACCTTCACATTTCGAAAATGGCCGTGCACAAGCACATCCAGGAATTGGAGGATCAAGGAATGATACAACGTGTCACACTGAGAGGAGCAAAAGGCCGACCACGACACGGACTACAATTGGCTCCCAAAGCGTCAAGCCTCTTCCCGAAAGCCTACGTCGGCGTGACTTGTGCAGCTCTAGCCTACATCGAAGAAAAGCTTGGACGAAAAGCTGTCGAGGACGTTTTGCGCCGCCGGCAATCAGAAACACTCCCAGGCTACAAGGAACACGTCAATGCAGAAACGTTGGCTGGTCGTGTCCGCCAACTTGCCCAACTCCGGGACCAGGAGGGCTACATAGCCGAAGACAAGAAGCACGGGTTTTCCAAGTTCGAGATTCTAGAACACAACTGTCCCATCATCGCCATCGCCGAAAACTACTGGGAAGCATGCACAGTCGAGAATGAGATGTTCCGAAAAGTCTTGGACGCAAACGTCGAGACGACTCACCGAGTTGTGGATGGCGCGAACGTATGCCGATTCCTGATTACACCAAAAGAGAGGAATAACAGCTGAGTAAGGTCGCGCTAATCACGGGCGGTGGAAGAGGACTCGGCAGAGTATTAGCAACCTTCCTATCAGGCCAGGGCTATGATATTGTGATCACTTCTCGAACAGAGGAAGAGCTCCATGACGCTGCCGCATCCCTCCGGGCAATGGGAGCTAAAGTCAGCGCCATCACCGGTGATATCAACGATCCAAATCATAGGACCCGTTTGTTGCAGGAGACAAATCTGATGGGCGGTGTCTTCTTGTTGGTAAACAATGCTTCAGATCTTGGCGAGACCCCTCGTCCAGAACTCGCTAGAGCATCACTGGACCGTTTCCGTCAGACGCTTGAGACTAACCTCGTCAGTCCTCTGGCATTGATTCAACAGGCTCTTCCACAGCTTCAACAATCCCACGGGCTAGTGATCAACATTACCAGTGATGCTGGCGAAGCCGGCTATGAAAGGTGGGGAATCTACGGGTCCAGCAAAGCAGGACTGGACCTTGTCTCGAAAACGTTAGCGGCTGAACTCAAACCACTCGGAATCTCAGTCGTGGCAGTCGATCCTGGCGACATGCGTACACAGATGCACCAAGAAGCATTCCCCGATGAAGACATCTCAGATCGCCCTCTCCCAGAGGTTACTCTACCCTTCTGGGCATGGTTGATCCACCAAGACCCACGGACAGTATCCGGCATGCGGTACGAAGCGCAAGGGGCCCTCTGGGAGATCCCAGCATAATGAAACGAGAAGAACTGTCCTTCGAACGTCCGACAGAACTCTTCGCAAGCCAGCCCCCCGAAATGCATGGACAATCACGCGACGAGGTCCGCCTGATGGTCACCTGGCCAGAAGGCAACAATAGCCACCATGTCTTCACAGATCTACCGACTCTCCTGAAACAAGGAGACCTGCTCGTCGTGAACGAGAGCGCCACGCTCCCCGCAAGTCTTCCAGCAACCAGTCAACTAGGCAACATCCGTCTCAACCTCTCAACCCGGTTCTCTGACAACCTCTGGATCGCCGAACCGAGATGGAGCGTATCAAGACCGGGACCCCTTCCATTAGAAGAGGGAGAGACATTGCAGATTGGTGATGCGACCGCGAAACTCTTGAAATCCTATCCCGGAATCCCCAGGCTCTGGCTCACGCAGTTCAGCATCCCAGCGACAAGCCTGATGGCGAAGTATGGAGAACCGATCCACTACAGCTATGCTCCAGTCTACCCTATGGAAGCTTACCAGACACTGTTCTCTATATTTCCCGGGAGCGCTGAGATGCCCAGCGCCGCCAGGCCAATCACATCTCGAGTCCACAACACGCTGGTCGCACAAGGAATCGGAATTACGGGATTGACTCTACACACTGGAGTCTCAAGTCTTGAGATCGAAGACGAGATTGTCGAGCATCAAGCACTCTATCCAGAAACATTCCATGTCCCAGCCGCGACCGCAAATGCCGTTAATGCTACCCGTGCTCGGGGAGGCAGAGTCGTCGCGGTCGGAACAACGGTTGTGCGAGCCCTCGAAACGGCCTGGAACGGAAGCATGGTCCGGGCGTGTGCCGGAAGCACGAGCCTCTACGTTCATCCAGGTACTGGTGTGCATGTTGTAGACGGGCTTCTTACAGGGTTGCATGATCCGGTTACGAGCCATCTTGCGATGCTGAGCACTCTCATGAGCATTGACCACGTGAGGAAGGCCTACGCGGAGGCGGTCGAGCATCGCTATCTCTGGCATGAGTTTGGCGATAGCCATCTGATCTGGAAGCAACAAGTAGAGAGCAACTAGGGTAGGAAAAGAATAAATGCATTCCAAACCGATCACTGTTCAAGAAGGTCATATCTTCATTCCCGTGCGGGATCTGTCTCGTGCCTTCAAGTTTTACCGGGACCTTCTCGGCATTCCTGTCCTATTCACCGGTTCATATTGCTAGGGAGGCTACTAATATGAAGGTCCCGAATCCGAACAGCGCGAGAATTGCGTAGCCGTTCGAGGATTTCACACTGTTCTTTCTGTTGGACCCTAAGAAGGACGGGAGATTTATCGCATGAAAGACTCCCCCGATAATCAGGGCATATACTAGTGGAAATCCCGATAGAGCAAGTGTAGTAACAATCGCGTAGAAGGCGTATTCTACGGCGAACGCGAGCTGGCCTCTCTTCCACAATCCAGCCCCCACCTTTCGGTCCCCATCGAAGCCAAGGACGGGTAAATCCTTCAGGTGCACAATTGTGTCTAGTAACCAGTGGGAAGCCGATCCCGCGACGAACACCGGAACGATTACCGGATTATTCAGGACCCCGGCAATCAGAAGGCCGATAGGAAGCGACAGGGCACTACCGAAGACGAGGGAATGGGAATAGGGAAACTTCTCGAAGACGATAAACTTCTGAAGGGGGCTGTCCGGGTTGATTCTCACCTTCTCTATTCCAGCCGGAACTAGTAACGACCAGAGTAGGTCTGGGAAGCTGACCGCTATCAGAACGACTGGCAGTGGGACCTGTGGGAACAACCTCCAGAGAAGAAACGCGATTGCAAAGTGTCCAACAAACATGGTTGTGGTCCAAGCATCTGAGGTTCTGTCTAATAACGCGGTCGTTTATTGGACGTATTCGAATCGAATGTAGTAACGATAGTTGGTCTCGTTGCGAGTGTACCAATTGTGCGCGGCAGTTATACGAAGAGTTTCACACACCCAGGATAGATAGCAATGCTGTCCCAAGCCGCTAAGGGGTCTAACGTGGTTCCTGAGAGAAGGCTGGCGCTGATCCATAGGGTGATTGTACCGGACGAAGAATATCCGAAAGAGTACTCCATTCTGGTGACTGATCAGCGATCAATCTTCATTCGTCAAGAGAAGACCAGGAGCAGCTTTGTGCTCCGGCAAGAGATGAGGATCGGAACCGCGCTTGTAACGGATGTGATACCGAAGGCACTCGAAGACTACGAAGAAACAAGTCTACAAACACTTACGGCGGATAGTCGGAACTTGACAGTTCCACATGATGCCGTTACTTCACTAGTGATGAAGGCCGATAAGTTCGAATATCGAAAGCGCGACTTCTTCGTACGGATAGTGATGAAGAGGCAGAAGGAAATATTCCAAGTATACAACTTTGAGATGAATTATTGGCAGAGCCCAGACCGTAAGGTAGCGATCAGATTCTATGCAGTACCCTTGGGCATGTATTTCAAGCCCAGAAGACAAACCCAGACCAGGGAGACGATTCTCCGAGAATACGCCGCAGATGCGCTCCAGATTTTTCGGGAGGTCCTCCCAACCAGAGTCATCACCCCGTAGAACTGTTTCCGGTGCATCGGGAGGGTTCTTGCCGATCCCGACAGATTGATGATAGTTCTCGAGCAAGAGAAAAGCTGAAAACCAGCATATCTCGGCCGAGAAGCCTTCCGATTTATCGATGGCAAGAAACAAGCAAGAAATCACGACCTTTTTGATGTTCAAGGATCAAGCCGAAGAGGCGGTAAGTTTCTACGTCTAGATCTTCAAGAAATCAAAGGTCGGAGCATGACTCGCTCCGGAGAAGGAACGCCGGAACAAAGGGAGCGGTAATGGGCGCAACGTTTCAACTTGAGCGCCAAGAATTCATGGCGTATAACAAGGTCTTCATCAGTATGTTCTCCTAACAGGTTCCGCAGTTTTCGGTGCGGGAATCGTCACAACTTTCTTGCGTCGCTCTCGGTCAAGAGATCGATACGCATCGAGAGGTCATTTGGCCAGCGCCGATTAAGTATCGCCGAGGTGTCCTGGCTGAGAAAGTACAGCTTCATAGGAGATGTTGAGCTTGTCGGCAGAGGCATGCCGTTGTTTTTCCGGAAGCCTAAAGCTTCGACGGTCCTTAGGCCGTGTCTCGCACTGGGCGAGTGTTAAACCTGTCTGCAACTATCCGAGATAGATTTCTATATACTTTGTAGCTTGGTGGCGTGTGTTTGAAGCGCACACTTTTGGTGGCAAAAGTGTGAGAAAGTAGCCTAGCCACTCAATCTTCAACAGTTGTAGACACGCCGCTCAAGTATTCGCTCCTTCAAGTAGGCGTTAGTTCAACGCTCATGTCTGTTCCTATCAATGTCATGGATTTCTTGTCATCGCCGCTAGGGGGAGAAACATCGAGGTAGCTTGTGCTCTTGAAAAGCAAGCGCGACACTCTCATCCTTTCACTGGTTCTACTAGCGCTGACGATGAGCTTGAGCATCGCCAGCGTCCCGCAGATGGTAAGGCCAGCCCGTCCATCAACTCAGGCTGCTCCTCCGTCCGGCACATACTTCGATCATATCGTGGTTGTGATTATGGAAGATCATGGAATCTATGATGTCTGTGGTGACAGCCCACCCCCATGTCTTACGACCATGGGTGCTACCTACATGGCCGGTCTGGCTAACAGCTACGCTATCGGCTCGCAGTATCTCGGTGTGACTCACTATAGCCAGGCTGACTATATCGCGATGATAGGGGGAACGACGGATAACTGCAGCTCTACGGGCTGTCCCTGGCCTTTCAGCGGGCCTAATCTCGTTGATAGGCTTGAGTCTGCTGGTTTGACTTGGAAGGGCTACATGGAGAAC